>NZ_JAAQWI010000010.1:0-315310 GCF_012985385.1 Pseudomonas sp. WS 5503
ACCAGCGTACGGCCCACAGAATGATGTCACGCTGAAAATGCCGGCCTTTGAATGGGTTCATGTGCAGCTCCATCAGCAAAAGGGGATGATAAGTTTATCACCACCGACTATTTGCAACAGTGCCGTTGATCGTGCTATGATCGACTGATGTCATCAGCGGTGGAGTGCAATGTCGTGCAATACGAATGGCGAAAAGCCGAGCTCATCGGTCAGCTTCTCAACCTTGGGGTTACCCCCGGCGGTGTGCTGCTGGTCCACAGCTCCTTCCGTAGCGTCCGGCCCCTCGAAGATGGGCCACTTGGACTGATCGAGGCCCTGCGTGCTGCGCTGGGTCCGGGAGGGACGCTCGTCATGCCCTCGTGGTCAGGTCTGGACGACGAGCCGTTCGATCCTGCCACGTCGCCCGTTACACCGGACCTTGGAGTTGTCTCTGACACATTCTGGCGCCTGCCAAATGTAAAGCGCAGCGCCCATCCATTTGCCTTTGCGGCAGCGGGGCCACAGGCAGAGCAGATCATCTCTGATCCATTGCCCCTGCCACCTCACTCGCCTGCAAGCCCGGTCGCCCGTGTCCATGAACTCGATGGGCAGGTACTTCTCCTCGGCGTGGGACACGATGCCAACACGACGCTGCATCTTGCCGAGTTGATGGCAAAGGTTCCCTATGGGGTGCCGAGACACTGCACCATTCTTCAGGATGGCAAGGTGGTACGCGTCGATTATCTCGAGAATGACCACTGCTGTGAGCGCTTTGCCTTGGCGGACAGGTGGCTCAAGGAGAAGAGCCTTCAGAAGGAAGGTCCAGTCGGTCATGCCTTTGCTCGGTTGATCCGCTCCCGCGACATTGTGGCGACAGCCCTGGGTCAACTGGGCCGAGATCCGTTGATCTTCCTGCATCCGCCAGAGGCGGGATGCGAAGAATGCGATGCCGCTCGCCAGTCGATTGGCTGAGCTCATGAGCGGAGAACGAGATGACGTTGGAGGGGCAAGGTCGCGCTGATTGCTGGGGCAACACGTGGAGCGGATCGGGGATTGTCTTTCTTCAGCTCGCTGATGATATGCTGACGCTCAATGCCGTTTGGCCTCCGACTAACGAAAATCCCGCATTTGGACGGCTGATCCGATTGGCACGGCGGACGGCGAATGGCGGAGCAGACGCTCGTCCGGGGGCAATGAGATATGAAAAAGCCTGAACTCACCGCGACGTCTGTCGAGAAGTTTCTGATCGAAAAGTTCGACAGCGTCTCCGACCTGATGCAGCTCTCGGAGGGCGAAGAATCTCGTGCTTTCAGCTTCGATGTAGGAGGGCGTGGATATGTCCTGCGGGTAAATAGCTGCGCCGATGGTTTCTACAAAGATCGTTATGTTTATCGGCACTTTGCATCGGCCGCGCTCCCGATTCCGGAAGTGCTTGACATTGGGGAATTCAGCGAGAGCCTGACCTATTGCATCTCCCGCCGTGCACAGGGTGTCACGTTGCAAGACCTGCCTGAAACCGAACTGCCCGCTGTTCTGCAGCCGGTCGCGGAGGCCATGGATGCGATCGCTGCGGCCGATCTTAGCCAGACGAGCGGGTTCGGCCCATTCGGACCGCAAGGAATCGGTCAATACACTACATGGCGTGATTTCATATGCGCGATTGCTGATCCCCATGTGTATCACTGGCAAACTGTGATGGACGACACCGTCAGTGCGTCCGTCGCGCAGGCTCTCGATGAGCTGATGCTTTGGGCCGAGGACTGCCCCGAAGTCCGGCACCTCGTGCACGCGGATTTCGGCTCCAACAATGTCCTGACGGACAATGGCCGCATAACAGCGGTCATTGACTGGAGCGAGGCGATGTTCGGGGATTCCCAATACGAGGTCGCCAACATCTTCTTCTGGAGGCCGTGGTTGGCTTGTATGGAGCAGCAGACGCGCTACTTCGAGCGGAGGCATCCGGAGCTTGCAGGATCGCCGCGGCTCCGGGCGTATATGCTCCGCATTGGTCTTGACCAACTCTATCAGAGCTTGGTTGACGGCAATTTCGATGATGCAGCTTGGGCGCAGGGTCGATGCGACGCAATCGTCCGATCCGGAGCCGGGACTGTCGGGCGTACACAAATCGCCCGCAGAAGCGCGGCCGTCTGGACCGATGGCTGTGTAGAAGTACTCGCCGATAGTGGAAACCGACGCCCCAGCACTCGTCCGAGGGCAAAGGAATAGAGTAGATGCCGACCGAACAAGAGCTGATTTCGAGAACGCCTCAGCCAGCAACTCGCGCGAGCCTAGCAAGGCAAATGCGAGAGAACGGCCTTACGCTTGGTGGCACAGTTCTCGTCCACAGTTCGCTAAGCTCGCTCGGCTGGGTCGCGGGAGGGCCGGTCGCAGTGATTCAGGCCCTTCTGGATTGTGTTGGTCCCCAGGGCACGATTGTCATGCCCACGCACTCGGGTGATCTGACTGATCCCGCAGATTGGAGATCGCCGCCCGTGCCTGCCGATTGGGTGCAGATCTTGCGCAACGAGATGCCGGCATACGATCCGCAAACCACACCAACTCGGAACATGGGTGCAGTGGCTGAATTGTTCCGGGCGTGTCGCAAACACTTTTGGAGGCAGCTATCACCCAGCCAAGGCCGGTATTTTCATGCTTTGTTAACCTTTTGCAGTCCGAAGAGGCGCGCAAGCAAATCATTCTGGTCATTGACGGTCCAGCCGCCTGAAAAGCCAAAGCCCTTCCGCAGCCACAGCATCGCCTCGAAACCCGCGATGGTTCGCCGCGCCGTGTTAAAGGATTGGAAACCGCCGATCTTCGGCATGTTCTTCTTCACCCGGAAATGGTCGCTCTCAATCCCCTGCTGGAGATGTTTGGTCACATAATGCACGGGATCGGGATGGAGAAGCCCATCATCAACCGACGTTTTGATCGTTGACGGGAAGGTGTTGGCCCCGTCCGTCCCAATCCTGTTCGGCGACAACAAGGGTTCATCTTTAAGCATCTTTCGGAAGAACCGCTTGGCAGCGTCGAGATCGCGCTTAGCGGTCAGCAGGAAATCCACCGGATTGCCATGCTTATCGATGGCTCGGTACAGATAGCGCCATTTGCCGCGGATCTTGACATAGGTCTCATCAATCCGGACCGAGCCGCAATGGGGTCGACGAAACTGCCGCAGCCGTTTCTCGATGACAGGTGCATAAGCCAATACCCAGCGGTTGATCGTGCTATGATCGACCTCGAAGCCCCGCTCGCGAAACATCTCTTCCAAGTCACGATAGCTGAGCGGGTAGCGCAAGTACCAGGCAACCGCCTGTACAATCAGCCAGGCCTCGAAATGCCTGCCCTTGAAATCATCCTTCGACTGGCGCTTCAGCTTTTCGGCAATGGTATTCAAAATCATCGGCTCGCTCCGCAATATCAGGAGCGGCAACTTCTCTCCCCATGGTCAACATCGAGTTAACCTGAAGAATTTGCGACAAGGCCATGCGTTCCGCTCCGGAGATGTCTGGCTTACTAGGTCCCGGCGCTATGGCGATCTGAAACACGCACTCGTTCCGGCACAATCCATCGCGGAAGGCGGTCGTCTCGCTGTGCCATTGCGGCCGGAGGAATGGCTGGCAGACCGGCAAGCTCGCCTCGACATGCGGTTGCGCGAGCTTGGCCGTGCCGCTCGCGCAGGCACGATCCCGGGCGGGTCGATTGAAAACGGCGTTCTGCATATCGAGAAACTCGAAGCCGCCGCGCCGACAGGCGCCGAAGATCTGGTGCTCGATCTCTACAAGCAGATCCCGCCCACGCGCATCACCGATCTCCTGCTGGAGGTGGATGCGGCGACCGGCTTCACCGAAGCGTTCACCCATCTGCGCACAGGAGCACCCTGCGCTGACCGGATCGGGCTAATGAACGTTATCTTGGCGGAAGGGATCAACCTCGGCTTGCGCAAAATGGCGGATGCGACAAACACCCACACCTTCTGGGAATTGATCCGCATTGGACGGTGGCATGTCGAGGGCGAAGCCTATGACCGGGCGCTGGCCATGGTGGTCGAGGCACAGGCAGCGTTACCCATGGCCCGGTTCTGGGGCATGGGCACGTCGGCTTCGAGCGACGGACAGTTCTTCGTCGCTACAGAGCAAGGTGAGGCCATGAACCTGGTCAACGCGAAATATGGCAATACCCCGGGCCTGAAAGCCTATAGCCACGTCTCCGACCAATATGCGCCGTTCGCAACCCAGGTGATTCCTGCAACGGCAAGCGAAGCGCCTTACATCCTCGATGGCCTGCTGATGAACGATGCTGGACGCCATATCCGCGAGCAGTTCACCGACACGGGCGGCTTCACCGATCACGTCTTTGCCGCATGTGCCATTCTCGGCTACCGGTTCGCTCCGCGCATCCGCGACCTGCCATCCAAACGGCTCTACGCGTTCAATCCGTCGGCCGCCCCGGCGCACCTGCGAGCGTTGATCGGCGGAAAGGTCAACCAAGCCATGATCGAGCGCAATTGGCCCGACATCCTGCGCATCGCCGCCACCATTGCTGCCGGGACCGTCGCGCCAAGCCAGATTCTGCGGAAACTCGCCTCCTATCCGCGGCAGAACGAGCTCGCGACAGCCCTGCGGGAAGTCGGTCGCGTCGAGCGCACCCTGTTCATGATCGACTGGATTCTGGATGCCGAACTCCAACGGCGTGCCCAGATCGGGCTCAACAAAGGCGAAGCTCATCATGCGCTGAAGCGGGCAATCAGCTTCCACCGCCGCGGTGAAATCCGCGACCGTTCCGCCGAAGGCCAGCATTACCGCATCGCCGGCATGAATCTGCTCGCCGCCATCATCATCTTCTGGAACACCATGAAGCTCGGCGAGGTCGTTGCAAACCAGAAACGCGATGGAAAGCTGCTATCGCCCGATCTCTTGGCCCATGTTTCGCCGCTCGGATGGGAACACATCAATCTCACCGGAGAATATCGCTGGCCAAAGCCTTAGCGTAGGATTCCGCCCCCTCCCGCAAACGACCCCATCTTGAAGCCACGGGCCCGTCCCACCCCGACATGGACCTCGATGCCCGAACGGACGTTAGATTTCGAGTTCTAGGCGTTCTGCGATGAAGGTTGGATCCCAGCCGGGATTGAAAGTGTCGACGTGGGTGAATCCGAGCCGCTCGTATAGGCCACGCAGGTTCGGGTGGCAGTCGAGCCGCAGCTTGGCGCACCCCTGCGTTCGCGCGGCATGGCGGCAAGCCTCGATCAGCGCGGAGCTGACACCCCGGCCCGCATGTGTCCGTCGCACCGCGAGCTTGTGCAGATATGCGGCCTCCCCCTTGAGGGCGTCGGGCCAGAACTCGGGATCCTCGGCCGACAAGGTGCAACAGCCGACGATGCCGTCGCTGCAACTCGCGACTAGGAGCTCGGATCTCAGGACGAAGGTCTCCGCGAATGTCCGGTCGATCCGCGCGACGTCCCAGGCGGGCGTTCCCTTGGCGGACATCCACGCCGCAGCGTCGTGCATCAGCCGCACAACCTCGTCGATATCACCCGAGCAGGCGACCCGAACGTTCGGAGGCTCCTCGCTGTCCATTCGCTCCCCAGGCGCGGTATGAACCGCCGCCTCATAGTGCAGTTTGATCCTGACGAGCCCAGCATGTCTGCGCCCACCTTCGCGGAACCTGACCAGGGTCCGCTAGCGGGCGGCCGGAAGGTGAATGCTAGGCATGATCTAACCCTCGGTCTCTGGCGTCGCGACTGCGAAATTTCGCGAGGGTTTCCGAGAAGGTGATTGCGCTTCGCAGATCTCCAGGCGCGTGGGTGCGGACGTAGTCAGCGCCATTGCCGATCGCGTGAAGTTCCGCCGCAAGGCTCGCTGGACCCAGATCCTTTACAGGAAGGCCAACGGTGGCGCCCAAGAAGGATTTCCGCGACACCGAGACCAATAGCGGAAGCCCCAACGCCGACTTCAGCTTTTGAAGGTTCGACAGCACGTGCAGCGATGTTTCCGGTGCGGGGCTCAAGAAAAATCCCATCCCCGGATCGAGGATGAGCCGGTCGGCAGCGACCCCGCTCCGTCGCAAGGCGGAAACCCGCGCCTCGAAGAACCGCACAATCTCGTCGAGCGCGTCTTCGGGTCGAAGGTGACCGGTGCGGGTGGCGATGCCATCCCGCTGCGCTGAGTGCATAACCACCAGCCTGCAGTCCGCCTCAGCAATATCGGGATAGAGCGCAGGGTCAGGAAATCCTTGGATATCGTTCAGGTAGCCCACGCCGCGCTTGAGCGCATAGCGCTGGGTTTCCGGTTGGAAGCTGTCGATTGAAACACGGTGCATCTGATCGGACAGGGCGTCTAAGAGCGGCGCAATACGTCTGATCTCATCGGCCGGCGATACAGGCCTCGCGTCCGGATGGCTGGCGGCCGGTCCGACATCCACGACGTCTGATCCGACTCGCAGCATTTCGATCGCCGCGGTGACAGCGCCGGCGGGGTCTAGCCGCCGGCTCTCATCGAAGAAGGAGTCCTCGGTGAGATTCAGAATGCCGAACACCGTCACCATGGCGTCGGCCTCCGCAGCGACTTCCACGATGGGGATCGGGCGAGCAAAAAGGCAGCAATTATGAGCCCCATACCTACAAAGCCCCACGCATCAAGCTTTTGCCCATGAAGCAACCAGGCAATGGCTGTAATTATGACGACGCCGAGTCCCGACCAGACTGCATAAGCAACACCGACAGGGATGGATTTCAGAACCAGAGAAAGAAAATAAAATGCGATGCCATAACCGATTATGACAACGGCGGAAGGGGCAAGCTTAGTAAAGCCCTCGCTAGATTTTAATGCGGATGTTGCGATTACTTCGCCAACTATTGCGATAACAAGAAAAAGCCAGCCTTTCATGATATATCTCCCAATTTGTGTAGGGCTTATTATGCACGCTTAAAAATAATAAAAGCAGACTTGACCTGATAGTTTGGCTGTGAGCAATTATGTGCTTAGTGCATCTAACGTTTAGCTTGAGGGGCGCGGAAACAGGCGGCGAAGCCGGCTGTTGGAGCGTCCCTCTCGAAGCGCTTGTTGGGCAAATAGGTCATGGAATGGCGCGCTCGTACTTTCTTGCTTTTTCTTCTTCGAGGTCGCCGTTTATTTGCACGACAACATTGCCTTTAACAAAAACCCAAGAAAAAAACGCTGCACTTTTCTTTCCAAGGCGTTCGTAGTAACCAGCTATGGCATCCCTGTCAGCCGCGTTTGGACAAGCAAGAGCCCTGCCGCCGCTATCCTCGCCCAGCGAGGGAATGAGAAAACGAACGCCTTTGCAGACGTAGGGGGCAAGGCCATAGTTTCTTGGCCCCATTGGGGTGGGATTTTCTGCTTCAAGACCAGCATTCTTGAACGCAGAAATAACATCTTGTGCTGTTGGGTCAGCAACCGCGACGGTAGACAACGCGGTCAGCGCGACCCCAAAACCAAACTTCTTCCATTGAGTTCTCATTATCTCCCCTCGTGTGAATGCCCAACGCATAGTTGAGCGGCGGGCGCAGCCCGTCCACTTCAACGCGGAGTTAGGCATCAGATGCCTGGGCGCCGGTCGATGCACTTTTCGCACGTGCTGCTCAACGCAAGATTCTCTCAATCGTTGCTTTGGCATATCGAACGAACGCAGCCGTCTCTTCGACGCGCATTGCTAGGTCGTCGTCCTCGCTACCCAGGTACGCCGCGCGTGCCTTGCAAATGATGGGCCGATGCTCGGCAGGCAAACGCTCCGATACCCATGCGGCAGCAACGTCCTTAGGAGCAATGAGACCCGTTGAAGCACTGTACCAAATGCGAGCAAGAGCAAGAACGACGTTCCGCTCGTCACCCTTCCAATCCGACTCTGAATTCCACTGGGCAATCGTGTCGAAAAGCGCCTTGGAAAAATGCTCGTTCGGCACCGGCTCGAAGAACGTGACTGCGGATGGACCTAGCAGAGCAAGGCTGTGTTGCCTCGCCTTGGTCAGCAAAATCGCAAGATCGTGATCCAGAACGGCAGGCTCGAACGTTCCGGAGAGGATGTCGTGGCGGAGCCACTCACCGAACTGAAGCTCACGTCGCGCCGGATAGCGCCAGGGCACTACTTCGCTTCGAGCGACAACAGTCACCTCCAGCGGTCGCCATGGTCCGCCATCGCCTGGCGGTGATGAGACTTTTAGCAGGTCGAGCATTAGTGCCTGCCGGAGCGAATCGTTAGGTGCGGCGCTGACGGTCACGAGCAAGTCGATGTCGCTGTCCGGCTTCAACCCTCCATCGAGCGCAGATCCGAACAGGTGGATTGTGTCCAGCGTTGCAGCCAGATGGCGCTCGATCACCCCGCGAGCGTGGGATAGCTGCTCGGAAATTTGTGCAGGAAAGAATTCACCCATGAAGATGCCTAACGTGTTCGAGTTGAGCGACACCCCGAAGGGGCGTAAGCCGGGAGCGAAGCGAGCGGTGTTCGCTCTAACGAGGCGTTAGGCGCAGATGGCCATGCATCCACGGAACTGGTTTGGATCACGCTTCCCCTCCCTTTGTTTGTGTGACTGGCGATAGCAAAAAACCGCCTCCGCAAACTTGTTATTTAGCGCGAAGCGTAGTGAACGTCGTCCGCATCAACGTCTTTGAGTTATGCGGCGAACGTTCACTACGCTTCGCTCAATATCATTTTTATAAGTAATTGTAAATGCTGCAATTTCCGTTCCATGCACAATGCTAAACATCGTGGGGAACCTGTTCGCCAATCCCATCTGTCGGTAGCGCATGGCTATCTGAGCTTAACTTTGTTTTAGGGCGACTGCCCTGCTGCGTAACATCGTTGCTGCTCCATAACATCAAACATCGACCCACGGCGTAACGCGCTTGCTGCTTGGATGCCCGAGGCATAGACTGTACAAAAAAACAGTCATAACAAGCCATGAAAACCGCCACTGCGCCGTTACCACCGCTGCGTTCGGTCAAGGTTCTGGACCAGTTGCGTGAGCGCATACGCTACTTGCATTACAGCTTACGAACCGAACAGGCTTATGTCCACTGGGTTCGTGCCTTCATCCGTTTCCACGGTGTGCGTCACCCGGCAACCTTGGGCAGCAGCGAAGTCGAGGCATTTCTGTCCTGGCTGGCGAACGAGCGCAAGGTTTCGGTCTCCACGCATCGTCAGGCATTGGCGGCCTTGCTGTTCTTCTACGGCAAGGTGCTGTGCACGGATCTGCCCTGGCTTCAGGAGATCGGAAGACCTCGGCCGTCGCGGCGCTTGCCGGTGGTGCTGACCCCGGATGAAGTGGTTCGCATCCTCGGTTTTCTGGAAGGCGAGCATCGTTTGTTCGCCCAGCTTCTGTATGGAACGGGCATGCGGATCAGTGAGGGTTTGCAACTGCGGGTCAAGGATCTGGATTTCGATCACGGCACGATCATCGTGCGGGAGGGCAAGGGCTCCAAGGATCGGGCCTTGATGTTACCCGAGAGCTTGGCACCCAGCCTGCGCGAGCAGCTGTCGCGTGCACGGGCATGGTGGCTGAAGGACCAGGCCGAGGGCCGCAGCGGCGTTGCGCTTCCCGACGCCCTTGAGCGGAAGTATCCGCGCGCCGGGCATTCCTGGCCGTGGTTCTGGGTTTTTGCGCAGCACACGCATTCGACCGATCCACGGAGCGGTGTCGTGCGTCGCCATCACATGTATGACCAGACCTTTCAGCGCGCCTTCAAACGTGCCGTAGAACAAGCAGGCATCACGAAGCCCGCCACACCGCACACCCTCCGCCACTCGTTCGCGACGGCCTTGCTCCGCAGCGGTTACGACATTCGAACCGTGCAGGATCTGCTCGGCCATTCCGACGTCTCTACGACGATGATTTACACGCATGTGCTGAAAGTTGGCGGTGCCGGAGTGCGCTCACCGCTTGATGCGCTGCCGCCCCTCACTAGTGAGAGGTAGGGCAGCGCAAGTCAATCCTGGCGGATTCACTACCCCTGCGCGAAGGCCATCGGTGCCGCATCGAACGGCCGGTTGCGGAAAGTCCTCCCTGCGTCCGCTGATGGCCGGCAGCAGCCCGTCGTTGCCTGATGGATCCAACCCCTCCGCTGCTATAGTGCAGTCGGCTTCTGACGTTCAGTGCAGCCGTCTTCTGAAAACGACAGGCTCGGTTCGTTAAGCTCCCCACGCTACGGTTCAAATAACTGGTACGCTTTATCAAAGTTCAACTATTACTAACGTAGTCGAGTAAACGGTACTTTTGATGAAGATCGGTTATGCGCGAGTGAGCACTCGGGATCAGAAAGCCGACCTACAAGTCGATGCCCTGAAACAGGCCGGGTGCGAACGCATCTACCAAGACATCGCCAGCGGCGCGAAAAGCGCCCGTCCGGAACTGGACAAACTGCTGGCCAACGTGCGTCCGGGTGATGCCGTGGTGATCTGGAAACTGGATCGCCTCGGGCGCTCGCTCAAGCACCTGGTCGAGCTGGTCGGCGAGCTGGCAGAGCGTAAGGTCGGCTTGCAGAGCCTGAATGACCCCATCGACACCACCCATGCCCAAGGCCGCCTGGTGTTCAACCTGTTCGCCTCGCTGGCCGAGTTCGAGCGCGAGCTGATCCGCGAGCGGACTCAGGCGGGCCTGTCGGCCGCACGGTCGCGGGGCCGGATCGGTGGCCGTCCCAAGGGTCTGCCCGCCAAGGCCGAGGCCACCGCCATGGCGGCGCAAACGCTGTACCGCGAGGGTCGCCTGAGCGTCAGCGCCATCGGCGAGAAGCTACACATCTCCAAGAGCACACTGTACAGCTACCTGCGCCACCGGGGTGTCGAGATCGGCGCATACCAGAAGAGCGCCCGGTCACGCGATCAGCAGATCACGGCCTCGTCGTCATCGCCGGCAGAGCCGCCCGCTGTCGAGCGGGTGGCCACCGTCACCCTGCGCCTGGCGGTGGTGAATAACAGCAAGTTCGTGCGCGGCCGGAAACGGGCCAAGGAGAACATCGAGCGCTACTGCCTGGAACCCTACGGCATGAAACGGCTGGAGTCGGGCCACTACGAGTTGGCCATTTCGTATCGAAGCGACGACGAGCTGGACAAGACCGTGCACGACCTGCTGACCGAGATCAGCCAGGAAGCCGACATGCGCAACTGCTTCATCGAGGCGGATGCCTGGGAAGAAGGCACCGAGCGCAGGTGGTAGGGCTTACGTTGGTTTTTGGTTCCATTGCTCCCCAAACCCCACCGTCGACGCCATCTGAAGTAAAGGGCGACGACGGTAATTGATGCTTCGATCAGTTACTAGATGAGCACTCCAGGTGTGGCCCGGTGTAGGCGATCACTACCTTGCCATCGATGATATCAAAGTGAATTCGCATACCCTCAAGACCAGCGCCATTGCCAGCCTTGAGGTGACGTTCGAAGAAATGGATCTCGCCCTGATATTCAAATTCGCGCTGCGCCCGCAGACGGCGATGCGAGCTAACAGTTTCAGATTCGTTTGCTGAGTACGAGTTGCCGAGAATGGCCCGTGCCGTCGAGTCGGGATTGCCGGCCATAAGCGAATCGTAATACGGAAATACCATCGTGGTGATAACGTCCAGCATGCGCCCGGTCTGCTGGAAAGACGCCGCCTCTTTGGCAGACTTCCAAGCAGAATCCAGCACCACAACGCGCCCTTCAGAAACAGATTCGATGAACATGAGTACGTCCGTGGGCGTAATCGAGTCACGCATAGCTACGCGACGCATCATGTCCATGTTCAAAGCCAACGGTTCAGGCCGGTGAACGGGCAGACCCAGGTTTTCCTTGAAAAGCCGCAGGTTGTAGAGCTCAACACGCATCTCGTTGCTGTCGATGTCCTTCTGCTCAAGCAGGCCCTTAAGAGTCTCAATTTGGGTTTGAAGGTCTTCAACCTCTGGTGAGGTCGCTGTAGGAGCTGCAGGCTGCTTGTGGAGCTTCTCGACGACCGCCAAGGAAGCGGCGTGCTTGTTTGGACCAGGCGAACCTTTACGCAGCAAACGATCCCACTCCTCATAGAACCGCTGCCAGGTGCGTACCAGTGGTGAAAGACTTTCGACCTCGGTTTTGAACCAATTACGGTTGGCCATGATCTCTTCGCTGCCGGCCTGAGCCAGGCTGGCGATCTTGATCATCGCGCTCGCGGTAAGGTTCGCGCCCAACGTTGAGATCTGTGACTCCAACTCGCGGGCCTTGGCTAACTGCTTATCTGCGCGTTTTGTGAAAGCTTCGACATCCATATGCGCATGGTTGAACTGGATAAGCCCCCGAAGCAATTGGACGGCTTCACAGGTGTGACCTTTAGGCTGCTCAATTGCCCGGCCGATGAGGTCCCTCGGGAGAGCCTTGTGATCAAAGGGCACCTCCATCGATCCTGCATGCTTTTGCAATGACTCAGTGAGCGCGTTCCATCGAGGGAGTGCAAAGTCATCACAGAATTGCTTGTATACAATAGTCAGCACGTTTTCGCCGGGACTTAAGGCTAAAGCTGCTGCTTCGGCGGCATTGAGCAAGGCTGGGAGTGGTTGCTTTCGACCTGCGCTCGAACTGTAGTGGAACGTCACAACCTCTTGGACGAGGCTTGCAAACCCGTTCTCAGACATTTGCTCAGCAAGCGGCACAGCAGGGTCCATTGGACCCCGCTTGGCGATCAACCGTTCTTCCTTGGCCGCTTGCTCAGGGAACACTTTAAGAATCGACTCACAGGTTCCTAGGATCACCCCAGAAAACGGCGATGGCAGTGCATTGAGCAAGACAGACAAAGCCATATCAATGCGAAAGCGATCGGTCTGATTAAGCTTCTGAGAGCTATCTGCAAGCCGATCCTTCAGTGCTCCCAGGTATAAAAGCGGCAGTGCAAGCTCACGGTAAAATACGCCTGCCTGGAAAAGGCTGCGCATGATCGGGAAGCATCTTTCAATATGGCTGACAAGATCAGTAGCAGCGGAGGTTTGTGCCATGGTGCGCAGTTGATCGCGGGCCTTATTACCAAGCAGCTGACCGAGGTTGAACTCAAGCTTGGAGCCTAAGTCAATGCGATCGAACTCATCCCCCATAACCTCGGCCACAATGTGCCGGTGCTCGGCAACGCCCAGAAAACTAAGCATTATCGTTGCCGGGGGCACACTCCGCCCTTTGGGCAGGTTGAAAGTGGCTAGGCCCCGAACGTTATTGAGCTTCGGGCTACGTAACCGCATCAAAACATCGGTAACGTCAGCGATGGCCTTTGGAGAGCCATACCAAGTGGTCCAGGCTGCCTGATTTACCATTGGTTGCCGGAATGCTGGTGGCACTATGTAGCTGAGACGGAGCCTTCCGTCACTCTCTTGGGAGTCTCCGCTACCGTTAATCTGATCAGAAATCGAGATATCGGTAACACAAAGCTCGGTATCAGCAGTTGAAACAGTTTCTACGGCAGCGTCCATGATTGGTCCTTGGTTAGGAAGGGGAGAAGCCCAACCTAACGCCAGACTTCTGGATTCCCAGGCGTATGGGCCATTTAGAACTGAGCGTACGAAGAGCCGTAAGCTTGCTTATTCGTCGGCCGGTCGTAGTAAGGGGAGGAGGTGACCGAGTCGCTGTCGGAATCAGCATCCGACATTACAAGTTCGTCATCACCGTCCTCGTCGATGCACATGTCTTCCATAAAGGAGATATCGTCGGATTCGGCGGCGGAATCGACAGACTCAGGGAAGATGAAGGGCAGTTGCCAGTGTTTGGCAAATCCTGTGAGGAACCGAGTGGTGACGTTGAGGGTCTGGGCAGCTGCCTGGATCGGCGCTTTGTCCGCAGCGAGCTTCTCAGCTCGGCAATAGAACTCGTTCTTCACATCCAGCGAAGGGCCGCCAACGAATGTGATTTGCTCATTGTATGCGTAGGTTTTGAGGAAGCGATGGCTGACCTTAAGGATGTCAGCTGCTTCTGCAACGGTGAACAGTTCAGAAAGTTCGACACAACGGGCGAGGAACGCATTTTGACCATTGACCCAGGCGCGGCGGCTTTTGAGCTCCAGACCGGGATTGATGGCTAGGTCACCGGGCTTAACAAATGGGGTAGGGGCTTGGACCTGGCGGGTCTCATAGTGGATCAGATAGTGATCCCAGAGCTTTTTGACTTTACGCTTCTCTGCAGGGGTGCGGCTTTCACGATCGGCAAACGTCACCCCGCGCTGTATTGAGTGCGTCCTCAGAAATCCGGTACTGACACGAAGAAGTCGGGCCGTCTCCTTTATAGAGAAGGTTTCAGATAGCTTGACGACTTTCTCGTGGAAATCGTTCAAGGCTGCCGTTTCGGCTGCCTTAGCCTTATCAGCCAATTTCGGATTCAGGTCCAGAATCTGATTGTGCACTGCTCACCCCCTACATTTATTTGTGAGGGGGCTGTCCATTGACTGGACTCGGCCTTATAGCAGACAAGACAGGGACGGAGGCCGCGCCCAAAAAATGGGTACGACCTTCCCTAGCGAGTAGCGGGGAAATATTTCCCAGCCGTCGGTGCCGTCAACTACAGGCAGAGAGACCAGGTCTCCCCCTCTACACGTGTGTCTGACGGCGGGATAATTCCCAGCACGCCAAACTTTATGAGCCAATTTATTGGCTTCGGGGAGTGATAGTACATTGACACCTTCGTCTGTGAAACCCTTCACAGAGCATTCAGTCCCAATCTGAGGAAATTAATTTTTTATCCTCAAAAAAAACGTATATAAAACAGTGGTTTGAAAATTCCCTGAGAGTTCAGTTTGTCTGACGAACGGTAGTGTGCTAACTAAGCACCCGTTTTGGAGACGTATCAGGGTTGCTACAAAGGCGTTCTGCGGATGAGGATTTTGTCCACCCATTTTGACTGGTCGAAATGATTTTGGTCGTTATGCTCTTTTCCGCAGCCAGCATCCGAAGCAAATTTTAGCCCTTACGGACGCCGGACCCCCCACACATTGCAAGGATTCAACAAGTGAGCCAACACACACTGAGCAAGACCTTCCTGGCCCTGGCCATCACCGCTGCAAGCGCCAGCGCACTGGCTGTTCCTGCCGACCTGAACAAGGATGTTAGTGGAGCCAGCGAGGTGGCTTACTCTCGAGTCAGTTACAACAATGTAACCCTATCCGGCAACGCAAACCGCGAAGCGGATCAAGATGGTACCGGCTTTAAAGGTGCAACCATTACCGGCGACCTGACCAATAACGCGAATGTAACCGCTCACGGTCAATTCGTTGATGCGCTGGACTTGGATTCCTCGGACGACGGCGATGCAGTACCTACCACCGTCAGTGGCAACCTCACCAACAACGGGAACTTCGAACTCTCCGGCATGGCCCCAGTAGGTATCGTTACTGACGGCGCTACGATCGGCGGCAATTTTGTCAACAATGGCAACATGTCCCTGGTCGGCGCTGACAACACCATCGACAGCGACACCCCTCGCGCTATCGAACTGGGTAATACCCAGATCGGTGGCGATGTGATCAATACTGGCAAGCTCTCGGTTAGTGGCACGGGTTCTAAAGGCATTTACGCCTTCACATCCACCGGTACAAGTAATCTGGGCACCATCGGTAAAGACGTCATCAACAAAGGCAATATCGCCGTGTCTGGTAATGATTCGGCCGGCATCAGCCTGGAAAAAATCAACTTCGGCCATGACGTCATCAACGAAGGCACTATCGCAGGCAGCGGCAGCAACACCTCCGGCATCGTCATCAAAAGCCTGAACTTTAACGCCCTTAACAACATCGGCACCATCCAGGTCTCTGGTGACAACGCGGTGGGCATCCGCGTCGTCGACTCACTGGCCCCGGAAGTGAAGACTGCCACCAACGGCATCATCAACACCGGCAACATCATTTCGACTGGTACCGGGATCAGCGTGGAAAGCGTCAACTACGACCCTTCCGAGGGCGGAGATGACAATGCGAATAATCTGTTTGTAATTCACCAGAACGGCGGATCGATCGTCGGCGGCGAGAAATCCATCAACGGTAACTTCCAAACCCGCCTCGAGTGGACTGCCGGCACTATCACCGGCAACATGGAAGGCCTGAACCTCGTCCAGGTCGACGGCAATGGCACCTTCAATGGCCAAGAGATCGAAGCATTCTTGGTCGATGTGAACTCGGGCACCCTTTACCTGGCTTCTACCAGTACCAGCTTTACTGGTGATATGAACGTAGCCTCGGCGGGGACGCTGCAACTTCGAGTCAGCGATCAAACCAACCCGGCAACTCCAATCCTGAATGTGGCCGGTAACGCTACCTTCGCCAGTGGCAGCAAAATCGGTGTTACCGCTAACCCGGGTGACTTCACCGGCAACAGCCAAGGCACCACCTACACTCTGGTGAAAGCCGGTACGCTGACCGACAACGGTCTGTCCGTGGTGAGCAGCTCCGCACTACTGAACATCACCGGCTTCAACGTTAGCGGCGACCAAGTGACCGCAACCGTTACCGGCAAGTCTGGTTCGACTGTTGCCGACCTGATCGCCAAGATGGGCGCTTCAGGTAATGCATCCCGCGCTATCCGCCCCTTCACTGACAGCGTCCTGAGCAAGTTGGATGCAAACGACAAGGTCTTCAAAGCCTTCGCCAATGCTGATGAACAGCAGCTGGCTCGCTTGGCTGAGCAATTGTCCCCGAACGTGAACGGTGGCTCGACTCAAGCTGCACTGGGCGGCCAATCTCTGGTTTCCAACGCTTTGAACGGCCGCAATGCTGAAGTTCGCGGCATGTCCTCCGGTGACGTGCTGAAAGATACCGGCGTATGGGTCAAAGGACTGTACTCGGATGCAGACCAAGGCTCGCGTGATGGTGTTGCAGGCTACAACGCTTACAGCAGCGGTATCGTCATCGGTGCTGACGGCAAGCTGACCCCGGACCTGACCTTGGGTCTTGCCTACAGCTACATCAACTCGAAAGTGAACGGCTTGTACAACAAGACCGACGTCGATGCATACGCTTTGACTGCCTACGGCAGCTGGAACCAAGGCCCTGCTTTCGTAGACGGTAGCGTGACCATCGGTAAGAACGAAAACACCAGCAAGCGTGACATCGCAGACACCGTTGCAAAAGGCGACTACGACAGTGACCTGTTCGGTATCAACGTACTGGGCGGTTACGGCTTCAACTTCGACAACGGCTTCCTCGTCGAACCACGTGCTGCTCTGCGCTACAGCAACCTGAAGATCGATGGTTACACCGAGAAAAACTCCAGTGCTGCTCTCAGCGTCGGTGGCCAGCGTATCGAAGTAGGTGAAATCGGCGGCGGCGTTCGTGTCGCCAAGGACTTCAGCTTCATGAACGGTACGCTGAAGCCTTCGGCGACGGCCATGGCTTACCACGACTTCATCGGAGACAAGGCGAACACCACCAGCACTTACACACTGGGCGGCTCTCCATTCGTGTCCTCGGGCGCGTCTAGCGCTCGCAACAGCCTCGAGCTGGGCCTGGGCGCTGACTACTCGATCGGTGCGGTTACGGTAGGCGCGAGCTACTCCTACCTCAAGAAAACCGACTTCAATGCCGATACCTTCACGGTCAAGGCCCGATACGATTTCTAGAATAAATTCAGGATGTTAGAAGAAGCGGCCAGCATTGCTGGCCGTTATTCTTTTGGATGCACTTGCCGATAGCCTCCTTGAGGGACGCTATCGAGAGATGCATTAGAGAGAGGCTGAAAATGCTTAAGACTATGATCACCAGCATCGCCCTAGCCAGTGCTGCTTTGCTGGGAGGCTGTGCATCACCGGTAAACCTTGCCCAGTTTTCGACAGGCTCCTTGAGAGGAGCCGTGCTACAGACACCTACATTTCCTATTCAGGGAATGGTTCCCGCACCGGGGACTTACAAGCACCTACGTGTGTACATAGAGGGGGACGGCCACGCCTGGGCAACATCCTCCCAACCGAGCACTGATCCAACCCCACACTCTTCACTCATGCTTCAGTTTGCAGCTGAGGATTTAACATCCGCGGCGTACTTGGCCAGGCCATGTCAGTTTGTAAGGTCCAGCGCCTGCACCCTTGATGTCTGGACTGGATCACGCTTCGGTAAGCCGGCCATCGACTCTATGGATTCAGCCCTAACTGCCTTGAAACGTCGCTTCAATGTAGAGACTTTTGAACTGGTTGGGCACTCGGGCGGTGGTGAGGTCGCGCTCGTGCTGGCCGGTATGCGCGATGATGTTGACCAGGTGCAGACCATTGCCGGCAACGTAGACCCGGTATTTTGGACAAAGCTCCACAAGCTGAGCCCACTCAAAGCCCCCATCACCCCTTTGGCGTACAAAGCACGGCTTGCTCAGATTCCCCAAAGACACATTGTTGGTTCCAACGACCCAGTGGTTCCCCCTTCAGTCGCGCAGGCCTACAGCGCTCAGCTTGACGGCTCTTGCGTGGAAATCGTTGTCGTAGACGCAACACACAATGATGGATACGGGACCCTGTGGAATCGCTTTTCTACCACCCCGTTGCTTTGTAAGTCGCGGTAAATAGCCGGCTTCGGCCGGAAGCAAGGAATGCTGTTATGCCTGGATTGTCCAAGGGACATCAGAAGCTGAGCTTGGCCGGCAAAAAAGAAGCGCTGCAACTGCTTCTGGCCACATCTCAGGGTTCATGTGCGGTACCAACGCTTGCTTTTGGCTCTCATGACCCAAGGGTCGTGGCGCTTTTCGATTGCGACTCCTGTTCAAGTGGCGCGATCCTCACCGAGGTAAAGCGCCCGGGCAAGCGAAAGCGTTGGCAGGTCGTCTGCAGTGAGTGCACAAAAAACAGTGGGGAAGCCTCAAAAAACCCTTGGACAGCCTCGCTGCTGTGGAACGGCGTAAATCTCTCTAGTTGCCATTATTGCGAACTGCCGCTGTTCGGCCTGGCAGGCATGTCGCCGAAAGAAGCTCATGACCACATAAAATCCATCCGCGGCATCCTGGTTCTAAGGATCTCACTTTGTGATACAGAGCTTCAGCTGTTCAGAATCGGAGAAAGCACGAGCAAGCCCGGCACTGGGTATGTAGAGCGGCTTGATGCCTACCTCAAGTGGGCGATGCTCGCGCACAGATTAATCAAAGCTTGCAAGGGTCGAACGAGCAACACGATTTCGTAGCATGTGTTTGGTTTGCTAGTGACAGATCTGGGACCTAGCATTGGGTCTGAATGGGCACACCCCCCAAAACATAAGAACTCACCCATGCTAGTCGCGTCCAAGAGCGGTTTGATTTCAGTCGTTGATCTGATTGAAGACACCAAGAAAACATGGGTCGTCATGGATGAAAAGGTCAAAAAAACCATAAGCAAAACCGACGCGAGCACACGGGGATTTAATCTGATGTCTGATGCGTTGAAGTGGGTCGGGGCCGATCCTGAGCTGATTCAAACCTTCCTAGCCAGTGAAGCCGAATCTGCTGAAGAGGCAACAAAGCATTGATACCGCGCATAGGTAGGCACGATTGGTTAAAAGTTGGCTCACCGGTGTTCTGGGGGGCGTCAGCCTTCACCTTGGCCGGGATTGCCGCTGTCGCCGTTTTGCCAGCTGCGACCTGGTCATCTGCGGGGCTTGCATCCTTTGGCCTCCTATCTGCTATTTCAGGTGTTATTTTCCTGATGAGGCGAACTGAGCCGCTTCGCCCTGCCATGAGGCAGACTCTCGGGGTATTCCTAATCGTTTACGGCGCCTGTGCAATTGGTGGTGGGCTCGCCGGTCACGAGGCCCCTACAACGCCGCTCAGGAGCTTGCAGCCACCAGCACAAACACATGAATCGCTATGGAAGCTTGCAAACAACGAAGGGGAAGGGCGGAACCTGATAGCAGCGGCCGTTGCGGCGCGACAGAAGAGTCTGATCCTTTGGACCGCGCCTGGCTGTACTGCATGTTCTTCAGTTTTGGATTTGACAGTTTTGAATCCGAGCGTAAACCCCAAACTTGCTGGCTATAGGCTTATTCGTATCGAAACCCCCGACGCGGCTACCCACAGCATTCGTGAGCAGTTTGGAGTGAATGAAACACCATCCCTCACTCTCATGTTAGGTGATGAGACTGTGCCGGCGTATGGGCGGATCGGAAGAGAGATTGATGCGCCGTCAGTGATGGATCTGTTGGATACCCAGGTTCAGGCGGAAGACGCCGCTCGCTAAGAATTAGGCCGTATAAAGTCTCCAGTATGGGAGTTAGCAATGACACGCATCGCAAGGATGAACATGATCATCAGTGGCCTGGGACATCTGGCCATGATGGCTTGCCTCATCTATTTCAGCGCTACGCTGACCAATTTCTTGATAGCCATTGTTGTGGTGAGCAGTGTTGAAGCTGTCCTTATTCATCTGTACAGAAAATACCGCTTGAGATCGAGAAAACCTGTTTTAAAAGGCTAATGGGCGGCTTTGGAACTGACGACTTAAAGAGGAATCACTTTGAAGGAAATACAGGGCAAGCAAATTGGGAAGCTCATTTCACCTCCGTTGATTTTTATTGGTTGGTGCTGCCTTTCATTCCTGTGGCGCGGCTATGTACCTAAAGAAATTTTCTGGCCAGTAACCGTTTGTACAGCTAGTTGTATGGCTATTTGCACTTGGCTGATTTTGTTCACTCGGAAAGCTGTACGAAATCGGGTGTATCTGAACGTAAAACCTAACGTGATCGAAATCGAAGGTGCCGAGCACTTCAGTGGCAAATTCTCGTCAGACTTACGATTTATCATCAGTTCCGATGCTTTTCAGAAAACGCTCGTGGATGTTGTCCTGCGCGAGTCGTACACCCGAGGCCGTTTTATGTTTCCGCGCGAAGCTGCTTACGTCCGAATCTGGCCAGGGGTTACCGGGATTACGGATCTGGAGGTTGAGGCTATCAACAAGGCCTTAGCTGAAGAGTTCGTTGAGTTTGAAGTCGAAATTGTTAAGGACGCTGATGCTCAACATGCTTATGCAACGGCGGTGCAGGCATAGCTGCCAAGCAGTCGAAAGTAGACTGATGTACATATGCGAAAAAGCCGACATCTAGTCGGCTTTTTTGAAGCAGCTGGTTTAGCCCGAGAGGTCTTCAGGGCTGAAGCGAACTCTGCGTTCTTGGTAAAGGCGCTTGTACGTACCGTCGGTGACCTGGGTCATTTCAGGCAGCTGCTTGACAGCCAGGATGGCAGAAGTCGCAGAGGAGTCGAATGCCTTGTCACCACTCGATTTGACCACCTTTGCCGACTCAATATGACCCTTACGCCCCATCTTGATCACGATCTCGACGGCCATACCGTTCCGGGCGCTTTCAGGCCGCTTCCAGTTTGAGATGATCTTCGATACGAGAATCCCGTCCACACTCTCCAGCACCTTGGGCTCTTCGACTACAACGGGTGCTTTGATCTGATCAAGTACAGGGTGGGGCTTTAACCCCATTGTTGGGGTTTGGAAAGCCGCAAGGATTGTGTCCCCAGCATTTCCGATACTCGCCTGAGGAGCTCCACTTTCACGCACCGGGGACTCTTCGATCCGAGAGTCAGTAGCTTTGAAGACTTTTACGCCGGCAGGAGTCGGGGCAGCCGGCCCTAGAGGGATTTCGGGCTTTGCGATACCCACCGGGATATCGTGCTGCGATTCCCGTACAGCAACCTTAGGAGTCGGGTGGGGTTCGGTTACGGCTGTCGCCGCATCTGGCTGGTCATTGCTCGTATCGGCTTGACTTGATGCAACAGACTGGACCTCATCTTGGGGTGCCTGCTCTTGTGGCGTGGAAATCTCACTTGGGCGCCCCAGGAGCGGCAGCATGGCAATCTGGTTATCTTTTAGCTGCGAAACAAGCGAGTTCAGTTTCCCGATCTCCCGCTGGCTCTCTTCATGCTGGGTCTTCATCTCGGTGCGTGCAGAGTTGACCATGATCAGCGCTGTGGCAGACATGGTTGCTAGGACCAATGAAATTGTCGACGCTAGGAGCGCCAGATGCTTTTCAGTCACCACTCATCCCTCTTGTTGGTGCGGATAGGGTAACGGCTTATAAGGGAATTCAAAGCCAAAACAGGGTGCCCGAATCCAGTAGGGATGATGGTTTTTCAGTATGCAGTTCGAAGTGGCAGAAACGGGCACAGTCGTTATATTGAAGACACTCCTAAACCGGACCAGGAACCGAAATGGTCAAGATATTTGTCGACTCCCGGGAAATTCCATCGCGCATCCCCGAAGCCCTTCGTGAGCTGGGTGCTGAAATCGCAACCGGGAATCTCGAAACTGGCGATTACGTTTTGGAAGCGAACCTAGTGGTCGAGCGCAAGACGGCTGCGGATTTCTGCGCCAGCATCATAGATAGCCGGTTTATCAACCAGGCCAACAAGATGGGGCTGAACTTCAAGAAAGTCATTTGGTTGATAGAAGGCGACATTTTTGCCGTCAGATCGCAGATCCACCCTGACGCACTAGATGGTGCGTTGAGCTACCTTGCAGTGGTTTTGGGTCAAACTGTCATCTGGTACAAAAGCCCGAAGCGGGCTGCGGGGATAATTTATAGAATGGCGAAACACGCCCAGACAGGGCTGGGGTATGAACCTCCCATGCGCAAAGGGAAAGTACCGGCGGGTATTGGCCAGGCACTATTCGATCTAGAGGGGAAGTGCGGTTGTGGTCCTGTAGCCGCCCGAAAACTGCTCAATCATTTCCGCTCTGTTTTCAGGGTCAACAACGCCTCGATAGATGAGCTGTGCGCGGTAAAAGGTATAGGGCCAAAAAAGGCTCAAGCAATTTTCGAAGGGATTCACTACGAACTGCCCGAAGGGGTGTCTGCTGACGATCAGCCAACCCTGCTGGCTGACCAGCCTGCACCTAAGTCACTGGTTTAATCATATGAAAATTTCAAACTTGGTTAAGACCCTTCGCAAGTTTGATGCAGATAGCTGCATTTTTGTGACCCTTGGAGAGGACGGTGAGCCGTACTGTGTATCGATCGAAAGCATCAGACTGGTCGCGGATGCCAGTTCAAAAGCCGGGATCTCAGTGCTCATTCGCGCTTTTGAGATACAGCACGGGAAATGTGCGAGCTCGCTTGATGACCCAGAATGGTTTCTCCGGGATTCGAAAGAAGAATACGATCTGACAAGTGCAGTTATCGAGGCGCTGACGGGATATAGCGCTGATGCAGAGGTATTTGTTGAGCTAGGCCCAGACCATAAACCTTATCAAGTGAAAATTGAGGCTGTCTCGGGCTTTGATGACTCAGCGCTTGAGGATGAGTGTAGTGAGTCTGAAGACTGTACTTCTGTTGGAATACGAGCATACGAGATACCCGCGAACTTCGTTCCCACAGCTGCATAAGGAAGGCCCGCTAATTTAGGGGCCTTCTTGTCTTTCCCTACCTCAATTGCTTACGCGCCGGCTTCGAACTTCACTGTGCGCTGGCGAAGATATTTCACGTATATCGCACGATTCACCGTGGCCATTTCAGGAATTTTGGCCAAATCAGCAGCAGCCTTTATCACTGAGTCGTCCACGTCCTTCGAACCGCTGGAAGTCGGCACCAGTGCGTTGGTAATGGTGCCGTCTGGAGCGAATTGGACTAGAACCTCTACTGACACGGGAGAAGTGGCTGACTCAGGACGCATCCATCGACTCTGAAGGCGAGCGACAAGCATCTTGTCGAAATTCTCAACGCCCTTCTTCTCTGCTTCTTCTACCTGCTTCTGAGCGTCAGCCTTCGCAGCCTCAATTTTGGCCACAGCGGCCTCTTGCTCAGCATCGAGCGCGGCTTTTGCTGTGCGGTAGGACTGTGACTGTTCGATCGACTGCTGCAGGCTGGCAATGCTCTTTTCGGAGGCAAGCTGTTTTTGCTGGATGGCTGCTTGGCTGATCTTAACCTCGGCCGCGTCACTGCTGGCCTGCACTGACTTAGCCTCGATGTTGAGGATCCGCTCACGTTGACTTTGCCAGGCATCATCCACCGCATTCGCAGCACTCATAGCCTTGAAGGAAGCATAGAACGCGATGACTACCAGGACCATCAGAACGACGATGGTGATAAGTGCGCCGGCGACGAGTGTCGTCCGCTTAACGTTAACGGTTGAGGCGTCGCCCTCAACCTGGCTAAGATTTTTAATTAGGGCTCGCATAGCGCTCCATCACTTCAGGGATTCACGCCTTCAGGCGGCTAGGCGGGCTGCCTAGCGCTGGATATTCTCCCCGTGATCCAGTGATGACTCCATTCAAAAGGGGGTCACCAAATTCACGTCTCGGGTCGTGGGGATGTATAAGCGGAGAGGGAGGTCAGCGGGATAACTTGAACAGCCGTGGTGCTTTTATCCAAACTCCAGCGCTGATACCCATAGCAACCCCTATCGTAGTAGGGATTGAGGCATCTGATGCCAGAGCGCATAGGGCAGCCAGAATTCCGTAAGTCGCAGCTATGGCTACCCTCGCGAAGGAATTCTGTTTGCGGACATGGGCTTTCATTCGAAGGAACCTTAATAGGAATGGGTGGGGCTAAGAGTAGGCGAGCTTGTAGTGCGGATTTGACGATCGCGAATTCGCTGGCAGCCTGGCTGCTTTCAGCAACTGAATGAGTTGGTATGGATGAATAGCTTAACGAACGGTGATGAAATGACTACTCAAACCCAGGCTTCGGAATTGCATGAACTCGATGAAGCCTGACCGGCCGCAAATGTGGCAAGGCTATTTCAGGCTAGCTTGGTAGAGAGGCATCACTTTAGGAATTGCAGCTTCGAGCAGCTTCATCCGATCGCCATCGCTCGGGTGAGTGCTCAGGAAATTCGGGGTGGACGAACCCTTGCTAACGGCTGCCATCTTCTTCCAAAGGGTGATTGCTGCGCGAGGGTCAAAACCAGCACGAGCTGCCAACTCCAAACCGATTAAGTCGGCTTCTTCCTCGTCGCGTCGACTAAATGGCAAACCTACCCCGGTGCTCAGCGCCTTAGTGATAGCGCTCTTACCTAACGAACCAGCACCCAGGACATTCGCTCCAACTCCTCCTGCAAGTTCAAAGACAGCATTCTGCGATGCCTGCTCCCGTCCATGCTCACGTATTGCATGCCCAATTTCATGCGCTAGGGCAATCGAAAGCTCGTCATCAGTGAGATTGAGCCTTTTGATCAGGCCGCTATAGACAATGATCTTTCCGCCTGGCCCGCAGTTCGCGTTCACAACGTCGGCATCGATGACGTTAACGAACCATCCCCACTTTTCAGCATCCGGGCGGAAGACGTGTGTTTGCATAACCAGCCGTACAGCAATCTGCTGGACATGTTTGCCAAGTGGAGAGTTCGTGATCAGGACTCCCGACGCCTCGGCCTTTTTCACCCCGGCCCGGTAAGACAGGGCATATGACGTGTCGACATCATTCTGAGAAAGGCCGGCAAACATGTATTGAGTTCGATCCACGCCTACTACGCCTGGATTGGTTGTCTGAATGCCGCTGCAACCCGCCAGAAGGGCAAGCGAGCCAGCTAGGCCGAGCATCAATATCCTTTTCACTTCACACTCCCGCGGTCACGCTTATCGGCCTTGGCAATCATTTCTGGGGTGGCACGCTCGTTGTTGACTTCATTCACTTCGCAACCAGCAGCCCGGAACAAAGCATCAGCTGCTTCCTCGAGTGCCTTCCGACTTCGGGGTCTGGCTCTGCTCATCTCTTCGTTCAGCAAAGGTACCAAAGCATCAAGTTGGGAT
The DNA here is from genome assembly GCF_012985385.1 of Pseudomonas sp. WS 5503. NCBI lineage: Bacteria > Pseudomonadati > Pseudomonadota > Gammaproteobacteria > Pseudomonadales > Pseudomonadaceae > Pseudomonas > Pseudomonas sp. WS 5503. Next base: position 25,597 of record NZ_JAAQWI010000010.1, read on the forward strand.
TGGCTGAGGACGAAACCTCGAAAAATAGGGCTGAACATCACTTACCTCCCGGGCCGTGCAGATAAAAGGGGCTTGGCCATGAGGACAAGAATAACGGCCGCAACCTGAATGGCTACATTTTGGGGCACTTGATACCCCTTTTTTGGGGATGATGCGAGCCGAAATGGCCTCATACTTGATCGACGCCCAACTTAATCCAGCGGTATAGCTGATGCTCCAGATGTTCTTATCCCTGCTCCTTATACCCACGGCAGCAATCACCGTATGGCACCTCGCCCTGAGCCGCATAAGCCGTTTCACATGGCGCGCGTACCAGATAACTGGTGCGATCGGGGCCCCTGTCCATGAGCTATCTCATTTGTTGGCCTGTATCGCGTTCCGCCTGCAGGTCCAACGGGTAGCGCTTTACACGCCTGGCAGAACAGATGGGTGCCTTGGATGCGTAGTATTCACAGCCAACCCCAGATCTATTTTCAATAACGCGGGAATGGCAGTACAGGGTGTTGCACCCTTGATCGGAGGTGCGACGATCGTGCACTACGTCCTGAAGGGCCAAGGTCTTGTGAGCGTGCCGTCTGAGATATCTGGCGATCCAGGCTGGATCGTTGATGAGGCAGTTAGGACGTTGAATGCCACTGTCGTGATGGCTGCGTCTGGCGGCGTGGGTTTCACTGTACTGCTGGGAATACTGGTGATCGCCATGCACTCCATTCCAAGCTGGGCAGATGTACGAGTTGGGCTGAAGGGTTCGCTGATGCTGGGAGTTACTGCAATATTCGCCGGCGCGGCTAGTGAGATAGCGGCCTCATATGTGAGCTTCGGGAGCAGCTTCCAATCATTAGGGCTGCTCATAACGTACTGGATTAGGGTCACACTTGAGATGGGGCTGACCGGAGCCGTCAGGCTTGTCACGCTTGCCATGATTGGGGGCCTGGGACTTGTAGTAGTGCCGGGGATTCTCTTTGAGGGCGGAGCTGGAGTATTTAACTCGCTCAAACGCCGACACATCGCGAGCATTGATGAATAATCGCAGCGCTGAACCGACGCCCGCGCCTTCTTACTTCTTCACCTCGGGCATTAGATCGGCCACCTCGGGGCGGTAAAGTCCTTTCTGTTGTTCGTAGAAATACCGGAGCTGCTCAGGTGGCATAGGCGCATCCCCTCCGATCAGGAAGGCTCTGAGCTCGTAGCTGTCACCAACCGGCCAATCCAAAGTGATGATATTCAGGGCAGGGGCCTTGCTCAACATCGACCAGGTAGGCAGCGAACGGACGTAGTGAATGATCATCACCTCAAGGGGAATTCGATCCCGCAGATCCGGCGAGGGAGCGTTATCCATTGCCCAGAGCCCGAAGACAAGTCGGAGCTTGGGGTCCGGTTGCTTCGTGAGGGAGGTTAGCTGGGTAGCATCTGCACTGAACACAGCGTTTCGCTCATCCGCATCCTTGAGTAGCTTAATCGGGACTCCAGTTGCGCGCCGCACACCGGCGATAGGGCTGTAGCTCAAAATTGAAACGGTTGAATAATCGGGAAGGGCCATCTCACTCTCCATGGCGGGGCTGATCATTCAGTGCAGGGTAACAGCGCGAACTGAATAGTCGATACCAGCTCTACGGCCCAATGGATGGAATGGTAAGGGTTAGGTCAACCCTAGCGCTATTTTGTACCGTCATTTTGGGTTGAGGCGGCAGGGTATTGTTGAAATGATGGTTATAGCAGGTCGCCAACAGCCCGGAACAAAGACCGCTGCCCTTCAACCCATCACCACCGAGGGCGGAGCTCTTCGTCACTACGACCGGCGGTCAACTCAACGGCCGGCCTTTCATTCCCCCGCCCAGGAAAGCAATCATGTTCCGTAAACTCTTTGAATCGCTAAGCCTTAAGTCCCGCAAACCTATAGTGCATATCGATTCTGCTCTCCTCAAGGGCGCCTCAGTCGATAGCTCAGACCCAGGGATCCAACCAATTGACGTAAACCTGCAACAAGGCCCAAGCCAGAGCTGGATAGATCACGCATACCCATTGAAGCAAGTTGTAATCGAGATCCATGGCAGCGCTCAGACTACTCTGGGGCACTTAATTGCTGAGCTTGACCAGGTATTCCTGAAACTCATCAAAGGCGAAACGGTAGGCGAACGTAGTGACGGGGTCGTAACCCATAAGTATGCGTACCAAGAACAAGTAGCAGGCCCATCGTTCTTCGTCGAGCCTGTAGCATTTCACCCAGAAGCACCAACCGCCGGGCAGGCACTGTTCGTTCGCCTGCAGGGTACCCGGCATAGCAACTTCCCTGACATCAACAACCTGATCGCTTCTGTAATGAACGAGATCAACTCGAAAAAAACATCAGGATCCGCTCATGACGATGACTTCGGCTACTCATTTGCCCTCGTGTGCGCCCCTAACCTGAACTGATCAGTTGTCCCAGTGGAGGTGGAAAAGCCCCACCCGTTTTGGGCGGCTTGCCCGAACCAAGTGATCTAACATGGCTGCTCTTCCTGAAGGTGCGGCCCTCAATGTTCCGAAGCTTTATCTCTGCCATCATCGGGCTTACCTGTCTCGCGGTGCTGGTACCTGCTCATGGGTTTGAATTCACATCAAACCAAGACTTCCTACCAGTCCATGAAGCGTTCAAGGTGTCAGCAACTGGTACTCCAGATTCCGTACAAATTCGCATCCTGGCAGCGCCTGGGTACTATTTGTACAAGTCCAAATTGAGTTTTCAAGCTCAGGGCATTGGTGTTCGGTCAGGCGCAGCAGTGCTGCCCGCGGGTGAGCACAAAGCAGATCCCTATTTTGGAAACGTGGTGGTTTATCACGACACATTGGTGGTACGCCTACCAGTTCAGAACCATGGTGCTGATGGCTTTGACGTGAGGGTTGGCTTCCAAGGGTGCGCCGAAAAAGGTCTTTGCTATCCCCCTGATCAACAGATCATCCGTATAGAAGGGGATGCAGGGATTACAGCCGCCAGTGACTGGAGCGCAATGTCAGTGGTTTCCGCATTCATAGCGGGCCTGAATCTGTTCCTCACACCAGGTGTTTTGCCTGTAATTCCACTACTCGCATTTGTGCTTCTACTCGGTAAACCGTCAGTCCGAAGAGGCATCACTATAGGCCTAGCTTTCACGGTACCCATGGCGACAGGTCTTGTGGTCCTCAGCTCGGCTATAGCGCTAACCGAAGCCGGCATCGAGATACAGCCCATCGCTCAGTCCGCATGGATACTCGTACCGTCAGTATTAGTTCTGTTGGGGCTGGCTGTTATGGAAACTGCAATTGGCAAAACCCGGCGAGATGTCCATGGAAATCACGCCAGCAGAGTCTTTGTTTTTTTTGCCAGCGCCCCATGCGCAGTAATGCTGGGCTTAGTATCCCTTATCTACACAACACCATTCACCTCATCATCGATGGCAGCGGTGATGCTGTACCTCAAGGCAGGGGGTGAGCCCATTGGAGGGATAGCGCAACTTGCCGGGATCGCATTGGGTATGAGCTGTCCGCTGGTGATGTTTGCCGCGACATTGGGAGGACTGCTTTCCTCAGTTGGGAAGTGGAATGAGGCGATACTGGTATTCGTTCGCGCGCTTCTGGCCATTGTCGGAATTTGGGTGCTTGGACGTGTGCTGCCAGGGCCGGTAACTCTGGGCCTTTATGGGGTAGTGGCGGTTTATTTGGCCGTGTCACTTGGAGTTTTCGGATCACTGGGGTCAGCGCCATCGCTGTTAAATAGGTTCGCCGCGATTGCGGTCTTGTTATATGGGATCGCCGCATGGATCGGGATGCTCAAAGGCGAAACGTCACCCTTACAGCCCCTTGGTCCAGGCATCTCCTCTGAGGCCCCCCGTGAACAGCCATGGGTAGTGGTCAACACACCACAGCAGTTGGCCATAGCCCTTGCTGAAGCTAAGACTGCGGGAAGCCCGGCTGTTGTGGAGTGGGTAGCGAATTGGGCCCCAGGGAGCGACCAGGTTGCCGACACAGCGCGGCACGTTACATTGATAAGAGACAGTCTCGGGGCTTTCAAAACTATTCGAGTCGACCTCAGTCAGGGTGGCCATTCGGTTCGCAGCTTATTGGAGCTAAACGGACTTTTGGGCCCTGCAGCTGTTCAGGTGTATCGCTCTGGTGGGGTTGAGGTTCAATCATCCAGGCTTGTCGGTGTAACCACGGCCAAGGAGATCGCTATGTCGCTGCAGGCTATCGATAATTATGCAGATAAGTGAGGATGCGTAATGAATACACTTCAATCTAAACCTCCTAGCCAGGATGAAGCCCGTGGACGGCTCACGAAAGATCAATTCATAGCTTTACGATCACTTGCAAAGGGTCATTGGGTACAAGGAAGTGCGATTCAGTGGAAATTCAACCGAAACTGGCTCTCCGTACACGTATCGAATACCTTTTTGGATACGGTTAATTCGCTTCAGACACGGGGCCTGGCCACCAAGGGGAAATGTTGCTTGAAATGCAAACGTGACGTCTACCTGCTGACCGAGGCCGGATTGCAGCTTGTAAGTCATGCCAACTCTCCCTTCCAACATCGCCGAGTGACAAGGGAGGCAGCGATCAAAAAACAGAGCATCACCTCCCGACTGCTCTACTGGCTTGGAAGATAGCCGGTAAACCAATATGGAAATAAACCAAATTAAATTCTGCGCCATCACATCTATTTAAATATTGCGCTTTTGCATTAAGGAACGTGACAAATATGAAAACTTTAGTCGGGATGTTTTGGGGAATGGTCGGCGGTGTATTTGTAGCTTTTGGAATAATCTTGTTTACACAGCTAATTGGGGCCGGAGCCGATTTGATTGGATTTACTGAATGGACTTATCGTTACTACATGATTTGCCTCAGCGTATGCTTCGCCTTTCTACTTCTGTCGAAGCCTGCACGTAAATATTGGAGGTTCATGACAGTTTTCTTTGTTGCAGTTGTCTTGGTCATTGGAGTTGGTTTCAATACCTTTCTTGATACATCAAGCGCCAATGCTCAAATGGATCAGATGGCGAATAGTCTGCTGGCGATATCTTTGATTGTGGCTAAAGCAGTCATGTACGTGGGTCCAGGTGCATTGACAGCATTTTATGCGTTTGTAGCGTTCAACGGGGTGTCAAAAGGTAATGACAGCAAAACTCTCAACTGATAGCTGAACGGTGTGTCACCTGAACCCTTGATTTCGGCAGTTTAAAACGGGCTGCTAAATTACCAGTTACTAGGCGCAAGTCCTCATAGGAATTTACATGAAACGAAATATGGCCATCGCTTCAACGGTGCTGGCTCTTGCGGCAGGGATCGCCGTTGGATATGCAATTTGGCATACCGATCCAGTTGAAACCCAGGTCATACCACCGGCTTCTTTGAAAGATTTTTCACGGCGAGCGCTGGAAGATTTCTGCGGGCATAGCGCTGTATTCTCCGACTTAGTAAGGACCGGTACTGTTAAAGATGGTGTGCGCGAACAGAAGGTGGTACGAGGTTTCCAGATGATCGCAAACCCGCTGTCAGACAGGGCAGCAGTTTGTTCCGTCAAGGCTTCGATCATCACCAGAAGAACCCAGCAAAACGGTAACTCCATGGAGATATCGGGGGATACTCATCTGACTTACCTCGTTGCGCTTAATGGCGATTCAGAAATCATTTCGGAGGAGTTTGCAAAGGAGTTGCTCCGTTCTCACGTGATCCAAGTTGTGGCTTCAAACCTCGGCAACGACGGCACCATCGTTCCGCAAGTTAAACTTAAACTCTAGTTGGGAGTCGGCTGGATGCCATACGCATCACGCCTGTTCTTAAGGAGCGTGGCGCATGAGAAGAGTTGCGCTCCACAGGGAGCTCCAATAGGATTTATCCATGACGAAAAGGGAGCCGAGGCTCCCTTTTCTTGTCAGAATGAAATTAGTTTTTCAGACGGTTAAATGCGTCAGTAATCGCTTCATCAGTGAACTTGTAAAGTTGACCACCTACAATTTGGACAGTCCAAGGGTACTTCGGCCGGCGAGGATGATATCCCACGAGGTTGAACTCGCCGTAAGACGATGATTTAAGGGTCGTATCAGGATCGAAGCCTCGGTGCTTGCATTCCAGCTCAAGCATCGTACGCTCTTTACTCACGCCTCCCGGAATGCGGATTTTAAGCTGAACAGTCAGTTCGCTTCCTGAAAAAGAACCGCTCCCAATTTCAAGCTCATAACCGGTGCTCAATCCATTCATGGCCTTCTGGATGCTCTCAACAGCCGACTTTGCTTTCGTGCGGTCAAAGTTAGCTGCTGCTGGGTTGGCTGCTTGTGTCATGGTGATGCTCCTCTATGAATGTGGAGCCATTTCAACCCACTCTAGCGCGTGCCAGAACCCGCAGAAGACAATTACAGAAAGTATGGTCTACGACACTTTCACGCCTGCGAGCGCCGCGTGCTTATTTGCAGACCGAGTTCGGAAAGGGCCAGTTACTGCAATGGGGCTGTGTGCAACAACTGGCAGTGCGTTCACTCCCGTAATCCCTGGGGGCCTAGTCTTCCGCGTCTATAAATTGACATCATTGTCGCGAAACTCATAAATCACAGACAGAGCAGCGTTAACTATCGGGTTTAGGCGAATCGCATCTGCAACCACTTGCTCTCGCTCTCCATCAGTCAGGTTCTGCCAGATCCCGATGTTAGGGCCGGTGAATGCAACATCGGGCTCCTCAACGTCGAAATAGTCCTCGATATAGGCCAAGATGAACTGGCCGCAATCATCACCTCGACCCTCTATGTGAAGCCGGCCGTCCGCTAAACCTTCCCAGAACATGGATAGGTCCACCTCCAAGTTACTGGAGTCGACGGCACTGTCTTTCATGAGGAGTTGGACGTCCTCGAGGGAGAAGTCGCTTTCTAAAAGCCTGCAAAACCCGATGCCAAGCGGCTCGTCGATCTTGTAGGGTGTCGTCGAGGTATATCTGACAACATCAATAATCGGCATGGGCTGGTCGATCACCTCAGCATGAGGGAGCTCCAGCTCTCCGAGTGGCCGCATGTTATCCATGATCGAAAGCTCAAGGGCTTCAGCGTCGTTAAGCTGGCGAACCTCAGCAGGAATTGTCTCCAGTCCACCAACTATCGCGCCTTTCCAGCGGACCAAGCCGCATACGACTTCGAATAGATCGCCAACGGGCCTGACAATCAGCGGTTCGCGAATGCCATGTACTTTGATGTCAGCGGCCATGGCCTCTACCTGGGCATTGGGTTCAGCAGGGCTGCCTAGGGCTTTGAAGTATTTCAATCGTGAAAGGGGGATCTGAATAATCACAGACACTGGAACCTCTGCCTTGGTTAAACAATTTCATAAGGATGAAATCAGTATAACCCCGTTCATTTTTGGGATCCCTTGCAGGTGCATCAGGGTTGGCTGAGCGAAAATCCTCGTGGACGATTTACCGCTACGATCAGGATTCAGCACTGCTAGGCGGTGTCCGCGATAGATGCGTCGTGGTTTTCGTTTTGTAGGCTGTAGAAATCAGGGTCCGCCCATGCAGCACATAACTTTGCTGATAGGCCGGTAACTGCAACCATGAATCGGCAACAGTCAGGTTCGGAGAATGCCAGCGACTGTCCGACGCTGACAGAGTAGCGGGGGAAAGCTTCGCGATCACCTGACGCAATTTCAGGATCCACTACACCTCGCACATGGCCAATGAGCGTCATGTACCGCCAGTGGGCCGACTCAAGGGACAGCTGTTGAGCAGGGGTTGCGGTGTTAAGGATCGCATTGAATTCTGCGGGATTCATCATTGCCTCGTCTTCTCTGTAGCTCCCTCCGGCTGTTCGCTTCCACCGGTATGAACATCATCTTTTCACGACTTGAGGCTAATGCTATACCCCCGAAAAGCAACCCATTACCTGGCTTCGGAAACCTAATATGAGCGTCACCCACCATCTGGCCAAGATCAAAGCGACCGTGTCTTTGCGGCTAACGCTTCAGGAATTTTGCTACTAGGTAAAAGCCCCAACTCATCACAAATCTCTTTGCCGCCTTCTAGGATGAAGCCTTGCCGCTGTGATCTATTGAAGACAGCAATCTCGGTGATGCCTGCCAAATAGCCACTGCTTGCCTGTTTGAGCCAAACTCTTGCGCAGACACCGTTACTGATGGCCTGAGTAAAGATTTGCGTTGTAACCGTATTCTCATCAAGCACAACCGTGGTTCGGGCTCCTTGTTCCGTCACACTTTCTGGAGCCCAAGCGCTGAGCGCCACCCCGACTTCGCCTGAAGAGTCAGCTGAGGCGAAGCCAGGCACAAGCAAGCCCGCTATGATTCCCCACTTCAAAGACCTCATCCCTTTAGCCATTGCTTCGTACCCAGAGTAAGTGCCACCCGGAAAGGGCTGCATCACTACAATAGTGCCCCACCAGACATCAACGCGGAAGATGAGAACCCGATTCGGGGCTGGAATCGTCCACCTCCACTTCAGGGACGTCATAGCCCGCTAACAGGGTCGTAGCGGCGCTGTTCAGCATGTTGCCGGATTGGAAATACCCCATCACAGTCGAAATGCTGGTGTGTTCTGTCATAGCCATCACATCACCCAGCGGCACACCCTGTCTCCCAGCCTCAGTCACAAAGCCTGATCGTAAACTGTGTGCACCCCAATCACCCTCTAGGCCGGCAAGCTTTGCACGCCTCTGTAGGATTCGGTTTACCTCATGACCAGTCATGGGTGCTGTTCCCACCCTGCCGCCTCGTAGCATCCCCCGAAAAAGCGGGCCACTCTCAATCGGGGCAACACTAAGCCAAGCAGTCAAAGCATGGGCGGCGGCACCCGTCAGAGGCTTCTCACGCCGGACGCCAGCAGTATCTGTCTTGGTTACCCCGAGTGAATACATCCAAGTGTCAGCATCAAGCCTTCGAACGTCCGAAACCTGCAGGGCCACAACCTCAGAGCGGCGCCGACCACCGCCGCTCCACGCTAGGAGGAGTAGAGCCCGATCGCGTATGCCTCGCAGTCCATCAGTTGAGCATGTGTCCAGGATTGCCTTTAAAGGCTCAGCCACGAGTGCTGTCTTCTTGCGAACCGAAATGCCGCCCCGGGCCTGAGCCTTCTGCGCATCCCGCATCAGTGCTTTGACCTCTTTGATATCAGTTGGGCTAGCCCAGCCCTTCATCCCATGCCATTTGCCAAGGACTGCCATACGAAGGCTGACCGTGTTGTAAGAGTGAGGTCCCAAAGTAGCTTTGATCTTGGCGTCGACCAGCGCCTGATCAACCGAAGGGGGGAGGTTGTGCGTCCAGGTGCCGTCATCCTGCGGTCTATTCAAATGGTCAACGATGAATTGGATCGCCACCGCCGCTGGAATTGGCCCATCCCCCAGCGCAACCCCATAACGGACCTGCAGCCACGCTGACCAATAGGTAAGCGCACCCTGGTAACTACGCACCGTATTGGGCGCAGTCCCTGCTTTCAGAAAGTCAGAAACTGCGTCCTGTGATGCCTGGCTGAGCGAGTCAAGCTCAAGCACGGCCGCATTATCTAGGGGCAGTAAGCGCGATAGAGCGCCCACGGTTGTTGGTGCCCTCAATTCCGACTTCATTCCAAACCTCCACGAATTTCACGTTCAAAAGCCCATTTTTGAGAGATTTTGAGCTACTCTTGATTAAAGCGTATTATTTAATACGTGCGACGTATTTTATCGAAACATCATGTCCGTTAACCAATACTTATCGGATATAGAATAGTGGAGTTTGACCCATGTCGACAGGTGTACCTGAGCAGGAAGTCTTTGATGCGGCTGACGCCGTGCTGGAGGGCGGTAAGCGCCCAACGGTTGAGCGGGTACGAGAAAAGCTGGGGCGCGGTAGCCCGGCGCGTGTCGGCGCCCTGCTTGATGAGTGGTGGGTGCGCCTGTCAGCCAGGCTGCGCGCTGAGACGCGCCTGCCAGGCTTGCCCACTGAAGTGGCGCACGCCTTTGTGGACATCTGGAAGCAGGCCACTCTGATGGCAGAGGCTGTGGTGGAGCAGGGCATGTCTGTCCAGCGAAAGGTGCTAGCAGAGGAGCGCGAGCGAATTGCCGGCCTCGAAGAGCAGGCTCGCAAGGACGTAGCCTTCGCAAGATCTCAAACCAACGAAGCACAGACCGCACGACTCGCCATTGAAACTAGACTGAAGGACTTGCAGGTATTGTTGGATCAGCGAAATGCTGACCTAGAGGATATGCGTGAGCAGCGAACTGACTATCGTGCAAAACTCGCGGCCGCGGAGCAGAAGCTGGTAGAAGCATCGGCTCAGGCCGAAAACACTCGGGCTGAGCAGGAGCGCTACACGCGCGATGTTGAGGATCGATCTCACAGAGAAGTTGACCGTGCAAGAGAGGAACTCAAATCGGTTGCTGCACAACTGCAGGAAGCCAATGGCAAGCTTCAATCAACACTGAAGACCCTGCAGGAAAACCAGAGCGCCCTGGCATCATCACGTGAACAGTCAGCAGCGGCCCAGGCACGAGCTGATACGCTGGAACAGCAATTGATTGAGACCAGGAAGGCTGCGGCGGCACCAAAACCTCGAGCGAAGCGCCCACCGAAAAGCACCTCAGGACAGAAGAAAACGGACTGACAATCAACGTCCAGGTAGACCCATGATCAATGACAGCTACGAAAAAACAGTGATCGATGCCGGCCTGTTTAGATTCCCCGGGCAGGACCTGATGAAGAACATCAATAAGGCCTACACGCTGTATTACGACGAAACGAACAATATCCGAAGCCTATCCTTGACTGGAACCGGGCTCAATCATGAGGTTCTGGATTGCTTTGTGCTCGGGGGTGTAGCGCTGGGGCCAGGGGCCAGCCTGCCTGATATTCATGACCTGAGGGCTCAATTGAGAATTCAGCCATCAGTCAAAGAGTTGAAGCTAAAGCACCTTGCCCAAGGGGGTTACATCACCTGCCTCAGCTCCAACAAGCTGGAGCAGTTCCTCACATGGCTTCTGGCGTCGCCAGCTTACATTCACTTCTCTAACTTCAGCATCTTGAACTGGTCGATAGTCGACCTGATTGACTCGCTGCTAGACCATGATCAGTTCGAGGCCTACAGATCCATTCGGGACGATCTGAAAAACGAACTCCACGCCATAGTGAGGCTAGAACCACTTGGGTATTTCCGGCTACTAAAGACCTTCGACTACCCGAACGTACCTGCCGCGCGAATACCCGAATTCCTAAAAGCTGTACGCCAATTTCTCTTCAGGGGCGGCTTCACGTTCAGAAACATGGCAAGAATGGCGCTCTCAGACCTTCTCCAAGAGGCTGCCAGGGTTACTACGTTGGTGTATCTTTGCGGCAACGAGAAGGATGAGTGGTTTTGATACAGCCTTCATCCATAGACTTGCCACATTCGTGAGGTCGGTTCACGTATTTGACGAAGAACCGCGGGTCAGGGAAAGCCTTGAGCGCAACGAAATTGTGTGGGGTGGCCAGCCCGTAAGCTACCGGTTCGCAATTTCACACAATGAACCAGCCATACAGATCTCGGACATTCTCTGCGGACTCCTGGGCAAACATTTCAGCTTTATGGAAAAGTGCAGCATTGATCAACTGGAAGAAGCGAGTGCAAAGCTGTCAGAGCAACAGCGCCGCAACGCTGATCTGGTGGCTAAGCTGATCGACAAAGCAGATGAGGAATGCCCTGCCTTCATCTTTAATCAGGCACCTCATGAGAGCAATGCCAAAAGTCTGTGGTTCTTGCATGGGATTGAATACCCGGAGGAGTACCGCGACTGATGAAGCGCGGCACGAGTGCGGCTGATCAATGCCTGGCCCTTAAATGTCTGCAGCAACCAATCAGCCAATCGTGATAAACGCTTTCCAACAGGGTCAAACGCTTGCAAGCGTTCCTAGTCAGCCTCAAATTATCGTTTTCAAGAGGTGATAGGCAGAACCAAACTTTGCGATACCAAAACCTAGCTACACAATAATCATAAGCGTGGGCAGAAAGCCCTAAACGACAGCCCCGACCGAGGCGATTGGAGATACGCAGGCATGAAGGCAAAATGGTCTTCCGAAGATCTAACCACCCTGGAGCAGAGCGTGCCTCTGCAGGGCATACAGGGAGCTGCCGATCAAACCAAACACTCACTGCGGGAAACATATGAGCTGGCAGTAGCTCTAGGCATCTATGTTCCCCCGAACGGTGCTGGGCCTTGGCCACGATCAAGCAGAGGAGCTGCCTGGCCGAGTGGCGATGAACGAATCCTGCGGCAGGAATATGTTGGCCACCAGTCGATCGCTTCGATAGCTGACCTGCTTGGCAGGTCACCTCAGGATGTCGAGGCTATGACCATAACCCTGGCCCTTGCAGGAACATCTGATGCACCCAACAAAAGAGTTATCAGAGAGCGAAGAAGTAGCCCGCCATTGACCCCAATGCCCCTTACCCCGCAGGCGCTGCATGGCAAACCTCAAGACAAATCAGCAACCACAAAACATGTCTTAGCAACAAAGGGCGATGAGGATCCTGATGAGACAATGCTGCTCGAGCCATTTGTACCGCCGGCCGTAACGTCCGCTAAAGAGTTCCGAAAGGCAGCCGAATCATTTCTCGCCGCTGCGAGCAGTTTCCACATAGCTCCGCACGAATCCCTGCTTAAACCCGTTCCTGATTTGCCACCTAGATCACGCTGGACGAAGGAGAAGGACGACTACCTTAAGCAGCACTACCATAGCCAACCGGTCGAACAGATAGCCGACCACGTCGGAATGTCCTACTACCAAACCACTAACAGAGCTCGACGCTTGAAGGTAGCCAACACACTGGTTACCTGGACCCGCGAGGAAACGATTTTCCTGCTCGAGCATCTCCAAACAGAGCCGCTTCCTTGGGTAGCAGAGCAGTTGGGCCGGACAATGGCTGCTGTTAGTCTGCGTCCAAAGCAGCTGGGTATATTCCCGGGCTGGACAGGTCACGACGATCAGCTGCTGTTACAGAATCTTGGGAAGAAGACCAACGCCGAGATTGGCAAGCTGATCAACAGACCTGAATATGCAGTCGATAAACGAGTGCGATTCCTCAAAAACGAGACCTCTGAGTTTTCAAGGGCGGGACTGAGTCGGCTATTTGAATCCAAAGGCAAAGAATGGGTCGACGGGCTCATCTACTTGCCAGTGCGGCCGGCAGAGGTCAACAAGCGGAAATGGACCAGCGCTGAAATCGAAATTCTGAGGGAGTATTACCCTAAGAAAGGATCGATCTGGTGTGCTGCAAAGCTAGGTATGCTCGCAGAGAGAATCAGGCACAAAGCACAAAGTCTCGGGCTGCACTCCAACAAAGTCACCACGCCTTGGAGTGCCGAAGACGATGCCTGGCTTTTAGCCAATGTGCATACTCTAGCCAGAGAAAAATGCGCCAAGCACCTGAACCGAACTGTGGGTGCGGTATCAGTACGAGCATCAGTGCTCGGAGCCTTCAAGCTCGTCTAGGACTTGAGAGCAATGGGGCGTAGCGCTATGGATAGGCCACAAGCGCTACACCCCTTAACCGGCCTGTCGAACGGGGCACAGGGGCCGACCAGCAGTTCAAACTGGTAACATGGACGTATTCAACTACCAAATAGCAATCAATTCCCCATGAACGACGTACAGCCATTCATTTCACCAGCGAATTTCTACCTACCCGGCACTCTCTGCCTAGCAATATGCATCTGTATCACAATCCGCTACACCTACAGATACCTGGTATTTAGGGCCATCGATCGCGACGGGTATAGCTCACCTCAATTGCAAGCCTTCCACTTGCGCAAGCTAGCAGGTGAGCGCGGCAAGATCATTACCTCGACACGAAAACAGGCTTTGATTGCACTGGCTAGCTTGGCAGGATCTCTGAGCTTGGTGGTCCTCGTCGTACCAACGTGGAGCTTCTGACAGTGCCAACAACCAAAGGAGTCAACTCACTCATCAAAGCAGCCTGGCTGGCATTCCTCATATGGGGGATGTTAATGACCGCTGAACGACTGTACTGGGTGAACGCTGACTCATACTCCATGATACTTGCGAGCCCTTTGACGATAAGCGAGTCGATGGCTACAGGCCCGACGTCGTATGGCGCGCTCTGCCACGGGGAGGGCGCCACCTTAGCTGATAAGTCGAACGGCCATTTTATTCGGTGTGGCTTTACCTGGAGCCCAGGTTCGACATTCAGAATCGAGAACTACGAACAGTTCGCTGAATGGATGTGGAGAGACGTGAAGTAAGGCAGCTGAGAGGCTGCCTTCTGATAAGACAGGTTATCGACCGCGAATACTGCCTCGGTTACTTGCGGAGCGTTCCTGATTAATTGCGTTGTAGTAAATGTCCTGGGTGGTTGAAAGGCTTTCGTGACCCAGATCCATTTGCAGGTGCTTTGCGTCCCGGAATTTGGCATCGAACGTTGCGCCCGTGTGCCGTAACCAGTGCAAGGTAACCTCCATCAATTCCTGACACTCGTCCTCAGGCTGTCCGTCGGCCTGCATTCTGGACCGAGCGCGGTCGAAAACTGGCTGAACAATATTCCGGATCTGGCGTGCAGTCAGGTTGGGCCGGCCATGGCTTGTATAGAGCAGCGGTGCATCGTCGGCCTTGGTCGGCAGTGGCGACATATTCAAGCTCTCACGGTACCGCTTGAGGTAGGGGATAAAGGCATCCTTAACCGTGATCTCACGCTCCTTGTTGCCCTTCCCAACAACCTCGAACCACCATGAACCATTTCTTTTGAAAAAAGAGTTCATGGTCGGAAGCCAATCATCTCGGCCAGACAAGTCACCAACCCGTAAGTACATCGCAAAGAGGGCCACGACGATGAACAGAGTACGCTCGTGTTTGGGGTCCTCATTGGCCATTGTCTCGGCCTCACCGACAAGGTAGTCCCACTGCAGCGTGGTCAATGCCTTGATCTTAGGTTTTCCCCGCTTGCCCTTCACCCGTTTGATAGATTTGAACGGGCTAGCGATGTCCATGCCGTCCTGCAGCAAGAAGTCATAAAACGAACACGCAACCGAGTAGATCAGATCAGTGCTTCCTGATCCCTGTTTCTTCTGACTGGCGACGGGCTTCACATGCGCCTCAGCAGCCCTCTTGCGGTCAGCTTTCTCGATCTTCACGCCGAAAGGTCGCCACCGAGGGTTGAACATAAGCAGGCCATCCTTGGGAGCAAATCTGCGCATCGCAGAAGCACCAACCCATGACTGTGGTGGCGCGACGTTGAACGCGAGGAAAGCCTCAGCATCAGTGCGGGTCAGATCCAGTACGGACTTGCTCTGGACAATCCAACTCCAGAGAATCAAACGCTCCAGATAACCGCGGTAGTTTTTGAAGGTGGACGGCGATTGGCTGTAGGACTTTAAAAAAGCTCGAGCATGACGAAGATCGGTCTCAACACTGATCTCGGCTGGAAAAGCAGCCAGGTAAGGGGCCATGTCTGGATGCAGGTCTTTAAAGTCGGCGTAGTCACCCAGGATCGATTCAATGGTATCGAAAAGGGGGCGGGGAGGAATTGCCTCTACTCGCTTAGTCAAAAAGTAGTGCTCCAATGTTGACGCCGGCTACATGACCATAAAGCGTGTACAGCTCATGGTCGAAGAACAAGGCTAGTAAACCGCCGGCGATGATAAAGGGGCCAAAGGGGAAAGGCTCGCTTCGAGATTTTACCCCTAAACCCGCAATGAGTCCGACAATTGATGCAGCCACGGCAGATACGAGAATTATCAAAGGGAGTGCTTGCCAGCCGAGCCAGGCCCCGAAGAGGGCGAGCAGTTTAAAATCACCGTTGCCCATTCCCTGGCGGCCGGTGATCGCCTGAAAGATCAACGCCGGCAGTGCAAGGAGCAGGTAGCCTGTGACAGCTCCAATGAAGCCATCCTGGAGCGTCGAGAAAAGCCCAAGAAAGCTGGCAGCTAAGCCAACCCATATGCCCGGAATAACGATCGTATCAGGCAGAAGCATCTCATCGAGGTCGATAAGGAAAAGTGCAGTTCCGCCCCAAACCATCAGAAGCGCGAAGCAAGTCTCTGCACCATAGCCAAAGTGCCAGGCCGTGCCGAATGATAGGCCGGCAGTCACCAGCTCAACTATTGGGTATCTTGCCGAAATCGGCGATCGACAGCCTGAACACTTTCGCCTCAACAAGAGCCAGCTGATCAACGGAATGTTCTCCCAAGGCTTGATCGAATGGCCGCAGGATGGGCATCGGGAATTCGGCATTGCAAGGTTGAACGGCTCGGTCGGAGTGGCTTCCATTTGAAGGGCAGCACGGGCATCCTGCAGCCAGGATCGCTTCATCATCACAGGCAGCCTGTAGACAACAACGTTGAGGAAGCTGCCGACCATCAGGCCTACAATCCCCACTAGGATCGCAAAGACTGCTGGATAGAGCTTCAATAAGTGCAACGTGGTCATGGTGTGTCACCGGTGGTAGGTTGGGAGACGGAATCAAACCCGCAACCTTGATTTTACCGGGCTTGGAAAATTCGACACCTCAAAACCTATGCATGGAATTCACCTGTGCTTCACTTAACTTCCAGTCTTTTGAACGGAAAAACACCATTCAGGCCTACCATGGCGCTAGCCGCGATACTTGGCCAGTTATTACTAGAAATCAAACTGAAAGAGTGAAGCCCAGCATGAACAATGAATGCGGAAAACTTGAATCATTCCAACCTACTGAAGAAAACAATTACTCCCTATTTGCCGGAGCATTAGAGCAGGACACCCTAGTCTTCTTTCATGCAACTCCAAAGAAGAATTTGTTCTCAATACTGAAGCATGGTTTCAAATCATCGCTCGATTTGGGCACTGGCCAATTAGCATCGGTGTCTTACGCAAAGAAAAGCAGTTCATGCTTAGCCCATCTCGGCAGGGATATCGCGCAGGAGTTTCTGGTTTTCGCCGTTAGGTTCGAAACCATTGAAGCACCCGAGATTGTCGAGAACATGTCTGATATCCATGTTTTCGGCACCAACGTACAACCATCCCTACTAGGGTACTGTGAAATCCCGGAAGGGTTTAAATACTGATGATAGTGAGGTATTTAGACAGTTGATTATTTTGTGGGGAATGGCAAGGCGGAGGAGGGTAGCTGCGCCCATTTGTTCAGGCGCAGCATAGTGATGCGTTACTTATCGGAACGAGGAAGGCTGGGGCCAGCAAATCCAGGGATCAGACGTGAACAGACTTCGGCAAGAGCCTCAGCAGTAATTGGCTTGACGATGTAAGCCGAAGCGCCAGCATTAGCAGCAATCTGCTTGTCTGCAGGCATTGATCGACTTGTGCAGACGATGATTGGCACCACACTAGCATCATCGTTTCGGTCGCGGATCTCAGCGATCAGCGATATTCCATTCATCAAGTCGTCCAACGTCCAGTCCATGATGACGCAAGAAGGCCTGAATTCCTCCAGTTCCCGGAACACACCCTCCGCGTTGTGCACCGCACGAATTTCTTCAAAAAGTTCAGCTGCACACTTTCTAGCAAGATAAGTGTCGGTGGGGGAATCATCGACAATGAGTAATGTGCTCATTTTGTTTCACCTGATCACACGAAGGGGAAGGGCATGGACAAGGAGACCATTGGGATCAGTAAGCAGAATACTTCTGCTCAATGGTACGTTGTTCGCGCAAGTGTTGCTCATAGGTCAACTGCTTGTCTTCAAGGCGATGATCAAGCTCTCGCAGATCTTTTGCCTTCTCAAACTCTACTTTGCGCCGAGTGGCATAGAAGTTTTGCACTTCAGCTGCGGCAGCAGTATCAAAAGGCATCCACAGAGGACCGAGAGAGATTACCCAAAGCGGGATGGAGAAGACTGCGACTGCGGGATGATTAGTATAAAAGTAACCAGCGGCTGGCAGAACACCCAGTCCAGCGGCTAATGCGACTGACTTCTCTTCAACAGCAAGCCCCTTGCTTTCATACACCTCCATCTCTTGTTTCTGTCCATCTGCCAGGTGAGTGGTGCAGCCTGATGCTACGATTACCATAGAGATTGCTACAGCGATACCTGTGAAACGTTTCATGCTAAATCCTGGCGTGTGTTTTGAGCAGTCTGTTATAACCGTCGGACTGCGATTTACAAGCCGGCGAGCATAGCCCATGGCCAGATAAAGGCGATAGCCAAAAGAGACGCTCCTTTTCCACGCGACAACACTTGATGAGACCAGCAGAGGCTCACACCCGATTGCCCGCTCCGATGCGCAACGCCTGACGTGAAACTTACGCAAGGAGTTTCCAGAAGAGAGGCTCAGAGTGCCTTGAACTGCTCGAGCAGGGAGGCTTCAATAGCGCGCTGATGCAGAAGCGATGCGTCAAGGTCCGAGTTAATGCCAGCTAGCATCTTGCTTCGATTCACACTTAGCACGTCTGCCTTGTCGACCAGGTACACAGCCATGGTAGAGATGATGCCAGTAGCCGCACCAACGATGACTGCTGTAGCAGTGTCGGCAAAAGGAACAAGGAACGGAACCGCCATCATCGACTTGCTAACAGCATCTTCCAGCAGAACGCCACCTACTATGATGCCCCCACCAACTAGCACCTTCGATGCCTCATGCAAGCCCTCTCGGATCCCCATTCCCTCAGGGCGCACAATCAAAGCTTTGCAAGCTCCAACCAAGGCATTGCCACCTTCGCGGATCATACGAACAGTCCGCTTGGCAGTGGTCAGGAAAGCGTTGGTCAGCACAGTGACTAGGTTAGCTAGGAAACCACTGAGAAAGCTCCCAGCCGCGGCTGAGAGCACAGCCTTCCACTGCTTGGCTACTCTCAGTCCGACTTTCCTGAGACGACGCTTGAGCTCAGCAAATATTGAATTACCGTCGGCTCGGCCGTTTTTGTACCAATCGCTTACCTCATCAAATATCCCTGCGAACAACTCGACCAGGATAGCCCCCATTGCTGACTGAAAAGCGGCGCGGCCGCCGGCTGCGACGCTTGTCTTCAAGCAGTCATTCCGGAATTTTGGGCTGCGATAATAGGCGTCGTTGATCTTTTTCTCGTTGGCCGCCCGAGCCTTTCTATCTGCCTCAAGCAAAGGCTCCGGATTTGCCGCGATTTTCTCTTGCTCTTTGAGCTTGGCGAGTTCGTCTTTTTGCTTTTGGCTCATAGGCTCGCCGGCATCAACCTTCGCCTGTAGCTTTGCTTGTTTCTTCGCTCGGGTGTCTTTCGTCTGCTCAAGCCACAGCACATATTCAGTGGCTGTTTTGGTGCCCATTGCCGAGTTTGTTGAGTACGAGGTGATCTGCAGATTTGTTGAAGCATTCGCAAGCTCAACGCCGTCCAATCCTGCGAGAACTCTGCCGGCATCGTTGTGGATCTCTTCTGCGGCAATAACATGATCAATGCTGTGGCTATCACTCCGCTGGCTGCTCATTTGCTCACCGGTGTAGGCATCAGTCACCTTGCCTTCTACCCGATCCCTTGTGCTGTCCTGGCTCATCTTTTTGTAGGCGGGATCACGGTGGTGATAGTTCTCCTTCACCCTCTTCGTGTACTCACCCCTATCCGCATACTTCTGTTCAGCCTCATCAGTGGCATACACACCGGCCCGGGCGTTGTGGATCGTATCCACTACACCGCCGGTCTTGTCATAGGCACTGAGCATTTTCCCGACCCCAAAAGGCCCGGCGATTGCCTGAAGAGCTGATCGACGTGTGTCAGAGAAAAGACGCTCTATACGCTGTGAGTGAAAGGCGATCTCAAGCTCGGATAATCTCGCCCGAACCTCGTATTCAGGGGCCTCATTTCGCCCCAAGAGTCTAGATTCCGTGGGAAAAGCCTGGGCAAGAAACTGATCGTCCACTGGGGCATTAAGTACGCGCTGCGAATCAGCTGGGGAGGGCAGCACAACAAGTGAGGGAGCACTACGGATCTGTGCAAGCAACGCTTGGGTCTGACGGAATCGATCGGCACTTTCGCTCATCAACAAGGCCTCAACCGACGGATCGTAACAGATGCCATTCCGACCGGAATGAGGATCGGCATTGTTCGTTGGCCATCTGCTTAGATTGCGCGACCAGGTCTACGAGTTCATCGAACAGCTTCCAGTTTTCGGGCGAGCCGACCTTAGCGGCAAGTGCATAGGCGGTGTTGATAGATGGAGGTGCTGCTACGGCTTCGTCTACTTTGATCCGGACAAAGCTTGGTATGTACGCCTCGGAAACTCCGAGAAGGTATGCCTTGATCATGGCTACGTCATCATTGCTGACAGGTCCGAATGTAGCCGCGCATGCAACGCCGATCGTGACGCAGGCGAGGGTGATCTTGAACCCTTTTTGGGACTCAGCGTATTTGGCCAACATCTCTGCTGTAGCCGCATTATTCATCTGCCGCAGAATTTCCTGGCGTGCTTTCTCTTCTGCTTCACCTTTTGCCCGGCCAGCAGCGTGGGCTGTTTTATTGGCGCTGCGGTTCCACAAATACATCCCGGGCACCGTCACACATGCAGCGATAGCCGCACCGCCAACGATTAAGGCAACCCTGCCAGCAGCTTGTGCGACCATGATAAATCCGTGAAATGATGAGATGCGCAACTATCTCACCATTCAGTGCCACTTAATAGCCATTACAGGATCACAGATGCCCTCAGCCGCGCGGCTTTGACAGTCACCCTAAGTGCGATTTACGGCCAAGCACAAGCTTCCCAAGCATGAACAGTCCGACCAGCAAGGACCCTACGACAATCCCGACAATGCCATCGAACAAAGGCGCCCCTACTACAGCCAGCGCCGGCCCGGCGACTGCAACACTAGATACGGTTCCAACTACGGTCTCACTCATGACGTGAAGGAAAGGCAACCCATGTGTGTAAATTCCGCCGCCGACAAGCCACATCGCAATTGTCCCCACGACAGCCAATACACGCATCAGCACGGGTGCAAACCACAGAAGAAACCGACCTGACGCATTGCCAATGGTACGTGTGCTCGTTACCAATCGCAGTCCAACATCGTCCATACGAACGATGCCCGCAACAAACCCGTATACCGCGAATGTGATGATTAGAGAAACGACCACCAGCGTGAGGAACTGCTCAAGCAGTGGTTCACTTGCAACGGTAGCCAGCGCCAGCACTAGAATCTCGCCGCTCAGCACAAGGTCGGTTATCACCGCCCCCCGGATTTTCTTTCGCTCAAACTCAACCATGTCGACCTTCGGCTCGGCGATCGCCTTTACGCGTTCGGCCCGCTCTTGGTCAACTTCAGGATGAAGGAAGCGATGAAGGACTTTCTCAACCCCCTCGAAGCAAAGGTAAGCACCGCCAACCATGAGCAAAGGAGTAATTGCCCACGGTGCAAAGGCACTGATCAACATCGCGATTGGGATCAAGGCTGCCTTATTGAGTAGTGACCCTTTGGCGACAGCCAGTACAACCGGGATCTCGCGCTCGGCTCGCACCCCGGTAACCTGCTGAGCATTCAGCGCCAGGTCATCACCAAGCACGCCTGCCGTTTTCGTTGTTGCGATTTTACTTTGGGCCGCCACGTCGTCTAGCAACGTCGCGATATCATCAAGCAAGGCCAAGCCAGATCCAAATGCCACGGTAATTCCAAGTTTTAGAAGTGTTCCATGCAAGGTAACTGCATGATTCAAAATGGCCAGGACTCAGCGAAATGCCTGGATTGCCAAGCCTGCAGCGCCTAGAAAAATACAACCGGCTACAAGTGCCCAGGCCAAAATTCGAGTTTGTCTCCCAAGCTCGATGATGAAATGCGGCGAAGACGGGTAAGTAGCAGATCGAATCTCACTGGCTGT
The DNA here is from genome assembly GCF_012985385.1 of Pseudomonas sp. WS 5503. Classification (NCBI taxonomy): domain Bacteria; kingdom Pseudomonadati; phylum Pseudomonadota; class Gammaproteobacteria; order Pseudomonadales; family Pseudomonadaceae; genus Pseudomonas; species Pseudomonas sp. WS 5503. The sequence goes on from NZ_JAAQWI010000010.1 coordinate 47,338, forward strand.
GGCTCTTGCGGGTTCTGAAAGCAGCTGAAGGTAAGCCGCTTTGGCCTCATCCATCTCCCCCGTGACTCTGAACAGATCTGCTTCCGCATCTTCAAGCCCCGATACAAGCTGAGCCTCACGCTCTGCAGCTTGCAGCAGATCGGAGTTCCTTCTTTCTGAAAGCGCCCCTAATTCAGTCCTGGACGCCTCCAGATTATCGGCAGCCGATGCAAGCTCATTTTTAATCGCTTCTACCTGAACGCTGAGAGCCTCACTAGCTTTCTCGGCGCTACTGCAGCGATTGATCGAATTGGCGGCGATGTCAATCAATTGGCCTGGATTCAGAAACTTCACCTTCTCCCAGTTCCAATGGGGTTTCAGCTCAGCGACCTTGCGCGCGCCAATTACCCTTACACCCGCAGCACTGGAAAGGTAAAAACCAGCGTTCCCGAAAACATTTTCTATCCGCCGCTCATTCTCCGCTCTAAGGGCCGCGGGCAGGGCATCAAGCGTGATCTGCGGCAATTCTGTAGTTACAACCTTGTAAGAGCCGTGAGCAGTACCGCCAGATAGAATGCGAAGCAACTGGCCGACAATGTACGACCCGATGCCAAGCCCAGGATGACGAACGATCAAGCCATCTTGAGGGCCGAACTGAACTAATCCATTTTTGTGGTCCACAATGAACCAAGCAACGTCGTGAGTAGGGGAGAAGGCATTCGAAAGTTCCGAGTTCTCGCCGGCGAACCGAAATGAAACCCGGCCGAACAAGGCCCCCGCGAACTCTCCACCGTGATGAACAAAGTTGACCACCTGAGTAACGCCGAGGCGGGTGGAGCCGTCAGGAAGGGTGATCAGACATGCTCGATCAGACGTAGGAAGGGGAGATTTATCCAGTTTTCGAGCTAGAGTAAGTAATGCGCTATCCTGATGTATCAGCTGAGCCATAAACTGGTTTCCAAATCTGAACGGACGCGGCCGGTAGAATGTTTATTCTATCAGGCGCCCACTCCTAAATTTCCGCACATGTGCTTTGGCGGAAAAGCGTTTAATTTCAACAAGTTAACCTCATGTCAGGGCTAATGACCGGGCTTAATTATGAGTAGGCGTATTCAAACGGCGGAATACTCATCGCTTTACGTCGATAAAAGACGCACCAAAAATCAATTTTCAGCAACTCAGCTACTTTGCTATCTGCTGCCGTACCAAGAAGGGAGTCTTCTTCCTCCGACCAAATCCTTTTTTCCCCGTTAAGCTTCCCATCGGTTGATTGAGCAGGGGGCAGGTACGCCGAATCTAGCTGGTTTAAATCGCTCCAATGATCAGACTTCGGCAACTTACAAGGCCTGAAGCGTGCGATGGAGCGGGCATCGCGAGCTCGTTTTATGGTGGTCGCCGCCACCGAATAACGACGGACAAGCACAGAGTCCGGTACCAATCCTAACTGCTGAACAAGCTCTTCTGGCAGGTTGCGACCCTTGGTGTAGGAATCTAAGCCACGAATACCACGTTCTTGTTTAACCTCCTGCAAGGATCGACCGTATTGGCTTGCAAGCTCTACGTCGGGGACCTTACCAAGCAGCGCGAGGGCTTCGTCTGGAAAAGCCACATATTCAGGGCTATCCGGCTTTTTAAGCACTCTGTACCTGGGTATTGATCGATTTTGACGGGCCCGGAAAAGCACAGGCCCTGGAACACCATACCCCTCAGTCAGTTGGGCATCGGGAACCTTGCCCAATTGCTGCACCAGGCCGTCAGGGAGATCGTAACCGCGGGTGAGCGGTTCTATGCATTTCGCTAAGCGTGCTTGCTTGATGAAATAAGGACTCAATCCGGAAAGCTTGGCGAGTTCTCTGTCGGAAACCTGGCCAAGCTTGCCGGCGATTTCAGGCGCGAGTGCACGATGGCGATTCGGGGGCATGGGTACCGATCTGGTCTGTATTCACGACAAGATTAACGCGCTTATTCAGGATGTCACGCCATAAACCACACATGAAATCCGGATGAGTGACAGGTAGGAAGCGGGCAAACCATGCTATACGTAAGAAGGAGGTTTCCATACCTGCTTTTCACATTAATGGATCTCATGCTCCCGCTGAGGGAGCAAGAAAACTGATCTAATGATAGGAAGCGAATAATCGCAAGAATGAGGAACAAAGCCTTAGAAATCAGTTAGTTGTAAATTACCGCCTTTGGGAGTTGGCGGAAATTCGATGGTAGGCTTTTGGGTCGTCAACCTACTCCAGCCTCCGCCAATACCTCACTCTACTCGAATTGTAGATGATGCTGCTCAGAAGGCCTAATCTGCAAACGAGGTCAATCATTCACCGCTCAATTATCTCTGCAATGTGACTGAGGTGAATACGCCGCATACCTTCGTCCAATATCTCTGACTCGTCCCACACAGTTTGCATGTACGGCTTCAACTCCCTGGCCAAAGCCCGGCATTCCATTTTGTTCAAGCTGTGGCCGATCAGCGTCGACGTCGGTCTCGCCAAATCTAACCAGCCAGGCTGACCACCTTCTGAGTACGTAAACTCCAGCTGAGTCGCCGTCATAACGCACGGACCGTCGACGACTACATTGGCTTTCTCCTGATTCCAGAGCATGGCCAAGTATTCGACCTTGCCAGTTGTGTTCAGGTCCTCAGGCCAGCATTCAAATGACCAGCGCTCGGTGCCTTTACCAGGAATTGCCCCCAACGCCTTAGACTCGGCGGCAGCGTGTCGCGCAGTAGCTGCCTTGGCGTCATCCGAGGGGCCGCTCACATACAGCAACCGTACGCATCCCTGTCGATCAGATCCGCCGGCGTGAATTTCGAGAAGCTAAAGGGTCCAGTGGAGCTGCAGTCCGGCCGCGTACCTCGATGCCGCTTATAAGCCACAATTGCTTTCGCGACGTCATCCCGCGTTATCACGCGAACACTAGCGGTGTTCCATAGCTGGTCGAACCAGGCTCGGGCACTTTCTACCTCTTCGATGGCTACTGTATGTACACCTGCCTCAATCCATCGGCCAGTTTCATCGCCATCAAGACCAAGGCCGTTAGCGGAGATATTGGCCGAGCCAATGATCGCCTGTGACCGGCCTACCAAAACCTTTGCATGTAGCACATCGCATTGGCGGATCTGGATGTTGGAATTCAACTCAGCTCGCTTAAGAAAGCGTGCAATGACCCAGGGGTTCGTCCCGCCGCTTAGCAGGTTGCAGATGATGCGGATAGGTTTCGTCTCATCAGGATGCACTTTCATCTCAGCACCCTTCCCCCAAAACGCCACAGCAACGTCCAGCGAAGACTCTTCAGCGACCATCCGCATCAAAGCGGCGCTGTATTGATCTGGTCCCAGGAACATGGGGCAATCCTTACTCCTAGTGATCAGTGAAGGCGTACGGGTGCATGCTCATTGAAAAACGCTGCGCCAGGATCGACCGCAACCATCGAAGCAAGCGCTATGACTACCCGTTCTGATATGTGTTTTCTGAGGCTCGTCTCGATTTGAGGGACTGTGAACGTACGCTTCGTTACGAAGCCGAGCTCCCATGCATCTGCGGCTACCAGTGAGCTGTTCATCATAGAAACGGCGAATGACATGTCTGACTTATCACCCGAGGTGGTCGCGTTGTCGACTGTCTCCTCAAGCGTACGGATTAGTGCGAAGACAACCACTCCAATCCACTTGACATCGTAGGGATTCTTTATCAATTCATCACGGACGCGCGCCAGCACCGTTTGCGCATGTGATGAGCTGCACATCTCGTCTGCCTTCATGCCGGCCGGATTGACCCTGGGGTCATCATTCGAAAGGGCCTTATGGGCATCAGCAGCGCATCGCTGGATGAAATCTGCGAAAACAGGAAGCCGGACAAATGAAGATGCGATCTTACCCGACCAATCGTCAGCGGGCGGCTCAGTCTGTGATGGAGCCCCAACTTCACCTAACGTGATCTTTGGCATCGGGCGGAAAAGCTGCGGGTGAAAAATCAGCCCAGCAGCTTGTGCCAGTGCAGCCCCAACCTGGGCTTCAGTGAATACGGGGGACTTAATGCTCATAGCCAACCTCGAACAGTCTTCAGCATGCTCACCGGAGCATTGCCAAAGTGTTAAACGAATAGTCGGCTCATCATAACGACTGGGCTCACGATCGCACAGAATTCAGAAACGCTGCGCCTAGCCCTGTTGAGTAGAACGAACTTCCACACGAGCATTCAAGTCGGTTTGACTGTAGGCCGGCCCCATTTGAAGCCTAATCAAAAAAAGCTTTCACTCTACCCCTCCTCCTTGAACATCGACTATATTGGCCGCGCCGCCAGGCATACTTGTGCGCGAGTAGAAACCGGCTTTGCACCACCAAATTCTCGTTCAACCCTCTCGCTCGTCGACAGGTCTTAAACGCGCACCCCACACTCCGTCGGCGAGCTTTGAGGATTGACTCATGCTGCTCAAAGAACTTGTATTCTCCCTGCGCCAGAACCTTGCTGAACAGACAGGCGAAAAACCTTCGGTTGGCCACACGTACGAACTGCTTTCAGCGCTGTTGGGGTATGACTCGTTTGCAAGCCTGAATAGCCAGGCATTCATCGTCTCGCTCAGCGGGTGCGATGGCAACGCAGTCGAGAACGTTCGGCTCCTTCTGGCTGGGCTTCTAGATCTTAGGCGGGCCACAGAACGGCATGTCGCACTCCAGGCTGCAGGCTCTCCACGCCTCACTGCGTTGGTGGTGGAGTCTTTTGCACAGCGCCATGAGCTGGCAGCGATTCCCCTCGCAGGGGTGCTTGGCCTATACGATGATCAGGTTTCAATCGACCATGCCACCGAGTTCGCCCTCGAGGAGCTGCACGGCTGCCTCCTTGATATGGAGCCACCTCAACTGCGGCTTTCCTTGGGGATGCTTGAGGATTTCAGCTGCAAGAACCCGTCCGCGCATTACGCCCTTTTCCGGATCTACGAGCGGCTGGTCAAGCATCATGACTCAGGGTCGGTCTACTGGCTGCTCCAGATGCGCTTAGGCCGACAACTATCAGGTTCTGAGAAACAACTTGCCGTCGAAGCTCTCTTCGAAGAGGGTTTGATAGAGCGTGCCGAATTTCATCTATCGAAGGCATCCGCATCTGGCCATCCTGAAGCTATCTTTTTTGAGCTCGACGAATTGCAAAAGCGGATTGCTGTAACCGCGGAGGACTTCGCAGTCCTAGATTCGCATGCAGGGGTGCCGGGACTCGCCGGGCGGGTTGCAACCCTCGCTGAGGCTGCAGGTTTGACTTTGTTGGCGATGTCATGGTCCCAGGTAGCCGCACGCAATGGTGACACTGAAGCGTTACACCGGTTGGTGAGCGCTGACAGAGATGCTCCGACCGTTGAAACCTGGACGTGGATTCATCTGAGCCGTCTACTCGGAAGAGATGTCACGGTCGGGACGCTGCGGGCATACCACGCCGGTGGCCAATACGCAGGAGAAGAGTTTGATGATGACCAGGGCGGCGACTTCTACGTGGATGGTGACGAAGGGCTGGATATTGCTCCGATGAGCGCAGAACTTGACCGGGATGCTCAGGCCGCGGCCGCCATTATTTATGAGCGCATTCAGAATGGACACTCCAAGACGTAGCGGGCTCACCCATCTCCGCCGCGGCATGGTAGACGGTAATCAGTGGATTCCCTACTGCCCGCCGCGCTGATGCTGTTGCGGGCGAGGCTTTCAAATATCTGCGCCGGCCTGAACACTGTTTGCATTACCAGTAGTGGTAGAATGCCAGTTCAGTCAACGGAGGTACGCGATTTGGAGCAATCGATAATTGTCCTGGACAGCTTTGAAGATCTCGCCAAGCGCCCGAACTTCACGCAATCGCTAGCGTTCCGCCCCAAAAGCGATCGCGGCTTCGACGCTGTTGTCATGCCCTACCACTTTCTCGATTCGATCCCCTGCGGCATCGAGTCCTGCCATACCCCGCATCGTCGAGGCTACCTCATCACCACTACGGATGGACTTGAGACTGGCATTGGAGGCCATTGCGGTCGCAAGCATTTCGGGATCAGCTTCACCCTAGAGCGCCAGCGGATCGACAAAGCCCTATCTCGGCAGCGCCGAATTGATTCCATCATGCGCGCACGTGAAGACATCCCTTCGCTGATCCTGGCAGCGAGCAGCCTCAAGCAAGCCCATACCGAGCTCTCAGAGCTGAAGCGCCGTTTCATGGGGGCCGTAGGCACTCCGTTCTATACCCAGCTCAAACAGCGAGCTGATAGAGGCCAGGATCGGATCATCCGTGATGAACCCATGACCGCAGATGAGGCTGCTGCCTACTGGGAGACGACCAACAAGAAGTCCAGAAAGGACTTGCCGACGAAAGAGGTGTTGGTCACCACCCTCTCGGGACTAACGTTCCTCGCCGCCAACTTCAAAGACATGCTGGTGACGAACCTAGTTCTGCCGCTTGAGCAATTCGCCACACAATCCATAGATGACATTGAACGCATGTCACCGCGCGTGCTGCAAAGCACTGCGAAATGGGTCGGACGTGTCCCGCAGGACCTGATCAAAGCCCAGGAAGTGGTTGACGCCGGCCGCGCCTTCTTCACAGTTGAAAATATGCTCAAGCTCGTTAACCTGAATGCCGATATGCAAGCGCTCGGCCCTCTAATTCAGGAACTGAAAAGCAAGCCGGCCTCGCCTGCCACTCGTATGTAGCCGCGTCGATGTTTATCACCAAAAGGGGGTTGCTGTGCCCAGCCGGTGATAGATGCATATGCCCAGCAATACTCCCAGCCCCGCCATAATGCGGGGCCATTTTTTCACATAGTTCAAGAAGAGAATCCAAATGAAATCTGCACTATTCATCGCATTGCTCATGGCGTCCATGTGCGCGTCGGCTAAGAGCGCCGAATCAGGTACATCAGAGGCTGCCGGGGCATTAGCAAAGGATTATATGGCAACTCGGTTCATTCTCGTGGGAACGCCTAAGATTGATGGCGACCACGCGTTGGTAACTGCCAAGATGCTTGGGCAGGAATGCCAACTCAATATGGTCCGCATCGGGAAGGAATCCGGCAATGAGCATGGATGGCAGATATTTGGTCAGGTGTGTGGCCCTATACCTGGTACCGACTCCGGCAAGTGGATCACTGATGAACAGGGCAAACCACAATATGTCCAGCCATAGGACTGGGTTCGCCTCTACAAGAAGTGACCCGGTAGAAACCCGGCACCGGCAAGAGCCGCGCTGGGATGCAAATCCTCAAGGATCTCTGTAATGAGTGCCACCCCCAACGTTAAGGCTGTTTGGTCGCTTACCCTCCTCGTTAGCTGCCCTGCGTGCAAGCAGGAGTTTGATATGTTGGAAACTCACGACATTGCTGCTGAAGGTATTCAGACTTGCGAGCACGACACAGAGGCCAGCCGGGATATCGAACTGTCCTGCCCCGAGTGTGAGCACGAGTTTCAAGCAGACCTGGCCTACTGATCCAATCGAATAAAGCGGCGCTCTGCAACACTCAAATCCAGGCCAGTCGGAGCTGTGCACATAGAGACGCGACCACGCGCTCAACATACGGGGAGTCAAATGACCACAAATATCGTAACCATGAAATCCGCAACCGGTGAGGAAGCTAAGATCGATCTGGCGAATAACGGACGCATTGGCAAGGGCAAGCGCTTTCTTCCGGAATTGGCGTATCTGTCGGATCTGTTGCAGTCGGGGGCCGTTGTTGCCCTTGATGATCTTCAGGTCGAGCAGCTCGACCAGGTACTCACAACCCTTCCGGAAAAAGCTGGTGTCGCGGAACTGGTAGAGGCGTTGGCTGGGTATGAGCAGTTGGCCCAGCTTCGTGCAGCACTGCAGGAGACTCACGACCAGGGTCGCTATGCGACGGTTTTTGATCAGGCTGCCGCCCCCTTCGCCTAACCCAACGCATGTCGCTCCCACTTTTCTCTTCTGCCGGCAGTTGGAACCTATCCCGCTACTCCATTGGGGGATTCAAACGGGGCTGGGCCATGGACTGGCCACCCCAGGCCCTCAGTGATTCCGCACGTTTGAGGAAAGTTCGAAGCTCTCCCTTGGAAACACTGGGAGTTCCTTTGAGGATCCGATTGAGAAGCCCGAAAGCTTCGGTGTCACGCTGTTGCGCATGGTGAAGGCTGGACTCCAGCTCGATTTCCACTTTTTCGGCCGTTTCAGTGAGATCATTTATTTCTTGCCGCAGTCGCTTGACGACAACTCGTTGGTTTGCAAGTTGATTCAGCGCTGCATTCAGTTTGATCCCGCCCTTGCACCAGCTGACAAACGCCAGCTCAACCTCGGGATAGACGAATCTGGCATCAGAGCCTTCACCGACCCGATCAAGCACCAGATAGCCGTTCCACTCCGCGATGAATGCAGACAGCAGATCTTTGGTGAAGTCACGAGTACGAGTTGCCGCCTCAAGCTCCTGAATTGCTCTCGTGAGCACTTCCTTGTTGACTTGAGGTGTGTTGGTCCAGCTGCAGGCCTTTAATGCTTCAGCCGTGTTTGAAGTTAAGTGCTGGCCGGGATTGCAATGAATGCAATGCGCTGTCCACGGAGAGTGCTTGCCCCCACAGCACAGGCAGCCGTACTCCACCGGGACGTCTATGGTCTCGAGCAGAAGTTGTTGGATATCAAAAGCCAATTCCTCACAGCCTTTGGCGAGGAGTTCAGTAGCCGCGCGCTCAAGGACCTCTCTTGCTCTCGCATCATTGATGCGGTCATTGGACATTAACTCCTCCCTCACGAATCTACGCTCCTGAAGCTATGCCTACAGCCATTCGATACCTGAACCTGCTGGCCGCCCTCAATGCATATCAAACACTAAGCAGGGAGCAAGCTTCCGCGGTGCGAAAGGCCACAGTTTCAGCACATGACGTTACGGCCATCGACATGACAAGGACAGCTGCACACTCGCAGCTTTTCAATGACTGAGTCGTCCCAGTCGCCTACGGTCAAATTCTCGACAATTTTCTCGAGGCGTTCCTGATCAACCTCATCTTCGTTGGGTTTGAATTTCATGCGTTCTGCGCCGCAGCAACCAAGCATTGGTAATCGCCTCATCAAGGGTCGGGAGGTCTGGACCTCGGATTGGGATATCTACCCTACTGCGGCTCTAAACGGGGCACAACTCAAAACCTGACTGTGAAAGCCCGGGGCACCGTCGTAGCCTGAAGAGGGTTGATTTAGTATTTGGAAGGTTTAACGAGGGGGGCCTTCACAGGCGAGCGTTGCGGTATCGCAGTACGTTGCCTGGACAACTTGCACTACATTCAGGATCTCGCCTCCCCGACGTCACAGCCCGCTGCAAGGAAAGCCGCAAGATTGGCTTTACCCTTATGGTATATGCAGACGCGTGGTGGCTAATGGGCAAGCGTTACAGGACTGACGACTCCTTAGAGTTTGCACCTCGTGTCATGACCCTAGTCAAGTCTGCCGCACGGGATACCAGCGTGCTCTTGGCAAGCGAGCGTGGTAGCTGAAGTCCAGAATTGCTTCGAGCCGCTGAGCCACTGCTACGCAATGCATTGCTGATGGCCATCGCTGCAAATGGGACATTGAACCTGATGGCCAATGTCTCGGGGGCATCGAACCTGTATTCAGCTACGTGCTTGCGTGCCGCAACGAGTCTTCCCTGCAGGTAGCAGTACATAAGGTGCATAGCGCAGTCCAGCGCGCACTTGCCCCCGGGCCTGAAGCCTGGGGATTAGTAGCGCTGCGCTCACTGCCCCTTAATTGAAGCGCGCTTGGCATTCAGACCTTTACTCACCGTTAGCCAGTCGATACCTTCGCTTCGACCGTCTAAATTGGCCCTATGACGGACCATGTGCCGAACACGCTCCCAAAGTGCAGGATCGTAATTGGCAATTCCGGTTACGCCGTAGTGACCAGTCTGGTAAAGCTCAAGATCCGGCTTCGTTTCAAACGCTGGGGCGTGGCTAGCTTGATGACCACGGTCGGGCATAACGTGATTCCTCGTTTAGGCGGCTTATCCGGGGCTTCTACGGACTAACCCCACTTGTAACTGCGGGATTTGATATAGCGGGTCAGTCGAGCCGCGCCATTGCTTTAAAAATAGTTGCCCAGTCTACGCCAGAGCATACGGAGCCAACCAATCTTAAAGGTCCGCAAGGGTCGCTTTGCTCAACATACTCGGACTTATATGGGATGAGCTTAGGGCAGCCTTTTTGAACTAAAAGACCGGCAACGACGCACGCTGTGCTTCTGATCCATGCTTCCAAAGGAAATTCACCATGGCTTCAGACAAAGGCTTTTCCAAATCGAAGTCACCGTATCTTTGCTGAAAGTCAGCCCACCTGGTCTCTAAGAGGCCCATACGCCTGAACATTGGGGCAATCCAGATCCATTGGAGTGACCACTCTCCTTCAGCCTTTCTGGACGTTGTATGCATGAAAGCGCAAGCTCCGGCGATTTCGCCCCCGGGGCCAGCAAACAAATGGCCTCTCCAATCAGATGGTGCGCGTGTACTTGAGCCACCAGGCCACTGAATAAAATCGTAACCAAATTCCCTTCTGAAAGCTGCCGCCCTCTCGTACACCTCACCGTGCATCCACAGCGGGGCGTCCGGACCTACGAGTTCGCCGGTAATCCCGGTAACGACTCGCTTCTGAAGGCGCGCACTCGGCTTGGGATTTAATCGGCGAACCACTCGATCGTGTGTTGTCTTGTGCCGCCGCGCATCACCAGGATGATTTGTGACGTAGAGCATTCCGCAGAGGTCGCACGTCACCGCCTCCTGAGGTTTGGGCTCCCGGTATTTAGGCCCACTGATTTCCAGTGAATATGGCAGATCACCCCGCGAACAAACGGTGTATCGATTCCCGATCGAGTCTTTAAACGTCTTCTGGGTAACTGGCCCCTCAAGGAAGGTTCGATCAGCATTCAACTGGATCCGCCGTTTTCCCAGGGTATGCTTGTAGTGAAGGATGTCGAACTCAGTGCCTGTAAGAAGTTTACGATCCCCGATATGGGTAACGAGTGCTTCAACAAGTCTACTTGGATCAACCTGTACCCCAATCGCCTCCAGCATGATGAGAAGCCAGGTAGCATCGGCCGCATTCAACCCCTTCTCGCCCTCAACCTCATCACCAAGGCACTCAGGCCTGGGGTAGATGCCCTGGATGTACAGGTCAAACACAGTGGCCAGGTCTTCAACCAGTTCTTTAATGGCCGAAAACCCCCGTTTCTCATTGGCAACCAAGTGGGTTCCTATCGCGGTTAGCGTACAGACACCCTCCGCTAATAACGCATTCTCAAACCTCAACACCGTCGGAGAGGCAGTAAAGGCTCGCTGCGCCTCAGAAATAATTTCGCAAAGGCGAAGCAGGGTCTCGCCGGGTAACTTGAAGATCATGGTATCAGTGCTCAGTTTCAGACTCAGTATCTTGCCAACCGATAGCGGCCCGCACAACTAGGAATGCGTTACTACCGTATGTTTGGAAAGCTGAGGAATCGTGACACATGCACCCAGATACTGAGTAACCCAGCCTCCGGCCGAAAATCGGAATTCAGAACTTCATGATAGAATCGTGCCAAGTCAATTGTTTATTGATCTGTAGTCCGCCTGCAGTTGTTTGAGGGCTTGTTCAAAAGCAGCAGTATCTACCATGGGAAGCCCACCATTTCCACCAACTTGTATTTCCATTACTTGTTTTAGGCTTTCTTCATCAGGCGCACTCCAACAGAAACCTCTTTCACACCTCTCGTATTCAGTATGCTCATCACGCGTTACAATCCGCTGCGTTACTGGCGCCGACGCTTGCAAGGCAAGCTCTGCAACACTTCGCGAGTATGTTTGCCTATCTATGTAGATCCTGAGCCCATTATAGATACAGCCTCCCAATACTAACAAGATAGCCAAATACAAAACTACACGAGTGCCGACTGGAGATTTTGTACTAGTTTCCACCGAAATTTCCCTTTTTCAACTTGAAGTGAAAAGCTGAGAATTAATACCCTGGCCTGATTTTGAGGGTTTCTCGACGGTATTCACCCTTGTCCGAGCATATCCACAGCTTACCGCACCACTATGGCTGCGGGCTACCTTTTCTCGGTAGTTTCCTTGCAAGCAGTAATTAACTCCCAGCGCACTTGAAAAAAATAGTGGATTAATGCTTGGCTGGACAGTTTCAAGCCAGAGCCAACTTGACTATAAGGTACTGAACTACACAACAGAAATTTGTAAAGATTATGTAGCCACGGAATGGAGCCAGCATATACATCACGTTTTCTTCTTTTTGGGTTCATGGCACTCCAGTGCAAAGAGCGCTATAAAACACAAGGCGATCACCCACCATATACTGAAATTGGCTACAAAGTACACGGCAATAGGAATGACGATTAGGCACAACACCGTTAAAAAAAGTATCACTTCAATGAGCATCATTTATACCTATATATGAATTCAAGATTTAGATAGAGCTCACCAACCCACTCCAACCGTTAATATAACGGCGACGACCTCAGGTTTCAAGTCCAAAGCAAATTACGGATTCAATCTTGACTTCTCAAATGATGATGACAACGTTCTGCATGCAGCCCCAAATTACCAACCCATCGGATGCCTTGTCCGTGCGCTCATGAACAATCAATTTGAAGCAGCGGCGCCTAGCTGACCATCGACTTTTAACACGACGGCCAGGAGTATAGGCTTGCAATTACGTCATCATATCAATGCGCTCCATCGTGATGTGGTGCATTTTTCTAGCGCATGGAAACAAATTACATCTGGTATTACACTAAGACCTAAAGACCGCACTTCGCCTTCAATCCAACTCCCAACAGACATTTTGAAAAAATAGTCTGACCGTTACAGTCACCTTTGAAATCTCTATTTTTGCCTTCGAACCGCTCATGTTCTGTATTAACGCTTCAAAAGGAGATTTCACAGATAGCCGGAGCGCAGTTCAAGGTGGCTTTAACTGAAACCTGTTGGGAAAGAATCAACGGATTGGTAGACTTAGTATCTGAGACTGAAACCTAAATTCTGATCTCCGCCTCGCAATAGCACCTCCTTTTCTCACCAAAGGCGCTTCAGGCAGAACAGATTCAGAGAGCTCTAGGCTGGACAACTACGGCATTTGGATCTCGAGTCTTGCCAGTAACGCAATCGTAATCATATGGAGCACCAAATGAGCCTCATCAACGAATACCGTACCATTGAAGCAAATATCCTCGAATTGGAGGCCCGTCGAGAAGCACTCAAGGGTGACCCGAAGCTTCAAAAAGAGATCGAGTTTGAAGCCAAGTTGAAAGACCTACTGGCTTCCTACGCGAAAAATCTCCGCGACGTGATCAATATCCTTGATCCGCAGGCTTCCGCGAGCAAGGTTGCCAAAGCGGTGCCCGGTAAACAGGTCCAGCGAGCGCCACGCCAGATAAAAGTCTACAAGAATCCACACACCGACGAAGTTGTTGAAACAAAGGGTGGCAACCACAAAATTCTGAAAGAGTGGAAAGCTGAGTGGGGTGGTGATGTAGTCGAAGGCTGGGTATCTGTTCGTTAAAAATCTCGCGGCCACCCATACAGGCCAGGGAGATATCCCTGGTTTTTATGACAGTCAGGGCACGTAGTGATTTTCTTCGCTATTGGGCGCTCCTAACAGAGCCAAAATCAATTAGGCTGGCTCGCCACCTTCGAGATACAAGGTCTAGAGCAAACACATTTGTTAACCATGTTTTTTCCAAAAGTCACTGTTAAAAGTAAATCCCTAGGTCGATTTAGGGCAGAATTCGATCATCTATAACGGAGCACACGCATGAAGTGGATTAAAGGAGTGATTCTCGGCGCGTTTTTGCTGGTGGTCACCGGCGCTGCCCTGGGTCTGTTTTATGTTTTACCGCAATACGATGTGGTGGCCATCACCGGCGTCGAGGTAAAACGTGTGGATGATGACGGCGTCATTAATGCTGAAAACCCCGCGGACGGCCCTACCCGGGATGTGTATTTCATTAACACTGAACACCCAACATCGAAAAACGTAATGGTCTATCGCAATGAAGATACCGGGTGGAGTTTTCCGTGGTACTTCAAGTTTGACGCGGCCGATGTTCAGGCAAAGGCCCAGGGTTACTCACGAGATGCCCAGCAGCTGGCTCTCATTCGTTATTACGGCTGGCGCATTCAAATATTGTCCGTGTTCCCAAACATCACAGACATCGAAGCCACGAACAGTCGCGAAGAGCCGTTTCCTTGGTTCAACACGATTTTCCTCACCGTAGGCACGCTGCTTATTTTGTTTGTGGTGTTTTTCCTGCGCCGGCGATTCAAGCGCAAGACCAGGGGCGAAGTACTGGGTTGAGCGGTTGAACCACTCGCCTTTTCAGCTTGGAAGATCGTTAGCCGCAGAATGAAAAATGCCAGTCAGTTACCTGACTGGCATTTTTTGTAGGTGAGATTCTTTTATCCGGCCTGGCAAAAGCAAGCCAGTCAGCGCTTTACCATTTCACACTGACGTCGCAAGTCGTCGTTTTTGATGCTCCCGCAACTGCCATTGCCAGTCTTGGCGTAGCACAAGTATCGCTGATCGTCGTCACGGATACTCGCGCAACTCCCGTTGCCTGTTTCGACGTAGCAGGCGTTACGCAAGTCGTCATTGTTGATGGTTGCACAGCTTCCGTTGCCCTCTTTCACGTAGCAGTATTTGCGTTTGTCATCATCACGGATACTCGCACAACTGCCATTGCCGGCCTCCACATAGCAGGTAGCGCGCAGATCGTCGTCCTTAATGCTCGCACAGCTCCCATTCCCCTCTTTGACGTAGCAGTAGGCGCGTTGATCGTCGTTGTTGATGCTGCCGCAACCGGCGTGAGCGAAGCCGCTGAGCACCAGCAGCATTACCAAAATAAACCTCATCCCACCCTCCATGAATTGCCAAACGCTACCTCGAACTGTCCGTAGCAGCCGCGTCGATTACCGTGGTTCGGAGCAAATGAAGGTCAGCCGCGGGCATCCTTTCGGAGGTCGTCCAGTTCGTCGACAATGTCCTCATCGCGATCCTCGAACGCCTTGGCCATATCACGCTGCAGATCCACCTGGACGTCCATGGATTTTTTTGCCAACTTCATGCCGTCCTTAGAGCCCATAATAATTTTCATCGCCTGATCAGGATGCTTGTTGGCCTCGATCATCAGTTCGAGCTCGTCGGCATCAAAGTGATCTGCGTATACCTGGACCAAGGTATCTTTCAGTAGGTCCCGGGAAATGTTGTCCTCAATCACGGCCTTGATTTTTTCTGGCGCGACTTCGCGATATTTGGATGCATAACCCGACGTGGCGACTTGCACTACCATCTTGTATTGGACGTCCATGCCCATCAACTTGACCAGTTCTTCAGCTTTGTCCTGGCTTGAATCGCAAGCGGCCAGCAGCACCGAGCAGAACGCCGTGATTGCCCATTTGGAAACCTTCGTCATGAAATGCCTGCCTTTGTCTTGAAATTTTTTTGGTGACCGTGGAGTACGGCGGATCGCACTCCAGGTTCTAGGAAATGTGGTGATCAGTTCGTCTCAAGCGTGAAGCTTTTGCTCACGAACAGGCCGGAAAATAACGACTTGTCTTCCTTGAAAATGTAGGACTCTTCAAACTTGGCATCGGTGGCTAGCTTTTGAGCGATCGCGCACTCCGAATCGCTGTGATCCTTGCCCTTGACTCCAAAGTCACTCTGATAAACTGATAGGCCTGTTTCATTGCAAAAGCCGGTGAACTCCTCACGCCTGGTAGCGGCCTTGAATTCGTCGAACGACTCCTTTAACTGGTCGAAGCCCTTGTAGGTCAGCGAGTAGCTGGCCACCTTGGTCTTACGAGCAAAGTCACCTGCGGCTTCCGCAATTACGGCCTGGCCCATGGACGTACTGTAAGCCCCCATGATGAAGCCACTTAGCGCGCTCTTGAGTTGTGCCTGGACATCGTCAAGCTCTGGGATGGACGCAAATTTAGCCTCGCGCACAATCCTGCCAACTTCACTGCCGTCATTACGATGCACCACTACAAACTCGACCGAGCCTTCGCCGTCGCTAGAGCGCGTGAGCTTGAAGTCCAAGTCAACTTTGGTGCCGAACTCCCCTGTAGCGCCGGTGATAAATGCACCAGTGAACGGCAGACGTTGGACGATATTGCTACCCCACGAGTAGGGCGACTTGACCACGCCTCCGTACTGATCCATCTCCGCGCGCGGCTGGATCTCATCCGCTACTTCCGAGGGCAGGACCACATCTGTGCCTTTGTGCGACAGGTAAGGAGTACTCATGTCCATGCCCAACAATTGGACATGAATCTCGCCCTTCTTGTTATCACCTTCGCGGCTAACCTTGAGGGTGTCGGCCTTCAAGTAAACGCCACCGGCACGACCTCCACCAGTACTGGAAGAAAGCAGATACCGTGACCATTCGACCAGGGCAGACTCTTTTGCCCCGGAGTCCATTCCACCGAGCAGCCCCAGAATCCCTTTCAGGAATTTATCTGCGCCGTTGGTCTCTGCCGCAACCAGGCGGATTTCTGGTGTTTCAACGGTGACGTTTCCCGACCAGAAGGAATAGGAAATATCTCCCTCGCTCAGGACGTTCTCGAGGAAGTACTGTTCCTTCATCTCATCGTACTGGCGCAGCGCTTGCTTCTTGCCGGAGCTCGATAACCCCACACCAGCTGCAAGAATCGCAATACCGGCGACCGCAGCGGCGATGAGGATGTGCTTCTTGTTCATCGTTTTCATAGTCGGTTGCCTTACTGAATTTGAGCAGATGCTTGCTGCCAATCAATCACGTGCTGCTGAGAGACTGCAGGCGTCCAGTTGAAGTCGATCCCGGCGCTAGGAAATTCCTTGGCCAGTACGGCACCAAATGACACTCTGTCAGCACAGTGGTCTTGCTTGCAGGCCTCAGCCGCGCCAGCGGTATACACGCGATACGTAGGAACGGCGCGACCGTCTTCGAGCGCCAGGAAGGGTGTCATGTTTGCCGCCGGCAGCACGTACCACTGGCTCTCCAGTTCAGCATCAGCCTGTACACGCCCCTTACGTGGGAAGTCGACCTCGTAGAAGTCGCCGCTCTTTCCAGTGACGTGAATCATCATCGGCACAGCGGACTTTGAAGAGCTCGGGTCCTGCATTGCGATCGGCGATGGGAAGGTGACTTTAATACCAGCCATCTGCGCCAGCGCCTCAGCCTCCCGACCTTCGAATTCCTTCATCCCGGATTTGAGTTGTTCGTAACGCGCCAAGACGCGTGTGTGCAGCTCTGCCATTTGCTGCTGCAGACGACGTACTTCTCTCAGGCGGATCTCCTCGCGACGCAGGGCGAAGTTATTCCCTTGGCGAGCATCGAAGTAAAACTCACCACGGTTCTCGCCCATACGCGTTTTGAGAATGCTGTCTTTGGTTTCCGACGCGTATCCCTCGGGGTAAAGCGCTTCGAAATTCTTGGCGAAGAAGAGGTTCGACAGGCCGACGGTCGTTGGCGACGTTGCCTTCACCAATTGGTAGACCTCAACCACAGCGCGCTTCAACTCAACCGCATCAAGAGCAAATGCCTCATCTGCAGTGATCACTACATAATACGGATCACTGGAGAACGGCGACAGGACACGGTAGTTGGGGCGCTCAAAGGCCAAATACACCTTCATGCTACGCGCATGCAGTTCACCCAACTGAAAGAGTGCTTGGTCTGCCCGGCTATTCAGGAATGAAAGCGCCTTGCCTTTCACCGCTGGGACCAGTGCCTGGTTGAACATCAGACCGCTCGGGTGCACGGTTATTTTTGACCAGGTATCACCGCGATAGGTGTTCGGTACCGCCCAACGCAATTTGTCATAGGACCCCTCGGCATAGCCCGATGCAGAGCAAGGCATGGCGGGTGTCGACGCAAAGGACAGACTTGGATCGGACTCATCAGTTACCGACTTACTGATAACCCATTTGCATCCACTTCCGTCGGTAATCCCCATCAGGTTCCGGTTGTCCAGCACCAATGAGCGGCCGAAGTCACCGGTAGGAACGGCGGCAACAGCGGCCGGCGCTTCAGCTGGAGCGGCAGGCTTAGGGGGGGCGGCTGGAGCTGACTCCACAGGTACTGTGGCCACGGCAGCTACAGGGGCAACCGTCACAGGTACTTGAGCCACCGGCACCGGTTGCACTGGCACGGGTGAAGCCTCTGGTGCTGGTTGTGGTATCACAGGTGCCGTTACAGGCGCTGGGGCCGGTGCAGCAACCACAGGCGCTGCACCGGCAGGCTCAGTAGGCGCAGCGACGGCTGGTAGTACAGATGCAGCCGCCACAGCTGCTGGTGGAGTAGGAGGAGAAGCCACGGGGGCTACCGAAACAGCGGGCGCGGCAGCGGCCGTAGCGGCAGTCGGTGAAGTCAGCGTGGCCAGGCCCAGATTACTCGCATTGCCCGCGCCGGTGGCGTAAACCGCCCCCTTTGCGTCGACTGCTTTCCAGGTGACCTGGGCCGTCGGGCATTCCTGGCCAAGAATATACGGGAGCTTCGATAGAAGCGTGTTCAGCGGCTTCTGGTCATCCCAAGTTGGGCGCTGCATGGTGATGGCCACTTCTGGTTTGCACCAGGATGTCGCCTCACCATCAACGTTCACCTGGATCTGTTCTGTCTTCGAGTAGGCGAGCTGGTGTGCCCAGGCTTGCGGCGCGATGCCGCAAGCACCCACTACAAGGAGAGCGAGTGCGCGGTTTTTCATGAAGATCCCTTAGATGAGTTCCCAGGTGCCGTTGGCTTGTTTGCAGAAGGTGTTCTTCTCCTGCACAGTGTTTCCGTCGGCCGCTTTGAGGCTCACGGTCACCGGCCGGCAAGACGTTTCAGCAGCGACCTGCTGAGTTGGCAACGTCGGGATCGAATCGAGATCGAAGGCCCTTGTTTCTTTGTCAACAGCGACGTTCATCTCGTCCAGGTTGGCCGCGGACTTCACACGCTTCGCAACGGCTACTGATTTTGGTTCAACCAAATCTTTGTGGACGTAGCCGACAGTTACACCCTTGCGGCCGACAAGAATCCAGTCGCCTGTCGAACCAACGGCAGTGAACTCGGTGCCAGGTTTCAAACCACCCACTTTGTCTGCGCCTTTTTCAGGCGCGGCGCGCACATTCGAACTACTTTTGGTGACGTACTGTTCGTTGATGAGCTTCATCGAAGGGACGGCGACGATCTTCGGAGCACGTTTCACTTCAACCGTTTTGGTTTGGGTGAACTCTTTGCCCTGAACGATCTCCGCCGACGCGCCAGAATGGGCCGATGTCCAAGACACGGGCAGACTGGACCCGCTCGGCGACGCGTTCAATGCATCTTGCGTGCGTTGTGCCAGAGCCTGCTGATCCTGCTCATCGAGTTTTGCACCGATTTTGTTACCGATGTAACCGCCCAGTGCACCGCCGACAAGGGTTGCCACGATCCGTCCGTTGCCTTTCCCGATGAACTGCCCGATGACAGCGCCAGCAACGACACCCACTGCGGTACCAGCCTGTTGCTTGTTGATACCCAACTCAGCGCAGCCAGAGGTTGATGCTGCGATGGTCAATGCCAGTACTGAAACGAGAAACTTTTTACGCACGGTGACTCTCCCTTTGTGTAGGTCACTCTGCTTTCAGCAGAGGCCTTGTAATGTTGTAAAGCATTGCTTCTGAGGACATGGCCCAATGGAAAACGGTGGCAAGCACAACTGGCTGTTTGCCCAAGCTCCTGAACGCATCTCTATAACCGGGGCTATCGACAATTGCGTTGCCAACAACGAGAGGCAGCATAACGATCGAAATCACGGCGACCGGTCGAACGAAGCGAATTCGCCCGGGGAGGCTTCGAAGCGCCTCAACACCCGAGATGATCAAGACCACTAGACTGATGCCGCCGAAGAACAACCCACTAAGAAGGGAGAAGGGGATAAACCACATATTCTTGAGGACGTTCAAACCTTCAGCCCCGTGGATGTCGGTGTGAGCGACGTCATAGGCCATGTTGTCGGCAATGCCAGGCAGATAAGCCTGGTACTGCTCTCGCGTAGCCAGAAGGTTCATGCCCTTCACATAGAGAGGACCGAGTTTGGTCTTCGCCATGTGGCGAACCTCGGTGGTGTTGGCCAGAGCATCTCGTGTCCGCACACCGGGATTGATTGACCGGGCGTACTCGTCAATGGTCGGCTGGTATCCCAGATCTTCCCCTGCATTCGGCCATTTGATCGGTCGCCACTCACTCCCCGAGATGCCTCCCGCACGAAAACCTTCAAGCTGTGCATACGCCCTGCTGATGTCACTGATTGAGGGCACGACAGTTTCTTGCAAGCGCTCGTATAACGCGTCTCCATTACGGACGGTGTAGCCACGAAAAACAGCAGCTGAAAAGCCTTGGAAGTTCCTGTCGATGCGCTCGACGTAAGAGCCTTGAACACTCATCAGAACGCCGAGGTTTGCTATAAAAGCCTTCCCCTCTCCCTGATCCTTGTAAGCCTTATAGGGGATCTGCGGAATAGTCAGGGAGTCATAGAGCAATCCCTTTTTGGTGACGTATGCGTAGAGGCTACTGACCCGTAGCGAGCCGGGGAACTGCTCTGCGATCCAATCCGGTGCCGCACCCTGAAACCACCACGTCAACGGCGTAACGACAAGTGTCGATGCTCCGAGCCAAACCCACAGCACCCTCCCCTTGCCTTGGTATCGTCGATAACAGATTCGCCATACCAGCAAGCACATACTCGTCGCCGCCAGGATCTGGCTATAGGTCTCAAGGACTTCGAGTTTTCGGAGGGGGATATCAGCGCCAGCCATGTTGAGCAGTTCGGCGTTGAACAGCAGACTGCAGATCAAATAAAGGGCGTTCAAAACCACAAGTGCGATTAGCATCCAACGGGTCCTTGTCAGAAATTAAACGCCAGACCCTGGATGATGAGGGGAGCGCAAATAGATGTAGCATATTGCCATCTAGCAGGAGACCGCACCACTCAAAATGCCGTGTCGAATTCCGGTGCAGAACGCCGGGCAGATGTTTTTGTTTCCTACGAACAGAACTTAACGGGACTGAGAGGACTTTCAATGTCGCGCACAACATTCCCTCTCGTACGTTCCAAACTTGGGTTTCAGACGGTGTGTAAATGGAGAATGGATGTCTCGGCGGTCGCCGGCGGCCAAGCCGTTAAACTGCATCAATGCAATCAGCACCAATGAGGGATGTTTCCCCATTGGCCGGCCTTCGCGCTCAAACAACAAAAGCGCAGCGCATGAACAATGCGTTACGAAAACCCATGGAATAGGCGGCATGAATTGAATCAGTCACTCAAACCCGGCGAGAACACAACGATCTTTTCCTCCCAAGGGCGGGTGGAAGTTACCCATGCGGCAGGTAACAACCTAGACGTAACCCTTACTGCGTTTTTGGTCACCGACACTGGCAAGGTAGTGGATGACAGCGGCATGGTTTTCTTCAATGCACCCGAGCACTCTTCAGGGGCGGCGACATTCGCGCCCCCGATCGCTCGTGGCGACACGGTCAGTCACAGCATCAGCTTCGACTCGTCTCGACTCCCGGCAAACATCACGAAGATCGCAATCACTTTGACGCAAGACGGCAGCGCCGGCGGCTTCGAAGCAGTCAAAGACCTTCGCGCTATCGTCATTGCCGGGGACCAAACCCTGGAACTGGCACCTGAGCCCTTCTCACAAGAGACGGGCATCATCGTGCTTGAGTTGTACGTCCGGAACGGCCAACTCAAGGCACGCTCTGTATGGCAAGGTTTCGCCTCAGGTCTTGCCGGACTCTGCGGGTTTTATGGCATCGAAGTTGAAGACAATGCATCCTCCGCGCCGGCGGCGACACCTTCACCGCCTCCAAAGCCCGTCAACATCGCCAAGACCGTGGTTAAACTGGACAAGCCTGGCAGCAGCCACAAGGTGTCCCTCGAAAAAGGGCCGTCCGCTCCAAAGGTAATTCGGGTCAGCGCAACGTGGGTTGATAACGGCGACGGATCTGACAACGACGACCTCGATCTTCGAATCGGCATCCTTCGTCCTGATGGGCGAATGTCCATCATCCAGGCACCTGACAAGCGTGGGGCCTTTGACGTCGATCCCTTCGTTTTCCATACCGGTGACGTAGTCAGCGCCAGCGCCTCCGCTCCTGGTATTGAAACCGTCGAAATTAACCCAGCAATCTCGCAGCTCATGGGCGGTAAGGTAGCGCTGGTCTGCAGCGTTTATTCAGCGGTAGATAACGGTGCGGTTTCGGTGGCATCACTGAAACCTAAGATGCGGATGGAATACGGCGACCAGGTCGTCGAGTGCGCATTCGAATTCAAGGCTGGCGGTTTCTTCAGTTCAATGATTTACACTTTTGTTATCGGCCAAATCGAAATCCATGATGACCACATCCTTTTGAGCCCATCCGGAGTTACCTCCAAAACTGGCAGTGAAGCCACCCCCTGGCTGACTCGGAAAGGTGACAAAATCGAACTGACCATGGACGGCCCACACGTATTTAAAGGGCGCCCAATCGCAAGGAGCGGCAAAAAGCAGTACGTCTAAGCTTTCGTGTTTACAGGCGCTTTGAGCAGATCCATGCTTGACCAGTACTCCCGCGACGGCACACGGCCGCCGCGGGATTTCTTTTTTGGTTGTATGCCAGCATCATCTGCCTCATCAACTCATGTTGAATCGCCCCGCGCCCACGAACAAAACAGTTCTTACCATAGGAACTTCCCGCTGCGACCTCACTGGCCTTATAAGACTTGCAGGAAGGTCGAGCGCCGTTAGGTTTAAGCCGACGGATAAACCAGCCACCCGTGCAGAACCGGCTGTTTCACCATGGCCACTTCATCATCAGGCGCTCTAATCGTCACAAGGAACCATGCATGCAGATCACCCAAGGCCAGCGCATGCCGCTGGCAAATATTGTTCCCGGTCTCTCCCTCACTCTCTCGGTCAACATCGAAAGCCCCGGCGTCATTGACTTCGTCTGTTTCGGTGTCGACGACCAAGGCAAGCTTTCTGACGATCGCTATATGGTCTTCTTCAATCAGCCTGTCACGCCTTGCAGCAGTGTGAAGCTTGCCCCGGGCGGCCAGTTTGAAATTAATCTAGCCACCCTGCCCGCCTCTATCGAACGTTTGGTCTTCACAGCCTCTATCGATGGTGCCGGGGCCATGAGTGACATCCGGAATGGCAACTTCAAAGTAATCAGCCCCACTGGTGAGACAGGAGCGACCTGCGCGTTCTCAGGGCTCACATTCACAACCGAGAAAGCGGTAATGATCGTTGAGCTTTACCGAAAGAATGGGGAGTGGCGGTTGGCCTCTAACCTTCAGGGGTTTGCCGAGGGCTTGGACGCTCTCGTGAGGCATTTTGGCGGCGAAGTTACTGAAGAGGCGGCACCGGCCCCATCTCCCTCCACAATCTCTCTGGAGAAGCGTGTAGCTGCTGTCGCGCCGGAGCTGGTCAGTCTGGCCAAGAAGGCACAGGTTAGCCTCGAGAAAGCCTGCCTGGTTGGAATGAAAGCTCGCGTTTTGCTCGTGCTCGACGTCACCGACTCGATGAGAAATCAATACAAAACCGGCCGGGTGCAGGAAGTCCTAAATCGACTTGTGCCAATCGCCGTCGCCCTAGATACAGACGCTGAACTTGAGTGCTGGACATTCGCCGAACGACCATTGCGACTCTCACCTGTGAAACTGAACAACTACCAGAACTTTGTCGAATCCGACAACAGCGGCTGGACAAAGTGGGACGTCGGTCGGCGCTACAATGATGAGCCGAAGGCGATCCAAAAAGTGATCGAGTCCTTCCAAGCTTCCAAAGACAAAACCCCTATGTTTGTGGTTTTCATCAGCGACGGTGGCGTGTCTGAAAACCGCAAGATCACGCAACTTATGGTGGATGCAGCGAAGCTGGGAATCTTCTGGCAATACGTTGGTTTAGCAGGCCGGAATTACGGCATTCTGGAAAAACTGGACACCATGCCCGGGAGAGTCGTGGACAACTGCGGATTCTTTGCCCTGGATGACCTGCACGACATGACGGAAGAGCAGTTGTACGAACGGCTGATGCAGGAATTTCCGATGTGGATCTTGGAGGCAAAGCGCGAAGGAATCATTCGCTAATCTTCTCCTGCCCTGCCCCACACCGCGGCGGCTCTAGCCGCCGCGGTTGTCTTCAGTTCAAGACCGACATATCCATCGGCGTCACCTCAACAAAACGCGCAGAGCGGTCTAGCTTTACCACTGCGCCACACGCGATCAGGGTCGCTGCAGGATCGATCGCATCCAGACGATTAAAATCAATCGCATCCCACTGATCTCGGCCTACCAAGACCGAGAGCACGTACTGATCATCCACCGCACCGGTAGCGGGGTTGTTACGCTGAATGTAGCCCGACACCAAGATCTTCTGGATCGCCGGCAGTAAAGCAAATACCTCTCCTACAACTCGAAACAGAGAGCCATAGCACAATGCGACAAAATCCCTACGCACCTGGGCATCCGAACGATTCTTAAAGGTCAGCTTGCCATTTCCTCTGGCTTCAGCGCTGCGTTGCGGGATGTCGCCCTCATCAGGTAAATCAACATCGAGCGCGACGCCGGTAACGTCTTGTGAGAACTCATAGGCCACTTGGGTTTCTTTTGGCCAGGCAATGCCGCTCAACACATAGTCCAGAGCGCGTTCCATCTGAGCACTGAAGCCCTTTGCCGCCAGCCGGAATGCTTTCTCGATTTCGGTGCGTTCAAGTTCATGGGCGTCCCGCGTGGCCTGCCAGTTCGCGAGGTCTTGTCGATACTGCTCTTCCGCTGACTCGGCCTCACGCTCAATCTTCGCGCTGCGCAGCAGCATTCGATCCATCAAGCCTGGCGTTTGCTGAGTAGGCCTCGTGGGTTCTTCAATGGCGAAAGGAGCTGGGATTACCGGCATGGCCCCCGGCCGTGGCGTCAACAGGTGCACGCCTAGGCAGGACTCAAGATCCTGGTTGACCTTATCCGCTGCTTTCGTCAGCAAGTCCTGAATGGAATCGGCCATCTCGGATTTGACGCGTTTGATGACAGCAGCCGGCAACTCGATGTCATCCATGTCCGTAATCAACAACGTGCCATCTTCGTTTACCTTGACCTTTACCTGGCCCGAGTATTCGCTTCCGGCGGGCGCCGACTGAGAATTACTTGATCTACTGGGCCGGTCGATCCTTTCACGATATGAAAGCCCGGTACCGGGCAAACCCGCATTGAGATAGGTGCCATTGCGGCCCATCGTCATACTCAGACCACGGGGCCCAATAGAAGTACTCACCCCCTTCCCACTGATGTTAAGGCGTACGCCAGGCACAATCGTGATTCGCTTGCTGAAACGAAATCCCATGACTACTCCTTGATCCTTCTTCCTGGATTCTTTGTTGTTTGAAATGCCGGCTTCGGTCGGGCCCCTTAGACTGGCCCGACGTCCATTTACATCGGGGGCACGCATGTGGCAATAGCGCGACCTCCGATATGTCACTTATGCTCGTCCGGCTATGTAATCGTCGATCGAACTGAATTGCCGATTCCGGCACATCCAGCCTGAGAGGAATACGAATACGGTCGTGGCAAGAACTGCCCAGCCGCGCCGCCGCCGGGCCTCACTTTTGGTTCGCGCACCACCGCACAGCAGGAGGGCCATCATCAGAAGGTAGAAGGTCAGCAGAATGACCTTTGCGAAGAGGGATAAAAGGAAAAACCAGATGCTGTTGCTTCTGTACGTTTGGATAAGCACCTGCAATGACATAAGACCACCAAGGACACAGGCAGCAATGATGGAGTAGTTGCGTGGTACCTCGAGCCAGGCGCTCGCGACGAAATACGCACCAATCCCCAAGATCGGAGTCAAGGTTGTCCAAAGCGCGTCGGTGTAGTCCTGATAGATCGTAATGGTCCCCTGACGGTGCAGGTAAATGCAGACCAGCAGCAACATTGCCATCACGAACAGGCCAATCTTCAAGTTCAGGATCGCTTGATGATCATCCGTGGCATTTCGCGGGGCCGCCGGCTTCACCACGGCGGGGACCATTGGAGAAGTAGCGGTCTTTGAAATCACATTCGTTTCAGATTGATCAACCCGGGTAGCGGCAACGGAGGTTGGCGCTTTAGATGGCTGATCAACCCTGGTGCGTAATAGAACACTGAGCCGATCAGTCATCGAAGCGGT
Organism: Pseudomonas sp. WS 5503; assembly: GCF_012985385.1. NCBI lineage: Bacteria > Pseudomonadati > Pseudomonadota > Gammaproteobacteria > Pseudomonadales > Pseudomonadaceae > Pseudomonas > Pseudomonas sp. WS 5503. The sequence continues at coordinate 73,481 of NZ_JAAQWI010000010.1, forward strand.
TAAGCAACTGGCGGTCTTGCAGTTGTCGCGCAGACGCAACCAGTCTCGTTGATCTTGACGGACCTGGGCCTTGTGCGGCGCTGCGTCTAAAGCGCGGACATATTCGGAGTTCATCTGCTCATCCAGACGACTGAGTGCAGAATCTGTGCAAATCGATTTCTCAGCAAAGCTTGCAGCTTTGGTGCAATCAAAGCTGGTGGCATTGGAGTGGGCTGATACCAGGGAGAGCAACATGACGAAAAGGCCAGAGCCGATGTTGAATCGCGACATATTCGATTTTTCCTTCATTTTGTTTGCTCCAGCGTTTCGCCAGAGCCCTGCCTAGCCGCACTCGTATGCACACGGCTAGGTGCCTGATGCCTGGCTCTTACTTACGACGTTGGGGCTTGAAGAAATGTCGTGCCGTCCCACTTGTAGTTTTCGGTGCTCTGAACACTCGGGCAGCAATCCGCATCATCCGGACCGACGGAGAGAACCGTCAGTCTGACGGTTTGGGGATCAACTACCTGAATGTCCTGGACACCATTGCCGACTACAGCTTTTCCACGGAAGTCCCATCCTGCCGAGTCGCCAATGAACGCGGCAAGGGTTTGGAAGTAGCCATTGCCGCCACCTTGACCTTCGATCGTGTAAAGCACTACGGCATCCTTGATGCCGTCGTTATTTAGGTCAGCAAACTTAACCTGACGGCCCTCTTTGTATTCATCCCCGCCATCCCGGGCGATTTCACTCGCGATCATCCGATCTGCAGATGCAGCAAGGTCGGATGGCACTAATGCCTGAACAGTCGACTCGGCGGCCTGTGCTGCTGGTTCCGCCGGCTGGGCAGTCGGGGTGACCTGAGCCTGAATCGGTGCCTGAGGTACCTTGCCTAACAAGATTGCCTCAGTCTCAGTGATTGGTTCATTAGGCTTAGCAGATGCTTTGCTCGCGTGGACACCGGAGCTGATCTTTTGAAGCACTGCAGCACTTAATTCTTGCATGTCTGCAATGTCAAAAAGTTGGTTGCGTGTGTTGCCGAACGGTTGACCTTCACCCAGGAACCATCGTGCAAAAAAACCTGGACGCTTGTTTTCCTGTTGATCGACCAAGTGGTCAATTAGCTCATTGGCAGTTTTTGAGAAACGATCAAATCCATCTTTGCCGACGACTTGCACAATCGAGTCCTTCTCCCGCTCGATGTTGCTTCGCGCGAGCTCGAGCATGACAATGTTCGTGTCGACCAGTTTGCTTTCGCACTCGTTCGTATAATTTCCAAGGCATGCCTGCCTGTATTCTTGAACTGCATTGTTTGCCTGGAAATCGTTGTAGGCTCCGCAGCCTGACATAGACACCAAAATACCTGCAGCTACAACCCCACGAAACATGCCCATCCAAATATCCTTTTAAACCCGAGAACCGGTAGACTGCCGTGGCGATCGCCAGCAGTCGCTCCTAGTGATGAAGTAGTCGAAACCGCCTACAGGACCAACTCCGTGGTGTTTCTGTAGGCAAGAAAAAGCCCCCGTTTCGCGGGGGCTTTCTCAACCCTTGCGGGTTAGCCGATGTTCACGCCCATCGATTTAGCCAGAGGCGCCAGGCCACCAGCAAACCCTTGGCCGATTGCCTTGAACTTGAATTCGTCGCCATTGCGGTACAGCTCGCCGAAGATCATGGCGGTTTCGGTCGAAGCGTCTTCGCTCAGGTCGTAGCGCGCCAGTTCTTTGCCGTCAGCCTTGTTCACTACACGGATGTAAGCATTGGCAACCTGGCCGAAGCTCTGCTTGCGCGCTTCAGCGTCGTGAATGGTCACTGCGAAAACCAGCTTCTTCACAGCGGCAGCCAGACCGTTCAACTTGACGGTGGCTTGCTCGTCATCACCTTCGCCTTCGCCGGACTGGTTGTCGCCCATGTGTTCAACAGAACCATCCAAAGATTTCTTGTTGTTGTAGAAAATGAAGCTGGCGTCGTCGAGAACCTGGCCACTTTCACCCAAGATAAAGATCGACGCGTCGAGGTCGAATTTGGAGCCGTCGGTAACTCGCGCGTCCCAACCAAGACCTACAGTGACTTCGGTCAGGCCTGGGGCCTCTTTAGACAAACTTACGTTCCCGCCTTTCTGCAGAGATACGGCCATTTTCGATTCCTTTACATGAGGTAAACAAGGCCTTGAAATCAAGGCCAAGTAAACAAAAAATAGTTTAATTAATGACTAAATTTTAAAAATTCATGCCGTAGTTATTGGCCAGAGCTTTCAAGCCGCCGGCATAACCCTGGCCAACAGCCCGGAATTTCCACTCGCCGCCGTTGCGGTACAACTCAGCGAACACCATCGCAGTTTCAGTCGATGCGTCTTCTGCCAGGTCGTAACGAACGACTTCCGCATTGGTCGTATCGTTAACGATGCGAATGAAGGAGCCGCCGACCTGACCGAAGCTTTGCTTGCGTACTTCTGCATCGTGGATGGTAACGATGAAGACCACTTTGTCCACGTCGGCCGGGATGCGGCTCAGGTCTACCTTGATTACTTCGTCGTCGCCGTCGCCCGCACCAGTGCGGTTGTCGCCTGTGTGCTCAACCGAACCGTCAACGCTTTTCAGCTGGTTGTAGAAAATGAAGTCGGCTTCCCCGCGTACTTTGCCATTTGCGCCCAGCAGTAGCGCACTGGCGTCCAGGTCGAACTCAGCACCATCAGTAGCACGCGGGTCCCAGCCCAGGCCTACCAAAATTTTGGTCAGGCTCGGGTCGGTTTTGGTCAACGAAAGATTGCCACCTTTCTGTAGGGTCAACGCCATGGGTATTACTCCTTGTGGTATGGGCTATTACTCAGCGGTTTCAGTTTGAGCTTCTTCCTTGCCTGGAAAGACAAGGCTTGCAACTACACCAATCACCAGTACAACCATAACGATTAGCAGGCTGGTGTTTGCATCGATTGTGTAGCCATGGTGAAACATGTGGTCGGTAGCGTTCAGGCCGAGTTTAATGGCGATGAAGAACAGCAGGGCGACTACAGATTTTTCCAGGTGAACCAGGTAGCGTTTCAGCGCTTCGAGCACGAAGTACATGGTACGCAGTCCCAGGATCGCAAACAGCATGGCAGAGTAGACGATCAGGGGCTCACGGCTAACGGCGATCACCGCCGGCACAGAGTCAAACGCGAACAACACGTCAGAAACTTCGGCCACTACAAGACAGAGGAACAGCGGCGTCGCAAAAACTGTTCCTTTTGCTGCCAGGGTCATGCCTTTATTCTCAGGCTTCTGGAGTTCGACCTCTAGCTGCTTACGGCTGACGAAGAAATTATGGCCGTGGAGTTTCGGCCACACAGGGAACAACTTCTGTGCGAAGCGGTAAGCCATGTGCTTGGAGTAGTCCTCTTCCTCTTCATCATCGCCGCCGGCGCGCAGCATCATAACTGCGGTCCACGCAACGATCACGGCGAACACGATTTCGACCCATGGACCGAAAGCCAGCAGACCGGTACCAATGGCAACGAAGATGCCGCGGAACACGATCGCGCCAATGATGCCCCAGTACAGCACGCGGTGTCGCATGCCATCCGGCACTTTGAACCATGCGAAAATCGCCATGAACACAAACAGGTTGTCGACGCTGAGAACTTTTTCGAGGGCGTAGCCAGTTACAAACAGGCTGGCGACCTCCGGGCCGTGCTGTACGTATAAGAAGCCGGCGAACGCCAACGAGATAGCGATCCAGAAGATCGACCAAATCGAAGCCTTAGCCAGGGAAATTGGCTTGTCACCGCGGTGAGTGACCATGTCGAGGAGAAGCGCGCCGAGCGCGATCCCCACGAATACCGCCATGGTCAGCGGAGGGAAACCGATGTGAGTGTCCAAATTACCGCTCCTTAAAGTTCAAAATCAGCTGGGTTAAGGCCCAGCTCAAGGCAGACCAAGCGGCACGCTGCTTTTTCTTTGTCATCGAAGTCGCCGTCAGACGCACCAATGGCGCAGCCGACGCGAACCAAGAGGCGGGAAGCGCCAGCATCGTTCTTGATCTTGCCGATAACCTTCAGTGCTTCGGCCTGGCCAATCTGAAAGTCGAACTCAAACTTTTCGCAGTGTGCGTTGAACGCCTTGATTACGTCGCCCATGTCGAACACTTTCAACTCAGGCGAGTTTTGAATGAAACCGGTCATCTTCTGTTTTTCTTCAGAAGAGATACCACCTGACGCAGCCGAGATGAGCGCGCAATTCGCAGTCATCGCATCAAGAAACTTCTGGTTCTTGAACTTTGAAACTTCAGTAGTCAGTGCTTCACGCGCTGCAACAGCGTTTTGTTTAAGCCATGCAAACATGTTGTGTTCCCTCAAGGGCGGGGTCGGCAGACCCCGCCAGATTCTCTATTTGGAGCCTGCGCGCCAGTTCATGCCCCAGCCGTAAGCTTTGTCCATTACTGCGTGACCTCGATGGAAGTCCACACGCCGAGAGACCTTAACGGCGCCGTTCACATTTTCAAGCATCGCAATGGCACACATTGCGTCACGACCACCCTCTTCATTGAGACGGACCTCAATTTCGGGTTGGCCAGGGATGAAAATCGTCACAACACCATCGGTTTCTTTCCAGTTCGGAGCACCTTCATAGATGAAGGCGAATACCAAGATCCGGCGGATGTCACTCCACTTCGCCCCGTTGATGTGCAGCCACTCACCACCAGCGACAGAGCCCGTACGGTCATCACCCATCAATTGGATGAAAGGTTCCTGGGTCAGGCTGCCGAACGATCTTCCGAGGGCTTGAACAACCCCCTTCTCGCCGTCTTGCAGCTCGTACAGGCAACCAACGTCCAAGTCGACGGATTGGCTTCGCTTAAAGAAGCCGCCCGAGCTGCCTTTGTTCCAGTTCAAATTCACCTTGATTTCGCCGAAACCGGCTGCCGTCTTTTCAAGACTGATAGACGATCGTGTTTTATCGAGGGTGACCTTGTTCAGACTAATCGTAGATTTAGGGGGCGCGGCCGGAGCAGGCGGCGGCGTTTGTACCACTGGCGCTGGGGCAGGGGCCGGCGCTGGTGCGGCGACATCTACACCGAAGTGCTTGGCCAACGGCTCAAGTCCGCCATTGAATCCCTGGGCCACACAGCGGAATTTCCAGTCACCATTTCGGCGATAAAATTCGCCGAGGATGAGTGCTGTTTCCTTCATGCCGCCAGTAGGGATTTGAGCTTCGATTCCTCCTGTCACCACAACCGAAAGTTGTGACACACGCTCAAAGCTTGCCTTGTTTTCGTAGATAGTGGCAGTAAGGGCCACTTTCTCAACTGAAGACTCAAGACGACTCGTATCGAGGGAAAACACTGCGCGCCCGGCCGAGGACTCGGTCAGTTGAACGGCGCCACCCAGAATTTGAGGCTGGCCATAGAAACACATGTCGCCATCGCCTCGGACTTTGGCCGAGGCGCCCAGTGCGAAGGCCGAGACGTCAATGTCGGCCCCCGGGATTGGCGTGTAATTGATATCAACGCGAAGCTGGCCGCTGGCAACCGGCGCGTTACCACCAGGTACGAGATTCGCCATTAGCGCAGCGCCTGAACGGCCAGAGTGATTAGGTCGTCGGCAGTTCGGCCATTCGTCGTCGTACCGATTGCCTTGAATTCCCAGTCGCCATTCTCGCGGGTCAGGCTCGCCATGACGATTCCGGTGTGCCCACCTTTTTCCGATAGGTTGAAGCGAGCTAGCTCATTGTTGTTGCTGCCATTCACAATACGGCAATAGGCCTTTTCGACTTTCTCAAAAGTCTGTCCCGTAAATGAGTTTACCGTAAAAATCAGATACTTGACGGAGGCAGGCAAGCGCTGCAGGTCGACATTAATGGTCTCGTCATCACCATCGCCTTCGCCGGTACGATTGTCACCGGAATGTTTGATCGAACCGTCCTGAGACTTCAGTTGGCGAAACCATACCAGGTCGATTTTTTGGTAATCGCTGTTCAGCAAAATGCAGGAAGCGTCGAGGTCGATCTCGGCACCGCCACCAAACATCTTGCCGAGGAAACCGCCCGCCTTGACTGGGTCCCAACCCAAACCAAGGCTGATGCTGGTCAGCGAACTGCCGGCCGTTTTAGCCAGGGAGATGGATTGCTGTTTTTGCAGGGTTAGTGCCATGGTTACGCTCCTTGTTGGTCATCAGTGTTCGCGTGTCGATCAGGGTTGATCGTCACTTGCAGGTTGGCTTGCGCGACATTGCGCACACCCGAATTCCCGCTTCTATTTGCCCGCAGGCCTAGACGACGCCATGCGGGATGAAAGTGTCGCCAGTGTGCTTCTTGGGCCGCAGCCAACAATTCGAAATCGCCGCGGGTATCACCCCATGCTTTAACCCGGAACAGGTCCAGTGGCCCGTACACAGCCTCAAGCCTGAGTACTTTGTTCTCGCATCTGCAGTTGTTGCCAGTCATGCGCCCGGTCAACAGACCGTCTACTACCTCAAGCTCGGTGCCGATCAACTTGATGCCAAGTCGATCCGCAAACGGCTTGAGAACCAACGCTGGGGACGCGGAGCAGAGAGTAACTACTGCTCCCGCCTCTACTTCGGCGGCGACAGATTTTAAACCTGAAGGGCGCATGAGCTGTCCCCAAAACAACCCGCAGAATTTCACGGCCTGCTCCTGCACCCATTTCGTTTCTACGCCTGTGAGAAACGTGCTGATCAGCTGTGCTTTCAACTCATCACGATTCAAACGCCGAGCCAGGTATCGAACGCTTGGCAGGGCAAGCCGCAAAATACGTCGATTGAATTCCCGGGTTCCAAAGGCAAACTTCAGGAATGGAACAAAGCTATCGTGCCGGGTCAGCGTGCCGTCGAAGTCAAAAACCGACAGCACATGACGCCTTTGCCCGCCAGCATCGTCATATTCCATTGTCATCCCACGGCCTCGGCCAAACGGATAGGGGCCTCAATGGGTCCTACATCTGCTTGCCGAACCCCGTGCCACTTCGCTCGTTCAAGGATGTTGACCGCCCACTTGTAATGGGTCGCAGGTTCGCACATGGCATCGTTGTGCTTGAACACTGCCGGAGCAGCGTCACTGACAATCATCTTCGCGCAGTTGAGGTCTTCGAGGCTTACGCGCAACGTGTCCTGGATCGTGCTGATCTGCGATGGATGAATCGCCGTCTTCCCTACCAAGCCATGGGCGATGTCGAGTTCAAGCTCCTCCATCAGCAAATGCGGTGTCGCGAGTTGCTCGAACACTGGTGCCGTCAGTGCGAAACCTTGGGACCCCATGACGCCTGCCAACATTGGGATCACGTAGCCCATTGGGGTGCTATAGAGCGTTGTTGCAGGATTCCGACGAAGTCCAAGACTTCCCATCAGGTCGTTCCCACCGATACGTAGGGCGATAATCCGCTGATTTAGGTTCGCCTTCAGCGCCTGGCCCAACTCGACCATTGCACCAGGGTTGAACACGTCTGTGGTTTCCAGCGTCGGCATAAGGTACAGCGCCGGGTTTGTAACGGCGTGTTCCCATTCCCCGAGGTTGCGCAGGGTCAATTTCGGCACAACGAACCCATCAACGTGGGCCATCAACGACCAATCATTCAGCACAGCAGCCATCACCGAGTCTCGGGGACGAACAAACAGCAGTGGACCATCGGACGGACGCCCACCACGCTCGTTGATTGCGGTAAGCAGTCCATGCAGATTTCTCAAAGCCGTGTCGACGTCAATCTCCGCGACCGCATCCTCAAGGCACACGACCAAAGAACGCAGTTCTGGCAGTTTTGTGCGGAAAACCACATCCAGCAGATCCGGACGTGTGGCCGGCATGTAGAGCGTTGCCCCCAGGGCATAAGGAGAAAGGACTTTCATCAGCTCACACTCCGAATGATGGTTACCGCCCGGTAAGGGCCTAATGCAGCACCCACTTCTTCCACAGCGACCCCAGCGCCCTCAGTCAGGTGCATGAGCAACTGAACATCACTGTCGCTACGGCTGCGCACCAAGACGTGATCAGGTACGCGACGCAGTACCGCGCGTGTTGCTTCGGCAATACCAGGCTTTACTCGATTGAGATTGGTAATGCCGAACTGGGAGGCCAGCGACTTGACTAGGTGCGAAGCTGCACCCTGCAGTTCAAAACGCTGGGTATCGGTCCATGGAGAGGCTTGAGGAGCCGTCCCCAACGCCTTTCGCTTCTCTTCGATCTGCTCGATGAACTCGCGGGTGACATCGTGCTCACGCAGATGGTCATAAACCACACAACCATGCAGGCCTCCATCTGCGGGCCATATGGAGCGCGAAACCAGACCAGACACCGTCGCACCAAGGATGCCGGAGGGGATAACCCAGTCTTCAGCCGACGCGGACAACCACGCCCGGCCGCAGGGATCTGCCAGTACTACAAGCCGGGGTTCCTCAGGGAAGCGCGAGTCGCCATTGAGGCTGCGCTGAATCTCGCCAGAGATTGCGCCCTTCCCTGTCCAGCCATCGACGAAGACGATGTTCTCGGAACCATGTTCCTGAATGATGGCCTCGAGGGCGACTTTGTCGATCCCGCGATCTCGGACAATGCTGATTCCGTAGTGGTGCGCATCTCGACCCATGTCGAGCAGGGCCCGACGCAATAAAACGCCGAGCGGCAAGCCAGCACGAACGAACGACACAAGAACAATAGACGGGCCCGTGCATGCCTCGCTCAGCGCCAGCGCCAGGGACTGAACGTCCATGGCCATGCGGGTACCGTTTTGTTCGAGTGCGCGCTCGTAGAGGGCTTTGTGCACGTCAGTCGGCGCACTCTCAAGGCTGATCATTTCGGAGTAGTGCTTCTGCTTCGACTGAATCAGACGCTCCTTCTCCAAGACATCAGTGGTCTCCATCTGAACGGCCTGCAGCAGGAACTGAACATCATCTGCTGCATAGCTGCCGCTCCCCACGGTAACCAGACCCGCAATGGCCTTAGTCATGGACTTTCCCTCCAACGAGCTTGGCCAATTGGCTACGCGCTGGGGTCGCCCACATATGGCACTCCTGCATGAAACCGAGGTCAGTGATGCTGTCCCCAAAGCCCAACACCGGACGCTCACCATTGGCCTCACGATCACGGCGCAACAATTCTTGAACAGCCACTACCTTCGACAGGCCCAGCGGCAAGAACGCGAGGTTGTTGGAATTTCCGTGGATGTGCATGCCTTCCAATAAACCGCGGGCCTGTACTTCAGCGAGAACCGTTTGCAGGACTTCATCATTGGATTCGTTGTGCTTGGTCACTACGTAGTGGCGCAGGCCTTCTTCCTCGACAACCCATCCGCGCAAGGAAATGCCAAGCTCCTTGCCAATGGCGAGGGTTGCTTCACTGAGGCCTGGCAAGCGAGCCTGATAGTCAGCAAGAACATCGCTCATGCGTGCTTGCCATTCCTCGTCAAGCTTTCCATCAGCACCAAGGATCACGCCGCCATGGGAGCAGACGGCACCGTGCATAAAAGGCAGTTTCACACGACTGAATGCTTCAACGCTGCGCGCTGTAACTGGGACCACGTCGGTCGTGGACAGGAGCCATTGTGCGAGGGAGTGTTGGACCGTACTCATGTAGCCATTGGGCTGACCCTCGATATCGAGAGTCGCAGTAATCCGCTGAGAACCTTCTGGCATTTTGCGAGCAGTCTGGAACAGGGTGTCGTCGAGATCAACCAGGGCGAGGGGGCGCTTATTGACCATCGACAATCACCTCCGCGCTCAGGGATTCAATCAGGGCGGCGGACACAGCCTGCTCAGGTGTTTCCGAGCAAATAAGGACACGATCAAATTGCCCTGGGCTGACATTGTAGAGGAAGTTGGGGATACCGAGACCGTAGTTGTCCGCGAACGACAACGCGTGACCGATGGCATGGCCCAGTGCGATTGGTGAGCGACTGGTCGAACTGAAATGCACATCAGCACCAGCACGCTCCAAGCGCTCGGCGAGCAAAAACGGACGCCAGACGAATTCGCTGGTACCAACCACGAGTACGCGCTCGCCCGCTTTGACCTTCAGATCGAGAGCCAAAGTGTCTTCTACACAACGAATACCATGGCGCCCCCAATCGCTTTCCGCCGACAACGGCCACTCTCCGGGCTCGATGCTACCCACGGCCGGCATTTCCGGCAGCGGCGCATCAGCGTCCTCGTGGAAGGTATACGCCCCCTGCAACAGCGAAACCTGTTGAGCAGAGTCACCGATGGTTTTGCGCACCGCATCGCCGGACCAATCCGTCAGTACGCAAGTCACCACGCGCTCGACCCGAGTCAGGCCGGCATCGACCAGCGCACGGTGAAGATTGATGAAGGTTTTGCCCGTTGAGGCTTCGTCGTCGACCAGCACTAGCGAACGGGCATTCAACATCATTTCCCGAACGTCGGCATCGATCGGCAAATGAATGAGGTGCGCACTGGCGTGACTATGTTCTTCTTCAAATCGGGCGAACAGGTCATTGCCAGTAGGGTGGCGTGTGCTGACCATATAAACCGTGTCCGGGCGCGTCGCGCTGTATGAGCGATGCACACCAGCACCCAGGCCAACTGCTGTTTCAGCCATGCCGATAACGAGTACGGGCCCAGGCAGGTCGTCAGGAATTTGTGCTGCGAGGCTATTGAAGCTTGAATTCATGATCGAAGGCCGCACAGGTATGTGGCGACCAAGTACTTTGGACACGAAAAGAAACGCACGCTTTGGATTACGGCGCTCGGCAAAACCGAACAAGGAGTCCGGGTCGATATGTGTGGCATCGACAGTGACATCGAGACGCCCGCGCATCAGTTGTGCGCTTAGAGCTTGTTTATCTGCGTTGCATTCCATGAAAAAATTCCTAGGGTTGCGTGAGGTCGATAACCTAACGTCTCTTCCGCAGTTTTCAAGTCAAAATAGGGGCTAAAAATTCTTGGCTTCGACGCGCCACATAGATGCTTGGGCCGAACGTGCTAATTCAGCAGTTGTGAACGTCCTGCTGCTGGATGTTTGAACTGCATCAACGCGGCACGCATCCAGAAAGGAGAGGAGCAAAGACGCTTTAACGGCAAAGTTCATATTTTGAGCATCAGGCATTGTAGAAGTTACCAACCCGATAACAGCGCCTGTCGAATCAAATAAGGGGGATCCGCTAGAGCCCGGTTGAATAGCCGCAGTAAATTGTAGAAGGCTAGAATCGTTATGCAGGCCAAACAACGCCGACACGCCGCCCTGGGTCACGTGGACACCACCGCCGGCGAAACCCGACATAGGGAAACCCAGCGCGACTACAGATTCACCCAAGTCGCAGCCGGAGCCTTCCTTAAAAGTGACAGATCTGAGGACAGGCGACTCCATCACCCTGAGGAGAGCGATGTCATTACGCTGATCAACGACGACCGGCTCTGCACGATAACGACCTTCAAAGGAGGAAATGAATATATCACTCATGCCCTCGATTACATGAGCACAGGTGAGCACATGGTGCTGGGAAACAGCGAAACCAGTGCCGGTTGCGCCCGCTCGTGCGCGGTCAGCCTCCGCAGAGCTAGTGCGCCCTTTTGGATGAGCGTCATTAATATCGATCCCGATGCGGCGGCCTAGAGCGGCTAAACCATAAGCCGAACCCTCAGCCAGTGCACGAAACTTCCATTGCTGATTGCGGATGTAGAATTCGCCGATAATGATCGCCGCTTCACCGTTATCGCGAAGGTCCAACCTATATTCAATCTGTTCGTCAACAAGTAGGTGCAACGAACGAAGATCGCTTACCGGTCCTGCTGCAGAAAAAGTGTATGCGATGAGGAGTAGCCTATCGCTACCGGACGGGAGGGCTGACAAGTTCAACTTACAACCAACCTTTGCTTGGTCGCCGCTCCACTCCATCCAGGACTGAGACGTCTGAAATAGGGCAGCCTCACCAGTGGGTAGGCGCTTGTCATTTACCGGCAGTATGGCAATCGCAGCGTACTCTCCGAAAGCCGAGGAGTTCCCGCATTCCAGAGTCCATTCACTCCGTGCACTAGATACCGCGGTGTTTGCGCCTGGCGCTAGCACCATCATTCCTTTTTTACTCCTTGAGTGCTAAATCCACCGCGCCACCGGAAGCGCTCCAATGGTACCAAACTTCAGGGTTCTCGATGATTCAGGATGTCATTTTGGAACTACAGCTGCAACGGAGACCCCTTTCACACGTACGCCTGCCCGCCAAACGGTAGGTGGCTCAGGAAGGTTTAGGCGGCGCGTAGCAAAGATCCCTGCCAAATTGACGCCAGCCTCCCGGGTGTAACCGACTCCACCGGAGTAGCGAGGATTGATTTCCAACAAATGCGGTTTACCCTGTGCATCATCCTTTGTTTGAACGTTCACGATGCCATCACACTGGAAATGAGCAGCCGCTTTTAGTGCCAACTCGACCGCCGCACCTTCCTTTTCAAATAACTGATACGCGCCGGTCTTCCTCCGGCCTACAAACGCAACCGCTCGGCCAGTCTCACAGACCATATCCACCGAACACTCGGTTCCAGCCATGTAGGGCATTACAAGCATCGACGGAGGATTTTCCACCTCGCTGTATGCACGCATATAGGTCGCGAAATTCGCAACGCGGGCATCGGGATCAGCAAAGCTACGAAATGGGTCAGCACCCTCCTTGAAGCGCCAAAAGCCTTGACCATAAATGCCAACGGCAGGCTTTACGCAAACCTCTCCCGAAGCAGACAGAGCCCCGTACGCTGCTAACATTTCATCGGCATTAGTTGCGGTTATTGCCGGAACGCAATCCAAGCCCGCAAGCTCCGCCTCAGCGGTAAACCTGCTTTTGTCATCAACAAGATCGAATGTGCGCATCGATGAACCACCAGTTACCAGCACCAGGCCAGCTTCCTCGAATCGATCCCGGGCGCTTTCAAATACCGCCCCCAAGCGACCCGCCAGGATTACTTTGATTCCATAGGTGCGTGCAGTAGTAATCACCCACGAAACCCGCTCTTCAGCACCACGGGGCTCGCAAAAGCTAATATCTGCTCCAGCCATAATTTCGGGGCGATTGTCGCGGTGCGAGGCGAATATCTTCACCTCAGGTGGCAGCGCGTCACGCGCACCTTCAATAATGTCACGCTGGCTTGACTGCCCTTCGAGAAACCAAATCATACTTTAACCTCACTTGTAGATGTGCACTGACAGTCAAACCCGAGGAAGGGGACTGACAGCATTCGATTGTTCAACCGGAACATAACGAGTCCAGCTGTAGCTTCAAGGCAATGCGGGGGGCCGCCCAAAATAGAGACGTCATTTCGACAAAAAGCCCCCCTCTACAATTTCGTTTTGCGGGTTTCAAATTGGTCGGCCTTGCTTGCGGTAACTGCGCTAGCAAAATATTTCTCGACGGTGGGTGTGGGGCAAAACGAGGTAAGGTAGACCGGTAAAATATAAACAACATCTACATTATAAGTTTCGGCACGGCCAAGACTGATTAACAATCCCAACAATCTCCCTCTAATTATGCAGAGACTCCAAGTTAGTCGTCCACAGATAATCTATTTCAGCATATGAAGGATCACGATACCCAGCTAAAAATGATTCGGTGTAAAGTGGGCCAACGCAGAACGGAGGATCAATATCAAGTCTATCACTAGATGTCAGGATTCACCGTTTCGAATTGGTTGCCCTTTTCCGTTTGCAAGCCGCGATCGGCCCAGGTGAAGAGAGCCATTTCAACATCGGCGATGCGCCATCCCGTCGCTGACGCAGCGGAGGGTAGATTGCACTCCGGGCGGCATATGCCCTTAGACTCGAGCTCGAAAACCAAACTCTCGCAGAGTGTTTGGAATTTCACGTAGCCTTCGATCATCGAGCTTTTATAGCTATCGTGTATTTTGGGAAGTAGGTCTGCTTTCAACAGTGCAAGCCTAATCCGGCGATCCAAGCTCCCATACCGGCCAGGGTCAAAAAAACGGAGAAGCTTGGAAGCATACGTCAGACCAAATCCCGGAATTTTAAGAGCAGCGTCAATAGCAGCAAGCGGCTGTTCAAGACTGGCCACTACTTGCTGGAGGATTACAATGAGAGACACGTTACCCAGCCCGGCCTCAAATTTCATCCCGGGGTCATTCTTCCCCGCGCCCCATGCAAGGATCTCGCGAAGGTAGTCCGTCGGGCACGCAGTAATGACACCTTTCGCCACAATCCTCACACCACGTCCTTCTAGCGACTGAATCCATGGAAAATCAGGAAACGTGTCCCCTGGATATCCACGAGAAGCATGATTAACGTTAGTCCAGCGATAGGCGCGAAGAAATGCAGGAAACTCAGCAACGTTGATGGCTGGCAAAATGGATCCTTAGCGCTGGACTGAGCCGGCGAATGCTTGTTCTAGTTGAGGGTTGATACGAAAGCCTGGGCGCTCGCGGAATAGCTCTGCTGCACCACGAACGTACTGTAGAGCCCGCTCGCCAGTGATCCAAGTCCGATTAAGCATTTCGGCGGCCAAACCTGTCATCGAGCGGCCACCCCATGGATCCACCACAAGGTCACCTTCCTCAGTCAAATATTTGATAAGGAATTCAGCAACGCTAAAGGGCTGGCCCGCACCATGACTAGGCAACCCCAGCGCTTCCGCTGAAGCACGAAACTGTGAGCCATATGGGCAGCGAATGCCGCGCTCCAGTACGTTCTTAGGAATACGTCCCTCAGTTTGGTTGCTGTAACTGCCAACCCGTAGCCGATAGGCACCGTCCCCATAGTTTGTTGTTCTCTTTTCGCCACCTGAATTGATTAATGCAAGATGTCGCTCAGAGTGAGGCTCGAGAACGCGCCTATTGTCCCCTTTAAAAAGCTTTGGGTTCTTTGCAAATATTAGAATTGGTTCATAGGTTGCGTTAAGAAGTTGCCTCGTCTTAGACGCCCAATGAACTGGCCCAGGCGGCTTGTTGGACTTCCATACCAAACGATCTATAAGCCCTAGACCCATGTCTTCCAGTGTTATCGTCAATCGCTCAACGTAGGTTGAGCGCGCGGGGGAATTAGGCAGGAAAATATCATTGCTGACATTGATAGCGAGACTACCTGTGTCTGCAAGCTTTTCAATAATTGGCTCAAGAATCCCCACAATGTATTTAACGATTTCCGATTGGGTAGGATTAGAGTAAGCCCGACTTTTTGCCAAAGGATAGGGAGGACTGCAAATAATTGATACTGGCTGAACATCTAAGTTATTGAAGATATACTCGCTACCGCCGAAAATTGCGACACCTAGATCAGTTCGAAAGCCAAGTACCTTGACGCCTGGCTTCGCCATGTTTAAATCGCGCTTAGCCTCCTCCGTAAGGCGCCAAATACCACGCTCACCCGGTACTCGCTCAAGGACCCCTGCCCTGCGCAGATCTTGCTGCGTCCATCGAATCGCACGCCTCTCTAGGCTATGCCGCTGCCCTGATCGGCCTACGGGTACACGCTCGTTCAATGCGCCAGCCGACAATCCGTTTCGCATGGCAACCAATCCATACAAGGTGGCATTGTCGATGTGTGCTTCCGGTTGGGATCTATAGATGGCGGCGATCTGATCTGCCCCGAAAAGCTCACCTTGCGAAGCTGGTACTGACTTGGCCTTAAAAGACTTCATTGCTGATAACTCGCCTAAAATATCGATGCCCTACCTTCCCATCGCGAAACCTGTGGCAGAAGCCTTCAGGTGGTAGGGATGATGTAGCGCGGTTAAAGTCTTGACTCCACTATGGAGATCTACTGTGACCCGCGATGAACTGGCTGCCCTCTTCGACCCTATCCAGCACTCGAACGTCGAATGCGATGGATTTTCACGAATTGTCTTTTCCGTTTTGACGGAGAGAGGGCACAAACCAATTCTCAAAGCGGGGGCACTGTCCGCCCGCGGCGCTATCGTGCGTCCACACCTCTGGATCGAGGTATACGGCTTTATGATCGACTACCAGGCCAGGCGGTGGCTTGGACATGAGCCATGGATTCCCCATGGCGTATTCAGAGCCTCTGAAACCGAAGCTATCTACGAAGGGGTCACCATAGAGGTAAAAGTGCTCCCTGAACCGATTAGAAGGCTGATGTTGATGTCTTTTGCCGACGTCGAGTCAGAAAGCCAGAGCAGCCTGATTACGCCCGAAATAATTCGCTGAGTAGAGGGCTCGACCCACTGTTTGTGGCCGCAAAGCACTGACCAGGTAAGCCTGCACAAACGTCAGCGCTTATGGTCACTCTGCCTACAGGAACGCTGAGATGCATGTAGCGACGCTCCACTTAATGACTAAACTTCTCAGTCAGCCCATACGCCCCATCGAGATCTACACCTGACAGAACAAGCACAAACTCCTCACCACTATTTCGAGCATCACCTATCGGCTTTACCAGCCCATCTACTAAATACCTACCGCATCAAGCACGGCGCTCATCATCGAAGAGTCCCGGCATCAGCCCACCCAGCACACTCGCGGTACGGACAGTACCCACTCCGCGATTTGGAAACCAAATGCACTTATGCCTCGCCCTGGTGATTGCCACGTGGACTAGGCGCAAAGCCTCGCCGTGAGAGACCGTATCCCCCGGCGCAGAGTCACCACCCGAACTGAACCCCGCTATCTTGTAGAGCTGATTGCGGTACCAAGACGAAACACCAGTCGACGGGTCTCCGACCATCACGACGATGTCCGCTTCAAGTGACTTCGCCTTGTGGAATGAACGAACACGGATAGACCGCCCGCCTGAAGCACGATCATCTCTAATCTGGTCCCCAACAGCAGAGTCGACCCAAGCCTTGTCGACCTCGCTGTCGATGAGTATCAAAACTTTGTAGCCATCTGCCGCTGCTGACTGGCAGATGCGTTGAAGTTGATCCAGATCATCACCAACTATCCTGACAGGCTGATCCTCCCCCTTTGGAGGTCGAATAGACCTAGGGCTTCGGTTTACTCCCAAAGAAAGGTTTTGGACCAGGTTAGATCCCGCATCGATAATGGCTTGAGTAGACCGGAATGACTCGGTCAGGGTCACCTTCGTAGCCGGTACCGGACTACTAAACATATCTTCGAAGTCAAAGAACAATTTTGGAGTCGCCCCAAAACTACCGTACACCCACTGATTCGGATCTCCTGCCACTGTAATACTTGATGACAAACCCCTTGTGTATATTTGAGCTGAGTCTCTTCTACGTATCTCAATCAGTACCGACCGCACCCAAGAGGCAACCGGGAGCGTCTGATCTTCTGCACCGTCAATGAGAAGGTGGCGGCATTGCTCGAGAATACTCATAGGCACGTACCGTACGGCTGGCAGCTTACCGCCCCCAAGCGCGGCGAACAGACGACCAAACGGAATCACCGGTCCCTCTAGTTTAGAGAGGTGCCGCTCAAGGGCCTCCCAGTAAATCGCCAATGCCTCAAAGTAGAGTGCGTCAGAATCTGCAGGTAGAAAATTCATTCTGCCAGGCACAGACCCTACCTCTATGCCCAGCGAATCAAGTAAGGCTGACGTTGAATTGAACGAATCGAGAACCGGTACCGGACCTGTTTGACCTTGTAGTGCGTAAGAAAAGCTTGGAGCGGCTTGAGCGAGGTATTTCAGCCTCTCCGACAGTTCGGCAGCATCTTGATAGGAGTCCAGGTGCACCACACCCTCTGGAAAGTAGGCCTGGAACAGGGTGCGCTTGATCGCGACCTCTTTGTACAGTTCCATTGAAGCTGAAGGATCGCGGCGCAAGCTCGGCCCTTCCGACCTATCGAAGCCAAGCACCACGTGGAGTTTCAATTGTGGGATGTAGCCATGTGTTGCATAAGGTCGACCTCTGACGGTGAAGACCTTTCTAGCGGCTGTCACACCCTCAACAGGCCAGGCCTTTGCTTTGCGCCACAAAGCCTCAACAGAGTTGGTCAGGGCCTCGTCATGCTCGCTGAGCTTCCATCCCAATGAAGCGCGCCTTACGACTTCGGGTGAATCGACTTCAAGCTGAGGTAGTCTTAGCGACGAAATCCACAAAGCAATGTAAGTTTCATTGAACCGCTTATTGGATCGATAGAGAAGGTTGAGGCACTTGGTCATCTCCACCCTCTGCGTATTGTTCAATGACGCCTCGAAGGGTCGGCCGTCAGCGAGGGCAGATGTGTCAGGCGGGCTGGCTCCATAGTTCTCAAGCGGTATCACCGTGGCAAGGTCAGGAAGAGCCATCGATTGGGTTAAAAGGCATGAGCGTGGGGTCATCACTATCGCTTGACATTCGGCCGGCGAGAGCACCACACCGAACAGACCAAAGACCTCCTGTAGATCGCTGGCCATCTCTACACGAGCCTCACGGCTGAACGTGAGAATACGTATCTGAGATAGAGGGACCTGCGCATATCGATGGAAAAACAATGCCCTGAACAGCAATGTCTTGGTCTTACCAGTACCCGCACCACCTCCGAGAAGAGTCGTATTGGATGTCGAAAGGATAGCCTTCCATTGCTCCATTGTGGGCTGTGCACACTTATCTAGCCTTGCTTCACAGTCAGCGCGCATAGCTGCGCGAGCATCACTGCTGATATGAATGCGTTCGCCGCCAAACACCAAGTCATCTTTGCCTGTGACCTGATGATCGGGCTCAGTGGTTTTCAAACCGGGAATTACGACCTGATCCTGGGTAGATGACTGCTGAGCTAATGCCTTGGCCTCCATGAGACCGATACGGCGGCCAGCCTCCCAGGACTCGAGATGTCTCGCATTAAGTAGATCCAATCCAGCACCCAACACCTGGGCTGCCAAGCGATGATGAAATGGAAGCTCATCGAGTTCGTAGGGTGGCTCGATTGGTTGATTCACTGTGATCGCCTGTCGAACAAATTAATAGATCAAGTGTGTCTTCAGGATCCTCTATGTGCTACCCAAAACGAGCTCACGGAAATTACACAGCCCTCTTTTGAGTAACACCTTCCACTGAATCTGGGTATCGTCCTGCCATCTCCCAATGACCAGGTATCTCGTCATTATGGGACTTACAGATGATGGAGCGATGAATGAAACATGCCGGCAGCAGTGCGCTCCAGAAGGCAGGCGCTAATACCTTGTTTACTGCGTCGGGCAAAAGACGAAAATTTGCTCGGGGTTCGACGTTGATGAGATTCGACTCTGAGGAACCATGTGTTTTTTTGCTCACAGAAGGTACTGCGGCTATACAAGTCACTGATCATTCTCAAGTAAGCGAGCTCAACATTGCGCACCTAATTCCTGGCGACGTATTTGGAAGCATCGATCCCGGAGAAGGCAACAAGATCGAAATGTACGTGCTTGCCAAATCTGAGTGCTTTGCATACGTGCTGACTGCCAAAGAGCTGCTGCAGGCCTGTGCATCTCAGCCTCTTGCGATGTTTGGACTCTGTCGTGAGCTTTCACGCACGAGCGTTAGGTCTTTACGCAAGGTCGGCCAATTTGCCTTCTATGACGTTCGCGGCAGAGTTTCAAGCGCGCTCGTGGAACTATGCAGTCTACCCGGTGCAATCTCTCACCCAGAGGGGTACGTATTGAAGAATACACGGGTCGAGATCGCGTCCATGGTCGGGTGCACGCGAGAGATGGTTGGAAAGGTGATGAAGGAGCTTTCTCAGGAAGGTCTTATCAGCATCAGGGGAAGGCAGACCCTCGTCCATGCCAGCACCACCAGGTGAGGTGAGCTGCAGGGTGTCTTTGCGTAGTGGACTACCTTGCAGACACTTGCGCTTTAATTAGTCCAGAGCCTTCGCCGGGAGGTCGCTATCTGGTGCGACCTTACCGAGTTGGTGGACTAGTTGCCGAACTAAAGCCGCTAATTCGTCCACCACGCGGCTGAATGCTTCCTGATCGTTCACAGCTTGTTTACTCGAAAACTGTACGGTTACCTTGATGCCATCGCCGAATTGCGAGGCAACGAGAACACGGCCGATAGCCCCCAGTATTTGATATTCACGATCGATCCTGGGAGCGAAAATCACGCCGCCCCTACGGCAACGGCCCCACGGGTTAGGCGGGGCTTGGGTGTTCCTCATGCGATTTTCTTGATGTCTACTCGGACTTGCTAGAAATAATCCCAATTGACCATCCGCTGGGGTTGCCGATGCTGTTCACAATGTATTTTTGGAAGAACTCCGCGCTAGACTCGCACTGGGTCTGCACCATAAAGAAGCGAATCATGCATTCCGAGCCGCTGTCCTGAAACTCTGGCCCTGGCTCATTAATGTCCTGTAGAGCAGTTGTTGCACGAAGCAACTTGTCGAATGAGTCCAGCGATCTGTTCAGGAGCAGATCGCGCCAAGTCCCCTCATGATGAATCTGGCCAGCGTAGGTGAACCGCTTGCCCCCAATTTCTTTTTGCTGCAAATGTCCCCAGCAGAGGAGCAGGGTATCCGCACCAGTGATCGCTTTGGCGCTCTCAAGCATCACTCGACGAACCTCATCTGCCATCTGGTCATGATGATCTAGCGGCGTGTAAGCAAGGCTGGTCAGGAAGACCGGTACCTTTTCGCTATCGGATATTTCAGGGCTACACGGCATGAAGAACGATGGTCCACCGTATTCATAATCTTCGACAAAGGTATCTTCGATCAGGTCGAACCCCTGATCGCTGTAAAAGTCCCAGAAATCCCCCGGTTCAACCGGATGAGAAATGCGCAGGCGGTCGGTTAAGTTATCCAGATTGCAGCCTTCGAGGCCTGGCGCACCACCTAGCAAATCCTTGAGCATTGCGTTTGCTACCCGAGGATCATCAAAGCCCGGCACATAGAGGCTCAAACCTTCATCTTCAGGCGGAGAATGCAAAGTACTTCGGTTGATTGATATAGTCTTAGGCATTTTGCCGCTGGAGGGACTGAGGTTCGCGGCCAGGTGGACGGCCATCGATGGGTTTATCGCAAAGACATCAACCATCACAGCAATGTAGCTATCCCGTCGAGCCATCAACTCGGGTACTTCTAGTTGCTCGTCTGGAACACTGGGCTGCTTGTTCCCTATCGCACTGGTAACTGCATCCCAAGTTCGGAAACCGCACAGATTTGCATACATGGCTGCGGCCTCAGCACGCTCGATGCCCAAGCTCTTGCCGCAGACCTCGACCCATAGGCGAGCCAATTTGTGTTCAGTAGCTATGAATTGCGTCATGACGGTGGCCTCGTATTCAAACAACGCTGGGTATCCCGCCATCGCTGTGGCGATACATCTGCACTGCGCCACCTTAGGCTTTTCACCACACGGTGTTGTCAGTTAAACATACGATTTCACTGCTGCGCATCTTCAAACCGATTCGGGCGACGATTTCGTCCAGCACAATGCCTTCGCATGTGAAGCGGGCGTTGACCGCGCTTTGCGGGTTCACTGGGTGGCATCAACATAGATTGACACAAAGCCCCTAAATCACTGACCACTCACGTATCAACCCGGACAGCAACGACAACATAGTTTGACACAACCTACCAGTGATTCCGGGCGCTGCAGGCTGTTGCTCTGCTCCAGAGGGCGATTCATCAGCGTTTTTGTGTCAATCTATAATGCCGAGTGTCGCAATAAGTTGTCTTGTGTCGAACGATGTTGTTTGCTGCCAACAGATCGCATGGCTCGTTTTTGTTTGCAACAGTCAGGACTGTTTCCGTGGTCATTCGTGGTCAAAAATCGCCGCCTCAATCTCTCCACTGTTTTTCGAGCGAAAACTTCTCATCGCATGAGAGATTTTATCGTGAGCGATTTTGACCTTCAAAGCGTATTCGGGTGGCATACACGGCAACCCTTCGATCAGGGTGCAAACATCTGTGATCAGCGGGAAGCCGTTATTGAAGTCCGATTCACGGAGCAGGGAGCGAATATTGAGCAGAAAGAAGTCCTTATTCTGTTGGGTTTGAGAGAACACGTTCCACCCGCCAGAATATTCACCTCCCGCAATCAAACTTAGCGTAACCGTCCGGCCAGCACCCTCTCCTGACAGCCCTCCAAATTGGCCAAGATAGTGGACACCATTTTTTAGTGGACACTATCTTGGATACAGTTGCCCCAGCCCGTCGAGCCGGTCGCCGCCCCAACTTTCCGCTGGACTTTAAACGCCAAGTCGTCGAGGCCACCTTCCAGCCTGGCGCCTCCGTGTCATTGATCGCTCGCGAACATGACGTCAATGCCAATCTGGTCTTTCGCTGGCGGCAGCAATACCAAGAAGGGCTATTCGGCCCGGTCAGCCAGAGTGCTTCGTTTTTGCCAGTCCAGGTGATCGAGGCGCCAATGGATCTGCCGCCAGTCTTCCAGCCACAGGCAGAGTGTCATTCCGAGATCGCAGTTGAGGTAGGAAAAGCCAAGTTGCGTATCACCGGAGCACCAGACCCGCAGACGCTGCAACTCGTCTTGCAGCAGTTAGTGCGATGATTGCCCCTCCCGCTGGAACCCGTATCTGGATCGCCGCTGGCGTCACGGACATGCGTCGTGGCTTCGACGGTTTGGCGGCCATGGTGCAGACTCAACTGGAAGCCGATCCCTTCTCCGGTCAGATCTTCGCCTTTCGCGGACGGCGTGGTGACCGGATCAAACTGTTGTGGTGGGATGGCGACGGCTTGTGCCTGTTTTGCAAACGGTTGGAGCAAGGACGCTTTGTCTGGCCGCAAGCAACCAGCGGCAGCGTGTCGCTGACGACCGCGCAGTTGTCGATGCTGTTGGAGGGCATTGATTGGCGCCGGCCAATTCGTACAGCACCCGTCCTCGCGGTCTGACTTGCCGCGCTGAAAAAATCCCCAGTAATATTCGGGCATGACCCTCGTGACCGACTCCCTGCCGAATGATCTTCAAGCCTTGAAGGCGCTGATCGCTGCCCAGCACGCAGAGATTGAGCGCTTGAAGATGATGATCGCCAAGCTGCGTCGTACGCAGTTCGGTCGCAGCTCCGAGCAACTGGAAGCGATGATCGACCAGCTCCAGTTGAGCCTTGATGAGCTGCAAATCAGCCAAGCCGAAATGACACCTCCAGTCGAGCCGGCACCTCGCGCAGTTTCGCGCCGTAAACCATTGCCTGAACACCTACCTCGCGAAACCCACGTTCATCAGCCCGAGTCGCAATGCACTGGCTGCGGTGGGACGCTTCGCCATTTAGGTGAGGATGTGTCCGAAGTGCTGGAGTACGTTCCGGCACGTTTCAAAGTCATTCGCCATGTCCGTCCGAAGTAGGTTTGCCGCTGCTGCGAGCACTTCGCCCAGGTGCCGGCACCGAGTCGCCCGATCGCCCGAGGTCTTGCCGGCCCAGGGTTGTTGGCCCATGTGCTGGTCTCGAAGTTTGTCGATCATTTGCCGTTGTATCGGCAGTCCGAGATCTATTCCCGTGAGGGCGTGGAGCTGGAGCGCTCAACCCTGGCCGACTGGGTTGGCCAGAGCAGTCAGTTGCTGCGACCACTGATCAACGCCCTTGAGCACCACGTCATGAGCGGACACAAAGTCCATGCCGACGACACGCCGATTGGCGTGCTCGCGCCGGGCAACGGCAAGACCAAATCGGCGCGCCTGTGGACGTACGTGCGGGACGACCGACCTACGGGGGACGCGACACCGGCGGCGGTCTGGTTTGCCTACTCGCCGGATCGCAAGGGGCAACATCCCCGCGCGCATCTCAAGCGCTTCAGCGGGATCTTGCAGGCGGACGGCTATGCCGGTTTTGCTCAACTATATGCCACGGGCACCATTGAGGAAGCGGCGTGTTGGGCTCACGCCCGGCGCAAGTTTTACGAGGTCTACAAAGACCTGGCTTCACCACTTGCCGCCGAGGCGCTGCAACGGATTGCGGCCCTGTATGCCATCGAAAGCGAGATTCGAGGGCAACCGCCCAACCTGCGAAAAGTGGTTCGGCAAAGCCGAGCCAGTCCGCTGCTGGAACAACTCCACGCGTGGCTCAACCAGACGCTGACTCAACTGTCGAAAAAATCGGCATTGGGCGGTGCGATTCTCTATGCCCTCAATCGGTGGCAGGCCTTGGTGCGCTATTGCGATGACGGGCGAATTGAGATCGACAACAACGCTGCCGAACGCGCGCTACGTGCTGTCGCGCTAGGCAGAAAAAATTATCTGTTCGTCGGTTCCAACGCCGGCGGCGAACGAGCGGCTGCGATTTACAGCCTGGTGGGTTCAGCCAAACTCAACGACCTGAACCCGCAAGCCTATTTGACACACGTGCTGGAGCGCATCGCCGACCACCCGATCAATCGGGTCGACGAACTGCTGCCCTGGAACGTTTCTCTCGCCTCCACGGAACTCTGCGAGGCCGCCTGATCCATGGTCAAAACTGTTCGCTTGCCAAAACCCGAACCTGATTTGTTGCTACTGCACATTGAATTGAAGTGGATCGAACCTGCCATCTGGCGCCGTGTGGCGGTGCCCGAGAACATCACCTTAGGCAAATTGCACGCGGTGATCCAGATCGCAATGGGCTGGCACGATGACCATCTGCATGAGTTTGAAATAGCTGGTGAGAGTTACGGTATTCCCGACTCCGATGGATGGGGGCCTCCCGTGAACTCGGAGACCCGCAAGACTCTGATCAAAGCGTTGAACGGGAAAAGGACATTCCGCTAGGTCTATGACTTTGGCGATGGCTGGGATCACCGGATCAAAGTCGGAAAGAGAAATCCGATGCCCACTCCGTAGGACATTGAGTCGAAATCCAATCACGATGTTCTCATTGGAAGGGTCTGCAACAGATGTCGATTAAGCTCCTGGCCCACGCCGAACGCCTCTTGGACGCTTACGATAGTCAATCCTTGATGCTTGGAGGCCCAATCTTCTGCCGCTGGGATAGATGCGAAGAAATGCACATGGCAACAGAAGGACTGACGAACGTCGGCCGCCTCCTGCGGCAATACCAGTGACACTGCCACGTCGGCAGGTTCAACAGCCTGTATCTCGCTGGGTGAAACCGTAAGCGAAACGGGTGCTCCAGTTGCAGCGCAATGCGACGAGACGCGAGCTGTACGGCCGATTAACGCCGGGAGCATCAGGGTGTCCAGCGCGCACCAGGCATACAGCCGGCGGTTGTCAATTTCCAAGACATGCGACGTCTCGCGCAAGGTGAGGACATAGCCGATGATGTTCCCATCGTTGTCGTATTCGGTACTGGTGGCTTGTTCGAGCACAGCCGCCACTTGCTCAGCGGGCCAGCCAA
This sequence comes from Pseudomonas sp. WS 5503, assembly GCF_012985385.1. Classification (NCBI taxonomy): domain Bacteria; kingdom Pseudomonadati; phylum Pseudomonadota; class Gammaproteobacteria; order Pseudomonadales; family Pseudomonadaceae; genus Pseudomonas; species Pseudomonas sp. WS 5503. Next base: position 98,549 of record NZ_JAAQWI010000010.1, read on the forward strand.
GAGTCCTGGCAAGCGTAGTTCGCGAAATCGGGCGTCCCTTGGCAAGTTCACCCAGTAGCGCGACCAAGAACTCCGCAAAACCTTTGGGCCGGTTGGTCGGGGTGAGACGTTCGGCGATCTCGGTAATGTAGCGGGCAAATTTCATGGTGCTCTCCATTCATCCAGCGCAGCAGGACAATTGCTTTACGTCCTTGGTGAAAGTCTGCGCCGCGAGCTTCAGGCCCTCGACCATGGTTAGGTAGGGGAACAACTGGTCGGCCAGCTCCTGCACGGTCATGCGGTTGCGAATAGCCAGCACCGCCGTCTGAATCAGCTCGCCCGCTTCCGGGGCCACCGCCTGCACGCCGAGCAACCGACCAGAACCCGCTTCGGCGACCAGCTTGATGAACCCTCGCGTGTCGAAGTTGGCCAGCGCACGCGGCACGTTGTCCAGGCTCAGCGTGCGACTGTCGGTTTCGAGGCCTGCGCGCTGTGCTTCCGCTTCGCTGTAACCGACGGTGGCCACCTGCGGATCGGTGAACACCACCGCCGGCATGGCATCGAGATTAAGCGTAGCTTCGCCGCCGGTCATGTTGATCGCCGCACGGGTGCCAGCCGCCGCCGCGACGTAGACGAACTGCGGCTGGTTGGTGCAGTCGCCGGCTGCATAGATATCCACTGCGCTACTGCGCATGCCCTGATCGATCTGAATGGCGCCGCGTTCATCCAACAGTACACCCGCCGCTTCCAGGTTCAGGCTTTGGGTGTTGGGCGTGCGGCCGGTGGCGACGAACAGTTGGTCGGCGCGCAGTTCACCGTGGTTGGTGGTCAGTACGAATTCGCCGTTGGCGTGGGTCACCTGACTGGCTTGTGTCTGCTCAAGCACGTCGATGCCCTCCATGCGGAAGGCTGCGGTCAGCGCCTCGCCGATGGCCGGATCTTCGCGGAAGAACAGCGAGTTGCGCGCCAGGATGGTGACGCGGCTACCCAGCCGGGCAAAGGCTTGCGCCAGCTCCAAGGCCACCACGGATGAGCCGATCACGGCGAGCCGTTGCGGAATACTGGCGCTGGCCAGTGCCTCCTCCGAGGTCCAATAGGGGGTGTCTTGCAGCCCGCGAATCGGCGGCACGGCCGCACCGGCGCCGGTAGCGATCAGGCAGCGGTCGAACGCGACTTCGCGCCCGCCCCCCTCGACCAGTTCGACGCTGAGCGTGTGGCCGTCCTGGAAGCGAGCGGTGCCACGCAGCACGGTGATGGCTGGTGTGCTCTCCAGAATGCCTTCGTACTTGGCGTGACGCAGTTCGTCGACAAGGCCTTGCTGTTGCGCGAGCAGCCGCTCGCGCAGGACGGTCGGCGGCGTGGCGGGCATTCCGTCATCGAACGGACTCTCGCGGCGCAAATGAGCCACATGCGCGGCGCGAATCATGATTTTCGACGGCACGCAGCCGACGTTGACGCAAGTGCCGCCGATGGTGCCGCGCTCGATCAGAGTGACGCGGGCGCCGGCTTCCACCGCCTTCAAGGCGGCCGCCATTGCCGCACCGCCGCTGCCTATGACTGCAATGTGTAGCGCGTCGCCGTTTTTGCCGACCTCGGTGTCGCTGCGCAACCAGCCCAACGCCTTATCGAGCTGGCCGGGGCGCGGTTGTAGCGAGGCGACTTCGAACGACGCTTGATACCCAAGGGCCTCGACGGCGGCTTGCATTTGTTCACGGCTGACAGCCGCGTCGGCCGTCATTTCGGCCTTCCCACCGGCGTAGGAGACGTCCGCCCGGTGCACGCCGGAGATTCCCTCCAGAGCATCTCTGACGCGGTCGGCACAGGAGGCGCAGGTCATACCGTGGATTCGCAGTGTGGTCATAGCGTTTACTTCCTCAAATGGGTCTCTTTGCGGCATTACTGTTTTGGCTGTGGTGGGCAGGCACCCGGGGCGCAACGGGGGTGGGCGGGCGACACGAGATCCCAGATCGAGCCCCCAAGCATGAGGGCCAGACCGATATAGAGCAGCCAACCGCTCCGCCAGCCATAAGCCCGCATCAAAAACACCGCAGCCAAGACCAGGACAGGGCCTATCAGGCCGAGTGCAGTTCGCTGCCACTGCCGATGTTTGAGCCAGCCAAGGGAATTGACGAGCAGCGCCAGGGCCGCAAACAAGGGCAGTAGCGTGGTGATGAACAGGCCTTCCCACTGGCTCAAAAAGCCCAGACCGATTGCAGCGCCTAAGCTAGCCAGAGCAGGAAAACACGCGGCGCAGCCTAGGGCTGAAACCAGCACACCGACGGAACTGGCTTTGTCACCGATCCGCGTGAACAGATTGAGAGGATTTCTCATTGGTATTTCCTCCTATTGCTTGATGGTAGATGGATAGCCGGCATCCTCGGTCGCCTTGGTCAGGGCCTCGGAGTTGGTCTTGGCATCGTCGAAGGTCACGATGGCTTCGCGTTTCTCGAAACTCACCTCGGTCTTGGTCACGCCCTCGACCTGGGTCAGCGCTTTCTTGACCGTGATCGGACAGGCGGCGCAGGTCATGCCCGGTACCGACAGGGTGACGGTTTGGATGGCGGCCCACACCGGGGAAACCACGGCAATGAGCGCGAGAGCGGCAAACAGCTTTTTCATGGGAGACTCCTGCCTGATCAGTAAAACAACGGGAGGATGTAGGGGAAACCGAGCGCGACCAGCACGAGTGCCATCACGAGCCAGAAAATGAACTTGTAGGTAGTTCGTACCTGCGGAATTGCGCAGGTCTCACCGGGTTTGCAGGCTTGAGCCGGGCGGAAAATGCGCCGGTAAGCGAAGAACAGCGCCAACAATGCCGCGCCGATGAAAAACGGGCGGTAGGGCTCCAGAACGGTGAGATTACCGATCCAGGCGCCGCTGAAGCCCAGGGCAATTAGCACCAGCGGGCCCAGGCAGCAGGTGGACGCAAGGATCGCCGCCAGACCTCCAGCGAGGAGTGCACCACGGCCCTTTTGTGATTCAGACATGGGTTCAACCTTTCGAATGTTTGATCGATGGGTTAAGGTTATTTCCGTAGTCAGGTACGGAGTCAAGCGGTATGAAAAACACTGCGGAAAGCCTGACCATTGGCGTCTTTGCCAAGGCAGCCGGGGTTAACGTGGAAACCATTCGGTTCTATCAACGCAAAGGGCTGTTGCCCGAACCGGACAAGCCCTACGGCAGCATTCGTCGCTACGGCGAGGCGGATATTGCACGGGTGAAATTCGTGAAGTCCGCACAACGGCTGGGCTTCAGCCTCGATGAAGTGGCCGGACTGTTGCGGCTCGATGACGGTACGCACTGCAATGATGCGCGTGTGCACGCCGAGCAGAAGCTCGAAGACGTGCGGGGGAAACTTGCGGATCTGCGGCGGATCGAGTTGGTCCTGGCGCAGTTGGTTGATGACTGTTGCGCGAGCCACGGGACGGTTAGCTGCCCGCTGATCGATTCGCTGCATGGAATAGATAGCCACGAAAACTTCGCGCCTTAGCCTACGATTTCCCGTTTCATTGCCCCCCTGTTTGTCGGCTTGAACAGGAAAAGAGCGGCGCTCAATGAGCCCCGTTGACTGGCCAAACCTACGGTCTGCTTTTATCCACGCTCTTACCCTACAGAGCCGAGAGTCCTGATCACTTCGAATGCAAATGATTGGTCAGTTGCAACGCAAATGGGTGGTCAAGTGGGGTGCAATTTCGCAGTTTTTGAGTGTGAGCGCGTCAATCAGCGGTTAAAGGGGATTAAGGTCTGAGATGCAAGGCGGTGTAGTTCGGACGCTTACAACTTAGCGAGCCAAAAACAGAGTGTATGTCACCATGAATTGCCGCTAGGGTGCGGTGACTGTCGAAAGCTAAAATTTCTTCGTCACGACCGATAATGGCATCTGCATCGCGAAGTACACTAAGAAGTTCAGTTAGGACATTCAGTACGTTTTGATTGTGTTCGGTTGCCTGCTGCATTGTGGCTTTCATTGGGTCTCTCATTTTATATTTACCGTCATTCATGACAAGATGCCGTTTGCTTACCTTACTTGCAATTACCCGCCTTCCTGTAGTTGCTCGTAATCGCTTCGGCTTCACTAGCAAATACCACCAGATTCTTCTCCGAGATCATTCCGTAGGACGGGCAACCGCTGGAAAGGTGGTAGATATGGGAGCTCTTATTACCGTGCACGCTCCCGACCTGAGTATTCGAAGCGGTAGAAAGGGCACCAAGCCCGGTCGATGCGAGAGGAGTGAAGACAGAGTCATTACGAGCCGGAGCATTCACTACCTGGTGCATCAGCTGAGCGGGTCCTTGAGGATAAGCCATCTGGACAGCACTCCCCAGCCTAGCCTTCCCAAGCTGGAAGAACACTGGCGCATGATCGCTCACGGCGCGCCGCCCATCCTCATGGCTTACCTTGAGCATCGCAGGGTAATTGACGATCCCAACACCGGACATCATCGATCGCGCTGACTGGTTGGCAAACACATTGTCGTACAGATTGGCAAACCGACCGCTTGTGTTCGACAACGTGCTTGCGCCGTCTGTAACCATTGGGATAGCACGTGCTCGAAGGGACTCGAACGCAGGGTCCGAAGGGGGCATGTTGAAATCACCCATCAGCATGATGGGCTCTCCTGGGTATACCTGCTCGAGCCATTCCCAGTAATTACCGAGCTCTTTCAGCTCTGGGGTTCTGTCAGCGGCTGACTTGCCGTAAATGATATGTACGGTGGCCAAGGCGAAGGTATTGCCGTCACTGAGGGACTTAAAGCGCGCGCTATAGGGCTCTCGCATGAACACATGCTTACGATCCAAAAAGCTTACGGCGCCGTCTTCATATTGAACTGCCGAATCGCGGCTAAGAAAGCAATACTGCTCCTTATAACTGCGCGAGCCTACAGGGCTTGAGCACAGCGAGCTCCACTTTTCACGTGTCCGTTGCTCCAGTGCCAGTTTTAGGTATTGGATGCCCTCATCATTCATCACCTCCTGAACGGCCAGGACGTCAACATTGGCGGCGACTGCTGCTAAAGCTGGGTAACTTTTCTGGTCACCGTTGCCCAGACGCATTGTATTCCAGGTTCCAACACGAGCGTCTGCGGCTGCGGCAACCCCTGATATAGCAGTAGCCAACACCAACAAAGCAGACATCAATAACGTTTTCTTCAAAGGTTATGCTCCAGGCAGTTAGGCTTCATATTCTGTGGGGGGGGTCATCTGACAACGGGGTTCAAATAAGCGCCCTGCGTAGTTCCGTGACGGGTTTGAATGTCTAGATCTTTGTCGTAGGCAGAAATCCGTTCTATCAGCGCGGCCGTAGCCTTCTCAGCGATCACCTTGGCGCGAGAACAGGGCACATCAGTGCGTGTCCCGTTTATTTTTGCCAGTAGCGTGGTGGCGGCCCGGTAGGCGTTTTGCGCATGCAATGCTTCATGAGCATTGAGGGCGCTGTAAAACCGCCGCCACTCTTGCTCAACACCTGGGGATTTGGGAATCGATTCCAGAACAGGTAGGTGAATCCTGATTTTCAAGAACACCTGCCCGTTATCGAGTAGGCAGCCATGTGGGGAGGGAATCAGGTCATAGGATGCTGAGAGATTCCATATCGTGACGCCGGCGTAGTAGGAGCCCCCGTTTCGACTGGGTGTATGCTCTGCAATCGATCGTTGAATTTGATCGATGGTTTGCCCGGACACTCCGTAAGTGACCAACTTGGAATCCACAACTGGAACCGTTGATGCCACAGAATGTAAAGGCATCCAAGCGAGGATCGCTGATATAGCGATTCTTCCAGCCCAATTTGAAGCACTCAGTCGAATCCTAAGTAGCATTTGCCACCAAGCGGGTGTCGAGCTTCTTTTGAAATGCAGCGATTTCCTTCGCTTCGCGCTTGATTAACGAGCGTTTCCCAATTCCGTGCTCAAGCATGTAATCGGCTACTTGCCGCGCAAGGGCTGCTGCGTCGACATGACCATAGATCCATGCCGCGCGAAGGAATTCCAGGGCGCCTTGCAGGTCACCACCTTTGGCAGACAATTCTCCAAGCTCGTAATTGGCTTCAGGATCCTTGCGAGAGGCGGCTTCGTTCAAGAGAGCCAGACCCTCGTCTACTCGCTTACTGTCACAGAGCATCTTCCCGAGGTCTGTCATCGCAATCGGGTATCCGAACTCGACAGCGATTCGCAGATATCGCTCAACGGCGGCTAAGTCTCCAGCTCCCAAAGCCTCATAGGCCAAGCCGTAAGAGCTCAATGGGTGCAGGGCCCCAGCCTTGCTTTGCCAAAGATGTGCCGTTACATCGCTTCCATCAGCTTTTGATGACTCATAGCACCGAGCCAGCGCTACAGCAGCTTCGACAATTCCGTCATTAAAACCCTGCTCAAGGGAGGCTATTGCCTCTTTGCGCCTGGCATCTTCTTTTGGCAGCTCTGTTTGAAATGCCAGCTTAATTCGACATGCCCACAGCAACAGCTCACGCTTGGAGCTCGGCATCAGCCTAAGCTCGCTGTCCCATAGATGGCCGACAACGCGGAGATCACGTGAGTCTTCATTTTTTTGGAAGACATGACCAGTTGAAGGGTCGATGGCCATGTTGCCAAGCAATCCCAACGGGATGATCCGGTTGAAGGCTACACCGTTTATGCGCTGGCCCAGGCTCCATGACGTATGGAGTGCTCCTTCAGCACATACGAGTCTCATCGCCGTGCGTACGAGAGCGGCCTCGCAGGGATCGCCGAGCTGCTGCGCCGGCTCAACTTTTGCCAATATTGCACCCCATCCACCCTCTACCCCTAAACCGAAGGTAGAAATGCCGTATCGGTTGATGGATGGGGCCCCGCGAGTAATCGGACCGCCAAGTGGCTGCAACTGCACAGAGTGATGTTGAATCAGGAAATTCTGTGTGTGGAGGTCGACCTCGTTAAATGAGGCCGAATAAACAGGAACACCTTGCTTGGTGGACAGCGACATCGCAGTGGAGGTATTCAGAGCCTCAGCCTCGTCTGCCGACTCTGCGGCAGGGTGAACCCATATTGCCAAGTCGACCTTCGAAAAGCCGCTCTCGACTGCTTCGCCGTGGGTCAATACGCTACATGCGGGAAGGTTGAGCGCTGTCGCAAGCTTTGAGAATTCGGAGTCCGCATTCTCGTCCAGGGTATAGATGATCTCCACAGCTCCTGGAGCTCCAAGAAATTCGCCAGCCAAGCTAGCCCACTTGGACTTATCGAATCTTATGAGAGGATCTGATCCCAGCAGGAGGACACGAATTGGCTTCTCGCTCCAGCTGATACCTGATTGACGAACGACATTCGCGACTAAAGCTCCCGGGGCCATTACCGAGGCAGCGTTGTTGAGCTTGGCCTTCACCCCGAGTTCGAAAAGTTGGGTCTTCAGCAGAGGCTTGATTGTGCGCAACCAGGCTTCAGTAAGAGCGCCCAGGTTCACTGCAGATTCAAAGGTTTTTGCCAGAGACAAGATTCGGATACCCCAATTTGGTTATGTGCCAGAGTGTACCCGCGCCATAATAGAATCCAATTCAAAACGCCTAGTCGAAAATCCAACGCCCGTTAAAGTGATGTGTGGGCTCACGCAGTGGACATCTCTATGGAACTCCACCTCAGCGCTATCAGTGAAGCAATCGCAGTGGTCAAACAGCTTGAGGCCGAGCTCAAGGTACTGGTCAGAATGCTCAATGACTCACGACACCGATTGAGAGTCGATGCGATTTTTGAGATGGAGTTTCGACAAGAGCCAGAAGTAGACGAAGCTGCGCCTATCCCGGTGAGGAGGCTTGAAGGTAGCGACGCGGTCGACGCAGCTATAGACGTCCTCACTTGCATCACGATGAAGGAAACTCAGAACGCGAAGGAAACCTTGAGGAGTCCAGGGGTAGTTGCGCTGCCTGGGGAAGTGATTGCCAAAATCATCGAAACGAATGATCTGCGCAGCAAGCTGGAAATGCTAATCGGCAAGATCAAGAAATCTAACGATCGCCGGAAGGTTTGGATTAAGTTTGAGGCCATATCGCCAAAGCAGGCAATGCGTTGCACCCCGGTGCTGATGAACCCTCAGACCATTAATTTCTACTGGACTGATACCGGCACATCCGGATCAAGGCATGTGGCTTCAGATTTAGTGAAAGAGTGGGAAGACCTCTTAGATGAGCTTCACGACCGACGTCCTACCATGTCCGACGCTCCTGAGGGATCAATTGAAGAGGGCTTGCTGACCGCTATTGATCTCTTACGGAAGCTAGGCAATGAACAGGTCGCTATTCGGAGACCAGTCAAACCCCACATCCGAGCACGGGTTCGTGACGGTGATACGCCGGTGCGCCAGATCATCTCTTCCGTGCCCTTCGTTTACGACATCGATGAATGCAAGTTTGCACCCACAATTAAACCGCTACTTAGCTACGACGTAGTCACGGCACGACGCAAATCTGCCGGCCGCGAACTACTCGAGAAAGAACCGTACATCAAGAAAATGAACCTCTATCAGTATCTCGAGAACTATCGCGTCTTTGGGCCTTTGGTACAGAAAGCCGAAAGCGATTCATTTCCTGCCTCAATTGATGAATAAGGCAATAATCAGAATGCAGTCCACTGACCAAACCACCAGTCTCCGCCTGGCCAGTCTCACTCGAGATCTGGTCTCCTGCGATGAGCGAAACCGAGCGAACGCATATCGAGACATGCTTGAGCTTGCTGAAAATGGAGATGGCAAAGCAATGTTCCAAGTGGCGAGGTGTCTCAATCAAGGCATCGGTGTAGACACTGACATAACCCGCGCTGACCACTGGCTCCGGCTCGCCTGCATTGCTAAACCTGCATCGACCGACGCCCTATTCACCTACGGAATGTCCCACGTCCTCAAACAACGCGCAGGGGCCGATCCAGTTAAGGGCATCCAATACATCGAGCGAGCTGCTTCTGCCGGTTACGTTAAAGCCACTATAGAGCTCGTCAAGATCGTCGAGCATGGCATGACTGACATCAAACCAGATCTTCGCCGCGCTTACCGCTTACTGGCATCCTCGCTTAGCGAGAAGTCCGACAAAGCCCTCTACGCGGCCTACGTTGGATTCGTAGAGCGCCACCAGCCCATCACCAACCTTCTGGACTCGTGAGCATGTACAAAGAGCAATCTGAACGTTTGGTCAAGAAAATGGCCTTGGGCATTAATGCTGAAGCGGCAAATGTGATCGTTGCGCGTGCCTACGGGTACAACCGTCTGAACGCTAAAACTGGTGAACTCGAAGAGCCAATCAATGGCCTGCAGATGATCAAGACCCCTGATCAGATAAGAGCCATTTCCGATCGAAGCCTCCAGATGATGGAGTTCTTGCGAATGGCCATGAACATGGATCCCCTCAAGAATACGTTACCCGACATTCGTAAAGGGCACCCTCAGGGAACGCCCATTGCAACCATGTGGGGGTTTAGCAATTTTGAAGCGCTGAAGGCATACGCAAGGCAAGATAAGATAGATCCAACCTCTCAATCAGCGGAGGAAATGGCGAGATTCAAGGCTCGCACTGGTTTCATGCCACCCTCCCAATATTTACTGGGACGTGATTATGCCGGCCATACCCTAATCATCCATACCGAGCCCCTGCACATCTCTCAATGGATCGACCAAGAGATTTGCCTGAACCGCCTTGATGACCTGTTCGTTGCCGTAGTGCGAGCCACACACGATGGCGACAACTATCTGAACCGTTACAGCCGCGGCCATGATGTCTTCAGAAAGTCGCTTTCTGAAGATCACAGTTCGTTCATCCTGGGTGAACGTCAGAAGCATCCAGACCACCACTTGGCGGTGACGATTTTACCAAGTCGTACCTACACGCTCGAGCAGCTAGTCTCCGCTCATTATTCTGCCCTTAACGAGGGAGCTGTGCGTGGACGCACCCTCATCATCGACCGGGTATCGGTCGCGAGGGATGAGGAATCGGTCACTGCCGGTTTGAAGCTTGCCAGTAGCGTAGGCATCAACGTCGTTCTAACCATCTCTCATCCAGACCCGATGCTTTGGGACAAATTTGATAGTCGTGTCATATTTGGCTTCGACCCTACAATGGTTGCTACGGGCCATGAGCAAATGGATCAATCGCTAGTTGCTTCAGCTCCATTCATTGGCCTCAAGAAGAACAACCTGCAACTCGCCTATCATTCGAACGACACAGGAGTAATCTTCAGCATCGTCCAGCTCGTGCCGGAAACCCAAGCCCAGGCACAAGGAGCTACGCTATTCAAACGGATATTCGGCAAGCCTGCCGTTGGTTGAGCTCTCTCATTCCCAGACGCGTCCTAAATTAGCGCGTCTGTTATTGCCAAGAATCACAACCAAGTTGACAGAATTGTCGTAAAAGGGAGGTGTAGAATTCCCGCAACAGGAAGCTACACGCCCTGAAATAGAGCATTACCAGTCCACTCGGGCCGGAGACAAGAAAAGAAAAATCCTGGTTTTTTTTGAACCGATGGGCGGCGAGAGGGTCGAAGACACTTGAGATAGAAAGCTTTTCCAGATTTTCGCCGCTTTGCGAGATTTCTGAGACCGCTGCATAGGTGTCAATTTATCGCAAATTCACGGCCTTCATCTTCACAAAGCCCGGTCGTTCGTACAGAATGTGCGGAATGGGGTTCACTCCCCCATGCCAGTTTTTGACACAGTTTCTTGAGGAAAGCATAGGCTTTAGACCTCCTAACTCCTAAGTCACCCCCTTCTACATCCAAATGCCTATGGGTGCCGTTGCTTCTCCTCGACTTATTCAAGGCCCGTCCATGAAAATGGGCGGGCCTTGTCGTATCACAACCAAGCAGTCACTGCTATCGGGTCAGCGCGCTTCGGGGAAGGACTCGCCCAGACTGTGAAGAAAAATATGTTCACGAGATTCCGGAGCTTGTTCGGACAGGGCAATCCCAAGCTGGAAATTTCCGCTTCGATGATCAGTACCGCAGTTCACCACCCTCCCTTCGAATTGAAGCTCGTCACCATTCCGCTGGATCAGCTTCATCGAGATAGCATCTCCGATTCCTTTCTTCTTTTCTGTCAGGATCATAGCGCCCGCGATCGATAAATCTCGCACCCGGCAATCGGCCCAACCCAGGAGCCCTGCTACCAAACCCTTTCCTTTGATTTTTTGAGAGAGCAGCGCTCCTTCAGAGATCACGTACCGCGTGTGCCGTCGGCTGGACGCATTCATCCTTTGTTTCCTATAGCTAGTTGTGCGGATCTGTTCAGAGCGCCGTTACAGAAATCCGAGACCCCTTTTTGGCTGGTCACCTTCAAGGAACTGAATAGTATCGTCACAACATATTCAACGGCTATTCAAAACCCCCTTATGAAATTCCTCCCTAGCACAGCTTCAATTTGGCCCCGAGGTGCTGGTGTGCTCGAGTCCCGAATACCCTGGCAACTTCAGATCCCGGTGTTCCTTTTTGTTTACTTGGCTGTGTGTGTGACTCTCACATTCGCCACACCTGACGGCGAACAAATCACTTTCCTGAAAGTGCTCGAGGATCTTGGCGTCTACGTTCTATTTCTGAGCTTATGGACTGGTATCTATGCTCATTTCCGCCGTGAAATGACCTTGGGGTGGCTCGCGGCAATTGCCGCAGTTTCACTATTCCAAGAAGAGGTCAATTTTCTTAACCTGGGGTACGAAGGAATTTGCTGGATGGTCGGTCACGTACCCACCGGCGAAGAGCGCCAACGCGGAGACGTCTACACACTGGCTCTCGTTTTTACGAGCTTGATTTTGCGGTTCATCGCCCAGCGTGGGTTCCGCAGTTTCATGCGAATTCACATCACATTCTTCCTTGTGGCCTACACCACCTTCTTGTGCTGCATCCACTATCTCTTCGCTTACTACATCCAGGGCGAATTGCTGACAGAAAGGATGCGTTACCAAGAGGAACTGACGGCGACCTATCCGGGTCGGTTCAAGTATGAATGTGAGCGTCTACCCATCAAATGCTTTCAATGGGTGGGAAATGAAATCCCAGCTGAGGTTTTGGCTGCACCTTCTGCTCAAGGTATCCTAGAGTCGATCGAAAGCTCAAAAATGAGTGTTACCGGATGGCTAGAGGTCTTCCCTGCTACCGATAACGAATCCGATACCGTCCTGAGGGGGGTTAGCGCAAGCCAGAAGGTGATCATCACTGCTTACAAAAACGACACCCTACATCGGGCGGTTTTCGATGAAAAATTCCCTAGTCATTCCCTCAACGTCGCCAAGGTTGGTCTACTTTCGTTCTCAACCACATTCATAGCTGTGTGGTTTTTTGGTGGGATGCATCTGGTCTTTATGCACCAGGCCCGCAGGAAGTCAAAACCCAAGGGAGCAATTAAGTGATCCTCGACTATAAGCTTTGGAAGCAACAGGTCATCAGTCAGGCCGTCTCTGCACATGAACAGTCACTCCCTATGGTGAACCAGCTCGCCAATCCCCAGATAATGGCTCTTTACGACAAGATCCTTGGGGTTCTCACTGGGCCGCACACAATCCGAGTCCGCCGAGACCCGGGGCTGTTTGATGCACTGCGCCTAAGGAAAGCGCAGCGATCCTTCGCAAGCGCCCTCTATCATCATCAGAAAATTGCAGATCTGAACAAATAATATCGGTCAAAGTCGCTGAAATGGGGCTGTCTCTTTCCACTATTAGGGCATGAGATATTTCAAGGGCCCCGTCCAATGTACAGCGAAGCGAAATCTGCCCAAGCCTGGGATCTTGCAGATCCCAGGACCATGCGCTCGAATTTTTCCTCCGCCAGCTTCTACATCGTCATCGATGGGCTGGACCACCCTATCGTCCTGCAAACTGCCAAAACGATTAAAACTGCCCTGCGCCGCACGCAAGGGGTGAAGGTGCGAGGCCCTCTCGCGCTTCCGACTGTACGCAGACGTCACATCATTCTCCGAGAAGCCCTGTCCAATGGCTCCCGCGGTCTTTACTGCGCCAAAGCCAAACGAATCAGGAATGTCCTCCTGGTTGAATCTCCAACCTCGGAATCCATCATGTCGCTCGTGGCGTTACCACTGCCGGCGACTGTCAACATCAAGATCGAGTCGTACCAGAGCCAATACGACTTGAAGGAAGCTCAATAATGGCAAACGGTTTCTCACACGCCATGAAACACCCAAACATTGCCGTCCTCGAAACGCCCGAACCTGACTGGTTCAAAACAAGCCCTCAAAAGGGAACGTGGGCCAGTTGGCTCATCCATGGCAACCATTACGGGACATTGATTGACCTCCCGCCAAAGACTCAACTGGACATCGACCGAGGGAATTTCTTCATCGTCCTTCAAGGCTGCGTGGTTGCCTATGCACTTTCGCCAGATGTCCAGGGCAAGGGGATCTTCGTAGACGCCCTTCGGAAGGGTGACATAATCTGGCCACTTCAACCTAAGCAGGTACGGTTTGGCTACGAGACTCGAAGCCATACCTTCCTACTCGCTGTCTCAAAGTCAAAATACGATGAGTTCATGAAAGCGAACAGCTACAGCGAGACTGTTCTCATGGCCGCTGAACTGAACTTGATGACCAAGCATTCCCAGGCTGCGCAGTACCTATTTGCCAAGGACCTTGATCGCATCAAGCGGGTGATTACCATGCTGGTTGAGCATCCCGACTCACGCCCCACGGCCCGCGGTATAGAGGTCCATGCCAGCAAAGATGAAATAAGAACCCTTGCGGGGGTCGAGAGGCGGTCGGGCAGTCGCGCGTTCAAAGCATTGGAAGAGGAAGGGTTGCTGAAGTTTGATGGGTACAAGACCTTTTTCTTTCAATCACAATCTGAGGTTTCGGCATGCGCCGCAGTACGAACGTAGCTGTTAGCAAGATCGCCGCTTATGCAGAGGATCCGCGCAAGTTCGTTGGGGCCGGTGGTGGGGCATACAACCAACGTTTAGCCAAAATGGGTACCGCAGCGCATGGCCGGATCGGCGCGGGGCCAAGCAAAGGCGGATTTATTGCCATTGTGTTGGTAGCCATCGCCGCCCTGCTCTACTTTAAGGTGATTACATTCTGACATGCTGATCATTCTTGGAATTATTGTAGCGGCCCTGTCGCTGTATCTGGCCCTCAAAGCCAAGGCACCACTCGATATTTACAAGCAGTTTTCGCTGCCTGCAACTCAGTGGGTAATTGTAGGGACTGACCTAGGCAAGGGGCATCCACGAAAACGGCTCAGCGCACTCGGCGTAGCAGGTGAACCGGATGCCATTTTCCGCGGAAATCGTACAGGGCAAATTGTAATCGGTGAATTCAAAAACCGAATGTACAAGGGGTTCGTACGACGCCGGGAATACTACCAGGTGATGCTGTATATCGGCCTTGCTCGGGAGGCATTCAAAGAATCGAATGTGGTTGGGCTGCTGAGCTTTAGAGATGAGTGTGTGCAGATCCCGTTCGATGAGCAGCTATTTCGAGCTTTGGTTTCCATCAGGACTGAGGTACCCATTTCACTCAAGAACAGAAAGCCGCAAGATTCAAGGCCTCTGCATAAGCGAATGGGCATCACAGTCAAGAACCCGAAAATCAGGTTCCCTCGTTAGGCTTAGGCAACCTCTGCAAGCCGGTCGAATGCTGGGAAATACAGCACCTTTTTAACAGGGATGGTGATACCGGCATCTTTCACAGCACGCTCGTACTCATCCATTTTCGGCCGGTACCGCTCAACCTCCCGCGCAACAAAAGCGTCTTCGGACATACCCTCCGGGCAGTCCGGAGTTTTGTAGTCGCTGATCCAGTAAACCCCATCATCTTCAAAAGGTCGATCCAGGAAGCGGTGAACCCAACGTCCGTTACGGTATGCACTGACCTGCACCTCATGGCCACTGCCCGGACGCTTCTTCAAGATCCATTGCCCATGAATACTGTTTACGGTATTGGACAGCAGCCGGAGGATGCGAGCAACCGCCTGAGGAAACTCAGCAGCAGGGAAGCCTTCACGACGAAGCATCGATGCGATAGCCTGAGCCTTTGTACGCACGCGAGCTTCATCCCAGAGTTCGATACCCTGCTTACCGATCTGCTCTACAAACCAGTGGTAGACGATACCGATGGTCTTGGCGCGATAGTCGCTCCCCTCCTCCTCCCGCAATTCATCGTTCAGTTCATTTTCAGTGGGTACTTGGTCATTGCTTGCAGCCGGAACAAAGACCGTTTTAGGCAATTCGACTTTGTAGCTGGGAGCCAGGCGTGCCTTAGAGGGAACCCCAGAATCCGTAACTGCAACAATAGGGAATGCCGGGGCGACCGCTTTCACTTGGGCTCCAATAGCCGACCACAAGCACTCAGCCAACGAACCTGCTGCTGGCTTGATTTCCTTCTCTTTCTGGACCTCACCCTCGGCAGCAGGGAAACGGTCGACGCATACGAAAAGGTGGCAATCTTCTTTGGCCCGAGTCGTCCCCACGTACGCCGCCCGACATACTTCATCAGAAATATCCTTGCGAACCATGCGGCCAACGAATTTGAATAGACGACTATCAGGGGTGGTAGTGTCCAAGTCTCCGAGGTTAGGAACGACGGAAAAGACACCATCCATCTGGCGGAAGTAGAACAGAGGCGCATCATCTTTAGCCCCGCCTTTGTTTAAGCCAGGAATCAACACAATGTCGTATTCCAGGCCTTTGGAGCCGTGGCAAGTCATGACTGTTACCGCGCCAGCTTTTGGGCTTGCATATGCTTTGTCAATCGCGCGGAAAAAGGCCTGAGGGTCAATAAGGTCACCTGACTCCGTGTGTGAAGTGAGTAGCTTGAAGATGGTTTCCACATCGTCCATCTCGCCAGTATTTACCGTTGCAGGTCCGCCCAAGGCGATCCAGGCTGATTTAACAGCCCAACCCAGCTCTGAACCACGACTGGAGCGCTTCACTCCGTCCAGAACCTCCAAGAGCCTCAACACTCGGGTCAGTCCTTCGGAAGACAATTGAGCCTGCACGCCTTCGTCGCGTAGAGCATTCTCAATGACGTTATGCCCCCGGGCGACAGTCAAACAGTCTGCCCAGCTAAGACCAACGAACGCTGCCCGTAACAGTGCGATCCACGAAGCTCGATCAGCGGAATGCCAGAGTGAACGAATCAGTGAAATCACTTCAGAGACAGGGGCAGCCTCTCCAATGGGATCAATATCCTTACCGCGAACCTCAATTCCAGCCTCTTTTAACATCGGCAGAATGTGTTTCAGGTGCGAGCGACCACGTACTAGGATTGCGATCGACTTTGAAGGGTCTTTTGAAAGGGCTTCCTGAACAACCTTTGTAACTTCTTCGGCTTCACCGATTTGACCTGTGGCCACGGGGTGTACGCTCACACCGCCATCGCCTTTCCGGAACGCTACCGATGGGACGAACTCATAAGCTGAGTCTTTGAAGACCTCGGCATAGGTCGCGTTATTCCACTCAACGACGCCCGGCAAGGACCGAAAGTTGACAGTCAACCGGAGAATATCCATTTGCTTGGGCCCGAAAGCTTTCGCCTCGACAACTGACGTGAACAGATTCAGGTCAGCGCCACGGAAAAGATAGATCGACTGAAAGCCATCGCCGACATAAGCGATAGAACGATTGTCGGCCGGCTCCCAGTTCTCTACCAGCAGTTTCAATAGGTCGTACTGGGCCTGGTTGGTGTCTTGGAATTCATCAACCATGATATGCAGAATCCGGTCTTCTTCGAGCAAGGCGTCGCCGACAGTCTCACCAGCGCCGAGAGCTTGAATGGCGCGCTGAGCGATTTCAGGGAAGTCCAGTGAGTTTGTCCCTTCCATTGCCAGCGTCAGATTGGCCAACAGATACCGAAGAATTACCGTGAAGTGCTCGACCATTTTTGCTGAACGAGCTGGGTATTGAAGTTCTGGCAGGGTTGCAAGTGTGGCTAGGGCCTGAGCATATTCTTGAGAATGAGGGTTAACCTTGAGGTCAGCCAGAATTCCATTCATCTCAACTGTGCTGAAATGCTTAGCTGGGAATCCGTTGGCTACGGTTACTTTCGCCCGGAGCGTGCCGGTACTAGTCAGCATGTAGGAGGCAAATTGCCCGAAATATTCGAGCGTTTTCGCACTCGCAATGGCAGCGGGCATTTCCGCAGCCCACTCGAAACCATCAAGGGCACCGGAGGCAGATTTAAGACAAGTCATTGCACGTTCGAGATCAGATCCTGGGATCAGTGAAATAGCTTGTTGGGCAGCATGCAGAACAACTGAGCTGACCGCTTCCTGCATTTCAATAGTGTCCAGTGCCATGATACGGCCGGCCCACTGATCGCGTTTCATTAGTAGGTTTTCGAACAGTGGAACCAAAGCTTCAAATCGGTTTTTAGCGAAAGACAATACCGCCTCAAGCGCGTTAGAGAGAGCCTCAGGAATGTCGTTGTCGTTAACGGACTTGAGGGTTTCGAGAATCGCTTGACGATAGATGAGCGAAGCATCGTCGGTAGTTTTACCGCCACCCAGCCCGGACATGATTGGAGTTTTGCTTGCCAGTGAAGCGCAAAAGCTATCGAAGGTCATAATGCGCAGACGGCTAGGGTTCAAGAGAAGGTTCCAACCCATTTCCTTATCTCGATCCAGCACCAAACGAGCCAGACGGTATTGCGGGAGCTCATGGGCCAATTCAGGCTCAATGCCAGTCGCTGCCTGCTGCAACGCACCAATAACACGCTCTACAATTTCAGCAGCAGCCATGTTGGTGAATGTGATAGCCAGCACTTCCTCAGGGCGCTCCACGACTGTCAGGCAGGAAAGCAAGCGCATTTGCAAGGTAGACGTTTTACCTGATCCGGCCGGGGCCAGTAACAGTAGCGAGCGGCGAGGGTCGATAGCCAGGGCGCGCGCTTCAGCATCTGCAATGCTGAGACCTCGGATTCCAGCAAAAATAGGGTCCAGGTGCGGCAGAGCGGCGAAGGGTACGAATGCAGTCATGTGGTCAGCTCCAATTCAGATACACCCAGAATAACGTCGCCCCCGCGTGCCACCAGCCGCCAAAGTAATCTTTCAGGACGCAGGTCGGTAAACCCGGGATTGGACTAAAAGTTTTCGCATGCGGAATGTTTTAAGCTATGGGCTCCCCTTCGCTATGCATTGGGAGCCCGACTGACGCTTATCGTGCGATAGGCGCAATGTACTCGTAGCCGATTGGAAACCCCTTTCCACATAGGTCCAGAGTCGCTTCGCCACGGATGAAGCCAGCACTCATAGAATCCAACTGCCGGTTCCATGCATCCTTCTGAGCTTCCCATTTGTCCGAGGTATCGACGTCCTCTTGTCTGGCCTTCTTCCCTTCGACGAGATTGGCCGAAAAGTTTGAGCGAGCATGAAAACCGAGAGACTTTTGATTCACCTGAGCCAGCACAATGCCGTCGATTGGTTCTACTGAAGCGACACTGAGGTCGATCTTGGTCGCGTAGATTGGCAATTGAGGCTCTGTGAGGGTGGAAGCATTCAGACTGTTCATCCGCATCTCTTGGCCTGTCTTGTAGTCAAACACAACACTCCGAGAGACCGTTTGCTCTTCGTTCAAGAAGATGCGCTCCCGACGATCAAGGCTTACCGTCAAAGGTACCTGCCCAACAACGATGTCATGGCGTTCTTCAAAGCCGATAACCTCGAACTCGAATTCCCGCTTCTTTTCGAGCTCCAACCACTCAATGGTCAGGTCGACGATACGACGTTGCTCAAGCATGATCAGCTTCATGCCGTAGCGCCAGATCAGCTTGTATAGAAGGTCCTCGGAAGCCAGCTGAGTGTGGTGCTGGACCTTGGCTTTGAGCTCGGCAACCGAGAATGCCTTGAGTGCCTTGGAGGTCACCACCTCAGTCCAAAATTTTTCAAGCACAAGGTGGATCATTGTCCCTTGGATTCGAGGATCAAGGCCGATGATTGGTTGCGGAAACATGTTGGCTCGTAGGCGATTGCGCACGAATGAAAAGAATGGGGACTCTGCATAGTCCTTGAAGATGCGAACTCCACCCTTGATATCAGTTAGTTCGATATCGCTGACAGCTGGGGCCACCTCTTGCTCGTAATTATTCCTATCCAACTGGCCCATCAGGTCATCAAGGAAGTCACCCTTTGTTTCCAGGGTAGGTGCAGTTGCGGGCCACGTGCCAAACAACTCACTGGCCCCGATGGCCGCCCCCTTTTCGTTATGGCTGGGGCACGACACCGTGACGTCAGCGCTAGAGCTGAGGAGTGCGCACACGACACTTTGAGCATATGCGAGCATCCCTTCGCTAGAGGCGTCAGAAATCCCCGCATCAATCTGAAGATCGGTAGGAATGAAGGGTGATGGCTCAGCGCGGCCCGGCAATACGTTGTTCGATGCGCCAACGATCCATAAGGCGTCGAAGTTGAGGCCGATAGCATCCTCATAGCCCAAGATCGAAACTGGGGCCAAATGGCTGATACGGGGCTGGAATTGTCGTGTGTCTACGACCTCCCTGAGCCACATGAATGCTCGCTCATACTGAACAGTCCCGAGTTGAGCATCCAGTGTGCGGAACATTGCAAGCGCCTCAGCCCAAGCATTAAGTGTCTGGAAATTGGCACTGTCCAGTTCGCTCTGACCGGGCCAGCCCATATCGTTCAGGGCTTCGGTAAAATGGTCGGCCCACTCAGATGGATATCGGCTTTGCTCGCCGGACACCAACTTCTCAAGAAGTCCACCAAAGCGCTTTCGGAAATCAGGAACTGCATCCCCCTTGTATGCCCCAATAGCCCGCAGAAAATCCTTGCCACCCATGTTCAGGCCTAGGTTGTCACGGAACCACAGATCCAGAAGGGCACGGGTCGCAGACTCGCCCACATGGCCAGCAATCCAGCGAGAGCGCAGCACACGGCTGAAAGTCTCGGAATCTGCCTTGTCGGGCGTGATGGACAACAGATCCATAGCCGCACGGATCATGGGGCGGCTACCCAGCGTTGCACCACTGGAAATATCCCACGGCGCGCGTGTTTCACCATCCGGACCAGCAGGCATTAATGATCCTGGGCTCGTATGCAAGCTCAGCGCATCAAGCAAGGGGCCTTTGTAGGAACGGATGTCAGGTACGACGATGGCGAGTGAAGGTGCAGCATGAGGGGCGTCCACGAAGGGCAGCAGGTGATTTGACACCCATTGCGCGACCTCTAGCATTTCGCTCGCATTATTGTGGCTGCGCACAAGACGCGGGGTCGTCTTATCCCCCTCTGCTGAGACGATAATTACATCAGTACCGAGAGCCTCTAAGGCATCGAACACGGCCTTTTCTGCTGGGTTCAGGGACATCATGCCTACGATAATCACCCGCTCCGGGGGTTGAACATCGCCAGCCTTGATAGCCTTAAGCAGGAGCGTAGGGAGGTGAGCACGGAACACATACTGTTTTGCGCCGCACACGCTATCGAGTTGAGTCTTCCATTGGAGGAAAGCCTCAAACTCTTCTTTGAATCGGAAGCGATCACTATCCATCCCAATCAGGTACTTGTTTACCTGCGAGTACGCCACCCCAACTCGGCGAGCTGCGTTCGTGGAAGAGATCATGTTTGACGGCAGTAGGTCCGACTGGTCAATTACCGACTTCACAGTGGCCAACTCCTGAACAGGGTTGAGGGCTTGTTCGTCGGGCATCAGCTCCAACCAAGTGGTCTCAATCCACTTCGTGATGGTCATAATCTGCCCCTTGGTGAACCAAGCCTTCTTCCCACCTACCGCCTGGAGCAGTGCTGCTTGTAGCTTAATGTGTCGCGCGACACGCTCTGTCGAGGCCAGGACAACTGTCCCGTCTGTGATGTTTGAGAGGTGGCTGAGGAATTTCATTCGGGCAGATCTCCGTTTTCGATACACCCAGAATAACGGCGGTCTTTAGTGCCACCAGCCCAGACCAAATGAATCATTTCCAACGGAATGCGGCAAATGGGGTAGTGACATCCCACTATTAAGGTATCCGCTCAATGCTTGGTTGCGTCATATGTCGATCCAGAGGTTATCCCAGACTTCGCCTTGGGCACATGAGGGATCAGTGCCCGTAAGATTCAGCCTGGCATACCAGCCAGTCTTCAGTGTCATGGATGACCAAAGATCAGTAATAGCCTTTGAGTCCTTGCTTCGGATTTCTGACAGCACTGGGACTCAGGGGCCAGCTGCGCTTGTCGCGCGTGCAGAGTCTGATGGTTCGATTGTCGATATCGACCGCTGGGTTCTGGCCCAGGTGATCAATCAATTGAAATCCCGGCCGAGGCTTTCTGTCTGGATCAACACAAGCCAGTTGTCGATCGCGCACCCATCCTTCGTCGGAGATGCCGTGCAGACCCTCCTTGCAGCGAATGTGATGGGCAGGGTCACGTTTGAAGTGACTGAAACTGCAGACGTTGATGCTCACCTGCTTGCGAAGCGTCTTGAGGCTCTTCGTTTACAGGCGCTGACAGTGATGGTCGATGACGTGCGTGATGGTTACGCAAAGCGCTCGCTCTTGCTAAGCGACTCGGTTGTAGGCTGCAAACTCTCACGCGAGTCAACCATGGAGCTCATGGTGTCTGAGTCAGCGCGGGCAGAGGTGCAGCGTCTGGTAAAGCTTTGCCGTCGGCGAGGTAAGCAGGTTGTGCTTGAGGGAATTGAGACTATAGACGAGTTGTCACTGGCCAAGCATTTGAATATTGACCTGTGCCAAGGGTACCTGCTTGGTATGCCGGCAATCCCCTCAGAATTACAACACTTCGCCGAGATGCGCCCCTGACTGAGGGGCGCTACAGCGTATCAATACATTACCGAACGTAGTCCAGTTGTGAGTCGTTGATACGACCACGTGTCTCAAGCCATTGGCGAAGTTCTTCACGTGTTGCCTGATTCTTGCTTACCCAAGCTGTCGCCGACTGGGCCATAGATACACGTTTCTGAGAAACCATTTCGTTCATCAACTGAGGCAACTTCTCTGGGCCGTCAGCAATGATCTGACGTACAGAGTTGGTTACATACAGCGATTCGTAAATGGGAAGCGGCTTGCTTTTCCCGTCACCGCGTCGATAGACATGCTGCCACCAAAGTCCGCGTAGAACAGATGGCAAGATCCGAGCGAGTTTGGGATCGAGCAGCGAAGCCATGCGCGTTGGGATATCGATGGCACTGTCCGCATGGAGGGTACCCACAACACTGTGACCGAGGGATGCGGCGAGAACCGCTGCGTCGGCAGTTTCTGGGTCACGAATCTCACCAACCATAATTGTGTTGCGATACTGCCGGACGAAGTCACGGATCGCTTCTGCGAATGAGTCAACGTGCGTACCTACTTCACGCTGAATCACTCCCCCGCCCCGGAACTCAACTTCAATAGGATCCTCCACCGTACCGAGGTTTCCGCGTTTGCGCCCCAACTGCTCGATTGCTGAGATCATCGTTGTCGATTTACCTGACGACATCTGCCCCGCAAAAATGGTCAAGCCCGACCCCTCAAGAAGCGGACGTATCGCGTTCCAGTCCAACCCTAGATCTTTCTCAATTCGCGGTATCGAGCTCATGAGTTTACGCATGGTAATGACCTGGCCGCCCGAGGAGTCAGCCAAGATGCAGCGGTAACGTTCCCCGTTGAACGGGGTGGTGAAGTTTGCGGCCTTACGCTTGTTACCTCTACCCTTCTCAGAGAGCATTTTATCGAAGAAGTCTTTCCACGCTCCTGGAGGCTTCATTATTTCGAACCGACCGCTGTTATCTTCAGCCTCAAGGCTGTCCTTGGTCAGAGTGATGTTAGTCGCGTCCTCCGGCCTCAAGGGTTTGTCATTAAGATGACTGGTTGTGAGCACAGACACCGGGTTTCTCCTAGTACAGTTGAACGGGGCCACTGAGGCGGGGATCTAAGGCGTTGCGATTGATGGCATGTGCCACAAATCGCTTTGCGCCGAAGCACTCATCGTCAGGCTTGTTTGGTTTTGCGAACTCGAGAAGGCATGCGTTACGAAATTCGCAGGATGCACATTCAGGATTGTTGTTCCTACGCATCTGCCGACGCAGGTACAGAAGCCGCTCTCGCGAACAGAGGATGTCTCGAAAAGTCACCCCCGGCTCAAGGATGTTCCCAAATGAGTGCAGGTACTCCTTCCAGCCATCACGGTAATTGGGAAGAACCATGTCGCCATCGGGGAGGAGGAACAGTGTTTGGCCGGCCATGTTGCTCATGGCGTTGCCTTTGATCTTTTCCACGGCAAAGTGTGCTTCGCCGATCGCAGGAGCATTGACCCCACGCTCCTGCAGCTCGTACCAGTAGTCGAGCATTTCGATCATGAAGTCATTGAAGGCTTTCATGGTTGGGGCAAGTACTTCGTATTTGCCGGGCACGTCGTTCTGCTCATTGAGCATGAACGGCAGCCAACCCGACTCCTGAATTCCCATCTCACGTAGCTTATCCAGAGTGTGCCTTGGGCCCTGGGTCAGGAGGTCCGAGTTGACCACGCTGATGGTACCGACATTCAGACCTCGCCTGATCGCCTCCCGAACCTTGAGTTCCCACTTGCGTACATAGTTACCTGAACGCATATCGCCATCGTATGAGGTCTGTACATAGCCATTGCAGTGCTTCTTCCACAGCGGTTCCCATACATCGAGGTCGACACCAAGCATTGAGGTCAGCATCACATGACGTACTTGGTAGCCCTCTGCTGCTGGGAACTCTTCAGCCATCATCTGAACGTAACCTTCGAAATATTCAGGCCCGGCGGCAGTTGGCTCCCCACCGTAGTTGTACGCAATGATGGTTTTCTGATCCGGCTGCTGCTCCTCGAAATAGTCGTAGATCTTGCGACAAATGACCCGCAGATCATCGAGGGACATAACGCTCTTATCTGCTCGCTGCTCCTTGCTCAGATAGCAATGTTTGCAGTTATAGGGGCAGTGCAGCGTCGGCATTATGGTGAAAACGAAGTAACCATTTTCAATCGTGTCTGGCCGAAGGGCTGGGCCCATGAGTGAAAAGCTATCGCTGCCGGACTGCACGCAGCACCTCCTCATCGATAACGAATCGGCCTTGGCCAAGCTTGTTGGATTCCTCAATGAGGGATTCAGCTTTTCTGAAATACGGCGAAGAGGCGTCCTCTACGTAAATCGGGGTCGACTCAAGGTGGGTCTCGAATTCAACCTCTTCAGGCGTGCGCTCGCCGCTGCCCTGCCCTTGCTTTTTCTCCAGGGCAACGAGGGTTTCGAAACTCAGCAATTTCTTGGCAGCGCGGAAAATTATTCGAGCCAAGAGAGGGAAAATTGAGAAGAATCCTGGTGTTCTAGACTCGTCCACTTTCACCCCACCGCAATCAAGTTATTTCCCATCGCGCGCTCACGCTCGAGAACAGACTTTGGAAGTACGCCTTTTTCCTCGACCAGATGGCGCACGTACTTTATGAAGGTCTTGAAGCCCGGGCATTCGTCTTTCTGATTCCACTGCTCATGCAATACACCGCAGTTTGCCTGGCACAGCGTTCGCTCATCGCAGGTACGACATATCTCTGGCAATCGCCGTGCCTTCGCGACCTCTCGCAAATAACTTTTTGAAGTGAGAACATCGTGGACGGACGTCGTAAACTCAACTTCGGTAACACCACCCTCCCCAATGACCTCTCTCGTCTCAAAGACATTGCCGTGGGAAACGTAGTCGTTAGTGCCACCCTTTTCGATACAGCTGATCGTACGGCCGTCAGAGTCGAAATCCAGAGCGCCAGCGACGATTGGACATACCACGTCGTCCGAGGGGACGTTCCGGAACACAGCTTCAAGCCATGACTCGCAAGGATTGATCCAGAGGTCATCGATGTGATCACGCTTGGCCAGGTACCAGTCCATCAGTTCCATATAGAACTTTGAGGTTGCCGCGTGCTTGGGCTGAATGAGTTTTGCATTAAGATCCCCATCGCCCGATGGGATGAAGAAGCCGAAATGGACTTTCGTGAAACCCAATTGGTACAACTCTTCCATCATCGCAACGGCGCCGGCTTCGACAACAGGCTTAACTAGCGCAGTCGTGACAGCGAAATCTTTGGGGCCGTAGATTTCTGGTTGTCGGGATTCATTCATGAGCGTGGTCACATTGTTTCGCCAGATCTCTTCCTGCCTACCCTTCGTGAACCTGGTAGACCGCTCATAGGATGTTGATATCTTGTCGAACAGCCGGGCGACATCAAGCGCCTCTTTTGTCACAAGGTTGGTCACAATCGAGAATGAAACTGCTTGTGGGATCAGGGCAAGCAATGCCTTAGCTTTAGGCAATGCGCTTTCATAGAATGGGACTCCAAGCATCGAGGGTTCACCGCCGATGACGTGGATATCGACATGGTTGTAGCGCTGAGCGAAATTATGATCCGCCTGCATGTGCTCGACGATCCCAGCCACAATGTGGAGAAACTCCGTTTCGCTCATGTCAGGACTCTTGTCCTTTTTGTCGGACAAAATGTAGCAGTGTGAGCAACGTAGCTGGCACCGGCGAGTGACGTTGATCTGAAACAGGAATGTGCTGCGCCCCGTTTCGCCGATTGAGGTCAAGCCTGGCTGCATGGGGGCGTTCCTTTAAATAAGACTGATCGGAGGTCGTCGATTCGTCCGTCGCTATCAACCACCTCGGGTTTGTTTAATCTTGCTTGGCCAACGCGCGTGTAAGCACTCCCGCTTGAGTCAACGAACGATGACGGGTGGCTTGTCAAAACGACGTTGCGGGCGCTGATGAATTCGATCTCATCGTGGTTGATGATCGTTCGGTGTAGACGTCTTGAGAGGTATTTCCAGGCAGGGTTGATTCCCGCTGCATCCCGCTCTCCAGGACGTACCGGAAACAACACTTCACGACCTGGCTCACCACGGATATGTCCGTGACTAGTCTGAAAGGTCGCACCATCAATCAAGGTGACCCGGCTAGTGGCCATGCAAGCGCTGCAGAGAAATGAAAGGCATTCGGCCATAGAGACCCCGGAGGGTAATGACGGGAATCGACTGCGGACTTCCTCGGCGATCGCTTCATCCCAAGAGTTGAAGATCGCGACCGCATTTTTGCCATAGTCAGGATTGGGCCATGATTTGGCGTCCAGTGTGTCTGGGAGCATGACAACTTTTTTGCCCTGGTCGGCCAGGGAAAGGGCTGCACAAATCCCCACGAGGGGGTCATTTCCCATCACAATCGTGTCGGGACGTAGCGACCCGTAAATCCCGTCCACAAAGGCATCAAGAACACGTAATACAACTCCAGTACGCGTTAGCGAAACCGGAGCCGTTATTAGTGCATCCCTGAATTGAAGCCGCCTCAGCGGGAGGTGAACACTGCTCAACGCCAATCATCTCCATATCTCTTGCGCGGGTAAGCACGCATTACATTCTCTCGATAGCCGAATTGGCCAATCAGTGTGTAGCGCGCCTTGTCGCAAAGGATCTCAGACACGCTATGAACCCATCTCGGGTTCGTGTTAATCAGCCATACGGCTGTGCCATGGTTGGGCGACACAGCTTCTTTCACGACAACCTTTGATGGATCGACAAGCGCTCCCTTGTCGTCAATGTCACCCTCACCCAACAACAGCTGCCCGCCGTCTTCAGGAGTCCAGATTTCGTCCGATAGGTAGATGATCACCACCATCTGCATGGGGTCGTAGGAGTCGTGGTGCCATCCCATCGAGTCCCCACGCTTACCACGCTGGAGCATCACGTTAGTCCGGCTCCAGTCGCCCATATGGGCCCGGATGTGCTCTGTCTCTTTGCCCAGACCAATCAATTCCATGGGCCCCAGGTAGTCCAGCGGTACTGACAGGCTTCGCGAGGGATCATCTTCTTCCCACGACACCACATCAGGGCTGCCAGGCTTATCGGGCTGGAAATCATCCGCCTTCGCGGCCTTCAGAAAAGCGTCAGCAATGTGCCTAGGGATAGAGCTTACAGCGAAGCCATCCCTGTAAATCGAATTCAGGTGCTTCAAAATTCAGCCTCCACCATTGCGGCCAGTTTGGCCCTATCAAGACCCGCTGATTTGGTGTTCGCGTGCCGCATGTCGATTCTATGAAGCCAATCAACGACCTCACCTAACCCATGCTCGGCGACGCCTTGATCGATCAGTGAGAACAGAGACTTCCAACTTGTGCAGTGCTGGCTTCTGCCGTACATGCCACGCCCTTGAGCTGCTGACTCGAACATACAGCCACCCTGGCATTCAGTGAGATACGGACACGAACGACAGTTGTCGTCGAGACGGTTCGGCCGCTCACTGAGCATTGCAACCATTTCAGCGTCCCAAATGCTTGTGAGGGCATTGCCTAGCTTCCCTATTCCGCCATCGGCCATGTCTTGGCATACATAGAGATCACCATTCGGCTCAAGGGAGAGTGACCGCTTGGTGCAGTCGGACTGAAACGCACAGGCAGCGCCTACAGCTTGCTGCTGGCCAGACAGCGTTCGAACTCGTGCCTGAGTGAGGTAGAAGTAAGGCTCTACGATGATGGGTAGTCGCATGAACCATTGGCGGAAACCTGTTACAAATGCGTCCCTTGTAGCCTCTGCCCCCTGCAAAACCTGGCCTGGAGTGCCCCCCTGGAAGAGCGGGCGGAGAGTCAGCATTCTTTGATCTCTGGCAGAGAGCATCATTTGTCGGGCTACGCCGTTTAGGCCAGATTCATCAAGGACATATACGGCCCCCGGCACACTCCGCTCACGCCGAAGAGCGGTATCAGCCTCCTTCCAAATAAGACGGTACTTTTCTGGCGAACCAGCAACGGTCCGGACATCACTCATGTCATCTACAGAAGTACCAAGCCGACCTTCAAACAAATCGTAAAGTCGTTTTGCCCGGGCGGGAGAACCAATCAGATTACTCTGGACACCATCTACAAATTGAATCCCACGTGAGGCTGCCATGTCGCGCAAGTAGGTGACACACTCCAATAGCTCTGCGTGAGGTACCGTCAAAATCTCTCCGCCGATGTACTGGGCAGTGAGATGTGTCGGAGAAATACCGAGTTTTTGAAACCCTTCCTGGAATATGAAATCGATAGAGCGCTTGAAGTCATTTGCGGGCATTCGTGTCGACTGCGATTCCTGCCAGCTACTGCAATACCCGCAATCGGCATTGCAGGCCTTTGTCATTCGAATATGAAGCGTGAGTGGTGAGGGAATCATGCTGCTCGCTCCCGCATCTGAATCACCTGGCTACAAAATTGGATCATCTCCTCATGGCTTCCACCGATCGTTTCCGCTCCAACTGGCAGACAACCCTCAAGCTCCTGAATCGTCCGCATCATCAGCTTGGACAGATACCATTCGCCGCGGTAACGAATCTCATTGAAAACGGCGACCGGGTCGAACTCGAGGAAATGAAAATTGCCATAGACAATATGCCGATAGAGCTCTTCTCCACCTTCGTCGGCGGCTTCAACGTACCAGCCCGGATAGTCATCGATTTGGGCACCAATTGCATCGTAGAAAAAGAGCCGCTCTACCCACCTTTTTTCGAAGAGCTTTCCAGGCTTCATTGCTACTAGCCTGGCCCGGTCGAACTCAGTGAAATACTTGTCGTAGTTACCAGCAACGCAGTCCTCAATGAGTGGCACATCCTTGCCCTTGGCCACAGCAGTCGTAACGAGCCTCTTTGTCATTCCCCCCTGGCGCCGGCGAGCTTCTGTTCGTCTGAGATAGCCAGCTCGGTCCAACCTACCTACCGTGGTTTCATCTGCAAAGTCCCACACGCGCTTCAAACCAGCACAATCGCCAGACGCAATGAGCGATGACATATTTGGATCGAGATCCTTATGCCACGCCCACCCTCCTGAGCAGGTGATGGCGAATTTGCACGTCCCGCATGCTTGATAAGGCATCCGATGCCGAGAGACGTACTCAGGAGTGTTATTGAAGATGGCCTTCGCTGAGAACAGTGGATCGTGCACGGATAGAGTCTGGGTCGGGAAAATTGACTCATTACCGGTGTAGCTAGAATTGAACGTGACCTGCCCATTGGGCTCGATTTCTATGTCGTATGAGTCGTTGCCTGGATAGTGATAGTGCTCGCCTGATCGGGAAGCGGTTCGCATCTCCACAAGCGGGCTGATAGTCACACCCTGTGGAACCAAGGAGTTGAGTTCAAGCAGGTAGTCGGAAACATCTCCGTACGTACAGGTCTTCAAGAAATAGCTCTTACCGCTGCCGGCCGGATACAGCATGTCGCAGCTGATGTCAGTTATTCCACGGCTGACGAACTCATCGACGATGAATTGAGGGCCGCGCTCAATGACTCCTCGGCTCATAGTGATACACAGTGTTTTCCGTTTGATACCGGTAATGGCTTCAAGCGTCGCGAAATACCGAGGAAGTAGTTTGTCGTTTTTTAGAAACCTGTTGGTGTCGGGCTCCCACGGGACAAAAATGTCAATCCCGTAGCCAAACTCGGTTCCGACAGAGTTGAGGAGGTCAATGTAACCAGGGTCTTTGAAGATAAGATTTGTGCACCAGATCAACGCTGCCTCAGCGTCATAAAGGGTTTCCCAGGCCTTCATAGTCTTGAGGGTCCACGGCAGGTTCCGCTCCCAGAACTGGAGGGGCATCATGGTCAACTCCCCACCCAGCAGCTCCACGTTTATCTTGGTGACCTTTTTGTCGCGACAGAACAACTCCTCGATCCGCTGGAAGGACTCGCGGTAAGTACCTTCATCCATCATGCTTTTGTCCCGCAAAAGGGCGGGATCGACATAGCAATGGGTGCAACTGAGGTTGCACAATCGGGTGGGCGCTATGCACACATTCAACATGTCTAGGGCGTTATGCACAAAACACCCCACCTGTAGGTTCAATTCGAATGGTCTTACCAACTAAATCTGCACCACATTCCACGCCCACAACATGCGGAATGTCCAGCCTGCGGGCGTGCTGAAGAAGATGCGATAGCGAGGAGCCAGATCGGACAACTAGAGCACCTGCTGTCGAAATCATGGCAAGCTGGGACATGTCCGTCGTTTCCAAGTAAACCGCTGTGCCTGCAGCAAAGTTGTCAGGGGTTGTGAGTGTCAATTCGAGCCCCGGGCGAGGTACGCCCCAGGCAATAGGCTTGGTGCCCGCCTGCGGATGGTGCTGACCATACTCAAAGAATTTGCGGATTTGCTTGGGCACTTCATCAAAAACCGGGCAGTTACCGGATAGATCGCCCAGGTATGACGGCAAGATGTCTAGCAGAAGGTCGGCGACCCCGCGCCGGCAAAGTTCATCAATTGCAGGACTCAGCCTTCCAAGTTCAACCATCATCATTACTGCGCATTTGTCCTTCATCCAGGCAAGAGGGGAATCCACTACCTGTATAACGCTTGATACCAGCTCAGCGTCTAAGCAAGGTTCGGCAAACGGAGCGTATGAGGTAACACCTGCATACCCTGCCACTGATGCCATTTCTACAGTCTCGTCTGGGCTGAACTTGCTGGCCTCATGCCCGATCAAAGTGGAGGTCAAGGCCCGTTCAAATCCCTGACTTGGGGATTCAATCTTCAGCTCGATCGCGGTCGTGGCTATTCGACTAAAGCGGCCGTAAAGGCGAGAGACGACAGCAAGCTCACATGCAATAGCTTCGGCCAATGCGCGATCAGGACCGCCAAGCGAGATTTGGCGGGTCCGGCGATCGCTATCACGCTTTCTGTCAGCCAATTCAAAAGCCTTCAACAGGAGAGCTCCTGGGACGCGGGAGAATGCAGATCGAGGCAGGGACCCAAGTACCGAGGTGATATCGGCCAGCTGAAGTGCCCGAGCACTTACGAAACTGCGAACCCGAGCTAGACGCACTCCCCCAACCGAGAACTGATCACCAGGTGCCGCCATAGCGGCCACCACCGCGGCACCTACGGAGCTTCCATGGTCTACTGGTAGTGCAACGAACCTAGATGATGTACGGCCATACCCGCTGGTGCCTTTCAACAGTTTTGAAAGACCGGGTCGCCCAAGGGTATCTGTACTGACCTGGAGGATCGTGAGAACTCCATTTGCCGACACCGCCCACTCAATCGAAGTTGCCCCCATATCCCGGTGCAGATTTAGAAGTGCTGAGCGAACCTTTTTCGTGTCATTCGACAAGCCAGAAGTTTTCCAGATAGGTATCGCTACACGCTCTGTCTTCCCTGTGCCGGCAGTAGCAGCGTCGCCCACCCCCCCTTCACAGATGAACAGATGACCGTCACCAGCAGTGCCAAACATTGCTACACCGAACATTCTCGCGGTGATAAATGTCTGGATAAGTGAAAAAGGGACTTCGCCGGCGGCAGTGATCTGCGCATGAACAGTCTTCAGTGCTGCCTTTACCTCAGCCTTGCCCTGGGCAGGTATCGACTCGAACACCCCGATTGTTTGAGCAGACGAACTCTCTGAGGAAGCTGCGGATCGAACCAGTACACGCGCTGAAGTTACCCAGTGCGGAAACCTGTCGAGGTCAACGTTTGAAACCACGTACCCCTTCTGCACGTTGTAGCCAAGCTCCGCAGCCCGCTGCAGAAGACCAATTTTCGCGGGTAGAACATCAATGACAGCGTCAGTTTTGAACTGCCGGCGGGCAAGAAAGTGCTTGGCTGCAATCCAGCCTGACAAGGCACCCAATATTTGCGAGATTGAAATGAGATCATCGCTAGCCCAAACCGGCGTTGTCTCAAGATACGCGAGCCAGAGAATGTAAGTGGCCACTGTACCAACGAGAGCTACGGCGACCTTCATGGCCGGATGTCGTGGGCGGGCAGCTAAGAATGCACCAATAAAACTGATGGCCAGGTTCAAGAAAACAACCCATGCAGCTGATCCAGGAACCAAACCGAACACGCTTCCAATAGCTCGGATGCTTCTGCCCTCGATACTTGCGTACATCGCCGCTTCCGGGTCGATGAGATCGTCGTCAGTAAGCACCGCTCGATTGAAGAGGCCGGGCTCTGTGTTGATACCGAGCCATCTAACTCCGCCTGCCGACAGGATTTCGCCCGCAAGGATGGAGTGATAAAAAGTCCTTCGATCGTATGCCAGCCCAACGTAAGCTTTGCTTTGATCCAGCCCGGCAATAGCTTGAGTAAGCCCACCTTTGGCCACGATTTCCATGTCGATATGGTCAGTGCGTGGTAACTGGTTCTTTGTTCTGGCCCAATCATCAGCAGACTGGAAGTCTAGGAATCGAACGTCTTGGTAACCCAACACGTAGTCGAACGATTGGGCTGCTCCGAAGTATCGATCTGCGTTTTTGTAAGCCTTGAAGTATGCTGGCTTGATCAGCAACTCTTCTCGGGTTGGCTGCATGAAGTAGGCATCGACACCCCTAGCTCGAAGCATATCGAGCAAAATCCAGGTATCACCCGAGTAATGACTTTCAGCCGCAGTGATGAGAACGGTCTTGCCATGAAGGGCTTCGGCAATAGCATCAGCCCCTGACAAGAACACAGGAAGGGTCACCGTCAGCCCATGCAGCCAGCCATAGTTCAAAAACTCATCGGGATTGGTCGTACTGATGATGGTTGGGTTCCGCTGCTCCTTGAACGATGGAATGTCTGCTGGCAACACCGCATGATCATCACCGAGCTTAGCCAAGTGATCCCACGCATAGTCATTGAGAGCATTGGCGCCGCCCTCCAAAAATTGTATGTGAACGCCGAATCTCTCATTCAGATCCTCAGCTATCGCAGCTGCTGTAGTCCCCCTCTCATCGACCAGGACCACTTGTTGGTTTCCCTTCTTAGCTATCCCTAGCAGTGGCTCAGGATTATTGTGGATCTGCGTCGCAGTCGCTCCAAACCCGAAATCCTTGAATAGCTGAGGGCCAAGGTCGACGCGGATGACACGAATCTTGCGATTAGAGACCCCTTTGTAGAAGTCATCTGCGGTAATGCGCGACCCTGATAATGCTTGGGCAGCATCACTTACATAAGGGTATGGGATGTCAGTAGTGCGCTGTGAGGGGGCTCCAAGGCTCTGTGTGTTAGCAAGGATCGCTTCACGATTCGCGTCAGCCCACTGGATGCAGACGATCGCGCAAATGAAAAATCCAGCCAGGGAACAAATAATCAGGGCAAGTCGGGGGAGCTTCCAGAGCTTGACGCCGAAATATAAGGCAAGACCAATTCCCAGAAGTGGGAGGAATCCCGCACCCAGAGCCAGGGCACCAGCTCCACCCAAAATCACTGGGAATGCCTGTGCCTGAGCACTGACACCAATGAGCAACAACAGCCAAATTCGATTCATGCGGCACCGTCTAGCGAAGGTTCGTTGTGATCAATGCCGAGTTCACGACCGCCAATCGCTCTTGCGACTGTTGAAATTCGACGAAGGAAACTGGCTGACTCTTCAGTTATCACCGCCGGCCGCCGAGCGAAGGCCAAGGCAAGAATGTCAGGCGGTGGACGTCGGAACAGGGCCCAAATGAGCAGATCCTCGAACTTATGGGAAACCTCTAGGCCGGAGCTTTGCCGGGTGCTACCGCCCAAGACGTCAATAGGAAGTTCTGCCCACGAAGAGAGTGATAGAGCGTCGATGACATAGCGGGACAATGGCGTCGTGGGACCTGACCTGAGTGCCGCCCATACCAGCTCGTCACTGAATGCAATCGAGTGGTAATTACCTGCCAGATGGTGAGCCAGAATCGAATAGCGCTCATCGAAACCATCCAGGCTGCCGTCCGGCAGGAGGATCTGTTTCTGCAGGCGATCGTAGAACCACAAGCGCTGGCGGGGGGTGCAGCCGAACATATCAATCGGTTCCAGTAGGACTCGAGTCGCCCCCTTCACGGCCTCGAAATAACCTTCGTAATCGCACGTGTAGTCAGCCTCGCGCAGCGGAGCAGAGTTATCCGCAACAGCTTGCTTCCTGAGTTGAGCTCGCTTAATACGGCGGACGTTGGCGTACTTGCTTACACCTAACGGATCAAAATTCTCACTCGCCTGTGACTCCCAAAGCTGGAAAAAACCTGGGCAGCTGAAGCTGTCATCTGAACTCTGCATGAACGACCGAACGGTTTCAGGCGGTAAATCCTTGTGTGGATACCACCCGGAATTACACGCCTGCAGGTATTGGCAGTCACGGCAGAAGTCGTGCTCGTAGCTGAGCTTGTTATCGAGCTCACTGTTGTTACCCCAAACAACTTTCAGTGCAGCATTCGCATCGTGCGCATTTAGATTTATGTAGGGCTTGAGCGCCTCTGTGCCGGTCTGATTGGGATTGAGCGAAAGCTCCCCTCTCTGGTCCCAGTGGAACTCGTAAGCATCGTTAAGCGTGTTCTGGGACCGTGACAGCGTACGTAACGACTTTTTCATGTCGTCCAGGTGATCGACCGTCAATCCATATTGCTTGCCCAGCCGAGCCAGTGTCGAAATGTACTCGGCAACGTCCTGGTACTGAGGTTGGGCTCGATCGAAATACGCCTTCCCTGAACCCCATGGAAAAATCATGTCGCAGGTTGCGTCGGTAACGCCCCGCTTCACGAACGTTTCGATGATGTACTCAGGCCCAAGATCAATTAGACCCTGCCCCATTACAAGCACCAGGTTGAGCATGTTGCAGTCGCCCAAGGCTTCTATACGCTTGAGGTACTTAGGCAGGATGGCCATGCCTCTTCCGAACCGCCCACTCTCAGGTCCCTCAAAGGGGATCGCAATATCCATTGCGGGGTGCCCCTTGAACTCACGAAGGAGACCTAGATACCGATCGTCCTTCCACATCAGATTTGAACAAAAGGTGAATTCTGTCTGAATACCAATCCTGTTCATCTCATCAATCTGGCCAAGCACCCAAGGGAGGTTTCGCTGCCAGAACTCAAAAGGCATGAGGGTGGCTTCCCCCCCAAGTACGTCCAGGTGTAGGTAGGTAACGGACTGATCTAGATGGAAGGCTTCAATGATGACCTCCACCGCCCGCCGAAAGGTCGCTTCGTCGATGTACTCTTTACGTCGGAGCAGCTCTGGCTGGATGTAACAGTGTTGGCACGCCAGATTGCAATTGAGGTTGGTCGATATGGTCGTCGACATCATCTCAATTGAGCGGTTACGCGGAAGGGCGAAGGGTTGGATATTCATACCCTAATAGTGGGAGGGGACTGCCCCATTTCGGCCGTTCTGCAAAAAAAAACCGCTCCATTAAAGCGGTCTAGGTTCAGCTAAGGTTATGCCGACGCCTTGCAATTCTGTCTTTGGCTCGTGCTTCAAGCTGAAGGTGGTGCGCGAGCTGCTGTACGAGTGGGTGCCGCTCATTATTCGACTCGCCAGAATGCGAAAGGCGCGGGTACTTGAGCACCCAGCGGACAAGTTCGGTATTGTGTCCGGCCACCAATATGTCTGTGTGGCACAGCCCGCTAGACTCTAGGTCAACCTCAGCTCTTGCAAGCAGGTCGGCCAATGGATCACCGCCATTGGCGTCAACCCAACTCCATAAAGCCTCTGAAGGTACCGAAACCGCGGATAGATCTTGATACACCAGGTGCTCGAAGAGCACGCGCTGCTCCGTAGCTGTTAGCAGGTGTATCTCAGCCTGCTGGATCATCGTGGCCGTCCCTACACCTTGATAAGCCCACAGTCGCTGGATCAACGGCTTATCGAAACTGCTCGATGCACGCACGTTTACTTTTGCTCCGCGGGTTTGCTTCAGCCAATCTGAGAATGTCCCTGCAACCCCTACCGCCTCCTCATGGAAGACTTCAGAAGGGGGCTGAGCCTTAGCGCTCATCATCATCGATTGCATTTCCGAGCTATGCCTGGCCTGCACAGGATCAAACGAACCGTGTCGATCCTTAACCTTTGTCCATAACTGCTTGTAGCCTGGACAATCTCCTTTATCCCATGGCCGGACATCGGCTGGCTCGGCTACCCTGTAGTGGTACCAGCCGCCAGCACACGCAGAGTGGAATTCACATTGGAAACAATAGCTGTGGTACTTAGATAGCTTGTTATCTAGCTCTTGAGTGTTGTCTGCAAGGACCCGGTAAGCCCAATCATCATCACCAACATAAATCTTACGCTCGCCAAGGGCTGCTTCAGCTGTCGTTTGATTAGCGTTGAATGTAGTCAACCCGTCAGGCTCCACAGCTAAATCGTATCGAAAATTGCCGATGCACTGATAGCTTGTTCCGCGGAAAACGGCTCCTGACATTTCATCGGCGGGGGTGAAGGTGATTCCGGGTGGCGCAATATCAAAGAGTCGACATAGGTAGTCACTCATCTCCTTGAAAGACACCATATTTGGCTGCCAAAAAGCCCTCCCCGAGCCGTAAGGGCTTATCATCTTGATGCTGAAGTCGGTTATGCCGAGCGGCAGAAACGTTTCTAGTAAGTAATCTGGACCCATCGCCACGGTGGTCTTCGTAAGAATCACATCGAGAATCTTCTGCTTGGCTTTGATCGCGCGCACAGTTTCAGCCCAGGGCCCCATGAGCTTCATGTTTTTGCCAAAACGATTTGTGTCGGGTTCCCAGGATGTATAGATCGCCATCTCTGGCCAGTCACCATAGGTGTTGAACAGGTCGACGTACTCGCTCCGATGCTTATCGTTGGCAAATATCAGATTCGTCAGGACATTGATAGATCCTGGCGTTTTGAAGCCAGCATTGAATTCACGGCACTTATTCAAAGCATAGGGAAGGTTTCGCTCCCAGTATGCAACGGGGAGCTTTGTAATCTCCCCCCCGATCAACTCCCACTCCACTTCCTCTAGACCAGTATCCAACGCAACGAGCTGAGCAACACTGTCAAAGACAGATCTGAATACAGCCTCGTCCATTTGCGTCGGATTTCCCAGCTCAGCTGGGTCGATATAACAGTGGGTGCAGCGCCGGTTACACCACCTGGTCGCGGTGATGCTGATGTTTGCTTGGTTTACACGAGACGCCTTATGCACTTTGCATCCTCAACGAAGAATTCCAGATGCTGAGTCCGCCGGCACACTCGCCCGAGCCATCAAAAACAGGCACATGCGCCGGTCCGCCACCGCAATAGCTGACATGCTCACACCCGTGACAAGCCCTAATTCTTCTGCGCTCATGGGAAATTCGGGATAGCCGGTTTCGTGAAATAATCATGGAGTCGAGCGAACTAACGTGCAGATCACCGAGTATGGTGCCTTCGAGGTCAGAGTACAGCGGGTTGGTAGTGACTGTGCCGTCTGGATTCAGGGTTAGGAACCGATCCTCGGAAAGCACATTGAACTGAAGGTTGCCCGCATCAGGATTCTGCTCGAACACACCAATTGTGATGCCGGCCCGAGTCAGCCGTGCATAATGCCGCTCCCTTAGATCTGCGAGGAATGACCAGGCTTTCTGGTATGGAACAGTGAGCGGTAATGCCGGCGTACTGGCGGGGTGATATACGGGTGTCTTCAAGAATGAAGCGAAGTCGACAGAAATGTCGAACTCCCATACCTTGCATTCACTTTGAAGCATGACATCCACAAGGGCATCCGCTCCAGCCTGAACCGTCTCTGCATTGAGCTCAACGTTGACAACGCAAGGGACCCCAGCGGACCAGAACTTGTTGAGGCCGGAAAGAAACCGTTCCTGATAGATGACTTCAGATCCGGCCAGGTTGAATTTGTTGCCAAGTGCATAGGTAGTTTCGACCAGCCCATCAAACTCTTCATGAACCATTGCCAATAGCCAGTCTGGCACTGAAAAGCAGTTTGTAACCATGGTCTGCCTTGCGCTTGGCAGCAGGCGACGGGCTGTATCAACTAAAAGTTGCATCGCCTGCGGCCCAATCACTGAAGGCTCGCCACCCTCCCAAATGAGGGTGCAGTCTCGGTCTGCCCAAAATGATGACTGGAGGAATTGCTGGAGTGTGGCGACCGGCAACCGCTCTTTAATGGCCCGGTGCTCCTCAGTGAGATAGCACCGCTTGCAGTCAACATTGCACTGTCGGGTTACGTTGATGAATCCGATAGCTTCTGAGCGCATGCATGCCTCATAGGCTGGCAGCTTACTGCTGCCAGCCGGGACTTAACCGACAGCGATCAAGCCACTGGGTGGGGTGGGCTTGGGCGTGGCAGGTGGTGGTGGCGGCTCTATAGCACCGCCAGCTTCGAGAACAACCTGAAGAAGTGTCGCAAGCTCACCTGCAGCCAAGGCAGCGACCTTTGGTGCAACACCAAGAGCATCAGCTACACGACCTGCAGCCAAACTTGGGAGGGTGGTTTCACGGTCAAGGTTGATCCGCTGATCGAGCTGAGTCGCAGACTCGATGGAAGCCCAAACAGCTTTGAGAGCGTCAGGGCCTCCAGCAACAGAACTAGCCATCAGGCACAAAGCTTTGGCCAAATCCGCTTGCTTGGTATTAGGAGCTCGAACGCGCATACCTGAATCCTCTGCAGGTACTTTTTCCTCTGGGTCGACCTGCTGAACTCCATCTGCATTCTTAACTTCAGCACTGGAGGCGGTGGAATTTTCGGGCTCTGGTTCTACTACTGGGTCAGATGGTAGGTACTTATCGAGCACTGTGTGGATTGCGTTCTTAAGCTCGAACAGTAATCCGGCCGCGTCGGCACCGCGAAGCCCCGTAGCCTCAGCCAGGATGCGAATCATGTTTGGAAACGGAGTGCGGGTATCCAACTCAGCTTCAAGGATACTGGCCCGAGCTTCCATGAACTGTAAATCCTTCAGGTGCAGGGCTTTTACAGTGTTTACAACGAGGTCTTTCATGAAGTCCGGGCCTAGGACTTCAATCACGACCTCCGCGATGCACGCTTTAACATGATCCATAACGACTTCGGGCATGGTATCGGTGTAGAGCAAGTTCATCATCTCGTCGGTGGAGATGACCTTTGGTTTGTAGCCAAGCTCTGCGTACAGCAGGTACTCCATGTAACCATCGATCGGCGACACCCGGATATTGCAGCTCTGGCCATGCAACGAGATCCGACCGTAATCACGAATGAGGTCACAATATGCCTCAACCTCGGCATTAATAACCGTAGCGTTCGCCGGGGGAAGTAGATTAACCCCAAAACCAGCAGACTCAGCCTGGTAGAGGATTTCACGCGTATCCACCGACGTGTCAAAAGGCACATCAATTGTGCCAGGCGATGACGATCCCATAGCGAGGATAAGGCTGAACTCAAAGTTTTCGCTCAGCATTGCAGGGTTTTGGTCATCAGCTTGAACAAGCAGGCCAATGGAGCGGGCGTCAAGTGGAATCTGATTCAACTGCTCGTCACAGATCACAGATTGATAAGCAACGTCGCGTTTTGGCTTTTCAGCACCCTCCTCCCGGATCTGACGATGCTGCTCCTCGAACAGCGCACGAAGCTCAGACACCTTCTTGTTGAACACAAGGTTGTACCGAAATTCTTCGGGTATCGATTCGTCAACCTGGTCGTCGCTGACCTGGGTGGGTATGTCTACATTGTCAGCCACAGTGGTTGCAGACTCCGGCAAATGAGAGCCCGTCAGGGCAGCTGCGTCATCAGTTTGGGTCGATTCAGGGGGGGTCATGTTCATATTGCCTTAGCGCCAGCCTCGTGCACCGTGACATGCACCGTGACATGCGCCATGGCATGCACTATGGCAATAGCCCCAATTGCCGACGTTCGTGGAGTCCATGTCCTTGGCGGTTGCTGTAGCGGCCAGAAGCATGTTGTTGATCCGCGGGACGGCCTCGTGCTTAACGACGCTGTTCAGAGTGTCAGCATGCCGCTCTACCATTGGCTTGATCGGGTTCATTTCGAGCAGCTTCCGCATCTGGGCGACGTTGTGGTCAGCTTCCAGTTCGGCCTGGGTCTCGTTGATTGTGAATCTGGTTTCAACGCTGTTGAACGCCGCTACCGCGATCGCGCTCACGGCCAAAGTAGCCAGCACCCTGTTGGGAGTAAATTTACTCATTATTCGCCTTCTCTCCAGATTATCAACGCGGCCCATACGGCACCGACTACTCACCCATTGCCGATGGAACCGGACTTGGATGTAGCAATACTTCAGAGGTCCTGACCATTCCCGACCAGAAGTCTCGCCCAGCTCACCAAGCTAATGGTGGACGTGGGAGTACATCGGGATAGTACATTCAGGTTTCCCAATCACGAAGCCAAAACGACACTACCGAATTATTCAAGATCCCAAGGGGTTCTATCCCGCGACTGCAATCAGCGATGGCTGCTCAGCCAAAGCCATTTGCTCGTTGATGAGCTTGAACGCGGTAAACCCACCGGCACACTCTCCGCTCTCATCCGTTTTTGGTGTCGCCATGCAGCCTGAACTGCAGATTGGCTTGAATTGACAGCTATAACAGTCAATCTGGCGATCCTCGCGCATCTCAACTAGTCGAGTCGGCTGGGCATCAGATCTGCCTATGGCGTTACGGTTATTTGATTCGGATGTGAGTGCAGTACAAGCTTTGTAGTAGCCGCCATCGTCAAAGGTGTGGAACCGGGTATCACAAGCGCCAGACAAGCATCCATAGCCTCCACGCTGCCCACTGCGAAGCCTCCGGACGCTTTCAGTCAAGCCGTCTAGTGGGGATATGTGAATATCCTGGTAGTGATCTCGAGGAGTCGCGATATACCGAGAATAAGCCATAGCGAACCGGGCGATCCAAAGACTGTATTGGCGGTTGGTCACACCGATACGATCCCAATTGGTGATTGCATATCCGGTCCTAGTCAGCCTCTCAAAGTGAACGTGACGGATTCCTTTCGAGCGAAGGTAGTCGATTAGGTCTGAGGGGTTTCTGAACCGTTGCATCAGGATCTTGGTGGTTGTAATCACCATGTACGGCTCAAGCCCAGCGCTCTGCAGGGATTCCATATTTCGCCAGAACCGCTCCTCGAAATCTACATTGGACCCAGGCTTGCTGGCCTTGGTACGACGAATAACCGGATCCCAAGAAACGCCTACAACGCCGTCAAAAAAATCTCTGTAGAGGTCGGCCCACCTGAGGTCGAAGTTCATCAGATTTGTTTGCAGTGAGAACACGACCTTGAATCCCTCAAGATTCGATCGCAGGTATACAACAACTTTACGCATCAACTCGACACCTACGAGAGTTGGCTCCCCGCCATGCATTTGAAACAGGATGGTGCTACCTGGAACAGCGAAGGTTTTGACCTTAGCCGGAATTGCTTCAATCTGCGCCCAACTCATCCGCTTTGGATTGTTTGGGATAAAGCAGTGCTCGCAATGTAGGTTGCAGGCCTCGATCAGTCGCACGTAAACCATGTGATCGAAATCAGGTGCGCCGATGCTCACTGAATACGCTCTATGCCGTAGGTGTAGGGGTCGTACCCGTATATTCCAGCTGCCGCTAGATATGAAGAAGCCAGCCGGACTCCATCCGCCGAGCTCAGAAAATCCTGGACATGGTTTAAGTGCGATCGATATCCAGCGCACTCACCCAGTCCTGAATGCACCTGATGCGCAGTGATCGGGCAGCCGGACTTGCACCAGCTCCGGAACTCGCATTTTCGGCAGTGGTTTTCGACGTGCTCGATATGCTGGACTCTGATCCAACCCTTGCGCGCAGGGCTAGACTGAAATGCATCGATACCATCAGAGGCCTTAGGCCAGGCGTCGACTTCATACTCCATCCTGTCAGGACATGAGTTGAGAGAGCCGTCCGGATTTATTACAAGAAAGTCACGCTGGCAAGTCCCGCCCCAACGCTCTCCTGGCTGCCCGTTCAATACACCGGCTATCGAGGCACCCACAGCATTGTTGGTAACGCACGAGCCGAACTGACGTAGGTCAGCCATCGAGATGTCGAATAAATCACGGAGAAATGTTGCGTGCTCACGGTTATCAGGGCGATTCTCATCACCGCCTTGGCTGTTGTAGCGTTCGATGTTGAAATGTTTGAAACCATTGCTCTTGAACCATGCGTAGATCTCGGGCGCCCTGCCTAGCTCGCCGCGGGTCGGCACCATGACAGGTCCAACCTCGAGGCCATTGTCCCGGGCCAACTGAACCTTATCCATCCAAAGGTCTACGTACCGGCTGCTAGAACCATTGATAGTTCGGCCAGAAAAGTCGATGGAGGAGCCAATGAAGGCGCCGCAACGCTCACGCAAAAAAGCAATGTGGCCCGGGCGCAGAGGGATCAATGAGGTTTGGATAGATTCTTGTACTTCAAGCCCAACAAGCCCCTGACGCACGGCATCAGAGAATTCGAACAATACTTCTGAGGCCAGAGTAAGAGGCTCGCCACCATGGTAGAGGATCGATACACGGTCGTGCCCCTCTCGTGCAGCAAGATCCCGGATCAGCTGCAGCGAGTGCTCCAACGTCTCCGTTGTCATTCGTTTCTTATTGGACCTGACTTCATCAGGCAGGTAACAGAAATCACACCCAACATTGCAGTAATTTGTTGGCTTCAAGTAGACCTGGAGCATCAGGACACCTTGCTCAGGTCTGAAATGCGCGAGTGAGCATCCGCAGGGGTGATGCCAAGCTTCAAAAGCAGCTTATCAGCCTCGCCGCTTGCCACTGATTCCTTGAGCCTGGTGAAAACCATTTTCCAGCTCTCACAGTATCCAAACTTGCCACCCATGCCGCGCTCAAACAAAACCGAATCTCGGGCGCAACCACCTTCACATTCGATGAAATGATCACAAGACCGGCAGTCGACCGGAAACTTTATTTGACGCCGCATAATCTCTTTGGACGCAGGCGACGCAGCTAAGGCAGAAACGATCTCGGCCGGCGGGTAGAATTTTACCTCTACAGGAGTGGAACCTTGGACCTCACCCGTCAGAATATTGCCAAATCGGTAGCGCTCATCACCAAGGTCACTGAACTCACTGCAATTGAATACTGAACCGTCTGGATCGATGGTTAAAAACTTACCGCCGCAAGACTTCGTCCAAGGGCACAGAGTGCTTCGGTAACCAGCAACCTTCTGGAGCATCTGATCCAGAGGCGTGATGTTGAAAATAGGCAGATCCTTGACCCAGCGATCGTACAGATCTACCAGCATCTGACCATACGTGTTTGGTTTTATCAGCATGCCAGAATCTCTGACCCGACCGGCCGGATACGCGTAGTTGAATCGAATGTCGAAGCCGTATACACCATAGGCCTTAGCTCGGTCATACATCTCCATTGCAGCCGGGGCAGCACCTTCGTCATACACACCGATGACAAGTGGACGAAACCCATCGCCAATCGCCGCATCCATAGCGCGCCAGAACAATCTGTCGTATGTGTCAGCCGACCCCTTAACAGTGCGGTAGCGCTTATAAGGGTCATAACTGGTTGAGATACGACCTTCAAAGACGTCTTCAAAGACATCTTTCCAGCGCGAGGACTTGTAGGCCAGAAGGTTGGTCTGAATAGCAAACTTCACACCAGGGTGGCGCGCCCGAGCGTATTCAGCACACTTGATGTAGAACTCAGGCTTCATGAGCATCGGCTCCCCGCCGTGCCAGATCCACTGCACGTTAGGGGTGAAGGAATCAACAAGCCGATCGAACATCTTCCGGAAATCGTCGAAGGTCCACCCTGCATTGCCGTCGGGAGGCGCAGAACAGTAAGTGCAATCTGCATTGCAGTCCTTTGTGGGCTTGGCGATGATGACTGAGTACGGCACTTATCAGTTAACCTATAGTGGCGAACGCCTCTTGTGAGGCTTAGGGGTAATAGCAGTACACGTCTACGAGCGAGTCCAGCTTGTTCCGCTCTTCCGCGGTCCCCCAGATATCCGTCTGGACAACCCACATGCTTCCGTTGTCGATAAGCCGGTACACGAACCCGAAAATACCGCTACCAGTGACACCAGGGTCGTAACCACCAGACATCATGCCAGGCCGTAACGAAGCCCTAGGGAGACCTCCATTCGAGCAAGTCGGCTTTATAACGCCCCAGCCATGTCTGACAAGGTATGTGCCTTTCTGAACATAGTTCGGTAGCAGATCCGAAAGGAGAGCGTTATTCCTCGACCTAATCTTAATATTGTCAACTGTCAGAATATTGTTAGTCGCGATGCTTACGCTTCCCGAGCCGGATGCAAGCTCTAGCTCCCCATTCAAAGCGGTAACCTTAGGGTTGACCTTGGAAAGCTGAATATCACCACCTTCTGCAATGGTTTGCTGCCCCATCAGGAGAGCAGTTTTCATTCTGTTGTCTTCGGGATCACCAG
Organism: Pseudomonas sp. WS 5503; assembly: GCF_012985385.1. Lineage (NCBI taxonomy): Bacteria > Pseudomonadati > Pseudomonadota > Gammaproteobacteria > Pseudomonadales > Pseudomonadaceae > Pseudomonas > Pseudomonas sp. WS 5503. The sequence continues at coordinate 142,539 of NZ_JAAQWI010000010.1, forward strand.
TTGCGATGCGACTCAATTTCGAATCAAGGGCCGGCTCTGTACCTGGGACACCAATAGTTGTCCTAACAGTATGGCTTGACGTATTTGTGATAGTGGTCGCAGGCAAACCGTTCGCAACATCCCCATCCCAGTCCGCAATAATGTTTTGAGAAATGCTGAAGGTGTAAACGGTGCAAGAGGTGTTAATGGCTGAGTTGAATTTGTTCTTGTTGGCAACTCCCGCGAGCATCGGTGGGGCCGTACCTTGAAGCACGATCTGGGCGTCTGTGCAGCTTGGACTGGCCGGCCAGACCCCATTCTTCATTCGATATGTGCGCACAGCATCCAAGAAAGTTTGCGTCTCTTGAATAGTCAAGCTGACGCGCCTCTCGTTGATCGACTCCATAAGCTTAGGAACCGTAAACACAGCCATAAGCGCGAGAATTGACAAAACTACTGACAGCTCGATGAGTGTGAAGCCCGCCTGAGCTTTGATTCTACTGCGATCAGCGTGTTTCTTCATCGTGCAAAATCCGTTTCTGATTGACAACCCAAGATGGGTATGAGGAATTCTTGATTCGCGTGGTGACTATCACCCGAGTCTTCCCACCTACAGTTTCGGTTGAATAGCCACCGTAGTCGCTCTGTAGGAACGGTAGGTCAACTGCCACGTAGCACCTGGCCGCGTCGAACTTCACCAGGATCTGGGAACCAAGGGCATTTTTTGTAGCCAGGTCGTAGTTGGTGGTCAGCTTCGACTGAAGCACCGTGGTCGATGCCCAGTTATCTAGAGAGCCATAGGTATGGGTGTATCGGCCCCGGGCATCTACAGATGTAGCCAGAACTTTCGTTCTAGCGATCTCGCAAATCTGCAAAATCATTTGAGCTTGCCCGATAGACCCCTCTACCTTTGCCTCGGTGATCCGCTCAAGTACTGGGGGCAAGATCGCAGTGCTGAGGATTGCCATGATAGCCAGCACGAAAATGATCTCCAAAAGAGTGAAGCCCGCTTGGGCATCGCGAGATCTCACATCTGTTTCAACGCTGAGTTGAGGTTTACAATCGGCATGTAGAACCCGATTGCGAACATCATGATGGTGAGAATCATCATTGCAAAACCGAGCATCGAAGCCGCTCTACTGACACGTGAGGAATACTCGAGGTAATAGGCACGCAAGGCTTCGTTGAGATTCGAGAGGATCATATCCCGGCCGCTGGGGCCCTGTTCCTCGAATCCCTGCAAGTTTTGATGGACAATCGTGGGCCATTCCGGACTGTCAAACACATCAGAGAGCTGACGGCCTTCAGTCAACCGGTCAGCCGCCTCTAGGTAAAGGCGATGGCTAAGCCCCTTCGATCGCACTGCGAGAAACCGAAAGCTCTGAAGGTTGTTGAAACCGCTACCCAGTAACAGCTGGTAAGAGGTTACAAAATCGAGTCCTCGGGAGATCTTCATCCGGTCGTTGATGAATGAAAAGATCGGCAGCGTACGAATGTTGTCCCAGATTTTCTCCCGGAATACATAGGTAGCGGCGACTGCAGCAATCAAGAAGACAAAATACTGGGTGTAGACCATGTACAGAAACATGATCATTTTACTCATGCTGTTGAGTTTAAGCGGAATGCGTTGAACCTCAATGAAGTCGTGCATTGTGCCGCCAGCCCATAGCGGGATACCAATCATGAACAAGCATCCCAGGACCGTATAGAGGAGGCCTTGCTGCATGGCCTTACCGAATTCTTTCTTGGCGTTAATCCGCTCCTGAATAGCTTTTGAAGCTCTGAAGAGCGATTCGGATAGCTTTCCTGCCTTCTCGCCGGCGTCCGCAACCAAGATTGCGGTTTCATCAAACCGCAGCTTGGTAAAATATTCTTTGGGGGTTTCGCACTGATCTAGCTCGGCGTAGGTAATGCCAAGACGCTCATGATCGACCGACTCCTTGATTGCCTTGCCGATTGTTTTACCGCTCGCCAGCTTTGAACCAATTGCAGAGAGAATCAGAACCTGTTCAACAAGTTGGAATCGTTTCTCAAACGTAGCCTTTACAGCACCCAGGTGATCAATCTTTACTTGCTGGATGAAGGCCGGGGGGCGACCGGAGAGAGTAATGGCTTGCTCGCGACTCTCTGCTTTGATTGACGAAGAAGTTTCGATGGAGCCGGACTCTCCGATGTAGCGAATCTGCCAGTAAGCCATTATCTCATTTCCCGATCAGTTGCAGCGGTAAGTGACAGCGATCCGGGTGTTACCAGAGGCAGTTGCCGACTGCACGTTGTTATTCGAGGAAAGGGCGGTTGCCATATCAGAAGCGGTTTTGGCATCCGTTGAATCGATGGTGTAGTTGATGGTGACGGTGTTCGAGGTCACACCAGCGACACTCCAGTCAGTGTTCCATACGGTGGTGGTCGGCAGGCCACGCGCGAGCAGCAGCTGTTTGGTGATCGAGGTGCTGGAGCAGGTATTGGTACGGGATACCTGACGCGTAATGGCGGACGGGAAGTCTTTCTCGAGCTGTGTCAGCGCGGTGCTGTACTTGGCGTCTTCCTTGTTCTGGAGCAAGCCAGGCAGAATGTACGCAGCCAGCATGGCCAGGATGGCGATTGCGATTACGATTTCCAGAAGGGTGAAGCCCTTCTGAACTTTCAGCGCTTGGTTTGAAACTCGGTGTTGGTGTTTCATCTCGGAGTTGCCTCGGTTTTCATGACTGTTTGTAAACGCAGATGATGTGAGCTGAATCTGCTGCTAGGTGCTACTGGTACCGCCGAGGCGGCCGTCCATGACAGAGCTAAAGACCTCATGCAGGACAGGGGTGAATCGAAATCCCCCATCCGAATGCCATCCATCGCCCTGTTTTCCGGGAGATATCTGCACTGCAAGATTGTCTTGGATGTTGTGGGGACACGCTATCCAAAACACCCTTCCCAAATTCCATAGGTGTCGCCACTCAGTAAAGGTCAGAGCTGTGGCTGAATTCGAAGATGCGAAGGTGTTTGTTGCCCGGCCGGATGTGACAAGCCCTTGGCCCCATGCTGACTTGCCCGGCCTGCACTTAGGCGGTCAGTCAAATAAGGACGCAGATGCTTTTCGAGCTCTTCGAAGCTGGTGATGCCGGCCTTGACCAGACGCAAACCATCGTCCCAGAGATCGAGGAAGGAGCCGTCCGCAATTGCGTTCCTGCGCATGGTGTTAGGCGGCACGCCAGCCAGGATTGCTTCCTGGATATCAGGCGTGAACTCAAGGATTTCCAAGATGCCAGCCCTGCCTTTCATGCCACCCGATTCATGCCCGCACTTCTCACAACCCTTGGGGTTGGCGCGATAGAGGCAGACATCGGTGTCCCCATTGAATATCTGGTTCAGACCATAGAGCGAAGCCTGGGCCGCAGAATCTTTTAATCTGTACTCAACCTTGCAACCGCTGCAAAGTCGGCGTACTAGCCGTTGGGCTGCAAACGCAGAGGTGTTGGAAGCGATTATGTCCAGCGGGATGTTCATTCGCTCAAGTCGACCGATCGACTCGTGGGCGTTGTTAGTGTGCAGGGTAGTTAGCACCAAGTGACCAGTTTGAGATGCCTTGAATCCCAGATCAGCCGTCTCCTCATCACGCATCTCACCAACGTAAATAACGTCAGGGTCTTGCCGCAAAAGGGCCCGAAGCGCGTCAGCAAAAGTCAGATGTTTCCCGCACTCAGTATGCGACATCCCCTCATGCTGAATTTCAACCGGCTCTTCGATGGTGTGGTAGTTACGATCAGGGTTATTGCGATATGCATCAACGAGCACAGCGCTGAGCGTGGTTGTTTTTCCAGAACCAGTCGGCCCGGTCATAGCTATGAGACCGTTAGGCTGGTTACCTAGCCGTCGCAAGATGTCCTCGTTGCGCTTCGAAAGGCCAAGCTGCGGAAGGCTAGAAAGCTGGGTGTTGTTTCCGAGAAGACGCAACACTAGCTTCAGCGCTTTATCAGAGCCGCGCTGGACGGGCAAAGAGCTCAACCGTAGGTTGATTTTTTTATTGCCCGTCAAATCGAAGCTGAATTTGCCGTCCTGGGGAGTACCTGTTTCAAGAATCAGGTTGCTTCGAGTTTCAATCGCCACCCGGCAGATAGAGTCATGAAGGGTGTTTAAATAGGTTCTTTGGGTTCGAAGATCACCATCGATGCGATAGCGCACCTGAACCCGATCACCCTGCGTGGGCTGCAGATGGATATCGGTAGCGTCCTTCGATGCAGCTTCACGAATCATGTCGTCAATACGCTTGGCAGCAAGCTGTTTAGCTTGTTCACCATCTGCGGTGATGACTTCATCATCATCGATAACGGTGTTGCGTAACCCGTCTAGTTTGGCTGCACCAATGACGCCAACACGAAGCTCGCTATCGGTCTTCAGCTCCCCTTCGTTCTTTTTCTGACGGGCCCAAGCCAAAGCTCGTGAAATGGACCGCTGATCCAGAGGATTGGTCAGAAACACAATGCCATCGTAAACGCAGTAGTTTTCAGAGGGGCCCGGTAGGACAGCTTTCCGCCCCTCTTCAACCTCGACAAATGCAGGACGACTCAATGCTGTTGCTACAGCAGCAACTAATGCGTCCTCGTTATTCGTCATCCGAGCAATGTCTGGGATGATCGACTCAACGGACTCAGACGGCGGTAACGACTGAGCCTGTGAATTGGTGATCTTCCCCTCGGAAACTAGAAGATTGAGAATTTTCTTCTGTTGAAGCTCAATAGATCGTATGTTTTCAGAGCTCATAGTCAGTCGTCCGCATAGCGCTTGGAAGATGTCCAGTCAATTGAAACTACCTGGGTTCCCTTAGGCCCCTTCAAATATGCTTTATCAACTGAGAAGCGAGTCAGAGTGAGGTCATAGACCTTCTCACCAACACGGAGGATCCGGTCGCCGTCATTGGTTCTGAGAATGATTGAGTCGCCGCGAACTTCTTGGAGAGAAAGGATCTTCTTATCGTCGTCATCAGATGCCGGCTGCTTTTGTGGTTCTGGACGCTCTTGATTCGGCAAGGGTGCCTGTTGTAGACGCTGCTGATTGCCAAAAGCGGAATTCGGCGTGCTGGGTACGGCCCCGCTCATGGTCGGCTGATCGAGCATGAAGGGCATCGCATTGGGGACGATTGGTGAGCCAGAACTCTGGAACGGGTTGACCTCGGAAACTCGGCCCTGCTTGCGCACCTCTACGCCCAGTTTCTGGATGCTTTCCACCCCAAGTGGATTACCTTCATTATCAACAATGAAACTGGCATCGGACATCTTCTTATAGGTTTCAGCCATGTCGGCTTGGATCTTCAAGAGGTCGCGCTTGTATTCCATTGCACTGAGGGTCTTCTGACGGTCAAGTACCTGGTCAGCATCATCTGCGAAGATCGGACATGCAACAACAGCAGTCACTGCCATTACCAATAAGTTAGGAAAGAATTTCATCTCAGGTCCCTACAACAGTGATGTTTAACTTCATGATTCCGCCTGAGATCGTGTAGTCATACAAGAACGTCGGAACCTCAGATTGGATTTTTTTCACGGCTCCAAGTACAGCCCGCGGCGAGCCGCTTACTTGAGCCGTCCAGTTTCGGAGAGGCCCAGAATAAGTATTGGCTTGTTCACTTTTGGCTTGATCATCCAGAGCTTTGAAAGAAACTCTGTGGATCGCAGCGGTAGCACTGGCCATTTTCCATGAGCTTTCAAGCTTCGGCAGTACCGGAAGCTTATTAATGGCATCAATTTCGTTCTGTAACCCGTTATTGACACGATCTATCTGCTTGTAGTCATTAGGTAGCTTTCGGTCTTCACTCAGCGACATCGTCACTTTGAGACTGATGAAAACTACAGAAATCATCGCCAAGTACATGGCGCCGGTGAAGAGAGGCTCACCACGGGTGTTTTTGCCCTTGGCCCCAAATCTTTTCCGGAAGGATTGAATATTAATACGCTACCTCCAGTGCATCAGGAGATACAGTCAAGAGATAGGACATTTGGGGCATCAACTTTGATGTAACACCTGGAATCTTTCCCGAAAGATCCACTGCAAAATCAGGCCGCGTCATAAAAACATGCCCAGCTGTAAAACCATTTGTGTGCCCGGCAGCAGTAGGCGTAGATATCTTGGGATCGAAGGCAAGAACCTGATCTATGCTCGAAATAACGACGCCATCATTTGGTATGGTCTGAAGCCGTTCTTTCAACAGGCCCGCGACGCGCGTATCCAAGTCGCTGCTTAACTTCTTTTTGGTTGTGTATTCGGCCATATTCATCGTGAAAACCGCATACATTGTGTAGTTGTAGCCAACGGCGGCGACAGCAGCAACGATGCAAATCGCTAGAGCGAGATACCAACGCTTTGTACGTTCGTGTTGCTTTTTGGAAAAGAGCTCAACTCGTGTAAACGCTGGCGTCGATGGAAGGATCAGGTCGGTGATGTCAACGCGGATTCTTGGCGCTGCGAGCAGATCATAGCCATATAAGTCCGCAGAGTAGTTGTCGATATACTCAGAGGATCGCTTGATATTTGCAGGACTGTCATAGTCAGTCCCATTCTGCATTTGCAGGTATACGCCACCTGCTTCGCTGGTAGGGAATACAACAACCTCGTGCCCCAAGGGCACAAGGTTGTTTGCAAATAAGAGCTGCCAGAGGCCATACACGTTTGTGCCGGGAAAATCCTCCCTTAACGTGCCGAGCTCATTCTCATCAATATAGATTGGTGGACGACCATCCGGGCCGGCATGCTCAATGACCGTGAATACTTCAGCATCACGGCCAGTTGCCAAAGCATCGGTACCGATAGCGTCACGGAAGATGATGACTTCTTCACCACCTATCTTGATCGGTATCCCAAGCTGAAGTTCTGCCATTACAACGCCCCTTGCACCAATGTTGGGGTTACGACCAGAACCAGTTCACGCCGCTCCAGAGAGTTGTTAATGCCTTGAGTGAGCGGATTAAGAATCGCTTTGGTCACCAGGTTCTGCCATGGCAACTGGCGCATGGCTTCGTTCATACGCTTTGTGATCAAACCACCAAGGTGCACTGACTGGCCCGAGGAAGTAATCAACTGGGTGCTGAACTCTTTAAGATTCACTCTCGGAGTATTGAACGAATAATCACCGATGTTGATTGTGTCCGGGTCATTCAGGTTGGAAATCACAGGCCAGACATCAACAAGCAACTGGTCATTATCAAGAACACGGACAGTAACGCTAAGCGTTACACCAACCTTCAGTCGGCCAAGCTTAGGGGTCACTGTTACGTTTCCGCTCTCATCCTGAGATTGTTCAACATCAACGATGTAGGTCAGTTCCTCACCGGCGTAGATTTGAGCTGGGACGCCATTGCGGACAGTGATGTTGGGTTGATCTTTAAGCTCAACACGGCCGTATTGCTCGAGGAATTTAACCAGAGCCGATGCCGTTACCTTGGAGGAGGTGTAGGTTCCTTGAACGTTCCAGAAAGGGTCGTCGCTCTTAGGAGACGTGTTAAAGAAATTCAGGCCGAGGGGGTTCCCGCTGACCGTAGAATTGACCAACAGATTCCAGTCGATCCCCTTTTGCTTGCCATCTGTCAGGAGGACGTCATAAGCCTCGACCTGAACGTTCACAACCTTCGTGGACTCTTCGATTGCACGCTTAAGATATCGATCAAGAACCTTCATCTTTGAAGGCTTGCCGCCGGCAGTAACGATGCCTACAGACCGAATGCCCTCGATGTACGCAGGTGCTTCCTCAGAGTCACCCAAGCCGCCAATCATAGCTGGGAGTTGAACGTCGAAATTCAACCCAGAACTTTGTTGGTTCGATGGGCCAGTGGGGGAGTTGCTACCGCGGCTTCCAGATCCAACGCTCGTACTATCTGCAGTACCCATTGAGCGCGTAGAGCCGCCTTTATCCGAGGCGGCACCGATGATCTTTCTGGCACCTTCCATGATTTTGGTCCACTCGTCCTCAGACAGGGTGAAACCAATGATGTTGCCAGTGGACGTGCCGGTTTCCTTGGTATTGTCTTCACTGTCACCCGCTTTGGCACCGCGGGTTTGAGTAGACGCAATCACGTTGTTTACGTTACGGGTCGAGGCAAAAGCTGCCAAGTTCCATTCACGCGTAGAGTAATTGCTGACAAAAATTCGGTTACCTTCGATCTTTATGTCGAGATCACGAGTTCCCTCAATGTACTCGATGAAATCCGCCATCTGCATGCCGTCAGCGGATACGTCGATAGTGTCATTCAGATTTACCTTACCGCGCGGGATAATTGAATAACCCGGAAGTGTTTCAGCCAGGACGGAGCGCAGGGGAATCCCCTTCTTGCTCAGGAACACCGGCTTACGCCTGGCGGCATCCTCCGTGCGAATCTCACGCACATAGGTATTGCCCCGAAGAGCCTGCATTTTCTCTTTAGCATCGGGCCGCAGGGCACCGTACTGAGTTTCAGGGGAGAATTCGAATTGGCTCTGGCAACCGAGCAACCCGGAGGCCAGTGTCAGTGCAAGTACAATATGCTTGAGCTTCATTAGCTGGCCTTACGTTACGGGCGATCGGTGAGGAGGATCATTGGAGAAGGGTTGCCACCGGCATCCTTCAAATCCCAAAAATATTGGTAACGGACTTTGGCGTCGCGAACCGAGGCCGTAAGACTTCGGAGTGCGACATCCCGAGCATCCGTGGAAACGAATTCATAGGTGCGAACCTCAAGTTCTGGCTTACGGCTGAAGTCAGTCTTCACACGCCAGCCATTCGGCATGATGCCGGTTACGATTTGCTTGATTGTTGCTGCCTGGTACTCAGCGGTAACCGTTTCGTTCATCACGACTGTGGGATCGATTCGCTCCAGGATCACCCGCTTATGGGCAGAAGACTCAATCACTTCAGCATTGTTTTCGGCCAGCATTAGCAGCTGGTCGCTATGAGCCTTGATATTGGCCACTGCTGCGACTTGCTCATACTTCAGGCGTTCTGCTTGTTGCTGAGCTTGTCGGTTAAGCGCTAGCGCTTGCTGAATCTCTACCTGCTGCGCAAGCAGATCGGAACGGCGCTTAGCCGCAGTTGCTTCGGCGGTAGCTTTAGCAGCCTCCAATTGGCGCTCAGTTTCCTTACGCGCATTCATCAGAGACTGCTTATTTGTTTCAAGGTCAGCCAGGGTTTGCCGGTACTTACGCTCCGTTTCAGTTTCCTGAACGGAAATCACTGGATCATCAGCAGAGAGATCGAGTTGAAGGCCGTGTGAGGGCTTAGTCTGCTGGTAGTCGACGGGTTGGTTGATGTTTTGCGCACGACCGGCCTCATAGGACCGATCGAACGGGGACAAGGCTTCGTTGCGTGCGAGGGCGCTGTCGCTGAACGCGCTATTCGCCGCATAAGCCGCTTGGCAGCCGATCATCAGTGCCAGGATGGACAGGGCATGCTTCACAAACAAAATCCTTTGGAGGTGACTGTTACCGTAATAGTGGAAGGCCAGTGCTCCAAAAACGCGGTTTTGGTTGGAACTTTTCGAAAAAAACCGGCACCCTTTTTGAGTCCCCGCTTTTGGTATGTCAAAAATGAGCTCTTCAGCAGCATCGAGCACTAAATCCGCGATGTTCCCATTGATCGTCATGTTGGCTTTGGTGATCGGTGGATACGCGGCCTACCTCGTCGAGATCGGCGAGGAACTCAACTACCAGGCACACGCGCTTGCGCCCGTCTGGTACATGTTCAAGCCACACTTGGTTACGCAGGTGATTTCGGATGGTGGCTACTTGGGTACCCTTGCTGCTGTAGGCATGAATATTGTCCACGCCTTATTGTTCTCGGCGGTGGCTTACTCCCTCGTAACCATAGGCTTTGCGAAAATCTATGCTCCACGCAACGATCAGCCCAAAGCTGAGGAAATGGAGGAACCAGATCCAGCGGTAACAGGCATTTATCCTTGTGACATTCCTGGTTGCACGATGATGGTAATGATCCCGGATAGCCGAGATGCCAGCACTGGGGCAGTCATTCCTGGTGTTAAGGATACGGACCCCTTTGAGCAATACTATTTGCGATGCGACCGCGCACCGGTCGCCACTGCTAGGCCGCCAGAATCGCCGATTGAAAAGCTCCAAGTTGCCATTCTTGAGTTACTCAAGGCTCATCCAGAAGTTCCGGCGAGCGTAGGACATCACCATGCTGATGCATCTCTCGGGGACCACTCCATAGCAATCTCTAAATCCGTTGCTGATTACATGCGTGCCAAAGGTTGGGAGGAGCCTCTTGCTCGCGTCGCCGGCCTGGCTCACGACATCGACAAGCTCCTCGCGTATCAGCAAAAAGGCCCTGGTGAATGGGTCAAACGCAAGGACGCGACCCACCACAACACATTCAGTGCTTATCTAGTCCGGCAACAGCCCGAGTTCAACTCGCTTGCCCCTGAGGACCGCTTCACGCTCACGATGGCTCTGCGTTACTACCACCACCCGACCCATCTGCCCACTAATGCAGGGGACCGCGTAGAGCGGCTCATTAGCGCTATCCGGCATGCCGACGGAAAGATTATTCAGTCTGAGAAAGCGGCAGGTATCGCTGCTGCTCAAGCTGCCTCAAATACGGTCGATCTTGTTGCTTCGGCAGTAGAGAAGTTCTTGAACGTGGCAGATATCAATGCTTACCGTGGCGGTCAAGATGCAGGCTGGACGAAGGATGCTTTCGAGTATGTGATCATGCCCATGTCACGCTTGATTGAGTCCCTTGATGAATTTTTACCCAACGCTCTTGCTCGTCAAATGCAGTTGGGCGTGGACTCACGAAGCTTCAGCCACCCGTCGATTCCCGTAATCAAGAATGCACTCGATTCACTAGGCCTTCTCATGTGGAAGGTCAAGGACATGGAAAGCCCCACTGCGATGTTCGACGTAAGGGTTGGTGTGAAACCATGGAAGGCCTGCGTGCTTCTCAATAAGGATCGAATCTCCGAATTGCTCCCAACAACAGTGCCTAAATGGGGAACCACCAAGTACGGAAACGTCAAAGTGCTACGTCCAACACTCGACAAAAATGAAGACGACAACGAAACGCCGGATGCAGACGCAACCAGCTAAAAGATTCTGCATGCGGAAACTTTTCCCCGGGGCAATCCCGGGGAAAGTGATCTTAAGGGGTGCTCAAAATCCGAAGGGCTGCCTCAGTTCTGACAACCCTTTCAGCACGATCTATCTCCCCCATTTCGTTCCAGCAGTGATAGGCCTCTTCGTACTTTGCTTGTCGCTCTGATATGCGGCACAGGGTCGTCTGATACTCTGACCCGGATAAGTAATCTTTCGCGAACTGCTTCAACGAATCGTCGCGACCGGTCTCCCAGAGAAGAGTGGCTACGGTATCGATTGCATGCTTTCTGTTTTCGCCACTGATGCCGAAGTATTTCATTCTGAGTTGACCAGAATTATTGCGGCTAACGTATTGGGCAAGCATCCGCTCAGCGTGCTGGTACTTACCCATTAGAACAGCCTGGTCCGCGCCCGAGAGTTGGCTCCGATCCTGCAATTCAGATTCAGAGGGTGCGAAGAAAGGCTTCTCGTCGTGAGCACAACCCGACATGGCAAGGACAGCCATAGCCAAAATGGAATAGCGCTTGATCATCACAATCACCGGAAATGGTTCACGAGCGAGTATGGACCTCCGGTACCGAACAAAAGGTTCTCGCGCGGCAGGAGAGATTTCAGCAAGGTCGGACGAACACCAAACAGCTTCGTTATTTCTTGGTACGAGGCATCAGGGGTCTTGAGCAGGAAAAACGTTGCAAAGTTCTTGAGCAGATCTTTGGTGACCTGGTCGGGCTGCTGCACACCACACCAGACGCCAACACCATAGCCTCGACCTTCCGTACCGATTCGGTTAAACGGACTTATTGGAGAGACGGAGATTTCCTTGATGTGTTTACCCTCGTCCGCAATGAGGATGTGAGCTGGAAATTTAGGGTTGAAGGCGTTGTTACGCTTGGTCTCCATTACCCCCATTGCGAATACCTGGCTTGCGATAATCCGCATGATCACTTGCTGGTGAGCTGGGCTCAGAGCGGTGAGATCATAGCGGTTGATTTTTCCCTGCCTCGGCTTAGACGGATTGCCGGTGAACAGCCTGCTATCAACCATCCCTTGGATGATTGCTTTGAGACTGTATAGAGTTTCCTTTGACCAATGTTCCCAGTCGCTACGGGCGCCATTTCGATTTGTGAGGGCATCGAAGTTGATAAGCTTTGAAGCATGACCTTTTAGCGTGTCCTCAAGGGTCGCTCGAATTTCGTGAACTCGCTCCTCAATTGCTGAATTAGGCTCCTCATCGATCTTCATCTTCCGGATGTCTTTTTCAGCCTGGTTTTTGGCCTGGCCAAAGGCCTTAAAGATGTCCGCAACGGTGGTGGTGTCCATTCCCCCAGTGAGGGCATTAAAGATCAAATCGATCTCACCAAGCACGTCGATCAAGGTTGGAGATTGCCGCGCCCAAGTCTCAGGGTCATCGTGGTCGATTCCTGACTTCGTGTAGACCGTCTTTAGAATCTCGATGAGGTAGTTCAGCTGCTTCGGGCCTGCCTGCGGGTTGAAGACCTTAACAAGCTCTTTAACGTACTCAATTGTACGCACGACTCCCCCACCCTCCTCTGTCCGCGGGACCTGCAGCGGATTGAGCGAGCAGCCGTCTTGGTAGTAGTTGAACTTGATCTCATTAAAGTCTTCAGGGTGGAGCATATGCCCCAAGCCCGTAGCCTCAAAGTTCGAATGCGCGAAGTCACCCTTAATGTCGATAACGTGTAGGGTCGTACCTCGCACATACACATTTGCTGCCATGTGATGGATCGTATGTGTCTTACCGGCACCCGACCCCCCAAGGAAAATGATGTTGAAATTGGTGACCGACGGATACGACCATATTTTGGGTTCGCCAGTCTTCGCGTCCACACCGATATGGATGTCTACGAAATGGTCCAACCCACTCCCGCGAGATACGCCTTGTGCTAACGCTGAAGGTGCGTGTGCTGAAGCTTGATGCATTTGATTTTCTCTAAGAATTTTAGGTCAGCGGCGATGCGCTGCGGAATTGAATCGCCCTGAAACCGGACGTAGGGAAACTTGCAGGTGGTGCACTTCAGCTCTTCGTTACGCAATTTGGCTGAATTACCTGGGGTGTCGGCAATCACATCGATTGACTCATCATCCCCGCATTCACACTCAACCAGGATGCCGCTCTTGCTCAACCGTACTGCTCGATCATCAAACTCACCCCGAACCTTGGCCAATGGCTCAATGTCCTGATCGAAACCACCTACGAGGTCGATGAAGATGTCGCTCCAAGCCTCGTCATGTGGTTTCTGAATTTCGACGCCATCAACCTTGGACTTCACACCATGTAAGACGTGAGCTAACTCATGGGGGATAACCTCTCTGATCATCACCTCGAAGTCCTGCATCAAGAATAAGGCCTGCAGGTTGAGCTTCACGATACCGTGGGGCTGCCCCCGTATCAGCATGACGTCTAGGTTTGATGAGGAGTGGTCGCTCAATGAGTAGTCGAACCGGAGATCGATCCACACGTCCTCACCAGGAAAGCCAACCTTCTGCAAAAGCCGACTAACCTCTTTGGCCGCATGTATCTCCCGGGCGTACTCAGCGTTGTGCTGATAAATCAGTGGGAATTTCAGATTCTCGTTCATACCCCAATAGTGGGACTGGACTGCCCCATTTTGGAGAAGTCACCTGGTCGAGGGGTGAAGCAAGCCGTAAATCTTGTCCCACTCAGTGAAGTCACCAACGTTGCCGGCTTTCACAAAACGATCCATGGCATCGACTGGACCATTCTGAATGTGCTCGATCGTACCGATGTCTTTGCGTGGCCATCTATTCTTTCCAACTGCGAAAACGGCCTTCTTGGCCTTCTCAATGTCGACCTCTAGGAGACACTCACCATTGGCAGGAATAGAGCCCAAAGGAGGCTCTGCGGGGAGCTCAGTTGGTTCGGGAACCACATTGACATGTGATGGTGTGCCAGTGGTCGTGGTGCATGAGGTTGGGGTCCTCATGCGAGGCTTCATGTGCGCTAGAAGAGCAGTATCACTCAATGATGGATAAAGCAGCTTGGCTAGCCCCAGGCAGTGCAGCTGCAGATGGAAAATGTCGGTGTCGGATAGCCCAACCAAAATAGACCTAGCACTACCATCCGAGTCATTTTCGAAGGCACGTATGCTAAGTGGGAATTCGAGGTCTGTCTCAAAGCCGGTCACCTGTTTCTTGGGAGCACCCGGCCGAATAATCTCATAGGTGAAATTGGGGGTATCGCCGGCTAACCATGCATAGAGTGATCTCACTCCACCCATGTCGAGAGTTAAGGAGATTTTTTGCATATCATCTTGCAAAAGAAACGTGCCCTTAACCTTCCGACTGAACACAAGCTTCAACCCAACGTGAACCTTAATTGCACGGCCCGCCTCGAAATCGTTCCTCAAGTAGAGGGCAACTCCAAGCCCGGCATTACTGAAAACCTGGTGGGTGCTCAGATGTCTACCTGTTCTAGGCTTTGCGGGGTTTACAGGGTTAAAACTCCAACCGGCCTCATCCATTGAACCCTTGAGGTAAGTTCGATGGACTGTCTCGAAGTCAATCAGCAAAAGACCTCCTCCTCGCGAAGCGGCGCTTGTGGAACCACAGAAGCCCAAGCGCCCCGAAAAGCCATACCGAGTGTGCTGCTGCACAAAGGATGTAGAAGGACCTCAAAATAACGGTATGGGCGCGGACACCATATCGACTGTCACCGATCACCCAGAAATGGCTGCCCTTCTTATACACAAGCACCGCCATCGTTCCATTAGATACAAGATCATTGTCGGAGCCAAAAGTCGTACCCAGCTCGGCTATCGGTTCTGACTTAAGCATCTCAATGCGCGCCCTGACTTGATCCCGAATGTAGGGATTGAATGCTGACGGCTCAAAGGTATCGCCTTGCCAGCAAACTAGACTACTTTCGCCACAGACCCGATCCATCTCAGAGGGCACCGCTACTGCCGCAACATTGCCCCAGGCAATGCTGAAATTCCAGCCTGGCAGAATTGTCTGCACAAGCAGCATGTGGAACAAAAGCGTTGTCGCTACCACGGTGCATTGAGCACTGAAAATCATGATCCGATCAAGCGTGCGCCATTGCTTCACAACCACCGTAACGCCGACCCCGAGTAGTGAGACAGCAGCCAGGCCGAGATTGAGGAACTGTGGGTTTACTGAAGGTCCAAAAATCAAATGGGCAAGCGTGTAGTTTTCACCTTGATGCCATAAAAGCAAGACGACAAAAAGCGCACCGAGTCCGCTTTTGGCGTTCAGTGTCCGACGAAAAATCATGGTTATCGATAGAGCAAAGGATAGGTAAATCAAGAGGTGAGAGTAATCGACGATCCAGTCGAAAATGTTGCCGGTGAACCAGTCACGGATGTAAGTGAACGAGAGGGAGAAATGGTCGAGATCAATGCTGCGGTCAGAGGCATCCTCGGTCCACATGATCTTGAAGAACTCTCTGTTAGACATTGGCAAGCGGCTTCTCAGTATGGGCGGTCACCTATGCTGCCGGTGAGGTCCTAAGATCGCTAGTCAAAATGGGGTAGGGAAAGTACAGGAGGCGTAAGGGCCGACTGCTCGGCCCTCGGTGCGTGTCCAGGTACACGCACGCCGGATGAGGTTGCGCCAGCAGAAGCAAGCGAGGAAGTAGGCTCACTTGCTTGAATACTGGAGCATCGAACCGCCAAGTATCGGCGGTAGGGTCTCGTTCTCGACGTTGCCCATAAATGAGTTACAGAAACTGATGTCCGCAAAGAGTACCAGTACGTGGTACCCAGGGTTGGCCATCTCGTCTTCTTGACTGAAGGCATAGTACCCAGTTCCTGGATGGTACCCGTGCAGCTCAATATTCCATTTCTCCATGGTATCGCGAACGAATTCAAGCGGCAGGGAGTCTTGGAAGTAAAGCTTGGGTGCCTCAGGCCGAGCAAGAATGCACTCTGCGCCGTAGCGAAAATGGCCCTCGAACGAAAAGCCTAAGTCTGTAACAAACTGGGGGGAATTGTCGCTAACGTGATCGTACATCGTGACACCTCATCGTCTGATTTCTGGGGCGGGCGCCACCTCCAATCAACCTCCAGAGGAAGATGCTTGGAGGTGACGCCCGCCCCTTCCGTCAGTCGGAAGAAGCGGGTCACCAATCAGTTAGAACAGCGCAGCCACGGCAGCTTCAAGAAAGCTCAAGGCCATCTGAAAAATGCCGTACACAACGCCCCCGATAGCTAAGTACCAACCGAGTGCCCGAGCCGTACGGCTAGAAGCATCAACGTCTTGATACATATGATAAAACTCCTGGTCACCGAGGTTGGCGGGGCCAACAAACAGCTTGAGTTCGGTCTCCTGGTTTTTAGGAATACCCAAAGCCTTTTTCGCGTCATAGTTCAACGCAATAGAGTCTTTGGTCAGCTGCTTTTCACCAGCTATGGTCGGTACGCCCTGGGCTCGGATCATCAAGAACTTACCGTTCTCAGCGTTGTAGATCTTGATCAGACCTTTACGGCTGACCAATCCAGTACGCCCTTTCCCAGTGCTACTACCAATGTGCATGTTTGAGAGCCGAGCAATACTTAACTCAGCATCAGCACCGCGTAGTGAGAAGCAATGCGTGACCTCAATGTTTTGAACCGGCTTACGAGCAGCAAAGTGCGTCTGAAGTGGACGTGGGTCAAAGACCTTCATGACCAACCAGAGGAATTTTGCTGCCTTGAGCACAGCTACGTCGAACATTGGGACCAGCTTAGCTTTGATATTTGCTTTCATGATTTTCTCCTACTGAGGGCCGGACCTCAGCTCGCACACCGTTTGGTGGCTAATGAATTATGGAGAGGACGCCGGCAGCGCCCCTCGAACATCAGTTAGTCAAAATCGTAAGAGAAGTCGTCAGACTCGAAAGCATCCATAAGAGCTTTAGATACTGGTTTTCTTCTCCCGCCCTTACTCGCAATGACTTCATCTGCTTCGTCGTCAAACTCAGCGAGATCTGCATTGAGCTCAGGCTCAGGTACGAATTCGTCTTCGACCTGTGCAGGCTCTTGCACGTCATCCACCGCCGGCACGCAACTGACCTCAACTGTCACGGAAGCAGGAACCACAAGTGGCTCGGCAACCTTGACGGGTTTAGATACAGCTTCGATCGGAGGTAGACCCTTTGCAGCACGTTGCTTGGCACGCATTTCACGCATCTGATCCCGCTTGGTAAGAGACCGGATGGTGTCCCCCGTGCGGGTGTTGTCGATGAAGTCGTGTTGGGCAAGAACTTGAAGGAAAGCTTTGAGGCAATATTGGTGGTCCTCATCGGCGTCCATCATTCTCAACCGAACGTCTAGGACGATAATTGAGTTGATGACCAACCAGGAGCAAGGGTCATGGAACAGCGGTTCGATTGCAGACCTCGCGGAGGTCAGCACAAGCTGCTTATTCAGATCCCGGAAAAGGCTGCCCTTCTCCCCATAACGTTTGGCGCCTTTGAATGGCTTACCAACGCGCCGGTATTGAAACCCGAACGTGTCGTTTAACCACTGCCCATTCTTCACGAGAGGTTCGAGCCCTAGAGCCTTTTCCAATCGCTCAATCGTTGCGTTGTCAGATCGAGTATCAGATGTGGCCATAACCTCAGCCACGTTTTCCTTATCAACCTGAACAGCACCGGGCAGATATCCAGAGGTCGACCACAGAGCCTTACGATCAAAAACCAGCCGGGTGGCGGTAGCTTTTCGGTCGGACTGTTTTCTAACGGATGGTGTGCGAATTACTTCGCCGAACAGATCAGTTTGCATAGCGCGCTCCAAATTGGGCGCACCACTCCCCTAACGGGTGTGGTGGCCCGTCAGGGGTGGGAAGTTTCGAAATTTAGAAGTAGAAAGCGAGCGAACCGGGGTTAGCGGTTTGCTGGGCAGATACGCTTGATTCAACGGCCGGGACCGCCTGCTCTAGCTTCACATCAGCAGCTTGTGCAGCTACGGCTGGAGCCGCAGCTTCTTCAACAGGAGCAGCCACAGAAGTGACTTCAGTTGTTGTCGAGGCAACCGCGGGGGCGGTCGCTACATTTTGCTGTTGAGCTACATCGCCCTGGACAGGTGCGCTTGCAGTGTTGCCCTGGGGAGCCGAGGCACCCAACAAGGTTTGCTGCGCTGTACTCACAACAGAGATCAATGGCAAGCCTTTGGTCAGGTGATCAACGACTTTCCGTTGGTCACGTAATGCAAGCAGGCACTGTTCAAAGTTGGTGAACTCAGGAGCACTCATGAACCCAGACTCAGGCAGCTTTTCCAACTCAGCCGAAAGGGCGTCGTGGAGCGGCTTGATCAGCGGATGAATGAAGGCCAGCGGAACCAGCTTTTCAGTCATCGCTTTAGCACGACGAATCGTGCGAGGGTTCAATTTGATCTCGCCAGTGCTAGTGGTCCGATCCTTACTGTCTACAAGCTTCCAAATTGCATACGCTTCAGCACAAACATGCTGAACGCAGGCACCCATCACCCCTTCACGAAGAGCCACAACGCTGTCGCGCTGGGCCTTGTAAAGCTTGGTATTAAAGTTCGCATCGTCCAGCTGGATAATGTGAACGCTGTACGCAAAGGTGAGGTTCTTAGCTACTTCCTCCCACGTTGGTTGACGCTTGACCAGTGCTGCCATCAGTTTCGAGACAGTGAGTTGATCTGCGCCACCTTTAATTGCTTTGGCACCCAATTCGAGCAAGTGCTTTTGGCACATGTCGGTGTAGCGCGCCTCATCAGTTGCCAACAGCTCATCCCATTTAACTTCCAATGCATCAAGTTCTTCTGCCTTCTCAACTGCCGAAGCGATGGTGTTAATACCGCCGAGATCAGTTTTGATGGAGCCGAGCTTGTCCAGCACCTCTTCCGCTTGTTCGCGAATGCGGTGGTATGGACGCAGAAAGTCCTTAGGGAAGATTTTCTCACAGAGCAGTTTACGTGCCTCCTTCGGCAGCTCTCCAACCACAACGTCAATGTCTTTCATGTCGATCTGACGATCTTCAGAAATGCACTTGATTTGATGATTTAGAACAGCAACCTCAGTTTCAGCAGTTTGAGCAACGATCTGAACAGAGCTGTTTACGTTTGCAATAGTCATGGTATTTCTCTCGCACCCGCCGGACCACGGGGCAAATTTAATTAACACCCGGGGCCGGAGCCGGGTGTGTATCGAGCAATAAACTCGAGCAAACACCCGGCGTAAGCCGGATGTTTGATCCAGCTCACTAGGAGGAGAAGAGGCCCGATATCGGGCCTCCCTGACTTATTGGCCGAAGCCGAATTCGTCAGGTTTAACGGTATGACTAAAGCGAGCCTGTGCGTTAAGTCCGATCGAGAACCACTCGGTGAGGAGAGGGAATCGCTCGAACTCTGGTGGGGTCAGTGCTCCCGGAGGGGCATTGAATCCAGCATTGCACGCTGCACAGATAGCGGCCTTTTCATCAGGCGCGCCACCGTTAGGAGCTATGTTCGTTAATGCGCTTACAGCGGTATCTACTAGGTCCATGATGGATCTCATTCCCGCCGTGTCGGGGTATTTGGTTTTCAAACACCTGGTCACGGGGCCAGGTGGAATCGAGATCGATGTCTCGAAAATCACCCAGCTAGGTCTGCCCGAAGGCCGTCCTGGTTGAGATAAGGCTCTAGAGAGCCTTCAGCTTCACTTCGCGGATTTCTCAGCGAGACGCTTAGCTGCTTCTTCCTTTTGATCGCGCTCACAAGCGGCTTTCCACCCAGCATTCCAGCCTTTCAGCAGAACAGGAGTGGTTTTAATCACGTCCGGTGCACCCCATGGATAACCATGGAAACCAGCTGAGTAGCCGTGACCCTCTACTGTTTCCAGAGAGATTTCACCGGGCTCTAAAACGTGATCATTGAACGCCGAAATTGCTACTTCGACGTAGTCGTAGTTGATTAGACCGGACATAACTTCCTCGCACCCTAGTTGGGGCATTTATGAAAAACGCCCAGGGCTACCCGGGCGTTCTGAGGCAAGACCTCGGAATACCCAGGTGGGTACAGTGATTGTTACATCAACAGTTTTCTGGCTTCAGCCAGTAGAACAGGTGTTACCTCAACACTCGAAGCTGCTACTGCATATGGGATACGAGCCTCAGTGAGCCAGTCTGTACGGACCTTTTCACCAATGACCAGATACACCACACGAACACCACTGCTTTCGCAGAAGCGGGTCATTTCAACAGCCTTGGCAACGTTGCCAGGGGCACCATCCGTGAGGACAAACATCACCTTACGGTTGGCTTCGTGGCACACCAGTCGACGCCCTGCATGGAATACAGCCTCTCCAATAGGGGTGTGACCGCCGCCCGCCACTTTCCTGAGTCCGCCAATGCGGTTGATTGCAGTTTTAGAGGAATCGCCGAAGCAGCGAGCCATAGAAATCAGCTCGCCGCCTTTAGGTGCGAACCCAAGAATCTCGCGAGGGCAACCGATCTGGTCGAAGACCTTCTCAAGGAGCATCACGGATTCAAGGATCGAACGAAGAGTGCTTGGAGCCTCAGCGGCCTCAAACTGGTCCTTCTCACCTTTGGCGAAATCTTTATCGGCTTTATCCTGAGTAGAGCTGGATAGGTCGACAACAATTGAGATTGCGGTAGTAGGACGTTGAGCTTCCTCACTTTGAGTGAAAACGCGAACATCGCCCAGGCCTACACGGTAGAGATGGTTTTGCCCCAGCTGACCGCGAGTAGTCGTAAACGACTCTGCTTCCTGCTGTTGCATCAGTAAGCCTTTCAGCTTACTAGCTAGCACTTGAGACCTACGCCCCAAACGCTTTTCCATATCGCGGGCCTCAGAAATGTCTTCGGGGCATACCGTCATCCCGTCGACCTTCTCCTTGTTGCCAGCGCCTCCACCGAAGCCCTTACCTGCTTTACCTGGTGCTTGATCCAGTTTGCCGTCAATGACGCAATCAGGAGCCAGCGATTGGCCTTTGTAGTCAGGGTTGGTACCGCTTTGTACAGACTTGGAGACAGACTTGACGGCGTCACCGTCGTCAAATACTTCTTTGTCGCCGAGGCCAGTGGTATTGAGAATCTCGTCAACGATTGATTTCAGGGAGCGACCATCAGCCGCCTCTGAACCGCCGGTTTGACCCGCATTACCATCAGTTGTACCAGCCTGTGCACCAGTTTGGCCATCAGGCCCAGTAGCGCCGTTACCTGGGGACTGCTCATCACCATTGCCTTTCCCGCTGTCAGCACCATCACTGTCCTGAGACTGTTTTGGGTCCTGGCCGCCGTCTTTGCTTGGTTCAGATGGATCCTCAGGTTCCAAATCGCCAGTGGTACCTTCAGTGCCACCGTCCTGTTTGGGCTCCCCATTCGAACCTGAATCGTCAGCAGGTGATGATTGCTCACCTCCCTTCGACTCCTCAGGTTGACCCTCATCCTTCTTCTCTTCATCTTCACCAAGCGCTTTCAGCATCGCAATGATCCGCAGCGTCAAGCTGCCAGCATCTTGAGTTGATTGCACATTTGGGAATTCGTTGATCAGAATTTCATTGAGATTGCCACGAACGTGATCAGCATGAGCACCGAAGTGCTTATTGAAGTTAGCCTCGATTACCGCGAACGGGTCACGATACTCACTCCACCGATCGGTACGTAAGTAGCAAAGGGAATAGCAGGCAACCGCTTCAGCAACAGAATTGCTGCCGTCACGGAATCGCTTGCGTTCAAACAGGATGCTCGCCTTACGCCGGAAATAGATTTCGGCTTCTCGGGTCGCTTGTGCTTGTTTGTACTCCATGTAGACGTCGTCCAATGCATTGAGCAGGAAGCGGGCGAAATCGCCATGCTTCGCAGCAAATGCCTGGAAGAAAACCACATCAGAGAATTGGATGTGCCCAACCTCGTGGAAGCCAAAGGCTTTCGTAAGGTCAAGATCATCTTTAGTCAGGTTCATAGGCAGGCTTGGAAGGTAGACACGTCGACCGTCCGTACGGGGTTGCTCATCCTTACCAAAGACGAACTCGATCCCCGAGTTTGAAGCCAAGACCCGAAAGAACGAGATCCAGCCTTGAGTGATTGCATTTTTGCTGAAGTTCATCATTGCAGACATGGTCATTCTCCGATTCGGATTGCTTTAGCTTTCTGATCGTGCAGCACTGCGTTGCCACGCAGCTTCGCGATAGAAGCTGTGGGAACGCGGTGTTGCGTGTGAATGACAAGATCGGCGTGATGAGAAGCCAGCTTCCGGTATGCCAGAGCCATGCGGCGGTGGTAACGGATCATCACGAATTTGGAAACAGCCTGCGCTACGGTTTTGAACAGTTTCATGGTGTTGCCTCGCACCCGCCGGACCTCGGGGCATAAAAGATCTACACCCGGGGCCGGAGCCGGGTGACGTTGAGTTCGAAGAACTCGACAAACACCCAGCCAGAGCTGGATTTCAACTCTCAGAGCAAGAGGCCGCCCGTTAGGGCAGCCCGTAAAACTGTTAAACCTTACCCTGCAGCAAATCAGCTTCCAGCTTGTGACGGAGAGCCTGGTGGCTCACGTAGTCAATCCGCGGGTGCTCAACTGCTGCAAGGGCCAGACGCTCAGCCAAACGGCTAAAACGTGCGGCCTGCGCTTCGTGATAAGTACGCAGAACGATGCCAATCCAGAACAAATCCAGAGCAGCGTCAACGCGAGTGATTGCTTTCATCAATGCTTTCATATTTGGAGCCTCTTACCTGCCGTGCACAGGAACAAATTTGGTTTCAACCCGGGCACGGTGCCGGGTCGTGTGAGCTCAGTGAACTCGAACAAAAACCCGGCGTGAGCTGGGATTTTGGTCCAACTCACTAAAGAGGTGCGGTCCATTGAGGACCGCATTTTCAACAATAAAAATCTACTGCACTGAAGACTTTCGTCGCCTGTACAGGGATCGTTTGGTCTAGCTTGAGAACACTGCTGAGAACTTCAGGGTGATCCTGATACCACTGAAGATGTTTCACATCAGCGGCAATGAACGGATTCGATTCGAGAAAGCGCCAGTTCTGATCAGATGTAAGCTCGATCACCGCGCCCGCCTTGATGGCCCCTTGCAGAAATGCTCGGACGTACACATCAAGAAAGGTTTCGCGAGTGCGCAGATGCAACAACCCACGCCCATCAGGGAGAAGGTAATTGTCATCCAGCATTCCGCGGTTCTCGCAAAGCTCCTTCGCCTTCGTGGTCATGATTTCCCATAACCGTTCAGGCACAAATCCAAACCTGATGATTTGAGCCCCAAGGCGCATCTCAACAAATTTGTCATCGTCATAGCTCTGTAGCTGGACATCAGCATGTGACAAGACCTCATGAACTGCCCGCAACCTGGCAAGCCCGGCTGCGAACTGATCTTTGGCCATAGTCTTCACACGTGCGTAAAAGCCTCTCAACACCAGAGGGAATTCCTCATGGTGAAGATCTGCTGGCACCTGCAATTTGCTGGCAGTGAATGCAGTGTCGAGATAACCGTCAGCTCTCGCCTCAGAAACCATCTCGCACATAAATTCCCATGCATCGTGAGAGCTGCTTGCAGCTCCCTCCAAACGCTTAGTGATCTTAGGTTCGCCTTGAACCATTTGACCCTCGAACATGATGCTTTCGCGCGTCCCAGCCGGCAGGAAGCCGGCCAGGAAACTTCCATTGGGGTTCACAACGTAAAACATGGCGAACTCCTTTGGTTAGGCGGCTGCTGCTTTTGAGGCAGCTACACTTTTGGTGATGAAATCGTCCGCGATCGACGTAACCGAATAAGCATGCTCTTCCGGCAAAATCAGGTCGCGGCTGAATGTTGACTTGAACAACTCAATAGCCAGCACTCGGTCGGTTTCTTCAAGATTGGTGTAGATAGAATCCACGAAGGACTCATCAGTATCGCCGTACATCATCCACTTGTAAGCCCAACGCTGAATCTCGCGGAACGAGATATTGTCGCAGGCTTCTTCCATGGCGAACGCTTTACGAAAACGGAAAGCGAACTCTACGAGTTGATGGATGAACATGTCATCCATTGGGGTCAGTTCACGCTTGGCAGCGTAGGCATCTGCAGCACCTTTGAGGGCTTTCATTTCCTCTTCAGGTGTCATGAAGCCCACCTTGAAGCTGGTCATGCGACTACGAACAGCAGCGTTCTGAGCGTTGACACCGGCGAACCGGGCATCGCTCTGCTGCTTACCACCAGTGTTATCGGTCGCGAACAACCGGAACATTGGGTGTTTAACGATAGTCATCCCGCCGTCCACGTTCAAAAGATCACGTGGGTTGAGCGTAGGATCAATACCGTGGTGTTTCAGGTTGATTACCCCGTCACCTTGAAGGATGTCGTTGACACCAACCATAACACCGGGACGCAGTGTGCAGATCTCGTCGATGAGGCATGTCAAGCCAGTGCGATACGCATAGCTCAAAACACCATCGAACTCTTCAACGTCACCACCCTTGATGGTTTTGCAACCAAGCAAGTGAGTGTCGTCGATGCCATTGCTGCCAGTGATAGCGATCATCGGCTTGTTCAGGCGATTGTGCATCTGTGTAACCAAGGAGGATTTACCTGTCCCTTTGTCACCTACCAGCATAAAGCTGGTATCGCCACCCTTCATGCTCAACAGGATCCGGCGAACCAGGCTCTTGTTGAAGACATGATCATCGTTACCCTTCGGCACTAGAGGATGGTCCCCAACGAAGACAGGCAGTTGCCCTACTCCCTTGAGTTCCTCAGAGAAGCCAAAAAGCTCGTGAGCCATGACCATTTTAACCGGCTGCGAAGCCAGGGATTCACGGTGCATCGCTTCGATATCAGCAACAGTGCGAGCAGCTACGGTGTTGGTTACAGCGTTAGTTACGTTAGTCATTTTAAAAGCCTCTCACCCGCCGGACCACGGGGAATCTTTAAGTAACACCCGGGGCCGGAGCCGGGTGCGAATCGAGTAGTGAACTCGAGCAAACACCCAGCGTGAGCTGGAGGTTTGATCCAGATCACTAGGAGAAAGGACGCCCGGATAGGGCGTCCGAATTACAGAAGAATGAGATGTGTACCCACACCCAATTGGACCGGGCATGAGTAGTCGCCACCTTCAATCTCAGTGAGATCGAAGGAGTGAAGTTGACCCATCCATTTCAGCTTCAGCGTAAGAACGTTGCCGTTCATGCTCAGCTGCGTGCCGGTGTACATAGCAACCTCTTCAAGGTACTGCTGGAACTCAACTTTCGAGATCCTGCAGCCCGTGGAAGCGCGACGAACGTTCAGCAACGTTTCGGTAGCGATACCAGTAAAACCTGGTACCCATTCGGCAGATATAGACATTTTGGTTCCTCGCCGGCAGTCGCCGGGATTCAAAATCCAGGCGAAATGCCAACGAGCTAACCGTCTGAGATTTACTCAGACTGGTTGAGCAGACCAGATATAACTTGGTGGTAAATGACGAAGCTGAGTGGTCACTTCATCGTAAGATCCCTTTCGGTGATACTCACAATTCGAATTCCCATCCCATACTTTAATCAGCCACATATTTATTACCCTTACCTACTAAATGCATGCGAAAGCACACACGGTCGAATGTTTAAAACATCCGGCAAGGCCGGATGCTTTATCCAGCCCTAATGCAAGGGTTACCCCGCTTCGCGAATTCCCAAAGGAATCGCATCCTCATCCCAGAAGTGATGAAGGATCATTCCAGCGCTTAACTGATCCCGAGAAACACCCAAGCGCGCAGCAAGTGCGAACTCAGACATTCCACCGACAGATAATCGGTTAGCTTCGGCCCAGAAGGCCCTATCAGGTAGGTGCTGCACTTCCATCAGAGGTAGTGAAACTACAACTGAAGCATTGATGGATTGCGACACCGCCGGAGCGTCATGCGACACTCCATGAGCAAAACCTTTCGCCCATTCAGCATGGTTGAAAGTGTTTGTCTCAAAAGGGTTGCTGGTGAAGCCCTCTTTGAGGTTAGCAGCCTGGCGGCCAGCCTCCCAAGGAGTGACTAGATCGTTAGCGAGGGCGATAAACCATACGAGGTCACCGCGAAAATTCATGTTGTTCATTGCAAAACTCTCCTACCCGCTGCAGACGGGAGATTAAAAAAAACGCCCGTCTGCAGACCGGGCGTGGAATTGCCGACGCCCGGCAACAGCAA
Source organism: Pseudomonas sp. WS 5503 (assembly GCF_012985385.1). Lineage (NCBI taxonomy): Bacteria > Pseudomonadati > Pseudomonadota > Gammaproteobacteria > Pseudomonadales > Pseudomonadaceae > Pseudomonas > Pseudomonas sp. WS 5503. Next base: position 168,690 of record NZ_JAAQWI010000010.1, read on the forward strand.
AGCTGTGCCGGACGTTTTCACGACCAGACAGCGTTAGCTGTTTAGATACCCGTAGTGCTTCATTTCCATCTCTGCAGCTGCGACAGCTATCGAGAGAATTTCACCGGTCATCACGCTAGCGACTGAAAGCCACCAAGGTAGATGGATACCGTTGAAAAAGAGGATATAGAGCGTAAAACCAGTCACCCCCCATTTGAAAACCTTAGCCAGCCATACCGACACGAATGTAGGTACAACTAACCAGTGCCTCATAGGTGGCTCAGAAGTGATCGTCGATGCAAGAAGCACGAAGACCAGGACCAAGCGGTACTGATGATAGATTTTAATCAGTGCTTTCATAGGAGCGAGCCCTTTCTGAAATCCTGATAAACGAGTTTGTTGATTTTTGCAGTTTTGATAAAACATATATTCACCATTATTATTAGATTTTGTTTTTATAGAGTGCTGCGCCCTCCCAAAACCTAACAACCCAAAGGGGATTGTTAGGGCCCCTGGGCGGTGAATCCTTGCAGCTCCCTCAGTTACGAGGGGTGTGTCTGAACGGAATAAAACGCTTTCCGTTTGCTTCGCAGTGATCGCAACGTAACCATACTAAAAAAGCCATGATCAATACCGCTATGATTGCTGTGGAAGACATGGTCAGTTCCTTAAGTGAGTTAATGAAAGTTTTCATCTCACCATTACACTTAAGGGCCATGACCTTTTCTTTTCTTGCCGCGTAGGGACTTACGCTTACGCGCTCTCCGCTGCTGCAATTTCATTTTTCTGCTCTTCTCCTTTGAGGAAGTTGAAGACTTGGTCAGCATTACTGCGACCATCAGTACCGAAATCAGAAAAACAATCTTCTGTTCCTTAACAGTCCACCCTTCAAACAAGGAGGCAGAGACAGTACCCATGATAGCTGACACAATTGCCAGCATCAGGTTTTTGATGTATGACATCAGTACCTCCAGTGACGCCGTCGCGCGTTAGTTGATAACACTCCCGGGGCGTCCCGCCGGAAGTATTTACTTCCGGCCCGAGGGCTGGATTTAGCCCATCGTCTGATGGAAAACTATTTAACCGACATTAGCTTCAATGAAGTCTATAGCAAGTTGATTCTTTTGATGCTGACGCACGGCAACTCGTCTCTCCAGTCTGTCACGCAATGTAGTGCGTAGCGCTTCATACTGATGAGGACCTACCTTACGAACCCAAGAACTAAGGTAATGCTGTCCTTCGAACTCCTTCCGAAGTTCGGATGATAGGAGTCTATGGGTCAAAACCTGTGAATTGGGACACCAAACCACGTTGATCCCTTCCGCACCGTCTGAACTTTCGATCAGTTCGGTGTGTTGGGATATGTACATTTGCCGCTCCATTTGGCTCATCTTTTTCAGTGCCTCACAAAGATGATCACCTTGCGCAAGATATTTGATCAAGACAAACTGACCAATCTTGCGGTTAGAGTCTTCCTCTTTACGGCGCTTATCGACGGCACGTTGAGCATACCGCTCCATACGAACTGACTCTTTCATTTGTCACTCCGAAGGGCAGCATTACCCTGGGGGCAGTTGTGCCCCACTAGGTAGGATGATTTAGACCAGATCAGCAATTGTTAGCCCACCTGGTATTCTGTAGCCACGCTTTGAACCTTCCAGACACAGCCCAGCGAAATCACAACGAGTTTGACTATCACAGGGAGAGTTGTAAGCAGCACCAGACGTTCGATGAAACTCACCACGTCTAATACGGCCAGCAACTACACGAGCGTAGTCGAATGCTTCTTCAACATCACTACGTGTACGCTTGGTCCATTGCACTGGCTGCCACATGGCTTTTACAAGAGACTCGGAATCAGGTTTTGACATACTCGGCTTTAGCCCTGAGGCAAAACCACACGCTGTCGGTTCCTTAATCCCAAGAGACTCACACGCTAAACGTACAGCTTCCCAGTAAAACGTCAGTTGCAAAGCGATGCCTGCAAATAAAGCGCCTTCCTTAGTAGCTGCCGTTTTCCAGTCAAGAATGACTGTATCCCCTTTAGATGCGATAAGAACACCATTGAAAATGATGTCCCTTTCCGCAACACCAACAAAGTCGATGACCAGGTTGATGTAGGTATTGTGTGAAATCCTTAGCCGAAAAGCTCCCTCAATGATCAAAGGTCGAAGACCCAGATTCTCGAAAAACGATGGGAACTGATCTGCTAGACGCTTGCCGATTGCTTCGTTAACCTCGCGCGTCTTTGACTTTGCCATGCTGATTAAGCCTGACATAGACAAACGGAAAAACTCATCTGAGAAGTGCTTTCCCATTTGATCGCGGTCGATATAACCTTTGATATAACCTTCTATTACCCAGTGCAAGGCAGAACCAAACACAAGATTCAAAGGTGTAGCCATTGGTTTTATACGAGCTCGGTAATAGCCAAGTGAACGTTGGCAGACCTGAGATTTCAAAATCTGCGTAGGTGACATATCAACAACAAAGTCATCAGAGACAGGGTTGAAAATATATGTCGGATTAAGATATGCAGTCATGCTCTCACCTATTAACGGCGCACACGACTAACCCAAGGGCAGTGTGAGTGCCCTTGAGGGAAATAATATTTAGTTAAAAAGGAGAATCGTCAGACTCTTCCTTTTCATCCTTCAAATCAAAGTTACCTTCGTGTTCGTGCGACAAAAAGCGTGCTTTCGCTTGCTCAAATGAATCGCCTGAAGGTGTCCTCCAAATTGGAGGGACACTCACGAGTTCAACTTCGTTCGACATGAAGAACCTCCTATATCCCTGACTGCACCAGGAATAAGCTCATAGAGATTACCCGTGCAGGGGAGTTGGCATGAAGCCGGAGGAGCCATTATCAGAGCAAGAAAGCGCTGAGATGGCAGAGATACAAAATCCTGGGACAAATCTACTGAAGCGCGAACGCAGCAGGAAATGCCTAGTACCTCGAATATGGAAACGTCAAAAGACGGGTCCAAAATGGTTCCAGCAATGTCTGTGCTCAACAAGCCAAGAATTAGCATGACTTGAATCACACCCTGAAAAACCTCATAGAAATGCTACGACGTAGATCAGGTTAGCTCTCGAGGAGGGCTAGTAGGACGGGTTAATGCTGACTCACCTCTGATCGGCCGTCAAGCCAAAATGACAGCATAAAAAAACCCTCTGGCAGCAATAGCTGGCCAGAGGGTTGTTTTGTAGTCACGCCACTTTAGCCTCAGCCAAAAAGGTCTCTTTCGAGATCTTCTTAACGTGGCCTGTAGGTGTAAACACACCGCCTTCGAGAGCACGGGTACGCAGGTAGTCAAAACGCTCAGTCAGGGGCATCTCCAGCACCTTCTCATTGACCGCGATGTCCTCCCAGTCAGGACCTTTCGCTTCCTTGGTGGGGTTCGTATCGGGGATCATGAGACATACGCGAAAGCCTGCACGCATCAGCTCGATGAAGAGCTTGTACATGTAGGTCTGACCTGCACCATGCTTTTCGCTAACTTCGTTGTAAGGGTCGTGATCGGCCCAAAGCACAACGTCGTCAAACTCATCACGGTTGACGTAGAGACCAGGCAAAGACGTGCAGCTATTAGCAGCCCGTACGCTTTCACCCGTAACCAGATGAAGCGCCCATCCTTTTTCGACACCTTCACATATGTGCAAGGTTCTGCACTCTGGGACGGTGGCAATAGCAACGGGTGTCTTCGACCAGTTGTCCAAACCTGAGCAAACCTTCTTAGGCTTCGAAACCAGGGGGTGATCAAGCTTGAATCCGTCCTGAGTGAGGAAGATGCGATGAAGGTTCATCACCCTACCCTGCCCATTACGAAATGCAGACACGATCGCCGGGAACCTTCCTACCAGTTCCTTGATCCGGACTTTGTTCTCCACACGAGTGCGGTAGTACGGAAGAGCTGGATGGAATTTAACATCGCCAATGGCTTTGTTGAGTGGGATTCCGCGGCGACGGAAGTACAACCGTCCGACTGCAGCATCAGGATGACCAAGCGGAAGCAGATCCTTGACAATCTGTTTCATCGAAGCCGCCTTAATTGCATTGTCTTCAGCAGTTGAACGAGGACGCTGACGCTTAGGAGCCGGAGCTTCTTTAGCCTTATACGCCTCACTACCGCCACCAAACGCCCGCTTAATCTCTTTACAGACATCGACAAAATTACTGCCAACACCTGCTTGAATAAGCAGATCAAACTGACTCCATCCGTCCTGGTTGCAGGAGCAAATGGCCCGGCCTTCATGGTCCGCCTTTTCGGAAAACCTGAAGGAGTCACGACCGCCGCCTTCCCGATGACGCTCTGGGAAAGGACAATCTACGCCGTGACCATGATGTCGAATTGCGGGCGCGAGGATAGGGGCTACACGTTCGATGACGTTTAACCAACCACCAGCGTGCTTAACAATATCGGCAACCTCGTCCTTCAAAGGAAGACGTTTTTGACTATCTGACATGGCTGTATCTCCTTGAAAAATGAGGCAGCCATGTCCCTAGGGGCATTAGGCGTGCCCTTGAGGGTGTGTGTTACGTGAATACGGATTTTTAAAGAGCCCTAGCGCAGCAAATAGCTGTACGAGGAACCTTCGACAGAGTTCGATGCGAAATGCGCATGCGAAAAACTGGCAAAAAGATCACCTATGACGCTAAAGCTGTCGGAACTCGTATTCAAGGACACGATGTACCAGAAACGCAAAAAGCCCTGACGCGAACGCCAGGGCCTGTTGGGATTGCTTTCGCCTGGGTACCGCTCCTACAGCCTTGAGAAAAGCTGTACGAGGGGTACCCAGACAAAGTCATAGATGCAAAGAAAACGCTCTAAACCTACATCACGAAGTGTGGTGCGGGCGAAATACACAACTATGAACTGCGCATCAAGAGCTGATAATCAGCAAAGAGCAGCGGCGAACACGGTGGCATAGTCCTGAGGTTTTCAGTATCGACAAACGATAAGGTAGTCGAAACACATCTCTCTGAGGAGATTTGATACTGCATCAGAGATGTCATAGTTTTTAAGATCGGGACGGCGAACTGCGACAAGATAGTGATGAATGGTGAGTGCGAAAGGACACACACACAAACGTCAAAATCCAAGCAGACCGACCACATGCAAGTGAAAGCACAGATGGGCAATGAGCGAGGTGACGGATGGATGTGTAAACACCAAACGACAAGTCGCAGGAAGCAATCCTGAGAAAAACCGAAGACAATGACTTTTTAAAGAGCAGATCAGCGAAGCCGAGAGACCAGAAGTCAAAGGCAAGCTGTGAAGCTGAAGCAAGTGCAAAAAAGCAAAAGCAAAAGCCAAAGCAAAAACGATTAGTCAGGCCGGAGGAGAAGTAGCACCTCAGACAGACCACCTAAACAAACCAACGAAATAACGTAGGTCGGAGCAGGCCGTGATCAGCGCTTGAGAAATACTCGAAGCACAGGGAGATCACTAAAAACACCTTCAGGCTACTTTTGCGCAGATTGAGAATCAAGGACGGCATGTCCCAAATCAGGCACAAAAAAAGGGCCGCAGCCCTTTAAATGTTTTCGCATGCGAAATCTTTTAGTCGCCCGACGCTAGCTGAGCAATAGTAATTATTTCGATCTGATCAAGGTCAAACAGACCTTTTTGCTGCTTGCTTCCATCGAGATACGAAACCATGCCTTTGTTAGGGTTTCCGCAAACCACATTCAGAAGCAGCTCGCCGGTGAAGTGCTTCTTGTCAGTGCATACCCGAACCTGCATAACCATCTGATCAGCTGGAATCTCACGGACTTCGCTTTTCCCGAGCTTCTTCGCCTGCTGCCTAGCCGTTGGTGGTGTAGGGTTCAGTTCAGTGTGGCCGGCTCCAGGTTCTGACGGTGTAGTTGCTGGTGGCGGAGTCTTTGGGAGGCTTCCTCCGCCGTTTTGTTCTTTTGCAAGGTTATCTTCGCCGCTCTGTTGCGCTTGCGGATCGGATGTTTCGATACCACCCTGCCCTACCCCGCCGGCTTCAACTTCAGTCCCACTTTGATCTTTTGTTAGTGGGTTCATCTGAGATGTTACATGAGGGGGCTCGGATGGTTGTTTAGGCGCAGGCGCCCCTTTAGCTGCCTTTAAGTGATCGCGGGCCTCAGAGCGGCTTAAGCCGCCTTCAGACCGTGCTTGATCGATCAGTTGTAAATATAGATCTGGTTTAAGCTCACAAATTTTGGCTAATGATTGAATCAATTCCGAATCAGACGTGATCTCATCATCAATGAGAGCGGCAAGCTCATCAGGTAGGTCAGCAAGTGCCAGGTGTTTAGAAACCCACGATTCGGGCTTGTTGCAATAATCTGCGAGTTCACGGCCGGTGCCTTTCTTGCCCTCTTCCTTCATCTGTTCGCGTAAATCAACCAGCGCGATTGCGACTTCGATCGGGGTAAGCGGTTCACGCTGAATATTCTCAGCCAACTGGCTAGCTGTGGATTTAGACTTTGTTCGAATCGTCGGGTCGACGATAGCTTTGATTTTAAAACCTTCTCCGATGAGCATCGCGGCACGCAGCCGCCGCTCGCCTTTCTGAAGCAGATAAGTGTTAGTGTTTTTGTCTAGAGGTGAAACGATGATCGGAGATTGCTGCTCCTCCTTCATCGATCGCGCCAACTCTTCGATGTTACGAAACTTTTTACGGACCTGTTTTTCTACGCGAATTTGACTTGGGTCCAGCTCGAGAACAGTTCCCTGCTGAGCTCCCTCTGTCAGCGCATTAACGCTGGAAAGGCCTTTAAGACGGGTAAGATCGCGGGCCATTACTTTGTAACTCCTGATTTCTTCGCTACAGCCTTAGCTAGTGGCGGTTGGATCTTGGCACCCACATAACCGCAGATTTCCTGCATGAGAGAAACCATGCTCTTGGCTGTCTCTCGTTGAGCACCTGTTCTTTTGTTCTTCCACACAGGCACTCCATCCCGTAACGCATCATCCACTGCGCCGTTTGTCCCCAAACGAGCTGTCAGGATGTTCACGCCCGCAGCATTAAGCTCGGCCAACGCTTCCGTGTGGGAGTTAACCGGACGGAGCCGGTTACAAATGACGCCGGTCACTTGTAGCCGGTCCGATACATAGCGCTGAATCTCAGCCAGAGTTTCAAGAACACTTTCGACCCCTGTTACGGCGAAGGCAGCCATTTCAACAGGAACAAAGATGTAATTGCTGGTGATGCTTGCAGCAGACATCTTGTTGCCGTGGGCTGGAGGCGTATCCATGACGATGTAGTCATACGCATCCAGCATAGGGTCAAGATTTTCGTTGAAATTTATCAGGGCTTTGTCGAAATCCATACGCTCAACGTTGAAGAGCTCGACATCGCGATCAATCGAATAGATCAAATCGACGCCGTCTGGTGTGTCCAGAGGCTTGAGATCAGGCGTAGTGTCGTTGAAAAGATGAACGGAGCGGCAGCCACCTACTCGCTTGGATCGATCGAGGAACCGGCTTGAGAGGTTTCCTTGGCCGTCTAGATCGATAGCCAAGGTTTTGTACCCCTGCTCAGCCAGGTAGCAGCTGAGATGGTAAGCGATGGTGGTTTTGCCAACGCCGCCCTTCTGATTCTCGATGACAATGACCTTCGCAGGATCTTGGGTGCGTTTCTTCGGTGACATGACTGGCTCCTTTGCAGATGCAGATCAATGTAACCGCATCGCGGGCATTTTCAAGGATAAAAGCCCGCATGCGCAAATAATTTTTGAATTCTCACGCAATGCGGAATTTAGACCAAATAAAAAGATTCTGCATGCGGAATCTTTTTCTATCGAGGAACCTGCGTTTCGCGCACCTTCACATTGGATGAGGCGGTCGTTTTGTTTAAGTACGCAACTCGAGTCGCTGCTTCATCCTTGTCGTAGTAACGACCGCAATAGATGAAAAACTCACCTGCCTTGTTATTCCTGGTGGGCTCGAAATCAGTGATCCCATATGCCTTCAAAAACTGCTGAAATTTAGTCCAGCTCCCCTCGTCCTTGTACACATAGTAAACGTCGTAGATCGTGCGTGTTTTGGGCGATACCATCAAAGGGGCTACAGAAGCCTGTGCGGCCGGCGTAGAAACTCGTGGACCTCCTGCTAGCACGACGCCACCGATCTCATCGTTCGTGACAACTTTGGGCGTTGCATCTACTTTTGGTTCGAACCTACTAATGGTGAGAACTGGAGCTCCCTTCGCCACAGGAGTAGCAGGCTTTTGAGGCGAGGCTTGTGTTTCAGTTGGGATTTTGGGGGCTGCCTTGGGTTTCATTGTCCCGTTGTAGACGGCCCTTCCGGTTACAACCGGTGCAATCACATCCGCTTTAGCCATTTCAGTGTTTGCTGAAAGCGAAGCTAGCTCTGTCCTTGCTCTGGCTGTGATTTCGTTTTTATCCCGAGCGGATTGCGACTTCACTTCAGCAATCAACTGAGTCTTCCGGACATCCGCCTCTGCGCGAGCACGACTGAACTCGGTATTTTTCGCCTGCACATAGTCAGAGCCTGCTGGGGTAAGACCAGCTTGAGCTGATGATGCCGACGTTTTGAGTTCGCTACTGATCTTAGCGAGCCTATCGACTTCACCCTGGGCGAAGCTCAACTTCGATTCCTGAGTTCGGATTGCAAGCTGATCTTGGCCTTTGACCTTGACCAGGTTGGCTTCGATTACACCAATTTGTCGTTGAAGCTCTGCAATTTTTGCTTCTTCAGCGCTCACATGCATGGAAGCTTCGGCTCGTGCTCTATCTAACGCGGCCGACTCTTGATCACGGCGCTCCTTAGCAAGCCTTTCAGCCTCAGCGTTAGCTAATGCAAGGGTAAATCGTTGATCATCAAACCGCTTTGACTCAGCAAGGCGTTCAGCGCTATCAATACTGCGCCTTCCCTCAATGTCTTGATTGATACGATCCTCAACCTTTGAGAGATCCTTAGCAGCGTTGATCTCTATATCGGCAATCAGCTTAGCGGCTTTGCTGTCCGCTTCTAAGAGCTCCTTATCTCGCCTGTTCTCGATCAATGACTGCTCGATAGCCATGCGAGAGGTAGCTTCAGCAACACGTGACTGAGAGGCTCTTGAGGCCTCCTGGTACTCTTGTATTCGCCCCGCTTCAGTATCAGAAACGGGTGCGTCGGCTAGGCCACTTTCGTAAGCCCTGGCGTTGAGCCTTGCGTCCAAGTCACGCCGTTTCTTTTCCAGATCGTCGATCTGCGTTTGGTAATCGTTGAACCTGCGCTGATAAAGGATCTGTGCTTCTGTGTACTTTTGGGCGCCCAAAGCATCTTGAATGCGATCGTCATACTGGCTCTGCGGTTCAAGGGTCGATAACTCTGACGGCTTGGACGCGTGAGAACCGCATCCCGAAAGCGTCAGCGCCGCGGCCAACAGGGTCAGTTTGAAAAGATTTCGCATGCGGAATGGTCCTGGAGCTGTACCGCTGAGGATCTCCTGCCCAGCATCGCGCTCAGGACTAAAACAATCTATGAGTTCGAGGTGGGAAAGCATCTGCGGGGAATCCATATGTATTTATCTAATAGTGGAGGGCAGGTGTCCCAAAAACATGATGTCGCGGTTCAGTTTTCCAAATCAGAATCGAAGCGGACACCCAATCGGTCTAGAAGGCCGGTAAACGATTCACTTTCGGGTGCGAGAAACCCCAACTGCCAGCTGCCGCCAGGAGTGCGTTTAACAACGCAATCTAGCCCAGTGACCTCTGAAATGTCCCGCTCAAGACGCTTGAGATCAGGATCCGTATCAGACAGCTTAACGGGGGAGGGCTTACGCTGAGTGAGAGCGTTCACTGCCTGCTGAATCTTTTGAACGCTCCATTCAAACCGAACAGCCTTTTCCGCAATGTTTCGTTGATCAGCTTTGTTTTTCAATGAACAAAGAGGCCGAGCATGACCGTAGGAAAGCCGGGAGCTGATTAGCGAGTCGCGTACTCGAATGTCCAAATCCAGCAAGCGAACATAGTTAGAGATGTGGCTTCGGCTCTTTCCTAGCTGAGTAGCCAGATCGCCATGTGAAAGATTCAGTTCCGTGCAAAGGTCATTGTATGAGGTAGCTTCCTCGATGGGGTTTAGGTCCGTACGCTGAAGATTCTCAACAGCCGAAATGTATGCAGCCTGCTCATAGCTATAGGCACCAACCTCGCATTTCAGGGTTCGAAACCCCAGCCGTTGGCCTGAACGCCATCTACGCTCGCCTGCAATGATGCTGAAGTCACCATCTGGCCGGAAACATACAATCATGGGGACAACGTTCGTTCCCGTTGTCTTCATCGAGTCCGCCAGGTCATCCAAGGACTCTTCACTGAATAGCTTTCGCTTCTGCCAAACCCCAGGGTGAAGCCGCTCGACCTCAATGTTCATGAGGGTTGTAGGTACATCCTGGATACCCAGACAGGACAGCTTTTTCGGATCTAATTGATACACGTGTATCCACTCTGTTCGTCGTGTAACGGATACACAGGTATACCCGACATGAGAATTAATGCAAGGTCAAGCCAAAAATACAATAAACGACAACTCAGCTAAGGCCGAGACTGTGTAGATCTCGTCCTCAAAAACCATGTCGTCGAGGATTGGGTTTCCACAGATCGTTCAGTTCCCGAGCATTGAAGTCCTAGCTCGGAGCATAGTGTCGTCATCGATCAAGCCCCACGGCTTAGGAGTAGGCTTAAACCGGATGAGGAGACCAGGATTCTGGCCCCTTTCAGTGAAGGCGAGGGGATGGGCTATAAAGTGACCGTTGTCGTCCGGCAAAAAGCCATTCACGACGAATGCATCGAGGATAGGCTTGCAAGCTGCTGCCACTGATTCGTGGTCCAAAAGCCTAACTTCTGGGGTTATATAAATCTCTTCCACAATGACTGGGTACTCAGCGCGAGCAAGCCACTCTTTGAAAACTGGCATGCCTTCAAGCTTCATCGCTTCAATTCGTTTAACCCAGGTAGCTTTGAGAGAGGTGCTCTTCGCATCATGCACTCGCAACATCACATTGAGTCCTAGAAGTAGGGCACCTGGGAAAAAGGCACACAAAGACTTAGTCAACGTGTCGAATTCAAACCGATCATTCCGTCCGTCCATATTGGCATCACGCACCTTGCGCATGCGGGTGGTTGCCTTGCTTTCACCTGTCCGGCCAGAGGGTTGGGCGTTTATCTCTGAGCGAGGGGTGGCAGCTGTTTGTGTGTTTGGGGTTAACCCCTGCTTTGCAAGACGCTCAAGAAACTTCGGGTCAGAGGCAAATGCAGATCGATGGTTTGTTTTTGACGGCACTGGGTTCTCCTAAACCCAAGCAACATAACGACTGCCAAAAAAAAACCACCTCAGATTCGCTGATACCCCAGATATGGAGCACCTGAACCTCACTATTAGGGCATAGAAGAGGATTCAATATGCCCAAAATCAGATCTGTCTGCATCGTCGATGATGCCGGCGGTATGCGGAAGCTAGGTATCACGCTGCTTGAAAAACTCGGGTACGAGGTTCACGTCGCTGAGGATGGGTATAAGGCCCTGGCCGTGATCCGAGAAACAAACCCCGACGCATGTTTCATAGACCGTGAAATGCCCCAGCTCGACGGGCTTAGGCTCATCGAGCTACTACGCGGTTGGAAGGATTGGGGTGACAAGCCAATCGCAATGCTTTCAGGTGCAAGCAGCGTTTTCGACCAGCAATCTGGTCTCATAAGCGGAGCCGATCTGTACCTGACTAAACCCTTCACACGGGCGAAGCTTGAACAAGCTCTAACTGAGATGGATGAACTCCTTGAATAGCCTCAAGCAGAAAGGGGGGATGCACTTTGCCGGTTACCGGATAGGTGAAACTTACTGCCTTAGCCCGTCTACTTCGATCATTGCTGTAGATCAGGTGCCGAAGTTGCTCAATCAAATTCCGGGCACCAAGCCGTGGTTGATGGGCGCTGGGAGATTGGGCAGACAACTCCTTCCCTTCGTAAATATTTCACGCTTTTTGAACATATATCGAGACCCCGCCCTAGGTAATGAAGCAGGAGCGGCCCTGTTTGTTAAGGGCGGTGAGGGCGTCGGTAACGTGGCACTTGTCGTAGATGAGATTTGCGAATTCTTACTTGCGAGCGAGCTTCGGGATTGCGATCAGAGTGAATTCATGATCCCCCCAGGGCTTGGTAAGAGCATGCGGAAAGCTGTAACTGCAAGGGGCCGCACCTGGGCCCTCATTGATCTCCCAGCGCTAATAGCAGACGACAAGCTGCAGAACGTTGACCTCACTTGACCCCCACCCGAGATTGGACAGCATGAGTAATAATTCTTCCATCGTTTCACTAGCAACAATTATGGTCCTCCTGTCGGGTGGCGCAGCCGGTTATACCGGGTATCAATTCCTGAAAAACAATACCCAGCAAGGCTTCTTGCTGAAGGCCAGCTACCAAGCACAAACAAGCGCTATGCAGGCCATTTACCTTGCTGAGCGAGCAGCGACAGATAGCAGCTACAACTCAGATATGGCTAATTTAGAAAATGTTGTAGAGAAAGCATTCGCTGCTCTGCGCAACGGTGATCCAGTCCGAGGTATCGAACCAGCTCCACCAGTAGTGCTGGCGAATCTGGAATCACTTCAGAAGGTCTGGGCAGAGATTTCACCATCAATCTCCCAAATTGTTAGCCAGCGTACAGTTACTGATCAATACAGCAGGACTCTGGCTGACACCCAGAGAACCGCAGCCGAGGCTTTAAAAGCTGCGAAGGAGGCTCGTGCGAGCCTTGAAGCATCATCGGCCGGGCCGCAAATCAAGGGACAGCTTTCTAAGGCTGTGTCGTCGCTGGAAGAAGGCCAGCAAGCTTTGAGCTCGGATGGCGCTATCAACAGCGATACGTTGCGGGCGGCTGCGAGCGCATTCAGCCAGTATGTGACTACATTGGCCAGGCTCGGACCGTCGCTTCCAAAAGATCAAGACTTTATGACCCCCTTGGTCAAAAGCTATCGAGAAGCTGAATCCGTCGTTCGCCTGGTTCAAAAGACCATTGATAACGCATCAGGGGTAAGTGAAAACATTCCGCATGCGAAAACTATTTGGAATGTCCGTGACCGAGTTTCTTCGTCCGCGGCCAGCCTCATCGGTTCAGTTGAAGCACTGCCTGACAGTCGCCCAATGGGGATCACTATCGTCGCAGGCCTGGGCGGATTGACGTTGCTCCTTTCGATTATCTCAATGCTGATGATGCGATCGATCACTAGCAGTCGTACAGAGTCCATTGAGACTCAGGGCCGCCATCAAGAGGTCTCGATAAGCACACGATCTAAGCATTTGAAATTGCTGCTTGATGAGATCGAGTTGGTAGGGCAGGGCAAGCTCAATACACGGTTGACTGAAGACAACGAAGCTACGCGCGATATCGCCAAGGGCCTTAACAAAACATTTGGCAATTTCGCCACAATTCTTGACGAAGTCAAAGAAACAATCATTGGCCTTTCCGCAGCGACTGAGCAAACCCTGATAACTGAGCAGAACGTTGCACAGAATCGTGGCGAGCAGGACAAGGCAATTGAACATATCAGCCAATTGTTTGGCGATCTGTCTCAGTTCATCAACCAGATTGAGGATATGACGTTAGAGACTCAGCAGATCTCTGACGACATGGTGCAGAAGGTTGCTTCGGGTGAATCGTCGGTAACACAGGTTCATGACAACATCCTCGAGCTGCAACAGCAGACCCTATCAATCCAACACCGCTCGAAACACATGATCGAGAGTTTCCAGGTTCTGGAAACAATTGCGCAGGTTGTTGCAGAGGTAGCCTCCAGGGCCGCGATGCTCTCTTTCAACGCAAACCTTATGGCTGATGAGCTTCAGGATAAGGGGCAGTCGATCCGCATTGCCAACGCAGCAAAGGCAATGTCCCGCCTTAGTGAAGAGACGAAAGATGCGGTCGTGCAAATTAATGTCCAGCTGAAAACAATGAACGATGCCGCACGCGAAAACCAGTCCGCGGTGGATCGTGCGCAGCGTGAAACAGACAAGCTCCGTGATAGGTCGAATGTTGCTCAAGACGCTTTGAAAGACATCAAGGACCTGGCTGGTAACCTGACTCTGGGTGCACAGCGTGCAACCGAAGACACAAAAGAGCTGAAGGCGAAGTCGAGCGACGTGGGAGATCTTGTAGACAGCGTAAACCAGTACAGCGCTGATAACAGCGCAGCTAGCGAGCAGACAGCCGTCGCAATCAAAAACGTTAACCGACAAGCTCAAGACCTACAGAGCACGATCGCTCAATTCTCCAAGGACTGACGATGAATAGCCTCGATGCACCGGCTGAGCTGGACATATTTGACCGATGGTTAGTGACTATCGAGGCTAGGTTCTCAATACAGATTGATGCTAACCGTCAGGGCGCGTTCAAGAGCGCTCTGACGCGTTTTGTAGAAAGTATTGGTATGGACCTGGAAAGCCTGGATGAACGGCGTAAGTCGGGCCGTGTGGACGCTGAGACATGGTCAATGCTTCTACATCTGGCTACGAACCATGAAACTCGGTTCTTTCGATCGCTGCCAGCCAATGAACGAATCGTCAAGTTATGCGAAGGCATTACCTCGCCGCGGATTCTCTCTGTCGGATGTTCGTCCGGAGAAGAGCCTTTCAGCATTGCTTCCGCGCTACTAGATGCTGGTCACCCGACTTTCAGGGTTCACGGTACCGATGTTTCATCTGTGTGCATAAACACTGCGCGTGAGGGGCTGTACCCAAGGCATGAAGGTGTTGGCTTACTGGCCGCAGCCCCTACCCGCGGTAACAAGATGCGATTTCACAGGTTCGTCCGTGAAATGGTGACGTTTGAGGAGCACAACATTCTGCAAGACAGACCCGTGCAACTGGCGAATCCGAACATCGTAATCACACAGAACATGCTCATCTACTACCGCACAGATACTAGATACGAAATCCTGGACAGACTTTCAGCAATGCTTGTCCCAGGTGGCCACCTCATCACCGGCCCCGGGGAGACCCTCAATTGGTCTCACCCATTCATGACCCGTATTCCAAACAGTAATCCCAACGTATTCCAAAGGTCTGTCGATGTCTAACAAACTGCGTATCGCCCAACTGACCTGGCTTCGGGCTCCTATACAGAAGAGCGTCGACACGACCAAGTTGCAGCTTGAAGTCTTTAATAAAAAGTCAAAAGCTTTAGCGAGTCCTCCACCCGATGCCGAGCCTGTTTGGTTTGAAAACCAAAAGAAGGATCGCGATGCTGCATTCAAAAATGTCGAGATCGAGGTCAAGCATATCCATGCCGCGCTCGATGTTGCTGAGTGCATCGGCGGCAGTGCCTTAGCACTCGAAGTGAAGATCATCGTTACAAACATTGCAGATCATCGACTAGCTCAAGAGAAGATTGAGCAGGCGCTCGTCTCAATAATGGGTAGTCTGCTGACCATACCGAAGTTTCTGGGTATGGTTGTGGACGGCGCGCCAGATAGCGCTGGCATCCTTGCTAAACAGATCAACGAATTGAGGGAGCTCCGTGGGGTTCCACTACTGGAAGAGGACAACCTTCTTCCACCCGATGTGGAGTTCGCTTACGTCGAGCCACCGCATCGAAACCGCGATGTTTCTGACGATGAACGTCAGGATGTCTTTGGTCGTTCGCCCAAGCGATTTCAAACCGCATTCAGCGCGTACATGACCAACCAGAATAAAGCTGCGGTTATCGAACTGCGCGACATTCTTCGAGAACTTCAGGTCGTAACAAGCGATTTGGAAGTCGGTTGCTTTTGGTGGGTCGGGGAGTGCCTGACTGAAGCACTTGCTTGTGGTGCTATCCGAGCGGCTGGCGATACCCTTTCAAAAATTCGTATGCTATCTGTTGCCATTCAGAAAGCCGAGTCTGACGGAGAGGATGGTGCTAAAGCGACGCTAGGTGTCACAAGATTCAAATCCCTGCTTTCTGTCTTAAGCATGTCCGCGAAGCTACCTCAGTCCATCGAAGACGTGTTGGCCGTATTCAACGTCAGAAAGTCAGTGGACGCTACCTCGCTCGCGGAGCTTCAAGCCCGTATTGAAACCGCCAGTGCTGACTCGATAAAGGATGTGGTAGTCGAGCTCAAACCTCTGCTGGAAACCTCTATGGTTTCCCTTGGCCGGGCGATCATCAGCAAATCGCCGCTGACGTTTGATGCCCAGATTGCGACCTTCAGGGCCTCCATCCGGCAGGTAGCCAGCGTGTTCTACATGGTGAACGAGAGCGAGATGGCTGCTGTCGCGGCGCAATCGCTAGCGAGAGTGGAGAAGGTGTCCACCGTGGACGGTTTCACAACTGACGTGATTGAGAAGCTGAAGTCGGATTTCATGTTCCTTGATGAACACATCCGACGCCTGGACTCAAACGAATCGATTCAATCATTGCGTATTCCAGGGGTAAAACCTGACGTCATCGCCAGCGTTGTGGAGCAATCCATCCAAGAGTTGGCACTCACCCGACGCTCGATCACCGATCACTTGGACAGCGGCGCAGGCATCGAGGATTTGAGATCAGGCCTAAGCCGCTTGGTAGGCGCCAGCGCGGCACTGTCCTTCACGGGATTGACTCGTGCAGGTCTTGTTCTCAATGGGTCATGCCAGGGCTTCCTGAGTCAGATGACTGAACAGGGGATCAAAGGGTCCACTGCGGTAGATATGTCGGCACGGGCACTTGTAGCCGTCGAGAGTTACCTTGCGGCCATTCTGGCCGGCATGGCACCGTCTCCTACCCTCATGACACGGGCTGAAGAAGCACTTAGCGAGCTGAACATCCAGGTCGAGCACGTTGATGTTGTATCTCCCTCAGAATTGATGGAAAAGTTTGAGGCAGCAATCGCTACCGACGAAGTTAATGAGAGCGACGAAAATCACTTCCTCTCAGAAATCTTTGAGCTCAGAAAGATCTTCGAGCCCGTACTGCTCAAACCAGATGTTCGCGATAGAAAGACAATGGAGCAGCTGTACAAAGCTGCGGACCGTTTGGCGATGGGTGCGAAACTGTATGGGTTCGACTCATTCCACCGCCTTGCAAGAGCAATGGGCACGTTCAGTCAAACGGTGAATAACCATTCACGAGATGAGGGTTTCAATCGCACTGAAGCTGACGCTTTAGTCGTTTCGTCCCTCCAGATGATTTTCCGTTGCATGGACGAATACTCTGCTCGCGGTAAGGTCACTATCTTCACTAGGGATATGGAGAAAGCCCTACTTGCTAAGTCCGATCCAGGCATCGTCCAAGCACTCGACGAACCCCAAATTACCAACCACGACGTGAATCAGACACCTGACTCCTCAGAAACTAGTTCGGTGCTGGTTGGTGAGTTGGTTGAACGCGATACTGTTACTGAGCTCCGCGAATATCCAGAAGGCATCGACGGCGGCCACATCGAACTCTACCGTGAGGAATTCGTTCTCTACCACGGGATTCTCCTGTCATTTAGCGAGGGCAGCCAACCTCATCTGACTCGTGACATTTGCAGAGCTGCGCATTCAATACACGGCATCTCAGGGTCTGTGAATTGTGAGGTATTGCACGAGGTATACGGCGTCCTAGAGTCTCGCTTTGAGGTTCTATTCACGGCTGGCAAAGCGCTAACGGCCGACGACATATCGGTGCTTTCCGACGTACTCGCGCAGACGCATAAGTACATGTTGGATTTCCCGTGGGTGTCTGAGACTTCGCGCTTAGGTGCATGGGTCACGATGGCTGCCTCAATTGGAGATGATATTGAGGAAGCGGTATTCACTGAAATGCCTGCCGCGATTGCTAAGCCGCCAACCGAGCAGAAGGTGGAGGTTTTCGCAAGGCACAACAAATCGGAAGGTGATTCTGAGGAGCAAAAGATTCCGCATGCAGAATCTTTTTTGACCAACGACACAGGACCGACCCATGGTGAGGAAGTTGAAGCAGGCATTATTCAAGCGTCTATGGAGATTCCTCCAGAGTACAACGAGGATTTCCAGTTCTATCTAGATGAAGCTGAGGATGTGTTCCCCGATCTCGAAAGCAACGTTGCAGCCTGGCTCGAGGATATGAACGATAAAGATTTGGTGCTGACCATCAAACGCAATATGCACACCCTGAAAGGTGCAGCGTTGATGGCGGAAGCACAATCGATTGCAGCAATTACGCATTCGATGGAAAGTCTGTTTGAAAGCCTTTCAATTAAGCTTATCAATCCAAGTCCAGCGTGCGCTCAGCTAGTTATGCTGGTGATGCAAGCTATTACGGCGATGACGGAGGATGTTAAGAAGGGCCGTGGATACCCAATACCGAGTTCCCTCATTCAATGCCTTGAACAATCCGTAAATACAAACACAATCGATCTGTCTTTACTCCATTCAGATCAAGCGATTCCCGGTGCTCAACTCGAGGCGCAGATTCAGACCGTGATCTCAAGCGAGCCCGATCTTGAGCCTGCCACCGAAGACCAAGCTATTCTCGAGCAGCCTCATGACACAGGCGAAGTAGCGGAAGAAATGCCGGTGGTAACGTTCCTCGATGAGGTCAGCGTTGATCAAGCTGAAACCAAACCGGCTCGGAAGAAACGAGGTGGCCGCGGAAAAGGTGGCAGGGGCCAAGCTTCAACGGCTGCTGCCGAGATGGAAACTGATGGCGAGTATGGCCCAGCTGTACGTGAGGATAGCGTTCAGGGAGGCATAATTAATGAGGAAATCACCACTGATGACGCCGAGCAGGCGACAGTCTTAAACATTCCTCAAGCACCTGAACAGCTGATTCAGTCCGACGATATCGTAGCGAAAGAATCAATTGCTGATCAAAATCCTGTGCAGGAATCCCAACCTCAGCGGGAGACTGATGACCAAAACCAAATCGCCCCTAGCCAAAAGATTTCGCATGCGAAATCTTTTGAGGACGATCCAGTACGAGCCGAATACGCCCGCCAAGCTTCCGAGGCATTCGACAGGCTCTACACCATTAAAATGGACAGCGAGATTGGAGTCGAACAACCGATCGTCTCCAACGCTGTACTCGACCTGCTAGGGCGTGAGCAGGCCCAGGCCACTAATGATGGCAAGAAATCTAACGGGGGTACCTCCGAAAAGATCCGTGTAGAACTTCATCTGTTAGAGGCTGCTGCGGAAAGGGCTTCGGAGTTGGTCGCAGTACGCTACCGTCTTAGTGCCCTGAACGAAGAGGCGCACATCCGGCTAACCGGTGCCCGGGAATTACTTGAAGCCAACAGTCTTCAACACGGTCAGCTTACGACGGCCCTCAGGAGCTTCTTCAACAATCAACCTCAGGCCCGGAAATTTGAGGATGCTGCAGAAGCAGATTTAGAGCGGTTCAATGACCTTTCTGCGATGCATGTTGCAATGGGTGCACAAGTAGATGAAGTCCGTGAACAGGTTCACGAGATCTTCTCGTACATCCGCCAAATGCGAAATGCTCTCTATGAGCTTGATCCCGCCCTAATCGGACTCCAGCGAGATCTGCTCCATTCTCGCCTGGTACCATTCCTCAACGCCAGACAGAAGCTGACAGGGGCTGCGAAGACAGCCGCGAAAGCAACTGGCAAGGAAGTTGAAGCGACGATGGCGGGTGAAGAAGTCATCATGGATAAGATGATGCTGGACGCAATATCTGACCCTTTGACTCATATTATTCGGAACGCCATAGACCACGGTATCGAACCCCCTGCAGAACGTTTGAGGCTTGGTAAGCCGGAATTAGGCTCTGTAAAAATCAAAGCATCCCGCCGGGCTAAACACATCGTTCTCGAGATCAGTGACGACGGTCGTGGCATTGATGTTGAAGCCGTACACCGTAAAGCCATTGAGATGAAGATCATCTCCGATAGCGATCAACTGAGCCGTGCCGAGATCATGCGACTGATCACACATAGCGGTTTTTCGACCGCGGCTAAGCTGACGCATGTCTCGGGCAGGGGTGTTGGGATGGACATCGTTGCAACCACTGTTGAGGGGCTTGGGGGTCGCCTCTACATCGAAAGTGAGAAGGGTATCGGCACTCGGTTTCTGATTGAGTTGCCATTCACGATCGGCTCTAACAAAGCAATGATAGTGAGCTCTGGCAGCCAATGGTTTGCGATTCAGAGCTATTCAATGGTTCAAGTATTACTTGTATCTCGTAGCTCCCTGGCCGCGCAAAGAGCAGCTAATGGCTTTGCTACTGTCACGTACGACGACCGCAGCTTCGACGTCGTTCACCTGGCAGATCTGGTCGCTATGCCGGACTCACGCAGTGCCGATCAGAAAGGAGGGGATGTAACAGTCATTCTTTGCCAGCAAGGTGATGAACGGATAGCTATCGAGGTGGCTGAAGTCGACTCTATGCCAGAAATCCACATCAGAAAGCTTGAAGGTATGCTCGCGAATGTCCGTGGATTGGTGGGTGAGACAGAGATGCAAGATGGCAGTCCTGTCTTCGTGCTGGACGTAATGGAAATGGCTCGACTGAATCTCAAGCAAGGTTCGAAAGGGTATCAAGTTCGACAAAATCGCGTTCGTTCGCTGAAGCGTGAAAAAAAGCCAACTGTTTTGGTAGTAGACGACTCAAGAAGCTACCGCAGTCAACTTGAGCGAATCTTCACCGGATTCGGATACACCGTCATAACTGCAGTCGACGGTCAGAACGCGTTGCACAAGTTGGGCTTAATCGATAAGCCGGACCTGATGCTGGTTGATGTTGAGATGCCGAATATGAACGGTTTCGAGTTCACTGAGGCGATCAGGCGCAAGCCGGAATTTGACGACACTCCAATCATCATGATCACTACACGTACGGGCCTTGAAGAAAAAGCAATGCGGGCCGGCGTGACCAAGTATCTGCTCAAACCTTGTGATGCACCGTCTCTTCAACAGGCTGTAGCTCAGATCAAAGCGCAGAAATCGATGGAGGAATCCGCAGCATGAGAGTTGGCGTAGTAAGTACGGATGAGGTGCAGAAGGCGTTGTTCACTGAGCTTCTTGCACCACTGGTCGGCGACCTGATCATGTATGACGTTTCGCATGCGAAAGATGGCGACCTGGAAATCAGCAATGCACATATCCTGCTGATAGACATGGCGGACTCGAACGTCGTGGAATGTGAGGAGGTGATGGAGGCACTGGGCCGCGAAGAGCCCATCTGTCTTGTGCACGATAAGAATCTGTATGCCATGGCTCAACGTGATCGTATCTCATGGCGAAACCGTACGATCGAAGAAATCAAATTGGCTCTGCCTGACCTAGCCAACGAATTGGATGAAAAAAAGGATGAGGCGGACAATAAGAACGTGCCCGACCTTTGGATCATTGGTGCGAGCTCAGGTGGGCCGCAGGCGCTGCGTCAGTTCTTTGGTGATCTTCCAAGGATGCCCATTTCAATTTTCGTTGCCCAGCACATGTCAGAAGCTGGATACAGTCAGATGCTGGCACGCTTGAAGGATGTTGCTCCAGGGTGGGGAGTTCAATCAGCGGAGTCAGGCATGAAAATCAAGCCTAACTCCGTGTACCTAGTTCCGCGCGATAACACGATTGTGATCAATGCTGGTGTGATCCACCTTCAGCCATACAGCGCTCAATCTGTGTCATTCAACCCATGCATAGATGCAGTGATTCGTTCTGTCTTCGACTGTCACCCGCACCTCGGGGTGATCATTTTGTCAGGCATGGGAATGGATGGGTCTGGTGGGATCAGAACGATCAAGGGCAAAGCAAAAATGATCATGGCCCAAGATCACGAATCATCTGGGGCTAAGAGTATGCCGGACACTGCTCGCAATACCGGCGCGGTTCAGTATTCGGCGAACCCTGAGGGACTGGCCCGAAAGCTTGCCCAAATTTACGGACAAAAAACATTCTGATTCAAAGGCTACCCAAGGGTAGCCTTTTTTTCGAGAGTTAGTTGTTGTGCCGGTTGGGAGCGGAACGAAGCAAGTCACCGATTGCCGTACGCTGATCTTCAACGCAGCGGCTTGCGACTTCATGAATTAAGTCCAGGGCGCCTGGATTCGAAGTGGCAATCAAGTCCAGGAGAAACTGCAACTGCTGATCTGAGTCGACGGGGTAGTCGGCAGGTGGGAATTCAGCCCTGAGAAGCGTCTGAGGTCCCATTTTTGTGGTCACCTGTATGCAGGTATTCGGCATCAGGGTAGCGAAATTGCGTAGGAGGGGAGAGGTATTGATTTGAACGCTTGGCATAGTGTGATCCTCATGGTCGGGACCACTCTATGCGCTAAATCACGTGCCAGAAGCCCATCAGCCACACGTTTGTGGAGTACAGAAACCCATGATCTCATCATAGGATTTGCAGCAAACAACTGGGACCCACCACACAAAGGTATAGATCTCCTCCAGCGATACTGGCCACAACCGCATCTGGGTATCCAGAAGAAAGCTACCAGCCTCAAACCCTACAGTTACCCCTGGTGACGTCTGCTGAAGCTTTCCGACCGAAAGAGAGGCATTGAAAGGGAAAGAACCAACAGAAAAGCCACTGACATGAATTGCTCGGTAGGCAGCCTTTCCTGCGGCAATTGCCGCATTGTCATCGTGATCAGCCATTTGTCGCGGATAAAGGGCTCCCCACCTGGTGCCTATGCAGATCTCCGACCCAAAAAGGGAAACGCTGGATGTCAGAGGATTTGTGCATGCCACCATACCCAGGGCGGAAGCAACACCGATATCTCTGCACCCGGTGTTCCAAGTGGGGTCAAATTCAGTGTCATAGATCATTTTTGGAAAGCAACTAGGCAAGGCTTGGTTGAACGCATTGAGCGCTTTACTTTGGAGGACATTAGATGCCGCTCCGCATACATCAAGGATATTGGTCAACCCAACATTCGAGGTCCGAGCCATATCAGGCCCGCAAAGCTTGCAGCTTTGATAGGCCATAGCGATATCAAGGGCCCAGTCAGGGATCTCCCAAAGTCGCACATGCATTGAGGTGTAGTCGTTGTTATCAGTGCCGGCACTGAGCGGACCGCTGATGGGCTGACCCAAGGCGGTATCGCCCCCGCCTTTGATCACTTCACAGATGGCTACAGGCTGATAGTGGGACACGATGAGGTAATCCTCACACCACCAGCAACAAGGGCCATAAACCATATAGCTGAGGGTGACAGGATCAATGACAAGAAGGGTCGCTAGTGATGTTACTGCAGCTTCGGCATCTTCCGGCTTAAGCCCAAGGCCCAGACCAGACGCAGCTGCTAGAGCGGTAACCGCGGAAAGCTTGTTGAATTCGCGTCGAGTGGTCATCCCAATCTCCAAAAAGGAATCTTTACCTAATAGTGGAGTTGGAGTGCCCTAAAACGGGCTAAGGAATGTTGGTTACGGGTATGTGCGAAGGCCAATGCAACGCATCGGCCGTATCGTCAGAGTCGCACCCTTGCCCTACGCCCAAGGCAGCAGCGATCTTGACGGATAAGTGGTAGCCAGCTTCCAGGTCTGGAGATGGATCAAGAACCGATACCGTGGAGTCTGGATTGGCCGCCTGGTACAAATAGCCAAGGGGGTTT
This sequence comes from Pseudomonas sp. WS 5503, assembly GCF_012985385.1. Lineage (NCBI taxonomy): Bacteria > Pseudomonadati > Pseudomonadota > Gammaproteobacteria > Pseudomonadales > Pseudomonadaceae > Pseudomonas > Pseudomonas sp. WS 5503. The sequence goes on from NZ_JAAQWI010000010.1 coordinate 192,140, forward strand.
CGGACTAAGCCACAGCTAGATTGCCCATCATTGTGTTCGAGAGCGACGCAAGGTCCAGAGGTACAGTTCAAGTAGGTGCTGGCCAGCATGCAAGGTTCAAACGTGCAGCAATAGCCACATCCGTTGCAGGGCTGACCCAATCTAGGTTTTGAGAGGGTAAAGGGATTGATCATTATGGAGTCGACCTCCCACTCAATGTCGAGTCAATTTAGGGCGAATGACATGCCACGGAATGGAACACTCACCAAAGGCGCCTGACCATCGAGGCTCATATCTTCGTCAAATGAGGGGTTCATAACGTGCACAGTGGGGTCGGAAGCGTCCATCCGGACAAGCACGAGCACTCGCTCTGCGTCAGTCTGTGGACAGCGGCCTGTAACGTAGACATCGTGCTCAGATACGTAAGCGCAGATTCGACTGCGATACCGGTCCGCCCCGAACTCGCCCTTTCGCGGTTTAAGCGCAACAAGCGCACCTGATACGTTCATTGAGAGGTCGTGCTGTACCTCAAACATCAAATCGCCAACCTGGGCTTGGCCCTCAGTGCTCCAAACATCACCCTCAAACGAGAAGGAGGCTTCCCCCGTCTCACCCATGGCGGTTTCAGCTTGGAGGAGCTGCTTGAACTGAGCGAGTGCCATCGCGCAAAACTCCTCAGCATTGACATGCGCGGGGAGTGTGACGTTAAGCACACCATTGAAGTTTACTGGAAGGCTGATGCTTTGGGTCTGTTCGCTGCGTACTGTGTTCATGGTGATGCCCTTGAGAGAATGACTTGAGTATCCGCTCAGCGAGCTGTGCCACCAGCGAAAACCACATAAAATGGGGTAGTGGGTGGCCACTATTAGGGTATTAGCAACGGGAGAATTTGTCGTGATTGATGTGCCATCGAATTTGATTTGGATTGTAGGCTTAGTGTTGCTCGTAATTGCCTTGGCGTTCCTTTGGAACCTGAAGCTGAGCAACCATGCGTCCGAGGCGCAGCATTATGAGCATCCTCCTGAATTGTCGCATCCAGTGAATGAGGTACGGAGATACAAAGGCATGCCGGTTCTTGCGCCCGCGCCACCTCCTGTAGAGATCATCCTGGAAACTGAAACAGTTACTGTAGAGGAGGTCAAAACGGAAGAGTCCAAAATCGACAACCTCAATGAGGTGCCTGACTGCGAGGATGCGGAACGCATGCTTTCGCTGGCATGGAAACTTGAGGTGAACGGTGATTTTGAAGGTCGTGATGAGTTCGCAGGCATGGTCGTAGAGAACCAGGATGCGTCACCTCGTCAACGAGACCGTGCCCAAGCCATGTTGCGCCGTGACAGCATGGCCTGAAAACCTTGTACATCTTCAGATGCCTGGAAGTCCTCAATAGAGTGACCAAGCATCGTTGAGAAATCTTCATCGAATCGATCCCCAGTCGGACTCTTGCGCCACTTACACGCCCCCGATGAGACCGTAACGACACAGTCACTGATTCGCTGGATACCTACCAAGCAATCAATGCACTTGATGGCCATCAAGGACACGTTCGAGACCGATGATCGAATAGTGAAATAAACCTGCCCGTTACTCATCAGATCGGCCCCCACGAAAGTTCCCATAACGCCCTGGACTTCTACGTCTGCCCCAGGAAGAGGTAAGCGATCGTTCACATGTCACCCCACATTTCAAAGAGCGTCTCAGCGAATTCAGAGTCGCGAATTTTACTCAAAGCCTGGATCTCCAACTGACGCACTCGTTCTTTCGAGAGGTTCATTTCGACCGATAGTTCTGCCAAGGTTTTTTCACGGGCGTCGCCCATGCCGAAGCGATTGACAATTACGAAGATCTCGCGCTGGGTTAGAACGTCTCCCAGAGCGCTTTCTACAAACTGGCGCATGCTGTCGTCTTCGATCTCAGACATGAAATCGTTGTTGGTGTCAGCGAGCAGCTCATGAAGGCCATCTGCATCTGAAGTGTCAGTGCCCTGGAACGCTGTGTCGATCGATCTCTGACCGCCGGCGAAGTGGACAAGGTCACGAACAACGTCCTGCTCCAGCTTCGTTGCCTCGGCCAGGGAATTGATAGACACGTTTGGCTGATCACGAAGCATATTAGAAATCATGCGACGGTGTTTATGCATACCTTCGGGTAGGCGGATGGACTCTTGGTCAGCCAGATCTCGACTGATGGATACATTGATCCAAGTGAGCGCGATCGTCGAGAAGCGGAAACCCATCTCAGGCGCAAATCTGTAAACCGCACGAGTCAATCCCATGTTGGCTGCAGACCGAGCAATTTCCTTGTCCGCAAAACGGAAGCGGCCGATTTGCTGCTCTACCAGACGAACATTTGCGTTGGTGAAAATATCAGCGCATTTCTCAATATCACGATCAACGCGGTTGAAAACGGACCACGCGGAAAGAATCTCAATGGCTGGCGCTTCGCCGGTGGACGCAGCGTCAAGGATTGCTTGCTGACGGCTGGTGATACCGTGACGGAGTTTCTTCATCGCAGCTGGGGGGAAAAGCTTAAGCTCATAGCCGCCAGAGATCAGCAATGCCGGAATCAGCTTAGGTGATGTCCAGTTGCCAGAGATGATCCCTTCAACCTTGATCTTAGGAATCCGAACCTCGTCGCAGATAAACTTGATCAGATCACGAGTGCGAGCACTCAACTCCTTGCAGTTGACGCGAAATTGATCAGCCGCACGATTCAAGATGTAGTCGTATGGAACGATCTCAGCGAGCTTCAAACGCAGCTCATCGCGAACAGCAGCGCTGAAGAGAGTGCCGTCCATGCCTTCGGCCGCATAGCCCCGCAATTCGCTAATCAGGGTTCGGATCGTGTTCAGCTTGCGTCGAACAAGTGAAGCAAATTTCTGATCAGCAATAGCCTTTGCATTCTTGTGAGCCTCTTTGGCTGAGTAGTCGCCTTCAGGCAGGGTACCAACACGTAACCAGGCACCGTCGTGGTAGATCAGCGCAACCGCTTTGTCGACCTTGTCCTTCTCGCCCATGGCATCCCAGATCTCCTTGACCATCGAAGAGACAATGCTCGTATCGACGGCCAATGCCCGTACCAGGTCCAGTTGACCCATGAGGATCCGGAAGCCCAGAGCTTGCTCATCTTGAGCGCTCAGGAGCCCCTTTGGGCCATCGAGGCTTGGAAGTGCCGGGGTCTGGGTAGGCAGATCGAAGCCCCTACCAATACGTGGCTCTGCCGGGCTTTGGTGTTGTGTTGAAAGCTGGATCGCAACATTGCTCATCATTTATCTCCAGAGCCTGGCCCTATAGGCGTACCGGCATCAATACGAAACTGTGTGATGGCAAGTCTCGAGCTCTTAGGAGCGTGCCAGAAGCAGCTCCGGAAAAAATCACATCGATCTCGGCGGCTCCAAGAGAACGTACAATTTCCCCAGCCAGCTGGCCGTTGAAACCAATCTCCAGCGGCTCCGCGTTGTAGTCGCATGGGAGAACATCGTCGGCCAGGTCTTCGGCCTTACCGCCCACTGACTGGATCGAGATAGACTCGGCGGAAACTGCGAGGCGCACCAAGGAAACTGCACCTTCGGACAAGAGCCCGACACGGGCCATAGCACCAGCAAATTCGTCGCGGACAATGCGGGCGACGTCGCCTTGCTCAGCAGCTGCTAACAGCTTGCGGTAGTCAGGGAATTTTCCTTCAACTAGCTTCGTGTGTAGTACGCCACCCTCTCGAGTGAAGCGCGCCATGCTGCCAGAGGTTGAAACCCGAACGCTTCCGGTGCCAACGAATTGGCAAACATCCTCAATGCAGCTGCTCGGCAGGATGAAGTTTTGCATCGGTTCACCAGTCACAGGTACTTCAGTGACACCCAGGCGAAGTCCATCAGCGGCAGCGAGGGTCATGAGCCCCTGTTGGAAATCGAACAGAATGCCGTTGAGCATCACCCGAACGTCATTACGGGCAGCACAGAAGCCCACTTGATGAACTGCGGTACTGAGGGTACTACCAGCGATGTTCAGCTCACCCTTGCTCTGGTCGGCAGTGAACTCCATGACGGGAAAGTGATCGGCAGGAATTGTGGCGAGAGTGAAGCGCGATCGCGCAGCTGAAATCACGAGCTTAGGCTCGGCAAACTGGATGGAAACCATCGCATCTTTTGCCAGAGCTGAAACCACTTGGTCGAACTTGACTGCCGGGACGCAGACAGCAAACCCATCGCCCTGCAGGGTGAACAGATCGGCTGGGATGGTTAGGCTCATTTGCTTCTGGCCGTTATGAGCAGACAGCACCAAACCTGAGGCATCTACCTGTATCAAAAAGTGACCGTAGACGTCAGTGGCTTTGCGCTGGGGTACACGTGCAACGGTTTTAAGGTAGTGAGCTAGATCGGAACACTTGATGGAGAATTTCATGGGCTAATCCCTTTGAGGTATTGCCCATAATTACTGCCAAAAGAATGTGCCAGAACCAGTCGTGCTGATCAATTATTAACCACATCCTTTGAGGGTTGTTACCGTATGAGTTGCGGAGGGTTATGCACACATTTGTCCCCGGAAATTGTGGATAACATTACATTGCTTCGATCAGAACCTTGCTGAATGCGTTGGTAGCATCACGTCCGTCGACTCTAAATGATGACTTCTGTGCAAACCTTGCCATGTCACTGGCTACCCGGTGGGCGTACCCAGTTTGCCCTGAACGGTCAAAAAGGATCGCCAGCTGAACGTAAGCTTGAAGCCTCATGGCGTCACTAGAAAACTCGTAAAAGTCCTGTGGAGGAGGGTAGACACCTTGGGCTGCTTTGATAACCAGCCCGAACAGCACACCAATGTCTTTGCTGTTCAGTTCTTTGACTAGGCCTGCCGCTCGTTTCAGGAATACGTTTGCGTCTTCGATATGTCCGGTAGTCACGTAGCTAATCGCTATCTGAGCGAGCTCCATCGTGCTGCCCGGTCGCTTCGCGTAAAAATCTAGCAACACGTCTCTCAGGGTATTTGCCCGCTCGATGTCGCCTGTTGCCAGAAGAGTGAGTAAGCGTTGCTGAAGCGCGTCCATATACGCTGGCTGGTCTACCGAGTTTAAGGTGTTGAGGGACCGTCCAATCGCCTTAACATCGCTTGATCGAGATGCCAGCGCAGCAATGTGGCGAAGGGCTAATACCTGCGCTTCCGGATCCTTCACACTCAGTGCCTCATCGAGTGCTGAATCAAAGCGCTTCTCTCTAGCCGCGTTGATCGCTTGCCCAGCACTAACAAAGTCGATATCGGGCCTCAGGCACATGAAGGTTTCAGACTGCGTCTTCAGGTCTATCAGAAGCTGGGGGGTTGGAATACCAGCGCCTAGAGTTAATGCCGTAGTGCTGCGGATGGCTGAGTCCCGAACTGAACCAGGATGTTCGGTCTCAACGCTTTTAGCGATCATGTCACCGATGCACTTTTTGTCCGCGTGCTCAAAACAGATGGCTTTTGGAGGCGCTACAACCCAGGCAGGGTCTGCAGCGCAGCCACATAGCGAAAGCATTGCAATGATCAGCGCTTGGGCCTTCACGACTTAACTGACCCAAGGGAAGCGATGAAAGACCTTCCCCTGCTCCGCAGCGAGTTGTAGCAAACGGTTTGCCAGGGAAGAATCCGACTCAGCCTCTACACTGATTGTGAAGACATGGGTTCCCTTAGCGAGCATCTGATCAGCACAGTCTTGATCTGCTGAAGTGAACACTCGAAGGGGAATGTACCTGGCAAGTGCATATTTGTGCACCATTTCAGCTACCCCCGGTTCATCTGAAACGTAGATTTCATCGGGCATTCGGTTCTGAAACAGATGGTCAAAGGTTTTGAATATCTCTGCATCGATCACGCCTAAGTCGCCCGCCAGTACAACCCGCCGCAACTCATTTCCTGGCTCATGAGCTTTCATCAACCGCTCGTAGATGTCCGCGGCAACCTGGTCAATCAATGGAACACCTGTTTCGCATCCTGCCTGAAGCAATGACTCACGCAGGTGGTCTTGGTGCTGAACCAACTGCATCCACATTCCTGCTCTTATCAGAGCAAACCGAACCTGAACCCAATCCTGCCTTACACCACCCTGGTCAATGGCACCTGTCTCCAGCAGGAAGTCATCACGATCATCTTGCTTCAGCAGGAACTGACGATAGGACTCATCGACACCCCGGAATTTCTCAGATTCGACGAAGTGCATCAATGAGTAGCAAAACTCTCCCTCGGACCTATCAAGAGAGCGATAGGCAACAAAGGGTAAAAAAGCATATGGGTCGTAGCTGGGTGAGGTCGATGATTCCATGACTTATCCGATATTGCGGGTAATGCGTTTGTGCAGCTGCATAAGGCCGACTGCCGCTGATGATGCTTCATTGCCATCTTGTGCCTGTTTCAAGAGCTCTGCTACCCAAAGTGGGGGGGGCGAATTTTTGGCGAACCGAGATTGAGTGAATGCATCAACCTCGCTTCTTTGGCCGCTTGTTAATATTTCCGGGGCTATCCTGCCCAGCAGACGGACGACTAATTCATGGAACCTACCGTCGCTCGCGCCAACAGCTAGATTTAGCCATTCCCCCATAGGCGCTTGATGGAGCTCTTGCATCAGTACCTGGTCTTTAGGTGAAAATTCTCCTGCCCACATGCGGTGGTACACGTCAGAAGGTTGAGACGACAACTGGAGTACAGGTGTTTCCTTTAACCTGGACGGTAAGAGCGTCGCAGACCTGAGCTGGGCGATCCTTCGCTTCACCAGTCCGATATCGATGGAAAGCCGAGCTGCATCGGCCGGTCGTATGGCCGAAAGCGGTGCGCAGAAAGGAAAGCGGCTGAGGGAAATCCGCACAAGCGGCCCATTAGGATTTGATGAAGGGTTTCGGACAAAGCTTTGGTATGAAGTGATTGCTGGATTGCATAGTTGGCTAAGATCGGACTCAAGATCCGCCACATACAAAATATCGGGGTATGTGATATCGACACCAACTGGCAGTCCAAGGATGAAGCCTTTCGGTGCCTGCAGACTTTGGTGTACCAGGTACATGGGTGTGGCGCTTTCGAGATCGCTGACCTCACCCTGCTCTAAGCCCAAGGCAGATTTGATGCTCTGTAGAGATGAGTGCTTGAGAGCATGGCCAACAAGCTTGGGACAGCTGGCGTGCGTGTCCGCCAGTAGATCTCTCAACCTCACCGCGCGATTCTCGCCGCTTACATTCGCATCCCACATGAGGAAATGATGGAAGGATTGGGTGTTGGTTGGGTCAGGGCTGTCCGCCCAAGGGTACTCATCCGGCCTTAAGATATTAATGGCCCGGAGCATGGTTTCTAGATCCAGGTAGTAGCTGTGTCCCGGTAGCCCAATGCAGGGGAAAGGAAGAAGATTGCGGTAAAAAGTTGACCTTAGGAACGGATCAACTCGCGTAGTATTACCTAAGCCGATATGCAAACAGTTTGGTCGCGTGAAATGACGATGGACTGTTCTCGCACACTCCAATTCCGAATGGCCGCTCAGCAGATCCATTGAACCGAGTTCAGAGTTAGCAGCAGCCTCCAGATCAACATGCACATCACTGCGCAAACCGACCATCATCTCCATAACCTGAGGCATTAGAGACTCCTCGCACATGAGCGAGTCATAGCGCACGATTTGACCTTCAGCGGGTGATTTACCCGCTGTGATTGCATCGTAGAAATGGATTGCTAACGGCATTTTGTCTCCCCTATAGCCTAATAGTGGAAGGCAACTGCCCTATATTGGGATTTTTAGCTAACTGAGCCAGGATTCAGAAGGTTTGCTTTCAGATGACTCATTCAGCGCCAGCGTTATACTCGTATCACACCTCCAAACGTGATCGATCCGTGGGCCCAACGACTACCTTGCAACAAGCTATTCGCCAAGGGGACACCTTGGTGATGCTGGTGATGCACAAGCACGTTCACCTTGCTATGGCCCGACCTGAACCAGCTTTGATTGCAAGGCTAACTCTTTGTGATCTGTCTGTAGCTGGGAGTGAGGTCATCTACACTGTGGAAGTTGATGATCTGCCCGTGCTTCAAGATTTCACGATTTGTACATCGTGTGCCGCAGCATTCGCAGCAAATCTCAGGGAAGGAATGATTGCCCGGGCTAAGGCGCCAGGGCATTCCGGTCTGCCGCCCCAGTGTATGGAGCGGATTTATTTCGAGGCGAATCAGCTATCGCTGTTCTGAGGCGGGAAAGGGTAGGTTTGCTGCTCGCCCGTTTCCAAACTGACGGTGATCCAATTTCGATTTGTAGAGCCAGTACGGATCAACTCCCACACGACGTTCATCGCCGCCGTGGCAACCGTTCGATTAACTAGACAGTCTTGGGCTGCAATCGATTCAGCAGCAGAGCACGACTTCGTATGGTTGTCAGCCATGTCAGCAATTTCGGGGTAGTGATCCAGTACACATGGAAACTTCTTACGGTCTTTGGCCCGCAGCCCACCAAAAACAACCTGACCGTGACGATGTCCGTTGCCCATGTCGAGCCACATTGCGTTGTGCTTGAAATCACCCTCACTATTCCCGATTGCTAACCGGGCCGAGTTCACATCAACACATGAAATCAGCAGGTCGGCCTTGGCGAACGCAAATCGAGTTTCCTCACAAGGAAACCGGTACGGTAGGCCCACCCAATCAAGTCCCAGGTTCAGGTTGTAACGGTTGGCTAGGGCCACACTCTTGTATGCGCCCAAATCACAAGGCCAAAACCGCTGCCGGACTAGGTTGGATTCGCGCACTATTGCATCATCGATGACGGTGACATGCAGCCCATGTGAATGACCAAGGCTGCGCAGGGCGCAGTGCAACGACGACAGGCAGTCTACGACCTCGCTTCCGTTGCCCCCAGCTCCAAGTACGACGATACGAATTGCTCTAGAAGTCCATTCGTTGGGGGTCTTGTAACGTGTCGCCACTGGCAAGGCCTGAACGGTAGCAGTCATTCTTCACCCCCTGTAACCACTGCATCCTTCAGAGTGAGTTGAACCCCCTTGGCAAGCATCGGAAGCAGTTGAGCTGCCGGAAAGTTTTTGGCGCTGGTGTCGCTCAGCTTTTTATAGAAGGCAATAACCTCCTCGTAATTCGTCGGAGTCTTGAGCACCTTGATACCCATGTGCGTATTCACGCATTGCAGCACGAATCGCTCCCAGCCGGGGATGCTCGCGATGGTGTTGTCCTTTGGAACATCGCAGTTGCCCGAGCAGAAGGACCCCGAGCTATACATATTGCCCATTGGGGCCAAGAACAGTTTAGTGTCAGGGGTAGGACGCCCTTTACCCTTGAAGGCGAAGCAGCGGAGCTTTCCTTGGGAAGCGATAAATATCAGGCCCGGGATCGGAGCTTTGTGAACAGCGTCCCTGAACAGAACGTCAATGACCTGAGGCGGGTTGTACCAAGCCAGCAAGCTACGCGACTTGATCAGAATCCGGGTGTCGATAAATTCGATGCCAGCGTCAATATTCAAAAGAAGATCAACCAGCGTTTCCTTGTCTTCTTCTGAGAACGCCCGACCAGCTCCGAGAGTGAACCCACCTTCTACTGGTGAGTTAATGACCTCATGGGAAGTGAAATCGAGACGATTGGTCTTGGTGTGGTGAAACGCAATGAGGGCGCGGGCCGTGACATCATTGTTGAGCATTTGCAGGAACCTCAAGAGAGAGCTGGATGCGCCTTAGCAGTTCAAGGCATTGGCTAGTTCTCTCCATTATCGGGACTGTGACCTGTGCCACCAGCACCCCGGTGTTTAGCGGGAGCTTCACCGTCACATCAGCGCACTCCTCTAGATCGGCGTTGAAGCCCTCAACAGCTTCAACGTGAAGCGCCTTATGGCGTTCATCTGCGAGCACCCAAATGCAATCGAAGAATCGGTTTGGGCTGTTCTCGTATCCCCCAAGCTCCTCGCTGTCGCCGTAAGCCTGAGCAATTAGGGCGTCAACGGGTTGGTGTCCGTCAACCCGGCTAATGCAAGAGCTGAGCGCGTCAGACAGAACTTGCGCAAGACCAGATTCCCTTGAGTTCCGGCGGCTAATTTCCCGAGCCTGGGAAAGCAATTCACCCAATTCGGCTTTACGGTTTTCGTTGGTAACATCTTGGCCATAGGTAAGCTGATATTTGAAATTGCGCTCGACGTCATCCATCTGCCACAGCAGTGAAGCGGCGCGCTCAACAGATGCATCATCCATTTCGTCGGCATCCATCTCCATCCCCAGCCAGCCAAGCTCGTCGAGGTCATCGTGCGCCTTCAAAACCTCTACAATTTCAGCATGGCTCTTGCCCGTAACGTCATCCTTGATAGCTTCGTAGCTCTCAGAAACCCCGCCCGTGTACTGGCCCCAGCAACTGAAAGCTGTGAATGGCGTGTGAAACGGGATCAAGTAGGTATTCATCGCGTCGAGCGTCTTGGTCAGCAGGATATGCATCTCAAGATTCTCTTGGGTCAACTCTGGCCAATCGAGGTAGAAGCAGTTGCGCTCGCAGGCTTCTAGATAGAAGTCGTTACCGTGGATGTGGCTGTAAAAAGGCTGATCGGTGTAGACCGTGCCGCCTTCGACATTTCGGCATTCGCGCTGAGCTTGAGGCCACAAGGCGTCAAGGGCTGCCTTAGTTGCGTTGACAAGGTCATAGCCGCAATCGGCCCCCTGAGTGAGGATGGGGGCGAGAACAGAATCGTGCAGCAATCCTGCCTCAGCTACCGACAGCGCAATCCCGGAAGCGTATGTGATGTCGATGTCCTTACGGGCCAGACCGTAAGCAATTCGCTCGGCATCAGGAACCGCAGCCTCGCGTGTGAACTCGACCCGCGACTCAATGCTACGCACAACCTTGCCAGTCACCAGATGCAGGCCGTACCCATTCGGGTAGCAGTTGAGAGGGCTTAGGTCAGATTCGTGAAGCAATCCTCCCTGAAGGGCCTCCAAGCAGAAAGCGCTGTGACCTTTATGATCTACCAAATAGCCGTGCTCGCGCATGAACAAGGCAGCAACACTGTGTTGCACTGCTGCACTAACATGCGGGATGGTCAGCGCGGTTAGCGGGGCGCTAGGGAACTGGAGAGGACTCCAGGTTTGCTTGGTTTGTGCATGAGATTCCACAGTCTGACCTGCTGGCTGCGCTCAAGGCAGCAATCGTTGATGGTGGGTTCGGGAGTGGGGGCGGCTGCACCGCCCGCCCATGCCCTGAGTTGTTCTATCGGGCTAGCCGCGGTCGCCGAAGTTGCCTTGACGGAACTCATAAACTTGAGAATCTCCTTCGTTGATAGGGTCGATCAACTTGCCGCCATTCAGGCGAGGAAATTGACGGGCATAGTGCTTGAGCACATCCATCGGCTCCATGCTCGGATCAGGATCAGGAAGATCGCGACCGGCAAAGCGAAACAAACGGCTCAGAGTGAGAATTGAAACGGCCATAAATCCCCCTTAAAAGTTCGTTGCACTGTTGCCAGTAACTTCAGTTGCCACGGGGGCGCGATGGCCTGAGGCTTCGCTGTCTGCATCGCTGTCGGCTTCATCGTCACGGTCTTCGCTTTCGCCCACAGCAGGTGCAGTGGAGGCAGCTTTTGCCGCAGGCTTCGACTTGGCTTCATCAACCGCCTTAGTGGCAAGGCGCTCGATTTCATCCAGAGCGCTCAAACCACGACGCACTACAGCCGCCTTGGATGCGATCAACTCTGCGAACGCTTCCTCGATTTCCTCTGGCGTGCCACTCACTACCATTGGCTTTGCAATTGCGGAACGAAGCTGAACGACTGCCTCGGAGGATTTTTCAGGGGTTGGGCCAATGTCCGGGGTGTACAACAGCTTTATCTTTCCATCACCTAAGCCATGCAGCTCGACGGTTGCTTTCAGGCCGGTGGTGAGTACCGCACCTACTGACTGGAGAAAAGTGTTCATCGTTTGTGTTCCTCGTTAAGTTGGAGCCAGTGTGGGGGTGGTTAGACTGTGCCAGAACCATCGTAAGCAGAGATTTTCATCGTCTCTGGCAGATAGCCTTTCCAGCTGAATTCCTCAAATGCTAGGACGGCCTTGATAATTTCATCGCTCTTGCCCATCACAAGTTTTGCGAACTCTTTCGCCCCTTTGACTTCGTCATACTTCGCTTCAAAACCGCTGGCTTTACAGTCAGCGACCACACCGGCTTTAGTCAGGGACTTGAGGTAGCTTTCGGTCATCTGAAAATGATCGACCGGATCCATACCCGCTGCCTTGATGAATGCAATGGATTGAGCACCAGGAATCGATTTCTGGAATTGGTCGCTGCCGTCGCGGCGGAAAACAGTACAAGCGGCCAGTTGGCTCAGATATCCCTGAAGCTCCTCTGCGGGTTTCTGTGCCAGTGCAGCCTCGGTAGATGCCCGGTCATGCCCGAACAGACCATTCGGTAAGCCAAGGGCCTTCTGCAAGCGGGTAAGCAGTTCGCTTGGCAGATCGGAACGCATGTCGAGGTACATCGAAACGATGGCAATCGCCAACGAGTAGGATGGATTCGCTTGAATAGCCTGACTGCCCATTTGCGAAAACAGAGTGAATGCCTCGCGCTTGATCGCCTTTTTGACCTCCTGCGGCTTGGCAGGGGAGTTAGCACCGGGCTTAGTTGCCGACTTTGGGCCGGTAGCAGCCGGAGCTTTTCCAGTCGGGCTAAGCGATTGTGCGTTGTCGCTTTGATTCGCTGCGGGTTCAGCAGTGGCGCTAGCGATCAAGGCTTTGTAGGCAGTTTTATGCTCGTTATGGCAAGACGTATTGAAACAGTGGCCACCGATGATGTGCCCTTCGTTCCCCGGCTTGGTGCTCACCACAGCGCCGTAGCTCTTGCAGGCTGTGCAAGCAGTGAATTGATTGATGCCGACGCCATTCGGGCCTTTGTCTTCCAAAAGCACATAGCCATTGTCAGGAAGGGTCAGGTCGGTATGGACGATTCCGTACTCTTGCTCGGCCTCAATGAGCTTGACCTTAATGAGCGAGGACGTTTTCTCCTCCCAGCAGGTGCGATTCTGGCACTTAGCTTCACCAAGCGAGGTGCCGAACAGATCACCGAATTGCGAGCTGTTATGTTCGCAGCCTTGGCAGGCAGTTGTATCGAAGGGGGCATTAGCGATAACCCCGGAAAGTTGGATCAGTCGCTCGCGGGTCGCGGCAACTGTCATCTTGCGCTCAACAATACGGGCACAGATTAGTCGCTGGTCATCGTGAATCATTGGTGCAAGCAGTTCGGCATGGCCGAGCTTGATATCCCCTTGCACAAGGGCTTCAGCAACATCGTCGCAGCATTTGGACAGAAGGATGCGAGCGTCGAGCTTGGAGCGCGACCAACCGAGTGTACGGCATGCCTCTTCGTGATCGTTGTTCTGATCAGCAAGCTCAGTAACGGCTGCATACGACTCCTCAATGGGAGTCAGATCGGCGCGCTGGATGTTCTCGATGGTGGCTGCGCGGCGCGCCTCAACATCGGTCATTTCACGAATAATCGCGGGGATATCCGATATGTCCAGATCGACGCTGATATCGAAACGGGTGTTCCCATAGACGACTTCGTATGGATAGTCAGCATTGAGGATAGGGCGCAACAAGATGGGTTGAATGACACCTTCAGCCCGGATGCTTTCTTTCATCTGTGCATAGCGGGCCTTATTGCGACCCTTACGGGGGTCATTCTTTGGATTGCGTCGGATTAGATTACAGGCCACTCGCTGACCAGAGAGCGCTGGATCAATTTGGGTGTGGGGGACATTGGTGGTCGCAAGAGAAAGGTTCGTCACGGGAGGATCTCGTTATGTTGGGATGGGCAAATTGTTGACCCCATAACTGCGTGCCAGAACCCTCAGCGTCCGTATTTATCTTTAAATCCAGTTCAAAGTTTAAGTACGGAGCCGGGTTAGGGTTTTATTTTCCTTTGCCCTTTTGATTTCATAAATTCGGGTACCACAACACCACTGAATACCTGGGTGTCGAGATGGGGGAATGAATGGACCTTCTTACGTAGCCACTCACCCCAGCGGTTAACCGCTGAGAGTTGAGCTTCAGTGAGATGCCACTGACTATGGAGTTTATTGAGCATCGCAGTCAGAAATTCGCGTCGATCGGCGTGCGTGTTCTCCAGAGCCTCACGAAGCCAGTGATTGACTCCAATGCAACGCATCACATTAGCCTCACTGAAAACCGTATTCTGCTCACCCGCATTACGAATCGTCCCTGCAACTCTCTTGCGGTCAGCTTCATCAAGTTGCCCCGTTCGGGTATAGGCATCAAAAGCCTGAGTCAATATTTGAGATCGATGGTGCGCAAATTCGGACATGAATTCGCACCTCAGCCTGAGGTACTGAACGATCTTGTCGAGAGGTGGAAGTGGAGAGCGGACCTGAACCTGAGTCTTGGGTACAGACCCAAGCTGCGGAACTGATTTCAAGCTTGGAAGAGTCGAGGGGGCGGGAGGCAAAGTCGGGTCATCGTCGGAGACTACGAGCAGCGCAAGGCGAGTAACGTCCAGAAGACGTTCTTCTGGTGGGCCTAGCATTTTTTTCGCGCAATTAGGGCCGGCAAAGGCCTCTTCAGACCCGTTGGAAATAACGATTCCTTTGCGGCTCCGCAGAAGCCGGTTGCAGAAAATGCAAATGGCATGAGGGCCCAGATAGTCAACACGCGAGTAGTGCCACATTCTGAAACCCTCTAAAAAGCCGAAAAGGTCTACATCACTTTCCGGGGGGCGGTGAGTAGGATCCTGTTGTACGAATGAGCCATAAATATCAAACGAACCAACCTTTGCCTCCCCATAATCCGGACGTAAGGGCTGCAGCAATAGCAGCGCACACACATACGAGTATCAAAAGTCTTAACAAGGGGACCTCCAAGGACACACCGATCAAAAAACGTTAACCCTCGTAATACATGCCGAAGCACATTCAAAAGTGCTAAAGCACCTTCAACATCACCGTGTATTTACCATCGATCACAACGACCTTTGTACGGTTGGGCTCAACCTGGACGGTATCGGAGAACGCTTTATTACTCATGTTCACCTCTTGATTTTGACCGCAGGAAAAACTCTTGCCGTCGACCAGACTATCAAGGGTTGAGACCTGACCGATGACCTCGACAGGCTGCGAGCCATCAGCTGCTTTGGGCAAGGATCGCAAAGAGAGCAGCAGACCAGTTTTGTACTGGGCTTCCCGGCAAACGTCCCGCTTGGTTGCACCATCCTTGAATGCTGCCTGGTAACGATGGCTCTCACGAATGTCGAGCTCGTATTTGTTGCCATCCAGAGCGTAGTGGTAAGCCTGTGGCTCTTCAGCACCTGCAACCACAGAGACCTGCAGTTCCGCGGTTGCTGCGTGGGTTACCAAAGGGACCAGGCACAACATGAAACCAATCCAACGCATTGGTAAGTCCTCACAGGATATTGGCAAACTTGCTCATGATGAGTTTGAGAGCTGGTACGTCACCAAAGGTGGCGTGATCAAGCTTCGCTTTTGGGGTTGCAGGGTATTTGTCGAAATCGAACTCGATGACCTCAGGAACACCCGCCCAAGCTGTAACCTGATGGCATTCGGTGTAACCGTTGCAAAGAACGTCGATCAGGAAAGCATCCTTCCCATCCGGGTACGAGACACGGCATGTCTCGAACATACTTTCGTAGTACCCCATGGCGTATTGCGCCAGCTCGATCGAAGTCAGTCCGTCAATCGAACAGGCCACACCGACATTAGGGGCAAAAACCAGAACCGTTTTCGTAGTCACAGTGGTACGGCCCGGACATTAACGCTGATCGGTTGAACCGAACCGAAGTTGAAGGTCTTCTCTTCACCAGGTTTGCCGTTGAATCGGACGTTCAAACGGTCCATGTGGATCAGCGGGTTAGGTGTATTCAACTCTGCAGATGGGACGTAAGTCCGATCGACACCTAGGCAGAAACTCAAGTTTTCGTCTTTGAACTGAGGCTGTGCAGCACGGACAAAGTAACCTTCAGGGAAGTAGAACAAATCGCCCTGTTTGACCATGCCATTTTTGTCGACGCCGACCATGAGAGTCTTGTCTTTCTGAAAGTCGCGCACCAGGACATCACGGCCGTGGTTTGATGGGAGTTCAACCTTGATCAGGTTTCCGTAGGTGTCAGGGCTGTGGTCAAGGATTTGAATTTCAATCCGAAAACCGGTGATCTGTTGAACACCATTGGGTTGGTAAGTCCGCTCATCCCGCCAGCGCTCTGTGCACTGTTCATCAGGAACATTGGTGGTTTCGGTAACAGCTACGGTCCCAGAGTGCTCTTTGGAGTCGTACTGGTACGTTTTCTGCTGGAACTCGGGCTTGCTAGCACAGCCCGCGATGGCGAGGCAAAGAGCTGTGAGGCTGAACAAAGACTTGAGCATGGTCATCCCTAATTGGCCGGGAGGCAATATTTGTTGAGTGAGGATTGGTTCACGATGCCGGCCAGGCCGAGTTCGTGTATTGCTTTTACGACATTGGTCTGGTTGAGCGGAGGGATAACAATCATTGACCGTTCGGGTTCTCCATTGCCGACAACCTGAGGACCAACACACATGAGCATTGCGGGGGTGGTGTCGGTTATTACCTGAGCCAAAGCCTTGAATGGCTGGGACCTGAAACCCTCAAGCCCAAAGACAATCACCAGGTCAGGCTTTGATTCAGCTATTTCCTCAAGTGCTCCGGCAACGGTATTGCACGCACGAACCCTATCGAAGAAGTCGCTTAGGATCTGCTGAGTGTGAAACGCCTCGGACGCGACGTCAGTGAGGATGAGTGCTCTTGCCATGACAATGGTCAGTTCTGGCCCATGATTGAGCAGATTCTAACTGCCGCGGCACACATGACAATCCAAAACACCTCATCAGAATTCGGGAAGGGCGTTATGACTTGCTGAGAGGGGGAATACCGGCACAGTGGTTTGATCTATAAAACCGCTGGTGAACCATGGCAGATGAGTCCGCTACAACCTGGATGAATACCTATTCAATGCCAGTTGTGCCAAAGGGTGAGAGGTATGTGAAGCTCAGCGGCCTAGCTGAGAAATACAAGCGTGAGGCATGGGAACAGATATCGAGCACCAATCCTGCCTTGGCACAATTGCTGAAAGAGCCAGAGCTTAGGGAAGCCATAAAATTCTTCGACGCTGATCTCTTTGTCGAGGCGTCATCGGCCCCTTGCCTTCCTGTGGAGTCGCTGAAGGGCCGGAAGCGAGCGGAATCTTAGAACGGCGACCTTAGGTCCTCTTTCAACTGTTCGAAGCGTCTACGGCGCTCGACGATGTCCAGCTCTGGTTCAAAATGCTCGGAGTTGCCGCCCAGGGGGCTAAGGTCAAGGCAAGCCTTGGGCGGGGGATCTGGGAGAACCAATTCTGCTGGATCTTTTCCAATCGACATCATCAGATGAGAAATAGCAGCCATGATCTGTTCGACAGATAAACCGCTTGGTGGCCTCGCCACTTGGTGGCATAGATTGTCGACAGATTGCTGAATTTCTTCAGTGTTTGGCTTTTCATTCGAGAGCCATTCTTTTGCTTGCTCCAACGGGCTCATCTGAAACCTCCTGGGCGAACCAATGTGGATCTGAGCTCTTGCAGCCTGCTTCGCTTTTCCTCCTGGCTCAGCGGTGCGACCGTTACCTGATCGGGGTACAAGTTCCCATAATCAAGCCCTGCTGAACCAACAGTTGCCAGCTTAGTTTCCAAGCCGTCACTGATCGGAATTTCAGGGTAGGAGGGGAGGTCTGATAAGTCGCCACCGCCGTCGACAAAATGCTCAGTCAGAGCGTCGTAGGTATCCCGAGAATCATCGTCGTTGGCGATAGCACCTTTGGAAACCTTGGCAACTATCGCTGATAAGGCTTG
The DNA here is from genome assembly GCF_012985385.1 of Pseudomonas sp. WS 5503. NCBI lineage: Bacteria > Pseudomonadati > Pseudomonadota > Gammaproteobacteria > Pseudomonadales > Pseudomonadaceae > Pseudomonas > Pseudomonas sp. WS 5503. The sequence continues at coordinate 209,956 of NZ_JAAQWI010000010.1, forward strand.
CTTCACATCTAGCAACTCAGGGTTGGACATGAGCCATTTCTGGGATCGTACGAGCAGTGATTGGGTGCCGCCAATTGGACTTGCTTTTGCGTTCATTAGCGTGCGGCTCCAGAGATCTCTTCATGCCCAGGCTGTACCGGCATCCCGAGTGCTTTGTTAGTCAAGCTTCGTATCAAAGTCCGCTCTAGAGCGACTGCTAGTGCGACCATGGAAATCATGAGCAAACCAGCTATCGTCATCTGCAGGCCGCGTTCGCTCAAGAAACCGAGCAAGCAAGCGAAGGCAAAATCCAAAGGGACTGCAAGCCCTCCAATCAACAAGGTTGGAGCCAGAAGCCATGACATCGAACGCACCGAGCGAGCAATCACTAACGCGATGATGCAGGCTGGTGATACAGCGCCAGCGAAAGAGATAACCGTTGGGCCTACTGGTAGTGGCGAAGGAGTAAGCATCAGATACCCGATGACCAAGCTCCCAACGAGTGACCCGACCGTAAAGCAAATGACGGCAAAACGACCGTAGGCGGTTAGTCCTTCCATAGTGAAATCCTCGCAGTGAATTTGAGGGTATTAAGCTACGTAAGGGCGCGTGCCAGAAGCGGGTAAATCAAAGGAATAAATAGGAAAAGGACAAAAGAAGGAAGGAACTCAGGAACCCAATAACAGCGGGCCTTGCAGCGTATCAACGTGGACCAAACCTGACTCCAACCGTGCATCAATCCTGATTAAGAGACAAAAAGGAAGCCGGAATCATGGACCAATCCTTACTGTATAAGAACTGATCGTGAACTAAACCTCACTAGCCTTAGCTTGATCGTGAGCCAATCCTCGCTAAGGAAAGCTGCTATTTAGACCGAATTTCTGTGGATAACTAGAGATACAAAGGGTGAATGCACCAATCCTGACTACTATCGTGAACCAATGCTTACTACTGTATAGCGGTGAAAAGAACAAAATATTTTCACTTGGTCAAAATTAGAGACGAATGTCAGAGAACAGTTCATTCCTTTCGACATCAAGGAATCGTGAAGCAATCCTTGCTAAGCGGTACCGAGAACACAGTTAACATTGAAGTCAATTCAGAAAAGGGCGCGAACGGGCAGAAATGCAAGTCTGCCTGGAACATACCGATTTGGAATTTTCGAATCGTGCATCAATCCTTGCTATCGTCGCTGGTGAATCGTGGAGCAATCCTGACTGTTCAAATGACAGTAATCGATCGATGGCGGATCGGCCAGATGTCGATTTTGAATAAGGTTTGAACGTGATTCGACAGCGAGGTCTTGACATGAAGATGCAGAGTCCTCGGATTGGAGGCAAGGAAACCGAGTATAATTTGGTATCGAGAGAAGATTAGGCTCGGCAATCGTGCACCATTCCTGACTTCTGATTTGCCTGCACCTGGAACATGTTTCAGAACAGGTTGGTTTGAGAGAAATACAACTATAGCTGCCTATTCAAACCTGTCGCGGCGGACTTAGGATTAATGAGCGCAACAGGATGGCACCTAAGCCTTCGGTTACAATTGGTCTGTAACGAAGGTTCTCCTGAATCCATTGAGCGATGCTTAGGGGTTCAATTATGATTAGTCAAACGCTGACCCAGGAAATCAAACCATGATCGAAAAACAGAGCATCGATGAAAGGCTTGAACAGTCAGTCAGAGCAGCAGGCAACGAGGGCAGTATTAGATTTTTGGATTCTCCGAACGACCCTTGGCGCAATGGCTATCGAAACCTCTCACCCTCTGAATTTGAGACGATGAAGGCATCTTTGGTTGGACAGCCAAATGCACGCACTTCTCCCAACCAGTGCCCGGGCTGCGTAATAGACGCAACCCTCACGGCCGCTACCAAAGCTTGAAAGTCATAATTTCCCAAATCCGAGATGTGTAGGGGAAGTTTTCAGCAAGTGCAAAAAAGCCCGCATGATGCGGGCTTAATGCTGTATGCCGGTTGATTACGCTGTGAGGGCAAGCTGGCGGTTGTTTTCTCGACGATGGCCATCGATCATCATCCCGACAAACTTTTTAGTTGGTAGGATTTCGTAGACGTAGTCGATTGCACCTTTGCCCTTAGGCTTCTTGATCGGTGTCGACTTAAACTCGGAGAGCACCCCTTCCTGCACAAGCTCGGCCAAGGCTATGTTCACCGCCCGATAATCCTCAGGCATGCGTTTGGACAAGCCCCTCGCTGTATTACTCAAAAACTCAACAAGGTGGAAGCGATAGGGGTGGGTAGGGGAAGCATTCCGCCAGCGCATTGAAAGCTCCCGGTTTAAAGTCTTAGCAAGACTGTTCGTGAGTTTCATCGAGGTTGAGTAGTGGTACAGGCGGTAATCGCCCCGTTCGATGCCACGTGAGATCAGGGGGTGTAATACGGCCATACACAGAGTGGCGTCACCCTTCTCCTGATCGGAAATATCCTTCACATCGATGTAGTTTTTGCTCTTCTTGTTCTTGCTTCGCAAGTAGAGAAATGGGAGATAGTTGGAGGTAATGTCTATCACGTCTCCATCGGAGGACCGGGTTTGTATCGTCAAGCTTGATTTTGCCAGGATGTCCAGCGCCTGGCGCAGTTCATCGTAGGTGTAGGTATGGCCTACAGACTTGAGTTCCTGCCGGAGGTCGTAAAGGCTGAAGCTAACAGAGCACTTCACCTCATTGAAGCGCCCGGGCTGTGTGCTGAACTTTCGAAGAGCCTCCTCAACACACTCTTCGCGGCTGCTGGGGTACAAGCCAACCCACTCCGTCTGGCCAGTCGCCTTTCCTTTGATTTTAATTGGGATCTCCATGCTCACAGCCTTCATGACCACACGGAAGGGCTGACCATTGAGGCTGCCCTCAAGCTGGGTGCTCATCTGGCTCATGTCACGAACAGTCTTCGAAGCCCAACTGAACCGAGGCAGAGCATCGTAGATCGATACCAGATTACTGTGATCAGCATCATCAAGTCGGATTTCATATGGGTTGAATAGTTCGCCCTGCAGATCTGGCCCGGCCGAGCGTTGCATGTTGCGATGCTGCATGTTGCGCAGCTTGGCAGCGATAGAGTTGTCGGGGCGGCCAGCCGAAGCTGATACATTTTCCATCCCAGGGAGTTGCTGTGTGCTTGGATTGCTGTGGTCCATTAGGGGTTACCCGTGCACCCCGCGATGCATATATGCATTGCGGCGGTTGAAGCAAGAAGAGTGAGCTGGCTCACTTTACTTTTGAATTTACGCACTTCGCTTTCAATCTGCCGACATGGAGGTAGACAAGACGATAACGAAAGGCGGACGAAGAATGCATGGGTGATCAAATACCCTTGTTGGCTTGTGCCATAGCTACGATTACGCGGAAATCACAGTCAGACATGCCGGATTTCGATTCCATAACCCCATCAATGACGCGTTGAAAGTCCTGAACATTGTTCGCGACAGCGTCAAGCATCTGAGAAACCTCAATGTATTGGGCCGCAGTGGCTTCAGCAGATTGCGTGCAGACCGCATATCCTTCCAGCCGGGCTTTACCCAAACGTGTAGACGCTGCAGGCAGATCAAAAGACTTAGGATCAGCAATGAATGCCTTGCCGATCGCCAATCTTACGGTGTCGGAATCCTCAACCTGCGCAGTAGCAAGTGCTTGCACATCGTCCGGCCGCTGCAAAGCTGCGTATGCAGCAGCTGCCATCGCCATGGCGGCAACGGTCAAAACGATCTTCTTCATTGAAATCTGCACAGTCTTGGTCTCGAGAACAGGTCAGCCTTCGAGGATAACGGCTGATATTTCGATTGCACGCCAAAAGGGGTCGTCGGAATTCATGAGAATCCCAGCACTGAATTCGGAGGACCATTTTTCGGATGCGTCGGACCCGAGCAGGGGATATGGTCTTGGAGTCAATACAGGAGGCAACATGCTCGTACTTACTCGAAACAGCGGTCAATCAATCAAGATTGGTGATGACATCACGATTACTGTCCTGAGCTGCGTTGGTACCCAGGTCCGCTTGGGGATCACTGCTCCGAAGGATGTTGATGTTCATCGAGATGAGATCTATCAACGCATTCAAGATCAGCGCCAGCTGGAGAAGGGCAGTGCCTAGAACGACAACAGCCATGCTTCTATTGACCGTTGCATCGTTAGCTGGATGTACATCCGCTTGGATAACCGATCCAAGCCCGGCGATGGCGAGCCTGATCAACGATCTCAAGCTTGAAGGATTCAAATGCAAGGCTGGGTTCTCAAATATCGAGTGCCGGCAGATTGATGCATTAGTCGAGAAGTCAGCAAAAATCTGCTCCTCAGAAAAGGGTTGTGAGCCTCAGCCTTGTCACGATGTACGCCTTGTTTACACCATCACACAGGCCCGAGACGGAATTCCGGGTATAGCTCAAACCACTGAGCGTACTGAGACTCGAAAGCTCCCGTCGGGCGACATGTATTCACAAGAACGTATCGCTGACCTTAAGGAATACTGCGCCATTCGATGACGAGGTTGACGCGGCCAGGCTCGCCGGCCGCGGTCACCGCCTGATTATGAAATAGCGCTGGCGGGTGGATAGGCCATCAGGTGGGAAAGGTAAGGGACAGGATCACCGTAGTATAGACGGTGCAGCCCATTGAAAAAACTTAAGACCTCAACCTGGTTCGTAAGCACTGTTGTTGGCAGGTGGTATGTACGCTCACCTGAGTAATCGTGATCAATGGCGATGCCGTCAACAAGATGCCGAGCCAACGTACGCATAACGGTTCTGGTTTTATCTGCCCCACAAGAAAAACCTTCAGCACGCTCGATGGCCTTTCTTACATGTGACTCAATAAAATCCCCATGCTTAAACAGGAATTTTGCACTCGAGTTACCCCCAAGTTTCGCCAGGAGCAAGCCGTCCACAGCTCTCATATGCTCGACACTCAGGTGCATCGAGAAACGTTCGGGCGTTCGTTCTTCGATATCCTGAGCGAGCTTTGCATAGAAATCTGTTTCGGCCAGACCCAGGTATGCTTCATGGCTCTCCTGTTCAAAACCATTCAATATTCCGCCAAGCACAGCAGCTAAGGCGTCTTTCATCGTGGGGTATCCGCTATTTGGGCGGATGATTTCACCAACCCCGAGCGTAAAGCATCCTTCTCAAAGGCCGGGAGGTTTCCAATCGTGGCCCAAACCTTATTATCCGAACCCTCAATTCCAAAGCGCCCGTATACCACTGGCTCGGGTTTTAGTGGATTATTAATCGTGGTGTAACCCTCTACTGTCACCTCGATGCTCTGGGATTGGACCAGACACTCAGATCGTGCTTCGAACACGTTCCCAGCAGCCGCAAAATAGGCTTTGAATGCATCGCTACCCCCGCCGGCCATTGCAATAGAGCTTGCCTCGTATATGAGGAATAGGGATTCGGGATGCGAGCAGACTATCGAATCGGTTTTCAACGAGGTCCGTATTGGTTTGGGCAGTGTTTCTACAGGTGCTGCACGTGCTTGCACCTGAACAAGGCTCAAGGTGATCAGCAGACCGATCCCAGCGCTGAGTGGCCTTCTCATAAAAACACCCCTGCATCAGTCTCCGTAAAGCTGATGAACAATCCTGACTGGCAACGATAGATAGTTGGCTGGAAGCCAAGCGTGCGTGCTTCAGCTGCAGCGATGTGCGGGTTGTTGGTAGGGCGTAGTTGTTGAATGTCTACACCCCCACGGGACTGGGTCCAAAGCTCAAAATACCGAACCCCAGTGTCACGTAAAGAAGTTCGCTCAGCGATCATCAGGAGGATTGAGCGAGGGAACTTATCACGTGGAGATGACATGGCATGGCGCACCGACATGTTCAACAGCTCTGTGAACTGCAGTGGTGAAAATTGACCTCGGCCGAGTGCCAAGAGCTGATCCACGGTGAACGAAGCCGGCAAGTAGAACATCGTGTCCGGCTTATCGGTCAGTTCGTTTCCGTCCGGAATACCGAACGACAAGCTAACCCCTACACGCATCGGTAAAGCCTCGTTCGATAACCCGCACACCTCAGGCTCCATGAGGGCAAAGGTGATGCCCCCCTGATCAGTCAGTAAAGTGAGCTTTACCCAGTCGCCCTGCAGATCAAAGCTCGTAGGTAGACCTACCTCAGCAAGACCGCTGGCAATGCGGGTAGCTAGATCAATGAGGCCTTTGGTGAAGCCAGCCAGTAAGGGTTGCAATGCTTGGATTTGAGTCGCGGCTATCGGCTGGTAGGCATCAGTCATCATCTAACAGCCTTGCATGCCGCGCAGCAAGCCCAGCCACAGTATCTGTGGTGGTTTCCTCGATTGTATGAAGGGCTGAGCGAAGATTGCGAATGCGCTCTTCGTCAAGAGCAGACTGTTTGTCCGCGGAATGCTCCAAAGCTGAGCCTATAAGAGCTTGGACTTGCTCCAGACTGAAGCTGTCCGGTAGCGCATCGGTCTTCAGGACCGTGAGAATAAAGCTGTCGACATCATTCATGCTTTCACCATAAGGCCCGCATGCGGCGGGCCTTATTCAGTCAGTTAAACGCCGGCGGGAATATCCTCGCCGCCCAGGGCGGTAAGCAACGCTGGAACGGCTTCGTTCAAGGTTTTCATCATGAGCAGGAAAGATGCGTCAAATTGGGAATCTGCATCATCACCACCATCCTGAACTGCCTTCTCATGCAGGAGCGATTCAAAACGGAGGCCCTGAATTGCAAGCTTGTCGTTCACAGTGAAGCTCAGCAAGTCCTTGTAAGCCAGATTGATCTGGCTGACGATTTTACCGCTATCGAGCAGTTGTTTGATCTCGTCAGATGTAAGGTCCTGATTCTTGACCTGGATTTCCCCGCCGTCCTCACTGATGTCGTTCAGACGGCAGTTGCTGAGGACGTAGAAATCATCAGCAGCCTTCTCGGTCTTGATCCAGGAAGTGTAGGTGGCCGTTGGTGCAATTTTGACTGCTACAGGACGTACCGGCAGGCTGCCCAGCACCTCTCGCAATGTCGAGAGAAGTGCCTCTGCCGATTTAGGGCTCGAGGTGTTCACATAGATCAGGTTCTGTTTGAGATCGATGGCAGCGTAGGTTGTTGCCTTTTTGATGAAGGCGCGCGGCAAGAAGGCCTGGGTGATCTCGTCCTTGATCTGATCCTTTTCCTTTTTGTAGACCTTTCGCAGCTGACTGAGCTCGATTTCTTCCACCTTCTCAGCGACAGCATCAGCTACTACTGCTGGGGGGAGGATACGTTCATACATCCGGAGTGCCACGAGAAACACACCATCAACAACGTGAGCAAGGGGAGCGTCGGGGTTCTTGCTGTTAGGAGCAAGGAAGCCAACAGTTTGGAGGACTTGGCTTTCAGGTAGCTTGGCAACCTTGGTACGCAGCGCTTGCTCAAGGCTCTCGAGGGTAAGAGGCAGATCTTGGGTCAGCCGATAGACCAAAACGTTTTTGAACCACATCGTGCACTATTCCTCTGTAATCAGTTTAATGAAGGCGAACAGGGTAACGCACTGCCCGCCTTTGCCAACTCAAAGGAACCGCTCAGAAATTAGAGCTTGGTTAGCCTACCAGCGATAAAACTGTCAGTCCTATCATCGCTGGATGGGCCCAGGCCGGCGGCGATGTCCTCTCCCAGGTCATGATCGTACTTTCGGCAAAGCCTAGCTTCGATCCGAGGGAACCAGGGGTAAGGCCCAACCGCTCACGCAGACTACTGAAGCGCTCACCAGATAGCGTTTTCACCCCTTGATCAACAAACATAAGGCTACCTAGGCCTAGGCAGGCAATAGTCATCCACGGCCGAGGAGATGTTTTCTCTGCAGTTATGATGGTCGTACGGGCAACGTCAAATTCGATAGCCAGCTCAAGCTGGGATAGCCCGAGCTTGTTTCTAGCTTCACGTAGTGCGTTGAACGGCCTGTGCTTCTTGCTGGTTGATTTCTTCTTCATACGTCTCCACCCATCCCGCAATGATCTAGTTCTAGGCAGCAGCGAGCCACACAAAGCAGGCTTCGGTTTTGAGGCCGCCGGCAACAGAGAACAGTTCGCGAGCAGTCGCCATATTCGACATGGGCAGGTACCAGGATCTGGCTGTTCTCAATGCCTCGGAGAAGCCGAAAGTGGGTGCTGTGTGAGCCACGTCGGTACGCAACAGCACTGTCAGGTTTGGCCCGTCCACTCCGTCATCCATAAGGTCGAGAGTGAATCCAATATCATCAAGAATCTCGCCTGTTCGCGGGTTGATGTAGCAATGGACAACATCGCGACCGTCCCGATAGCTGCTCTCGAGCTGGTACCCATGATCAAGAAGAACGTCAGCAATCGCCTCACCTGCGGCTTCTACCAGCCGCGGAGTAACAGACCCGGCGTTTAAATCCCGATGTTCAATATCAATCAGATGTTGAATTACAGCTTGGTTAATCCGTCGGCTCACTTCACACCTCCGATCCCCAAGACCTTCAGCACCTGGTCAAAGGCGGCCTGGGCCGATCGAGTGATCAAGAGGTGATCCTCATCGGGAAAGGCCTCGGCCAGCTTTGATGTGAGAGATGCCGCGGTTTGAGAGGCGCCGTCGTTCACGCAACCCGCTGTCAATGTGTCCAGATCCAGTTCGAGAGCCCCAATTTGCTTGCGGCCCAAGAAAAGGCAGAGAGTCATCGTCTCCTGGAGCACGACCAGTTCAACCTTGGTCGTGCCCTGGACAATTACCCGCCCAGACTTCACTTGCTCTTCTGTTTTAAGGCGGGAATCGAGGCGGTTTCTGAAAATTGACTGAATGACGTACTGCGGGCCCAGGTCCGGCATGCGCTGGATCGGTCCGAAACGAAGACCAGGGGTGCGAAGGCCTACCTGACCACTTTCAGAGGGATACAACTCTGTGTGCCCGAGAGAGATCGCACGGTCGAGTAGAGCTCGCCAGGTCGTCATGCCCATGTGGAGAACGCGATCATCAACGATCATTCGTGACAAAGCCTCCCCGGCTGCGATCCCAGTTGGGTTGGTAAGGTCGAGATCCGGGATGGATTTTGATCCAGACTTGTTGATGCCGGCAGAAAGGGCCATGCCAGTGGGGAAATCGAATCCGAGCTGGGGTGTAGTAGAGCGGGAAGAGATGGTGGTGTTCATGAGTACACTCCTAGAAATTAACCCCATTGGAGACGTACTTGTCGCGTGGCAGAAGCCTCACACCAAAAAAGGGGCTAGGCCCCAATTCTGGTTACGGCTCGATTGAGCGGTCCGAACGTTTCTAAATAGCGGGTGAAGGAGTGTGGGCGGTGCCAGAAAGACCAATGAGATCACCGAGAAGGTCAACAGCTGAATCACTGCTCTTTGGATCGGCATAGGAGCTGAGAAATGAAGAAAGCAAGTCGTTGAGCATCTTGCCGCCAGGCTCTCCTCTGAGGACGGTCATAATGCAAAACTGCTCGAGGAGCGCAGGGTTCACGCTTGAGAGGAACCCTGCGCCTACCTCATTGGCTATGTTGGTTAGGAGAATCCTAAGGTAATGATCAGGTGAGCCGCTATTCTCAGCAGGGTTGACCCCATCGTTAGAAAGACTCAAAGGGCGTTGATGAGAAGGGCCGTGAGGCAGTTCTTGAAGGACGCCTAGCGTGCGGGTGACATGCTCGCTGACGTCAGTGCAATCAGTCTGCATGACTTGTCTCGTATTATAGATACGTTCAAGGCTATCAGCGTTCTGAATAAGGGCGTAGCGAAACTGCCAGTCTAAATAAACAATCGATTCAGACAATGCTACCGAGCCCACTGACTCACTGCGCAGATGTGCGCCTCGTCTAGGAAGGCCCAAGCCTGAGCTGGAGTGAACGCGCCTAAAAGGTCGACATGGCAAAGGGCGAGCGCAACCATGAGTCGATCCATATCTGAGGAAAGGTCAACAATCACGCCGGCGTCCACAGCACGAATAAGCGAAACGAGATGAGTGGCTTCGGGAGTGCGGATTGCATCAGGCCGATCAAGTCGATGTGACCTGATCCAGGTTGGAGCGAACCGGTAACCACAGGGTTGTGAGTGGTTGTTATCGCAGGAAGTGACCAGTCCATTATGAAATTTGACGAAGGTTTCAACAACGGCCCCATCGATCTCACAGCACACCAGGAATACGCCCGAAGCGTCGTTGCTTGTGTAAGCGAACTGATCACCAATTGGGTGGCGAACAAGAATCGAAGCTTGATTCACAATGAAGGAATCACCTGGCTCCGCGCCAGAGACAACCATATGTTCTGTCGTCGGCAAGTCCTGAAAATGGAATTGAGATTTGAATGTGCCTCGCATTAGAGCGCAACCACTTGATGAACAAGGGTCTGAGGCGGCTCTGCCTGAGGAACGAGGTATGGGGCGAGGAGATTAAGGTACTCCTGAGGCACACCAGCGTCTTCCAGAGCTTGAGTGATTGAGCCTGAGCGCAAGGCCTGCACCTGAGGAGCAATCTGACTAAGGAGAAATCCTGCGCGAGCACCGTGTGCGTGGTCGCCTTGGGCAGCGGGCTCGGCAAGAGCTCGGGAAAGAGCCTCATGGACGGCCCTATAGCCGTCCAAACCGCCAAACGCATTATGAGTTTGCTGTAGATCCGTCATGTTCCCTCGTTGGACTCACTGGATATTGATCCAACTTTGACACTTTACAGCGACCGAATCACGTCAAAACGGTTATGCGGAATGCGCGTCTGTGGAAAGTTCAGCAGCCACTACCTTGCCGCCAATACGGCCGGGCAACAAAAGGATCCCGCAGAAACTTACGAATGCGAACCACAGGCCACCAACGCAGAACCAATCCTGAAGTGCGCTGTTGGATGCGGTCAAAGCCATGGTGCTTGCAACGGCGCAGGTACCGAAGAAGAGCCCCATCGTTAGAAACGAGACGCGTAGGAATGACTCGGAAAGTTTGTGACCGGGTTTTGCAGCGGCAGCCCTCGAGGCCCAAGTTACAATCAGAACGAAGGCAACGAACGACACCCAGATACTGCTCAGACTGAGCTTTTCGACAGCCGATAGGGTATCCGCACGGCTTAGAATGGTGCTTGTGAGCAGCGCGCTCGCAAATGTGTAGATGCCAATGGCGAAGTAGGCAATACGAAGAAGTGATTCAGTCATACGTGTTCTCCCGAAGCGATCACAGAAGGGGTCGACATTGACACCCTGTTTGGTAGGCCGTTGGCCTGTGATACTGGGATAACGTGTGAATCTGAGTTTACAAGGGTTGAGATGGAAAATGATGTAAAGGTGGGGTTAACGGGGCCAAGATGGAAGGCCCCGTGGCATCGATAGGGTCATTGCTGATTGGTGCTGCTGGTCACTTTGTAGTAATCGGCACAAAGGTAGGAACGTGCTTAGTAACGGCAGCGATCAGGTCTTCTTGCTTGAACGGTTTTGACAGGTAATCAGTTGCGCCGGCGGCCATACCCTTGGCTTTGTCGAAAACCCCGTCTTTCGAGGAAAGCATTACTACTGGTTTTGAATTGAGGTGTTCGTGAGACCGGATGACCTGGGTGACCATGTAGCCATCAACTCGGGGCATCATTACATCAACGAAGATGAAGTCAGGAGCGAAGTCTTTGATTTTGGTGAGGCAGTCAAACCCATCCTCTGCAAGCATGACTACGCATCCGGCACTGGTCAGGATGTCTTCGCCAGCTTTGCGAATTGTGCGGGAATCATCAACGATCATAACGCGTAGTGGTGAATCAGCCATTTCTCAACCTCGGGGAAATTGGAGCTCCATGCGGGGCCATGGTTACCGATAAACGGTAGAGTAGCTACCCAAAACGATGGTGCTTTTTTTAATCAATCAACAGAGCGCAACGAGTGCTCTCAAATTTCGAAGGGCCATAATGACTTGCCTACGATCCTTGACCATATAGAGTTGCTGCGACCCGTAAGCGTAGACATGAGCTAATGAGACACCCCAAAACACCGCTACTCGAACATCAGAATTTTTCGCGGGGCCCCGCCAACATTGTTATTTCCGAGCTCGACCTTCAAGCCCTGAAGGTACTGAATGGGCTAGGAGGTTCTGTGCTCACTGCTGCAGACTTGGGCGGTGCACTCAACAGCAAGCTGGACAACTCGCGCAAGTCGATGCTGGGCGGGCGTCACCTTCGTCGCCTTCAAAGCGTCGGTTTTGTAAAAGCTATTGAACTGCCTGGTGGTGGTTACGAGATTACGGTTACTGGCCGCGCGGCGGCCAGCGTCGCTAGCTAGCCATCGATTGCAGCGTTCAGTTCTGCAATGCAAGCATCCATTCTTCCTGGGTACTTTTTGTCGGCGAGGGTTCTGACTCCCGCCAAAGACCGAACCTCTTCCCGTGCTGGCCCATACCCGCGGGCGGCAGCCACGGAATACCAGCAGTAGGCCTTGAATTGTGGATCTCCCTGGGCGCGTATGCGCCCTAGTGACAGGTTGAGCGCATATTGGTAGATCGCTGAGGTGTCGCCTGTTCGCCCCAACTGCTCCAACTCATCACCACCATCCCGAATAGCCTGGCGTGGCCTGGCTTCATAAGGCCGCTTTGCTGTATCCGCTCCCGCGCTAAGTGCGGTACTGGGCTCAGGTTCAGGCGCAGAAGCTGGGTTGGCTGTGAAAGCTGCCGCAAATGCCTTAGCGGCCTCTGTATCACCTGCTTCGGAGGCCGACTTAAGATATTCGAGCCCTCGCTCCATATCATTCAGATGAGGAATGCGCTGGTTAGTCAGCGCCATACCAAATTCACGTTTGGCTCTAACGCTGGTCTCCGCGGATTTAGCTAGCAGCATTTCACCATAAGCAACGTCTTTGCCTACCCCGTTACCCATCACATATAGCCAGCCCAAGACGCGCGTAGCTTCTGAATGACCCAGGTTCATTGCAGAGTTGAGGTACCCGACAGCGGCGTCTGGGGCTTTCTCAACACCAATGCCTGTGAGATAGATCTTTGCCAATTCATAGAACGCGTTTGGATTGCCCATGTATCCGGACTGCTCAAGCAAGGCAAGCTGTCCCATAACATCTCCAGTACGTCCAACCCGGCGCGCCTCTTGAAGCACCTCATCGGCTTGGCTTGGGGTTGTGGTTGGCTGGGTCTGACCTGGTGACGAAGGATCAGAGGTATCCACAGCTGGAGAAGGGACAGAGACGCTAGAGTAGGGAGCTTCATCTACAGCATAAACCTGTACATCAGACTCCACCGGCTGGTCTGAAGCCCCATCACTTAGTTCAACCTGATTGGGCAGCTCTTGCGGAGTTGCGGGAACAGGTAGTGGTGGCTGACGTGAGACCGAATCGACAACCTCAGGTGCAGCGAGAGGCTCATCAAACGGATTGCCGGAACTCATAGGCCTCGTACTTGATGAACACCCAGCTATGACAGCAACCGTGAGGATACAAAGAGGTAGTCTGGTGAAACTCATGTAAGTGGAATTCCGGCATTTGCGGGAATCAGATCATTACACCAAGCAGGGTGTGTTCACAGTCAAAACAGGGGTTCAGAATTCATTGTTCTCAGCCGGCTGGACAAGGCCAGGGTAGTCATCAAGAGACAAAGCATTGGTTCTGATCGCCGGGGAGACGGAGGTAGCCGAATCAGCTGGTGTTTTGTCCGCCTGGTGGTCTCGCATTTTTTCGAGCTCGCGCTTGAACGCCACTTCCTGGACGGTTGGGCGTTTCACATAAGGTTTAGGGTCCGGGGCTCGCTCTGCGGCATAGAGCACGACCGCATCAGGATTCTGCTCAACGGCTTCTGCAAACTTTGATGCTAGGAATTCCCGGAGTGCATCCTTAGATGGGGGTGTGTTCAAAACGATTTCTCCTATGTAGCTACTACCGAGGTGTTATTTCCCGGCACAATCTTTGCCGCTGTGGTTAAGAGCAGAATCAATGGGGTTGGTCGCTATTAAGGGTAGCCTAAAGCAGCAACGCTGGTCAGACCACCGAAGGGACTTTGCGACCATGGAAGCTCCAGATCGATGGGGACGTGCTCCAAAGCTCAAGGCTCGCTAACAAGTGTTCAAGCTCGGCGTTTGACGCACCAGATATAGCATCCCACCGATGAGCAGTCGTCATATCGGGATTAGGACGTTCTCCTACATTGACAGCTAAATGAAGATCGCTCATGCCGTGTCGGCCGGCAGTCCAGATAACGATGCCACCAGTGATAACGCAGGCACCCGGTCCGTCACTAGATAACCAATTCTCTACCTCGAGCAGGGCGTCAAAAATCTTGAGCACAGTCTCAACTGCACAGGACGCCCTAGCTACCTGATTCGACCACTCCGCTAGATAGGTTTTAACTAGCCCCTTTGACTTGGGGCGAAAGCGGCCAGGAGACTCAAGGAACCTGCTCACACTTTCAGTGATCTGCATCATATCAAGGTCATCAGCGCCAATCAGTGCGCGAATCGGCGAACAGGATGCGCAGCCGTCGGTGATCTGGGCGCAGTGCAGTACCGGGGTGTGCTCCAGATGAAAAAAGACGTGACCGTCGATAACTGCTGCATTCCCCAGCCCTCGTGAACGAATCAGACTGGATAATCCGCAAAGCAATGATGGATGAGGGTAGAGAGCTTGATGCGCTTGAGTTGGCATTGACGTGAGGCCTTGGACATCAGTCCAGTATTGGTTGCTGGCTACAAAATACTCCCCCTAATGCAAGACGCAAATCCATACCAGGGCAGTTAAAAACTGCCCTAGCGAGAGGCTATCCCTGCTGTTCTTCCTTCCATGCCCTGATCATTTCAGGTGGAACCTGGTTACGGGCCGCGAGGATGCACTGGCTGAACTCAGCATCGTAGTAAATCACTGCAGACTCAGCATCGAGCTCGGCGCGTACCCTGGCCACCTTCTGAGCTTCGGTAGAGTCATCACCGTTATCAGTGCCTTCTCGGCTGACGAAATCTTCGATCAACCGTTGAAGAGTTTCGGGTGAGAGACGCCCGGGAGGGATGATCATTAAAACTGCCTCCCTACCTGCAGAGATCCTGAAGAGTGATCAATTAGACCTTTGCTGCAAGGGTAGGTGAGTTGACCATCTTGCCAGCGGACAGCAAAGCTTCTCCCCAAGCAGCCTTCCATCTGACAGCGACGGCTACCGCCAGTCAAAATTCCGAAAGTGGTACCGTCGGTACTGTATACCCGCTTCTGCGGGGATGAGGCTTCGAAATCTGCAGCTGATCGCATGGTTTGCTCCTCTATGAATGATAGAGAATCCTCGGTTCATCCAGGCCGTGGCAGAACCCCTAGCGGTCTGTGCAGTGCTTGATCCAACTTCTGACCAGGTCCTGCTCGCCTGTTGCATCGACCAAGAAGCCGTAGAACGTGTTGGAATCCTTAGTGTGGAAACCAAAACCGAGTTGTTCGCCACCGGAAATGGCCCACAGCATTGAATCGTTAGGGGTGAAACTGGCGAGTACATAGTCACCACTGACTGATGGTTTTCCCTGCAGGGAAGCAATCGGTAAGAACTGCTTGTTAATGCGTAGGGTGTAGTTCGTGGCGTTGCGAGTGATAAAGCCGTTGTTATCGCCGGCGTCATAAAGGGCTGAAAACCTCACCCGCTGATTTGGAGCGCACGACATTATCAGCTTGCCTGTGCCGTTCCAGGTCTGCTGACGCCCCATCAAATAGACCTGCCCCTGCTTTCCTTCGATACCCCATTCAGCCGGAAGCACACCGTTGTTCACTAGGTTGAGCCTAGCGGCGTCAGAGTGCGAAAGAAGCTCCATCTGACCTCGGCCGACTTGGACCATTCTTTCGAAAAGGGCAGGCACTACGCCCATCTTGATTAAGTAGGCAGTGATGGCCGCGGAGAGCACCTGAGCAACATCAAGATCCGTCGACTGTGCGGTGCGCCGGTAAAACCGGTGAATCCCTAGCTGGGAAGCTGGATCAATGAACCTGAACTTACCGCCAGCATAAGTTAGGACGCAGGCACTCATGCATTTCCCGGGGGAGGGGCGTCCAGATGTTTTCCCCGGCTTGCCGATAGCGGTGTTCATGCTAGACCCGCGGATAAGCTCACCAAGCCGCATACCAGCTTGAGGATCTCCGCCGGCAGAGTCCAAATACACGATTGAACCAGCCAAGCCTCTGCTCGGTATTAGACTTGCGAGCTGTGCGACGGTGTCGTCAGTAATTTCGCCAGCCAGGTATACCTCTGGAGGGGAAGAGGCTCCTGCAGTAGCCGAAGGTAAAATCTCAATATCGTTTGCTGTAGCAACGCTAGAAATAGCGCTGAAAACGGAGGCTGCGAGCAGCCCGCAGAGGAAGAAGCGCATTCTAAATTCCTGAGGCTCGCCCACTGACCAAAGAATTGAGGCCGGGCATCCTGTAGTAGGAGCTCGATCTCAGAACTCGAATTTATGGTAGATGACGCGGCTCATTGGTAGCGCTTGGACAAGGTCACCATCATCATTACGCTTGAGTTGAGCGAGACGCTTACCCTGGGTGTCGAAGGCGGTAAAGGTGGCACCCTCACGCTTCCATTCGGAAATCGAAACAGCGCGGCCATCTGCGATGATCTGGTCTTTTTGAATAATCGCCAACCCCACAGGGCGCGGCTTTTCTTCGGCGTACTGGATAGAGGCCTGGTAGGCGCCATTGATACTGTCGCCGCACCCAGCCAGTAGAAGTGGGAGCAGCAGAAAGGCGAAGGGTTTCATTATCGATGTGTCCTGGAATACTTGAGGACAACGTACCGCAAAGATTCAAAATCACCAGTCAAAAGGTGGCGTCCGAATTCGAAGCTTAGCTCTTTAAGCGGCTTGCCCTTCTACGCGCTGGCTGTGGAATGTCTGTGAGCCCCGCCTTTGACATACGGCGGTACTGATCAGCACGAGGTGGGGGCGGAGACGGTAATTCGTCCGGTAGAGGTATGCCATCCCGTTCAGCAATGCGCCGGATCAGGTCATGGTAGGCCGCAGTGTAAGATCGCTTGCCTATGTATGCCCGAAGGGGTTTCAGTCCAAGCACATGGTTGCTCCCCCAGTAAGAGCGCCCCATAGGCGATTTAGAAACGATCAGTGAAACCCCAGACCAAGGTTTCCCAGCTGATCTAGATCTGAGACTGCCTGGCTTTATACCAAGCTTCGACTCTGTTGGTACTTAGCGGCTCATAACGATCTGGGGTGCCAGGTCGACGGCTCATTTTTGCATGGCGCGATCCTGGTGCCCGGTCGTACCCTTCGTGTAGGGGCACATGAAAATTCTATGGTGAAGCAAGTAGCGTATGTGGCTTGCAAGGCCTTGCACGCCGAATGTTACTGAGACGATACAGCAAACCTGCAGCTATTTTAAGATGGAAAATTCCATAACGGCCACATCCACATCCGGCTTTAAGCAGGTGCAGTATCCACATCAGGACTTTAAACGGGAACGTTTCTAAAGAAACTTTCATCATAGTCAGGCATGTCCTCCATCTGTAGGGGCGGCGGGGTAAAGTCCGCATGCTCAGGTGGGGATTGGTAAGACTGACGATTAGGGGCGGGGTGTCGTTGGCCTTGGGGTTGGGAACCCTGCTGAGGTCTGGACTCTCTCTGAGCCGGCGCGGATGAGGTTCGAATAGAAGCACTCGCACTTTCCACAAAATGGCACTGTCCGTCGAAGTCATCAACGATGATCTCCGTAATCGACTTCTCAACGGAGCCAACAGTGTATTTACGAGATTTAAGCTTGCCCACGACGTAGAGATCTCGGCCCTTGCGGCCACCCTGCGCCACTACGTCAGCGTGCCTGCCCTTCAAAACGATGCGATGCCACTCAGTTTCTTCAACCTTCGAACCACTTTGTTTGTCAGTCCACGACTCGCTTGTAGCCAGGGAAACTACGGTGGTGGAGCCGTTATTGAACTGCTGAACCTTCGGGTCAGAGCCCATTGTTCCGATGATAGTGACAGTGTTAACGCCGCGCTTTGCCATTGTTCGGGAAGACCTTTGAAGACTGATTTAACGCCGAGCGAACCCAGCAATACCCGCTATTCAACCATCGAATAGATCGCAGACGTACTCAAAACGCACCTCTCAAACCAGAATTGGCTGATCAGCCAGCTCGACCAATAACCGGTGTAGAAGGTTGGCGAGATCTCGACGGCGGTCGGCAGTCAAAACCGAACCATCGCCATAAAGCCCTTTGGAGATATGTCGAAGGCGAACAAGCTGTTCAGCTTCAACAAAGAACCCTTCATCTGAAGATTCGTCGGTTGGTGGTTTATAGCAGTCCCTCCAGTGCGTAACACTATCGGTCAGATCAAGGCTGTCCGGACATTCACTAATCCAGCGGCCGGACCACATGTCACCGTCATCGTCATAACGGACGAAACGGGCTACCCGTTGTGAACCCCATTCGAGGAAAACCATGACAGGTACAGATCTCGCGTATAGAAACTCTCTGTCGGGCAGAACCGGCAAGGCGCGAGTTACTTTGTGCCAGGGCATGGGATGAACCTCAAATAAGATGAGATCATCATGCTGCCTATCGACTCGTGCCAGAATCACCCATCCAGAATATTTTGTATCATTTGACTCAGGCGCTCGTGTAGGACTGGGGAGCCCTGGGTTGTCAAAGGCAGGATCAGCTTTTTCTCGCCCGCGTAGGTGAGAGCAAAAGCAGGGGAGCGCTGCTGCAGGTCTGAGAAATTGTGGATGGCATCGGCAAGCCTTAATGACTGCCCATCAGGCGACGCCTTGGACAGGTGCTGGCGGTCGATCGCCTTTCGAACCGCCCTGCTACCATCATTCATTCGACTCGGGTTTGTGACTTCTTTCACGAGCTGAAGGACGGCAGACCCAAGAAGGTCGAGAATCACTCGCTCACGCTGAATGCGAATTTCTTCAGGGCACTCAAGGGTGTCATGGAGATAGCCTGCCGCGATCAGTTCCCAACTGTCTGAGATCTCCGCCAACAAGTTTGCTACCGCAGTAGGGTGTGTGATGTATGGCACATCGGTAGTGTAGTTGCGCAACTCACCCAAATGCCATTCTGTGGCCAGTCCCATCGCAACCTTCAACCGCTCATCCATGGAGGTGAGTGCCTGAAGCATCCAGCACTGGATGGACCCAGTACGCCAGGCAAGGGTAGACCGGTAGATCTGAAGGGTGGTGAGCTTTTACCTTGCAGAAGCCTGCGTTCGCCAGGCCGTTGATGCCCAAGTAGTTATTGGTTTTAAGGCCAAGTCGAATTAGTGAACCTTCCCCACTATATTCGTCGTTGCGGATGATCCGGAACTCAGGAATGCCAATCTGTATGCCGGCGGCCCACCCCCAGGCAGTTGCCTCGCCGTCACCGATCTGGACAACTGCGCGGTCCAGTGGAGAGCCAGGGAAGACATCAATGCCGGAGACCGCGTTGAAAACAGCTCTCTGACCTGCCCCGACATTTCCAGAGAATAAGTGTCGGAACTGTTCAGGAACGGTAGCCAAATGTCCCGCCTCATGCAGGAGAGCAGAAGCTCGGCAGCGAGGATCAACGTTGATTGATCCCGCAGAAATCTCGCAGTGCTGGGCAAACCCAGTAGCTCCAGGTACTAGCCTGACAGTGATGCCAACTTCGTTGAGGAAGTCCATGGTTCGCGTGAGGTACTTGTCCATCTGAAATCCAATGCGCTAGCTAATGAGGCGGGTAAATAGCAACCGCCGTGTTTGACTATAGCGTGGCATGACCTTTGATGTGGCACCACCCTAGTGGGTCAGTGGCACGATGAGGCGATTAAACGGATCAATGCCTCCTCAGGGGGAATAACTTCCCAACGCCGGCCAAGCTTTTGGCCCGCGGTGAACGAGGTGCCCGCGTAGTGCCCTTCCAACCGAGTGATTGTTGTGTAGCGGCGGTGAGCCACGTCCTCGACGCGAAGGAGGGCGTTTTCACCGGGCTGCATAATGTATTCACCGGGACGAAGCTGATTGGTGGATTTGGTCTGTCGCTGAGAGAGGTCTAGGGACATCGATTGAGCACCTGCAGATAACCACGTTATCTAGAGCTTAACTATCAAGTCCCATATTGCACTCCAAAAGAGGGTGCCAAAAATCAGGAGGCTACTGGGGTAACAATGAAATGAAGGCTGGCATAGGCAGAATTACAACTCCAAACCTCCACTCCGGATTTGCTGAAGTAGGCCCACCCATCACGAATCGTCAGGTCAGCTTCAGGCCACACAGAGCTGTGACCATTGATGCCTGCCTTGAGAAATGTAGCCTCTTTGCAGCGGGCCAGGTAGACACCGGCCTTCAGCTTGGTTGGTTCATTGAGTCGACTCATCTTTGGGCTCCACAATCATGCGCTGAATCATACCAGCCGGCGCATGACTGCACAGGGAACGCAATTACAGACAGAACCGCCACTGGAGAAATAAAAGGATGTTGCTTTCGATGATGGCTCACTGGACTCTGCGCCAGAACCAAGGCCGTCCTCAGTAGCTGTACGCTCTTGAGCCTGTGCAGCCAGCTGGGCCATTACCTGATCGGCGAGGTACTCGAGCAACCCCTTGTGAGGCTGGGTATGAGAACCAATTTGATTGGTTGGGTACAAGCTAAATCCTCCATCCGGGCTTTAGACGCTAATGAGAGCATTTGAAACACCAAAGCTGAGTCACCACCTTCCCGATGCCAGGGTATCGGCCGCACAAAGGCATGCCTTAGAAAGTATGATCTAACCTGAAGCAGCTCAGGTTCAGAGCTAGTCTGATAGGCATCAAGGTGTGCCAGAAGCAAAAAACCCCCACAACCTGAATAAGGCTGTGAGGGTCCTCCCTGCTAGATCAATCAATCTCAGTGCTCGGAACTAAACCGTTCAAGGGCCAGAACATTGCACCAATATCAAGCGGCCAGCTTTGTCGGCTGGCTATGCTTGGTTTCAATCTTTTGAAACTCTGCAAGCATCTCGCTATACGTCAAAGACCCACGTTGATGGGCTTCGATGTGCGCTAGGCGCTCGCAACCTTTTTTCCACTCCAGGGTGGCTGACAGTTTGTCGAGAGTGTCTCGTGGCGCGACCCGGGTGAACCCAGATTTAAACGCCTCAAGGACTGCTTCGTCGAGGGTGTCAGTTGAATAATGGGACATCCATCCTATGTCACGGAACGCAGAGTAACGAAAGCGTCCCGCTTCTGAAGCATCCGGCAAGATCAAAGCCCACGAATCCCCCGATTCGTTTTGCAAGATCATGCCGAGGCCAAGCTCATCGAGCTCGACATACACCGCCTGTAAATTCTCGTGTCGAACCTCAATTTCCCGGATTAAGGATTTCTCGAGCGCACAAGGGGTGTCTTTGTTCGATTGGATTGGACGTAACAGTTCGCGCGTAGCCTCGATTTGGTCGAAGTAGTAGTTACGAAAGCTGAATGTGGTCATGGGTACATCTCCGAGGAGGGGCATCCATGCCAGAGCATGAGAATGCCCTGGTGGGGTGGTAGGTACGACTCTGCTTGCCTAGGGCGCGCAGCTTGTTACGGCGCGCAGCGGCCTGATTAAGCAATAGCTGTGGAGCACCCCAACTCATGAGTTTTCATAGGGTTTCTCTCGCCAGTAGAACGGTGGGCACATTACATATACCCGGTGCTCTAAGGCCAGGTTCGGAAGGTGGGAACCAACATTACCTGGCCAAAACCTGGGGATGTCAGGCCTTACCGGAAGGATCCGCTTTTGCGGAAAGGGTGATCTGTATCGCGTAGCCAGCCACAAAAAGAGCATTAGGCGGAAGCCGATCAGATCAGACATTGCGACGGGTCAAGGAGGAACTCAACGGCAAGCCGTTGGGGTCCGCACAGCTGGTGAGCTGTGTTCTGCGCAATGGATTTCTCGTTACCGAGGATTTACCCATAAGCAATGCAATGAGCAAAGCTCCAAGCTAGGCGCTCATACCTGAAGGAAATGAAAACACCAAGCCTGACGGCAGGATGTGATCTCTACCGTCTGGGGGAAGCACCTTCAAAGAAGGGCAATGCGATCATCACCAACAAAAGTCGATGCGATCTGGATGCGTAGGAAGGTCGAAACCTTGCTACGAATTTAGATTGATCTAGCAGTATCTACGCAAAGGAATGGCAGAAATAACTGACAGTCCAATGAGTCCCTGCAAACCTGACGGATTAACGTCGAGATAGGTAGGGTGCGCAATCAAGGATTGGGCATAGAACGTGATCTTTTTAGCACCGCTCGCTCAGGGCCACAAGTCAAAAAACCACCCCAAAATTCAGTGTAGCGGTGGAATGGCATTCGTTGTCGCACCTGGGGCATGAAGATATTGATATGAAGTTTGACAGGGATACACGGCATTTTGGCGACCATTGCTTGGGTTGGGATAAGGCGCCAATGGGGTTACGCTAGCTCAGCTGCAGCACAATTTCTCAAGGAGCTATCATGGATACATTCAGTGCCGAACCAAAGCCGCCAAAGACAAAGCAATCGATCGCTTGGCTGGTTGCCATCGTAGCTTTCGCTTTGGCGGGATTGGTGCCCATGCCTGTTGGGGCTCAGAATCTTCTGACTCTACTGGGACTCGGAGTCTTTGGCTTTGGGGCTGTGATCGGCATTAAGCACGATAGGGCCCACGCGAAGTGGCTATCAACTCAACCAGCCTCAGTAGATCCAATGCGTGGATCTCCGAAGCTTCCTCACGTCCCCCAACTCATCGCTTTTTTGATTGGGATAGGCTCAATAGGAGCCCTCTGTTATCTGGGGCTCCCACTGAAGGATGGCGGTTTCACCAGCGCAGATTGGTGGCTTCTGCTGCTTAGCATCACTGCCTTGGGAGGGTTTGGTTATGCCTCGAAAATCCAGAAAAAACACAACAAAGCCTATATGGAATGGCGGAATACCAAACATCCCCTCTAAGTGCGGTATCCCTTCGCGAACACATTCAGCTAAGCCCCGCTGGTATACAGCGGGAGCCTTCTTCACGCCGCCACTGACTCAATCATTCCAATAGTTGCCTTGGCGTCTTCCAGCTGCTGGATGATGCGCTCCACGGTGTCGGCTGTGGTCCGATCAGGTCGAAGCTCGCCGAATCGTGGCAGAAACAGGCTGTAGAGGTTTGTTTTCTTGTTGGGCTTGGTGACGTCGTTGAATGTCACCTTGATGATCGAGTCAATGTAGCGCTCAGGATTGTTGAAAATCTCAAGTCGCAATTCGTCCGAAAAGCCTGAAATGTTGACCTCCAGCATTCCGCACTCACTCACGCACTCAAGTGCGCCGAACGTCTTCGCATTTTTACCCTTCCCTTTACTCAACCCCTTCACCCGCAGCTCAGCTGGTGCTTCCATTTTGATCTTGACGCTGAACGGCGAACCACTGGAACCGGTGTCGCGCCAAGGGCCGTCAGGGTGCTTGATGACCGCGCCTTCTTTGCCATTACGGATATACACACCAGAGGCGGCATAGGCCTCGTCCAGCGAGTAAACGACCTGTGTGTGAATCAGCCTCACCTTACCGCCGCCCAGATCCTCGACCACTTTACCGACTTGCGAGAAGCGCTCTGAGTATGGCGTCAGACAGCTACCTCGTCGGGTCAGGGACTCCAACGGCACAACGTCCCAGAGGTACGGCACAGGCACGCAACCAGCTTGGAACGGGGTGCCCTTGTTGACTGACGTAAGCATGCCATTGCCAATCTCACGCGGCAGGATTGCCCCATCTTTTTCCACGAGCATTTCGCCGTGGTACTGGCCGTCAGGCCAGCTGGCAAAGACCTCACCCAGATCACCGTACAGCTCAAGGGGCCACTCGAAACCAGAACGGCTGATGACGGTTGCGCCACCGTTTTTAACGGTGAGGGCAAAAAAGGTACCGTCCGCCTTTTCTTGTAGATAGATTCCTCGCGCCCATGGCCAGCTTTCCAGATCCACATCTGAAGGCAGGCTGCAACGCATGTACGGTACTTCGGGAATGGTAAGCGGCAGAATCTTATTGATTGAGCCCTCAGAGAAACCTGCCCTCGGATCTCGGTGGAGCACTCGCCACAGCAGCTCCGAGGATTCTGGAGTGAGGGTATTCAAAGCCGATTGCACTTCACGATTTGCGGCGTCCCCTGAGAGTTGGCGGGTAGCCAAGCGGTCAAGCATCAGCCAAGTGTCATCGGTGAATACCCCGGTACCGAACACCTCGGAGCGAGCTGGACGCTTGTAGAAGCTGATCAGTGGATTGAGCATGAGCTTCATCACGCGTTGGAATGTTGGGTCAACCATATAAGTTGTCAGAAGCGCCGACTTCTCGAGCTTGCCGCTTACAGCAGCAACGGTATCAAGGGCACGCAGGATTTCGCAGGAGTTCATTTAGGCAGTCTCTTTAGATGATGGGATAGATTTTACGGGTGGCTAGCTGTGCCACCAGCGGGAACAGGGCGTCAAAATTCACTAGGCAGCTCGTGCCAGCAGGCCTGTGTTGATCCCAGTTACTTCAACTTCAGTTCCTACCTGGTGGATTGAACGCAGATGGGCCTTCGCAAACTCCAATCCCGTATCACAGTCAATCGCTCGAACAAAAAGGACGGTGTCGTCGCAATCACCTGGGTAGCGAAGCTGATAGTGGTAAATATCACCCGTAGCATCAGCTATAAGAATGCACTTTTGGTTCAAGCTGAATAATTCAGCATTGGGAGCGAGCAAAGCCGCGATCGCTTCGGCTTCATCCTTGGGGTAATACCCGAGCGTCACTCGAGACTGCCTGCCTGCTGCGTCCTGAAGAGCCACTTCGGTTACACAGCCATACCACTCAACCTGCTCACCACTTGCATGCTCAGCAACCCAGTCCATTGCCGAACAGCTATAAGGCCCATTGGCAATATGGTCCAAGCAACCTTGGTAATCATGGTCTGCGATCAGTAAGAAGCTATCGGTATCGGCAACCAATCTGAAGCCGGGAGCTGTCCCTACATCCATGGCATGGGCATCCAGCAAGGCTTGATCTTGCTCGGGGTGGGCTGACAGGTAGGCGAAATGATTCGGGCCAGCAGGTGTAAGTAGCTGGCCGAGGGTGCGCAGAACTGGATATGGGCGGGACATGAAAAACTCCATATAGGTGGTGGAGCCATCTTATGGATGCCGCCGCGTGCCAGAAGCCCAGCTCAAGCAGAGCAAGGGGAGCTTTGAAAAAGGGCAGGGGGTTTTGAGTCGCGATGTGAAGGATCAAACCATACACTCGCCCCAGAATAAGCCACATGTTGCCTGTTGGTATGAGCCAGAACATCCTCATGAGCCGCCGTAGCATCGTCACTGCGGCGATTGCAGCGCCTCTAGCCATGGCTGCACTACCAGCCTTCGCAAACAATCCAGGTCAACGCGACTGGCGTGCCGTGCTCCTAGACCACGACCGATTCTTGGACCTAGAGCGGCCACAGTCAGGAGAAAAAGCCAGGTTTTACTACTACCGAAAAGGGCAGGGATGGGACCCCCGCGGCTATGCCATCGCTTGCACCATCCTGAGAGACGTTGTCTCGAAGAAAACGGTGCAGATCGATGCCAAGCTCCTTGATCTGTTATGGATCGCAACTGCTTACCTCAGGGTCAAGCAGCTGCCTGCGAAGATCATAGTGACCAGCGGATATCGAACGCCTGAGTTCAACTCGTCCCTAGAGGGCGCCGCCCTCAATTCGATGCATGTGAAAGCAAAAGCAGCTGATATCAGAATTCCGGGTGTGGGAACTGAAGCTCTGGCCAACCTGATCAAGGTGATTGGTGTTGGCGGAGTGGGGACCTACATCTCGAAAAACTTTGTTCACCTAGATGTTGGATCTGTCAGAACGTGGAGGCAGGCATACTATTCGCCCTACGAAGAAAGCTGGCTTGCGGGTTATTCAGCGTTGGATCTTGAAAGCGTGCTGGCCTCGTCAGATACACCTGAACAAGGCCGGATCGTTTACGCCTGATTTTCAGCCTTGCTTGATCTGGATCTCTACCCGGCGGTTTTGTGCGCGGCCTTGAGCAGTAGCATCGGTAGCCACCGGCATGGAAGGGCCGACGCCTCGCACTGCAATAACTTGAGCGGGTACACCAGCGGCATAGAGATACTGGGCTACTGCTTGAGCGCGGGCATAGCTCAGGACATTATTGAACTGACGGCTGCCCGTACCATCTGTGTGGCCAGTGATCTCCAACCGCAGATCTTTCTGGTCTTTCAACGCAGTGGCAATTGCACTAAGGCCTTGGAACGCTGCTGGCTGTAGGTCGGCGGATGCAGTGGCGAAGGCAATGTCTGCTGGGGCTTCAATGGTCATCATTTGACGGCCAGTGACTGGGTCGAGACTGGTCGTTGCATCCATACCCTTCTGGCGAAGCTCTTCTTTCAGCTTCGCCGATCGCTTATCCATCCAGTAGCCCGTACCGCCACCGAGCGCTGCGCCAGCTGCAATGCCCACCAAAGCACCACGTTCGCCCCCTACTGCTGCACCCAGGATGCCACCGGCCACCCCGCCTATGGTTGTACCAATCGCGGTGCGGTTGAATTCCCGTTCGCCTGTCTGAGGGTTCACTGAGCAGCCGGTAACGATGGCGAAGCACAGGGCAAGGGCGGCAGCTTTGATAACGTTTTGCATGGGTTAACTCCTTAGTAAGTGGACCCATGTTCATTGCAGATAGGGTGTGCCAGAACCCCTAGATAAAAACAAAAAGGCAGAGTGTGCCTAACTACCAGAACAGTCAGGATTGGCGCACGATTCTGAATGCTCAAGTTGAGACCCTATCCGCTCGAAGGATAGCCACCGAAGCGCCTGTACCCTTGAACTCTCCCTCATAGACCTTCGACCATTGGTGCTCCCAGCCTGGCAAGATGTCCTTACCCCGCAGGCTGGCTGGGAGAATCGCAACGATGCGCCGACGTGCGATCAATGAGGCTGACTCAAGGTGAGCAATGGCCCGCCCACTTGAATAGGGTGGGTTCATAGCGACGACATCAAAAGATGAAGCGTTCAAAGCCCAGGTAAGGAAGTCAGCTTGGACGACCAGGTTGAAATCAAATTTACGGAGGATTCCACAGTTAACCTCGGAGACCTCGACGCAAGTGGTCCGGCTTGCGGGCAGATATTGAGCGATTCCAGCCTGGCCAGCGCTAGGCTCGCATACCGTCTCGCCAGGCCGGATATCTGCAATTGCTACTACCTCCTTTGCCAAGGTTTCACCCGTACCATAGAACTGGTGTGTCTTTTGCTCCGGCAGACGCCCAAGGGAAACAACAAGGTCGACTACCTCATTCACCTCCGGGTAGGGAAAGGCATACTCCTGGTAGTCAACTTTCGCGCCGCCGATGGCCTGGATGATCATTTCTGCTTCAGGCATGAACTTCATTTCAAAACGTGAAACGTCAAGGGTCCAGACGCCAGTAGGCTTGATGCTTTGGCGCTTCAGTTTGGAAACGATTGCAAGAGCACCGAAGCTCAATGGGACTTCCATCAGGGGCCAGTCTTTGTGAACAGCCCGCTTTTTGGTCGGGCGACGAAACCTGTCAGGGATGGCGTTGGGGTAAATCGAGGCCAGGATTTGGTTGAGCTGCCAAACCATTTCAGGGTGAATTTCGACATGCACTGTCCCGCTAAGGTGAAAGCGAACCCGCAGAGCCCCGCCGTCAAGAAGGATCCACTTGCCAGGGTTATTGCACCCATAGCTCATCGCTCTTGGGTTCGAGCCAACTGTACGGTCCCGGCCCATCAACATGGCGATCACATAGCGAAGGTCGGCAATCAGGCGAGTCTTCTCAGACTCGGGATTGCCTGTGGCCTTGCAGCGGGCGTACTCGAGGATCATGCGCTTTCCGAATCCTGCAGGTGAATTCGAAACATGGTTAGGTGACAAAGCATGGAACACGCCATCGACTTGCTCGGCTAGGAATCGAGATCTGCTAGCCAGTAAGGATTGCAGTGTGTCTCGAACTGCCAGCTTCTCGAATGGCAAGCACGTTCGGTTTTCGATCTGTTGATCCCACTCCTTCTGACGTGCGGATGGCATGAAAACGCGGACATCCGTAAGGCTCAAAGCACGATTCCAGTATTCAGCATCTAGTGCTTTTACCGCGGCCACAGCATCGAATAGCTCGGGTGTTGCCCGCATGCGCAAAGCCAGTTCGCCATCAGCGCCGGCGAGGAAATACCCCAAGATTTCGTGGTACCCACTCCCGGCCATCAATTCGCTGACACGCTCAATGAGAGCCTTTTGGTACCGGTGTTGGGAAACCAAGCTCTCGATAAGATCGTATTCATTAAGGTCTTTAAGGCCTTCGGCAGAATCAACCAAGTGACCCTCTGGGGTGGCCGGGTTCGCTAGAGGCGTTGCCATGTGATAAATCCTGTATTTGATGGGCACAGGATGTAGGCAGTATTGGAGTGGCAGAACCCTTACGGCTCTCTAGATACACGCCATCTCGCAGTGGGCAATAAGGCAGTGGCCACTGCCAATCGCTTGCTCACCTTGATGTGGAACTGAGTGATTGGTTGTTGGCGAAACTCTAGATCGTTGATAGCCAACCTGTCCTGTACTGCACTGCAAACGCTGCAGCTATTCAGCACCACTGAAGCCTTGGACGGTTGGTGGTAACGTTTGCGGATGTCACCCACTTTGAAGGACCGAAGATCCTTGGGCAGCAGCTCGCCCAGTAGATGAGCAGGTATCTGCTCAAGGCCGTAGAGAGCAAATGTCGACTCACGGTAGGGAGAGATGATCTCGATAGCAGAGCAGAGATTGGTCCATGCGCGGCACGTGGTGCATTTGGTGAACCCGCCATCAACCCGGACAATTGCCGATTTCCCCTCACGTAGCGTTCCAAACCACAATGCGCCATTCAGCGCCGAGGTGATGAAATCTTGAAGAGGTAATATCTGGGCCCAGTCACTCAATCGGTTAAAACTCCGAGTGCCGGAAGGAGTACCCGACCCGGCAAGCAAGGCAGTGTATCCGCTCGCTTCTGACCAGGTCACATGGGCGGCTGGTAGATCAGCCACCGGAGTGAAAGCAGGGAAAGGTAAAAGCCACATACCTCTAATGCCGGCACCGCGTAACTCTCTCTGCTTGGCTAATACCGATTCGGTGCTCGATCCAGCACTAGGTACCTCAACTGCGATTGTCACCTTGCCTCTTCTAGCGCGTACTGACGCCCACCCTGGTCCCGATTTACTGAACAGGACCTGCCAGCCACACAGTGCAACCGCAGATGAAATGACCTGCACCAATGAGGCTTGCTGGGAGAGGCGGGAAGAAGGCATGGGCAGGACATTGCCAATTCGTGGGTTTGGTTCCGATGATGACCCAGCGACCGATAACCTGCTATCCAAAATGGGCTAGTGAAACCATCAGGTGGATGCTGAATTAGCAGTGACTTCAATTCAATCCTGCGCGGCGATCCTTGGCATGCTTCATCATCGAAATGACCATCGTGTTTAAAGCAAGCATCTTCATCCCTCTGGTCGAGACCACGTAGTAGAGGTTGAGCTCGTCATTGCGGCGATCAGGATCATCTTTCGCAGCCTGCTCATCCAAAGGATCGTAGGTAAAGTCATCACCGAGCTGAACGTAAGGCCATTCAAGACCTTTGGAGCCATGCCCTGTTGAAAGTGTGACTGTCGCTGCCATTTCCTGCTCAACAGTGATCTGTTCCAAGCGCTTGATCAGATCAGGAAGCGAATCACCATAGCTCTTGAGGATTTTGATGATCCGAACCATTTCTGGATCTTCGGTTTGGTCCGCAATCTCGGCGTATTCCTGAAAGCTCTTATAGTCACGTGTGAGCTGGAAATTCTTGATCTTTGAAGTCTGGTTCAACGAAAACCAGTACATGTCCAGGATGGTCTGGATTTGGTATTTTTTGATTCCTCCGACCCAATACACACGCTCCCCGTTGTCAGGCTCCTGCGGGGCGGGCAGGCACATTAGCGCCCGGTCGATAACACCAGCCACTGTCCGATAAAGGTAGGTGCGGTGCTCAAGCCCATCCGGTAACTTCGACTTGATCTGGGTCTGCTGCCCGAAACCCTGCAGTAGCGTTCTTTCGCCCTTGAGGGCCAGGATTGTATTGGCGACATGACTCGCTCCCCAGCCAAAGCGGAAGCTTTTTGAAAGTGTGTGAACCTCGGCATCCTCGAGCCACGGCTCATCTAGGGCATTCTCCGCACCGCGGAACCGGTAGAGTTGCTGGTGGCGATCGCCAACAAAAATGACTTTGCAGCCATTCAGATACTGCTGCCTCACGAATTGAGTTAGCAGCTTCGTGGTGTCCTGCGCCTCATCAAGCAAAATGGTCTTGTATCGACGGCTCATGTCAGGGTTAGTGAGTAGCCATGCCTTCAAATACCCGTCGTGCGGCATCTGAGCTTCAAGATCCTGAAGGTTGCACATCCGGCTCCAGTAAACATTGGCATGCCTGATAACGAGTTGGGCGTGCTGGACTTGACGGCTGTTGAGTGAGATCCCTCGGAATCTCACCAAGTGATGATGCGCAATTTCAGTGTCAGGGCTACTCATAAACGAATTGAGCATCCCAACAACATCCTTAGCCATCGACCAATCAGACGTATTCATCGCCTTGGCCACGTCAGTGAGCCGAATATTGTTGCAGCGCTTGTGGTTGTACTGGCTGCCCAGGGGGCCGTAAGCAAGGCCGTGGGACGTCATAGAAGTCACGTTGCGAGGAAAACGGCGCCGAGCTTCAGCGGCCACCTCGGTGTTGTAAGCGATGTAGAGGATCTTCTCGTCTGGGTGGTTCTCAGCGTAACCAATCAAAGTCGTCGTTTTGCCGGTGCCAGCGAACGCATTGACTTTAACCAACCGAGCTAGTGTGGTGATGATTGGGTACTGCTCTTCAGTCCACTGGCGCATGGCCTGTCGTCCTTCTGAAAATTGTGTCAGCCATGCCGAAGTGGACCAGCCTATCCGACGACTGCTCTCTATGCCCGCCATAATGGAGGCACAAAAAGTGTGCCACCACCTACCGAGCTAGATCTGTTGGCCATGCACAGTCGAAAGGGGCCACATCGAAAGCGAGTCCGTTCGGTGATAGGAAGTCAGCTTGTGCTTCGCCGTAGTTCACCGCGGCGGTGAGTGGAGCGCAGGTCTTCTCATAGACGCTCACCGAAGTCCCATCCACAGAGTGAGCACCAGCGGCCGCTGAGCAAAGCAGAATGCGCTTAGCGCTATTCACCCTGCCAATATGGAGGTGGCATCGCCGACGACGCGCCAAGAGGCCCCAGCTATGTGCAGTTTTCAGCTTCCACCCTGTCGACCCCCCAACAAAGATACCAACTCCAGGATTTAGAAGGTCACGTACGTCATCGGGAACCATCCCGTCTTGAACTGCCAACAGCGCCACGCCTGGAATCCCTTGGATTCGGTTGAGCCACTTGAGTGAGAACTCAAGGGACTTCAGGCCGCCAGCGACGATATCTGGCACGACTACCATTTTGGCATTCTCACCGAGTAGATCAAAAGCCTTCCCAAAAGCTCGCTCGTCGAATACCTCCCCCTGTGTGAAGGCAGTCCAAGCACCGTTGTCCAGCATGTACGGAAAGCCTTCAGTGCGCAGGACACCTTTTGCAGACACCAAAAGCCCCCATCCATTTGCTCGCATAGCGTCAAGATTGCGCTTTGTGCCAGTTCGGCTGGCATATGGGATCATTGGGGTTCTGGAGCTACCAATCAGCTCTTCGATCGCGCCATCAGTGTCAGCAGAACCATCAGTGCAGTACATCTCACCATAGGCCTGCAGGGCTTGTGACCGTCCGATGCGGGTACCGTCCCGGTAGGGTTGCAACCAACGCGGGGCGGTATAAGCGGGCGCTTTAGCAATGGGTAGTTGGTGAGTATGCATTCGATGGTCTCCGAAGTTGTGGAGACCATACTCGGCCGGGGAATCGCGTGGCAGAAGCCTCTACCTCAGGTTTTTCAAGGCCGGTAGAAGACTCCCAGGGATTTTGCAGAAGGCAGCCAGATCGTCAATTGAAAGTTGTTTAGTGAAACGCTTCATGCGCCAACCCTCGCTCGGGTATGAAGCCGAGGTGTAGCTCGGCTTCAGCCAGTTCAGAGCCTGTGCAAGGGATTGAAAACGATGAATGCCTTGGTATCCAAGGTCGGGACCAATATTCACGCAAGTGATTCGGCTCCGAAGTCTGACAGGAACAGACTCAATAAGAGTGATTAGTGGGCTGGCCGGTGTGTACACCTGGGGCAGTCTCCCATTGATGGCAAACTCCATCATGGCTTTCGGGCTGCGCAGCATCAGCTGATTTCGTCGTTGGTCGATCATAAGTTCTCCTAAGAAAACACAATGATCAGCGGCCCCGGGTTGTGCCAGAAGCCTAGGCAGCTTGTGAGGATGCATCCTTTGCAATGGCTACGTCAGCCATATGAGCCTCCCAGTCGCCGCGAGAAAGCTTCAGGCGACGTGCTGGAGCGTCATTACGACTGAAGGGATAACGTGCGTCAGGGCGCATGCGATAACGACTCAGGTTGATACAGTCGCTGTTCCAATCCACCGAGGTAACCCACCAAACCTGCAGGTCATCGGAGCGGGGCAACATCTCGTCATCATCTTTACCATCGAGCAGCACAGCTACGCCGGTGGCCACACGGATGTTGCTCTGGATTTCACCATGCTGGCCCGCCAGCACAGCCTTGAACGGTTTTAAGCCTTGAACCTTCTCCCACATGCGAGCGAAGGTGCCACCAGAGATGCAGGACTGGGCATAGAAATGTTCGTCGAAGGGGCGAAAGACTCCCACGCAGGTACACATACTGAGCGCATTGAGACGGTTGGCGTCATCAGGGTTAAAACCCATTTTGAGACGGATCGCGGACATCAGGAATTCGTTAAGCGCAGCGCTTTTTTGTCGATCGCCAATGGACTTTGCAATGCCGGCGGCGGCGGCAAGCATGAAAGCCAGGCCGGTAGACTGGGCTTCGTTAGTTGTCTTCATCGGGCTAGCCTCAAGCAATAGCAGGTTGAGCATCGGGATTCAATGCGCCGTGGACTTTGAACGTCCCGAGGTTTGAGTAGACATTGGCAGACACCCCGTGTGGGAAAAGTCCACCTTCACGCACAATGCGAACGCGCCAGTTGCCGAGGTTGGTATCGAGAGCCTGGAACACAGTCCCGCTGATCACCGGTGCGAGTTCGGAGATTTCGTTTGGTGTGAAGGTCACGCGGTCGAGCGGGCTGACCGGGCAATTGGGCAATTGGGCAGAGTGGTGGCAGGGGCTGAGGTATTTTGAACATTGATCACGGGGGAAAGTCCGGTTGGCTGTATTGATGCCATGTTCCCCCAAGGCCGAGCGTGCCACGAGCAGGCAGAGAGGATTATTTCGAACAGCCCAGGATCACCGAATCCTCGTCAGCTCGCACCCGCCAGGTAGTGTTCAGGACCTAGCACAGCAGGCGTAATCCGCTGGATCTGCCAGCCACGATGAAATAGCTGCCCGTCTTTGACCAACCATGTATCACCAAGCAGGCTCAGCATGTCCGCAGCTACCCGGGCTTCGATCTCTTCAGCCGTGAATTCGACCGATTCACCTTTGGCTTGCCGTTCATTGGACAAGAATCTGAGATGTGCAACTTGCTGATCGGCAACGATCGATGTGAAGCGACAGCCTGCCTTTCCAGCCTGGCCTGAGGCGATGAAAGCGGCCTTCAAATCCTCGTTGCTCATCTGACCGGCTCGAGATAACCAGCTAGCATCTCGCTCCGCACGCCAACGGCACTCAGCTTCGACCAGATCTGGAGTTGTGAGCTTGGTGATGTCTTCTCGGTGCCAGCATACAAGATGCGCCGTAGTGGTCTCAGCACCCTCATCGGCCTGCCAAATGCGCCAAACAAAACCAAGCGCGTCCCAGCCCGGGAATGTCACGGAGAAATCAGTGTCATTACCACCAGGAAGCCGGTCCCAAACATCCTGACAGATCGCAACGCCATGGCGTGTATCCCACTCAGGTGTCCAATCAGTTGGTCCGAAAGGCAGGGGGACTGGCGTGTCAGACTCGACAACGCTGTACCAGGGATAGCTATGGTTTAGCGGGGGGCGAATAGCCAATGGCTGCAAACCTTTTAATAGCCGTTGGTACAGAGAGGACTTGGCAAGGATGTGATTTTCCAAGCACCCCTGTGCTGACACTAATTCGCGGTACCGAGCCAGTACGCGCTCTTCATTCGGGATTTCCATCTCGGATGTTCCTCAACGGCAGTGGCGGCAGATGCCGCTCGGAGCTTGATCAGCAGTGACAAATTGGCCACAGCCTCCACACTTGGGCGTCATTCGGCGCTGGGGAAGGGGGCGCTGTAGCGTGATGCCAGTTCCAGCAAGAGCTTCATCAACCGACATGGTCACCGCCGAGGCAACAGGGCGTGCAGTTGCATCGACGTAAGCCTTAGGCCAGATCTGCCGAGTGAATGCGGAGGCTTCGCTACCAAAATGGGAAAAAGCTTCATCCAAGGTAAAGACGGAGGCTTTCGTCAGATCAGTGGTCAGAGCATCACCGCTAAGCCAGAAGATGTCGTTCCCGTCAAAGTGGAACCTGGCCGCGACATAGCAAAGTTCAGTTCCGCCCCTTGGGACCCAATGGATAGTGACGTACTGGAAGTCCACTGCCATCTCGTGTCGTGGTCTGACAAAGCCCAGCGGCCAAGGGATATCGCTCCAACGTGATGCGTGCTGACTCATCGCATCGTCACGTGTGAAAACCTCAGCTTGATTGAGGTCAGTGGTATATGAGCCACCCTCGCGCCACCAGCTTATCCGGCTACCGATCAGCCCGCGGGAGTCTTGCAAGATGAACTGTTCCATTTCCTTCAACCCATTCAACCCAATCATTGATTGGTGTGACGATCGTGAAAATCATAAGTAGAGTCAGAACGGCGACACTAGGTCGCCGTCCAGGTTGTAGAAGACTCGGTTGTCTATGGTGTTGTGCTGTGAGTCAAGATAAGCAGCTCGCCACATGACATCGGGTATTTGGATGGAGAGCTTCGAAGCAATCGCTTTGAAGTGGGCAAGGTCTGATGGATGCCCGACGTCGTCAAGGTTGCTGTAAACGATACCTTCATCGAACTCATCCAAACCTTCCTCGCCATCCTTCTCGACAACCATGTAAAAGCCTTGGAGAGGCCGGTCCCAGCCCAGTTGGACGCGAACTAAGCAGCTGCTTTGAGCGTGGTAGACCTTAACGTAGTGCTGGCTCATGCAACCTCCTGATTTGCTATGCCGCACAGGCTACATCCCTGTACGACCGTCACATATCCAAAACAGGCTAGGGTTTTTCACCAGCAGCCAAGGCGGTGAGGGTGCCACCAGAGATAAACGCCAGCACTATCGAGATCCAGCCGAAGCTGTCACGGATGAAGCCTTCAACCACTGCGCCATAGGTAAGCGAGAGATATTGCATACCCATGGCCACTAACAGAATAACAACGGCGCCGAGGCTATAGATGAAGCTGCGCATGATGATGTTCCCTTGTTGAGTGAGCCCATTATCAATGCGTTCTAGGCGTGCCAGACCCCTCTGCGCGCACACGGATTGCGAAGACATCAACTGGCAGATCACCAAAGTGTTCATGCTCAATTGTCTGCTCTTCAAACCCCAGCCATGGGATTAATATCTCTCGCTCTGCATCCCCCTTTTTGGGGTATCCCCAGCAGACCCGAACCATGTCGTAAGTGCGCCCTTCCAGTCGAGTTCGCCAGTAGGGAGTCCGCAGTCGGAATTCAAAGGTTTTGGTGCCCGCCGTGATCTGATGGAAGTAGGTGCCGATCAGGTTGAGAGTCAGGATCCTCAAAGGGCAACCTCTGACGGAGCTAAATGGAACCCGCAGGGTGTCATGCCGCAAGTGCACAGGGCGGTGATCATTTGGAAGGGCGTTTTGAGGGTCATGTCGAACATTCGGTACACCTCCAGGGCGGGCTATATCCGGGCAGAGTTAAGGGCGGCCAACTGAAACTGGTGGCCAGATATCTACACCTTAACGTGCCCGAAAGGAGTCAACACCTTCGCGCGCGGGATTCACAAGCTAATCTGATCCATCACCCCAGCGCATCCATGCTAGCTGCCGTATTGCAGCGATCCCAATTCCCACCAGTAGAGCCAGAAAATCAGAAGTATTCCCAAGCCAAGTCGCTATGGCCAGGGTTGGCAAAATCAATGCGAAGGCAATGATGGCAAGTCCGGCCGGGCTTCTCAGCCAGAAATACGTGGTACCCATCGTGATCTCTCCATAGTCATTCGGGCTGATCGCCCCTTATTAGCTAAGACAAGATATTAGTCGAAAGGTCGATTTTTGAGTTGTGACTGATGCCCGCGGCATGGCATGGCTATGTCATAGCCCAGAACCATTTTGGCTTCCAGGTTTTGGGTTGCAGACCATTATCGACGTGGCATTGTGCAAATTCGATTCCGGTAATACTTGCCGGAATGGTTATGGAGTTCACCATGCGCAAGAAAATCATCGCTCTGCTGCTCGTTGCAGCGGCGACCCCCACTCTGGTAATGGCAGGCGACAAGCACGGTTCTGACTGCTGCCCTAAGGGTTCGCACGGCCACTTCGAAGCTGGCCCCCAAGGTCCAGTCCGTGACTTTGCTGGCGGTCCAGGTCTCCTGGGCATTGATCTGAATAGGGATCAGCGCAAAGCAGTTCGTGAGGCCGACCGCGATGAGCGCCTGGCTGTCAGCAAGATAAATCGCGACTATCTGGACAAGCTCTCTGAGGCTGATAAGGCTGCTATGAAAGGGGCTATCCAGACGGCACGATCCGATTCAGAAGGCAAGGTTCGTATGGCGCTGAATGCTGATCAAATCAAGCAATTCGATGCAAATCTGAAGCGCGAGGCCGATCAACGCGCAGAATGGGAAGAATTCCAGAAGTGGAAGGCAGCCAAGAAAGGCTGAATGGAAGCGTCAACCGGTCCACGCAACCGGCTGACGTTCACTTTAGATTCCGCATGGGGAATGCTTTTGCGTCTTCTCCGTCAGATCTTCTCGGCAAAGCTGGGCCGCGCACCAGAACAGAACTGAGCAAAGCTATCGATCATCTCGCGTGAATCGTTGACGTCGATAGTGAACTGAGCTTTCAAATCCGTAGCATCTTTCTCATACGAAAAACCGACCGTTCGACCTCCTCTGAATGCTGCCAGCTGCTCTGGGGTGGGATCGAAGGTGATGTAAGAAAATCCATTCTTCAAACTGGGACCGACCTTTCCGTTACGGACTGAGAACCGCTTGTTGTCAACGATCAACGACAGCTTATCCATCAGCCCAAGCACGCTTGTGTCGTACCACGCCTTGTAAAAGGCCCCCATCGATACTCCACCCTGAGAGTTGCACGAAATCCCGATCCTGCCGGTACCGGTGATCTTTGTCTGCTCACCCATCAAGTACACAAGCCCGTGCTCACCGCGAATGGTCCAGGTTGCTGTTAGCGATCCTGCATTCACCAGATCCAACTCATAGGCATCGAGCGGAGTAAGATAATTCATGTCTGCCGGACCGGCTTTAGAGGCAACCTCAAGCAAGCGAAGATCGATTCCAAGGTTGCTTAGGTGGTTAGCAAGCAGGGTAGAGGTGATCTGGCCCGTGGCTATGTCCGTATCCCCGGCTACGCCGCTGGCCTTGAAGAACTGGTGGACACCCATCT
The DNA here is from genome assembly GCF_012985385.1 of Pseudomonas sp. WS 5503. Classification (NCBI taxonomy): domain Bacteria; kingdom Pseudomonadati; phylum Pseudomonadota; class Gammaproteobacteria; order Pseudomonadales; family Pseudomonadaceae; genus Pseudomonas; species Pseudomonas sp. WS 5503. The sequence continues at coordinate 247,468 of NZ_JAAQWI010000010.1, forward strand.
TGGATTCACCGTCCATCAACCGAAACACGCCGCCGGCGAAAGCAAATGGGCAGGCACTCTCACAGTAACCCGCACTGGGGTTGGTATGAGGGCCATTCCAGACTCCAATGCGCGTTGAATAGCCGCGCTCCCGGATCAGTTGGCCAAGCTCCATAGCCGCAACCAAATCCCCACCATGAGAATTGAAATACACAAATCCAACCTGCCGGTCTTTCAGGAAGCCGTTCTTGCGAAATGCTTCGACCGTAGGCCGGTGGATGTAGCCATCGATGTAGACCTCAGGTATGTCCTGCGGGGTCTTAGGGGGAACGAAATTGATCTGTGCTGGGATTAACCGCTTATCAACGTGATCATGGGCCACTGGCGCGGCTGCTACAGAGCAGCAGAGAAGCAAGGAAGCAACCGCAAGCAACGGGCGAATCACGAGCGCTCCTCGACCTGCTTAAGGAAAACGAGACCTGATTGGGCTGACAGAAACTCAGCGAGTTCCGAGCCCGCGGCCAGTACAACCCCAAGGTCGGTTCCCTTGAGCCGAATGCCTTCTTCGCTAATAGCCCCAGCGGGGTCCAGCTCCAGACCCAAGGCAGCACAGAGTCGATCTGCCTCTGCCTCGATGCGTGACCAAACATCAGAGTGAAAGCCTTCATCAGCAATGCGGTCAGCAGCCCATGTGAACGGTATTTCGATGTAATGCTGAACGTGGAGCGCGGGGGTTGTTACGCGTGTCATGGTCATAATGCTTGCCTCATCAATACACAATGATTGCATGGTGAGGCAGGATTGCGTGTGCCAAAACCTGTGTACCAAAATTAGTCGGTAGGCACCAACATGCCCGGTTTACCTGCAAGCTCACTGACACCTAGGACAATGCGCTGGACCTCTTCCTCCAAGCTTTCACGTGGGACAACCCACCGCAGCCCCACGTAATCAACGCTACAGGCCGAGTGCGGCCGCAGCCATGTCAGCGGCCCGGGGCGCTCACTGAAGAGTGTGCCTCGGAAGATGCCGATCTCTCGCATGCTGCCATTGTGATCATCGATCGCTGAAAATGAGTGATCAGCATGGACTGCGAGATGAATCTCGACGGTAGCCGCGTCACTCTCCTGCCGATCGGGCCAGAGCTCAGAACATACCAACCAACTGGTAGCCGTACTCAAGATGCCTGGAAGGTCACTGATACTCTCCGTTGGGTGTCGGGGTTCGTGAGAGTCATCAGAGGACAACACAGCAACACTCGCCGCGCTTTCCAAGGCTCGGCTCGGTTCGCAAACAAGTAAAGGATCACTGCGTTTCCTCTCCAATGCTGGCTTTCCAAGCGCTCTGGATCGCTGGAACCTTGGTCGACCGAACCCCAATGGCAGCCAGCCCCTTCCTAATCTCCCGATAGGTCTTCACGAAGTCCGATTTAGGTATCGTCCACTGAACGCACAGAAAGCCGTCATCACCCTGCGGAAGCAGCCAGTGATGCTTGAGTGGCGAAAACGCAAACACATCGCCCGGGCGGACCGTCATCGATGTAACGAGCCCAGGAGCCACCATAACTTCAAATAGGTGGTTAGCTTGAACAGCCAGGGTGAGGAAGATCGACTCACCCCAAGATGGATCGGTGTGTGGGTGGGCCTGGACACAGCCAAGCCAGTCGGCAAGATCAGTCCTAGGAAGGGGAAGGTCATCCAACGCGACAACCTCAATATCCCAGGATGCAGCGCATTCTAGGGCAGCCTCTGGTATCTCCAGCCTCTCAATGCTGGCTGCGTCTATTCGCATGCGGCGCAGCGCGCGAGGAAGGGCGCATTGAGTATTCATCACACTCGATCTCATAAAAAGGACAGCTGTTGAGGTTGGATCTGTAGAGCCGGGATCAACTGGATAGCGCTCTCACCCTCTTCAGCAGCAACCCCGCCCTTCAGTCTCATCTGTTCCATCAGTTCCTCGTAGCGTTGAATGATGCTCTCGGGTGTGGAGCATTTGATGGTAAGCCCCACGCCCGCCGCTACCTCGCTGCGAATTTCTGCCAGCAATGTAGCCTCCTCAAATGTTGGGATGCAGGTTGGCCAGCCTTTGGTGTAGAGCAGATGTTTAGGGATTGCGGCTTCTAATGCCTTGCGGCGTAAGGATACCTGCTTCGCCATAGCCAGGCGGCCCAAGGTTTCTGAGGACAGAAGGGAAGGGTTTACATCTCCGAGCCATTTGTTGCTCTGGAAGGCGAAAGTGGAATCAATCTCCAGATCAACCATCTGCCGGTATAGGGGATGTCCGGCCTCATCCAAAGTGGCGTTATAAGCGTCGCCAGCACTCGACATAATGCACCACCGGCAACTTACCCTTGTCATGTTGAACCGTGTATATGCCTCATGTGGCTCAAGTCCCACGCTGGCGATTGCGCCCCATACAGCCCCCACATCCCACTCAATGATCGGGTTCCACTGATAAGCATCAAAGCCGCGGCGCGCGGCCACAGGTTCATGCTTGGCAATGGGCATTTTGGCTCGATTGGGCGATTCCTGGCGGCGAACCCCAGTGGCATTGAGAATATTAAAATCAGGGTAAGTGCGCTTAAGGTGGCTGCGTATTACGGCGCTCTTGAGCTCGGATGTGCAGAACCGCATCGAGGGCGTTGACCACGGCAGGATCAGTTGGACACAACTCAGATCAATGTAACGCTCAACGTTATTTTCCCAGCGCTTCAGCCATCGCTCCATCATTCCACCGGCGGCACGTTTAACAACCTCAAGCTTCCAGCCAAGCTTGTCGGCAACCTCCTGGCACTTGAACAAGCTCTGTTCCCATTCAACCGAGCCCAAGTCCGCATGCACGGCGCACCTCGGCCCTTCGAACCCAATGCTGTCCAAGTAGCGATGGACCGCAATCAGGCACGCTACGCTATCTTTTCCTCCGCTGACGCCGACGGCTACAACCGTCTTCTGCTTCAGGAGAATGTCGATTTCAGGTGTAGTGGCTACTGGGGGAAGGGCGAGCATGGTGTGGATTCCTGGCTTGGATTCGATGATCCATGGTGAGGTCGGCCAGAGAGTGGCAGAAGCCTTTAGGCTGATGTTTCAGCGCAAGGTCGGTTGTCCAGGTAGAGAATGAATACAGGTAGGATAAGGGGCAGGATCATTGAGGCCGAGCACCAACGATCCTGCGAATCAGCTAGGGTCGGCTACTGGTTGTAATGATTTTGTTCTGAAAGCGAGTTATCCAGCAGTGATGAAAGGCGCATGCCTCCAATCTCCGCAATCAGGTTCTCGACAGTGATAAGCGCGCAGACACGTATCTGGTGCTTGTCGATTGAACCTGTTCCACCGCCCAGCACCACTGAAGCGTTGCAAGCCGACAGGCTAGCGATTCTACAGCCAGTCTCATACAGGCTCACAACCAATGGCCGATCACCCTGAGAGCAGACCGATCTCGGCTCCGCATGGACTGATATGTTGAAATCCGTTTCGTTAATACGGTGCTTGAACAGATCAATCTGCTCTACCTCTACCATCTCACCTTTGCGTCCAGCAACGAGAATCGAGTGCGACATGTTGTATTTCCTTCTACAGGTCCTAAGACCTCATCCATTTCACGTGCGCCCTTGGGCACAACAGTTGGCCTTAACTGGCTCTGACTCCCTTTTCGGCAGAAGTACCGAGTTATTAAGACCGTTCGTCGGTTCTGTGAAGGGTTTCACAAAATTGAAGTGATGCCTCGCCACTCAGACTTTTTCGTAGTGCCGGCAGTTCCTGGCCAAAATGGGAGATGTACGGGAAAATTGTTTGAGATCGGATCAGCCTTTATTGGCCATTCACGGTTTCGTCGGTTGCCAGAAACACGTGCGGTGCTCTGGCCTGCGCAATCGCTTCCCCCTGCTTTGCTAGCTGGAAAATGCCCATGTCCCTACTCTCTGGAGTTTGAGGCATTGGATCAATGAGGTTGTAGGCAACCCGAATACGGCGCGCGTCGTCTTCAGGCCTAGTGCTGAGGATCAAGTCACGATTCTGTAGAGTCAGGCCAATGTCAGTCCATGTGACGACCTGGTACTTCAACCCAGCATGAGCCGGCACCCCGGAAGGCATAGCCTCGTCCCAGGCAATACACCGGGCTTCCCACTCAGAGAACGGTATGTCATCGGGGCCGTCAGTAGCGTTCTGATAGTGAAAGTCCGCAAACCCCGCTTGGGTGAGCATCTGCGTGAACCCTGGGTTGTTTTCAAGGTAATAGAGCGCAAGTACATGCTCATGGTGGGGGATTAGAATTACTTGGAATGTAAAGTCCCAGTCCACGCTGCGTATCCCTTCACCCTCGACCTTGATGCGCTGCTGCTTGAGGATGTCAAGGACTCTCCAGTAGAAGCTGCCGTACTCCTTACGTGGAATGGGGATGAAGTTCTGGTCCATGTCAGCCCAGTAGTACCGCTTTGCAGCTATGAGCTGTGCCACTGCAGCTTGTGCCCTTGTCACTGCCTCGGGGCGCAAATCCTTAAGCCTGGCCAGCGCATCGCTGAGAGTTGCATTCCTCAGAATACGGCCGTTGTATAAATTGGTGCTCATCCACGTCTCCTCAATCCGATGAGCACATAATCAAGCAGACGGTGTCGTGCCACTACCCGAATTGATGTATCGCTTTTCAAAGCGCCAGATGGATGCCCGACAGAGCTAGGGTGAAGACAATCATCAGGATGAAGGTCAACTTTACCATCAGTATTCGACCACCACAGACCAGCAGGGCAGGGGAAAATCCTGCAAGTTGGGCTTGTGTCTTTGACGACGTGGAGGCGAACCGGAGAATGCCGGCAGTCATGACCACGACCAGGGAATGAATGATCACAAAAATCACTGCAGCCTTTGGACTAACTTGGGAGAAACAGCTCGCGAGCACACCACCGAGCCAGTAGGGGAAATAGTCAAACACTTTGCCTATGCTGAGGGGCGGAACGTTGAGCTCAGCAGATGGAAGCAATCCTTCAGCAACGGTTCCAAAACCGGCGGCCGCAAGTATGCAAATCAAAGGGACCATGACTTCGCCTCGGTAATAGGGAAAAGGGCACCTACTGACGTGAGATCTTGAAGCATCGCTTTCACTTCTGAACTGTCTTCGTTGACTTCTGATCGCAGGGATCGGCTACTACCTTGCTTGAGCTTGAGGCAAGCATTCCCTACCTTCACCAAGTGGACGATGGTACCGAAAGCCTCTGCCCGAGAGGTCGAGGTGTAGCCCTTGTCGAGCTGCTTGAGGCGCGAAAACCAGCCTGAGGATTCGATATTCGACTGGGGTTTCATGCGGACCTGAATCATGGATCAATCCTGCCTAAAAATTGGGAAGCCATGGTGGAGGCAGAGAATGTGTGGCAGAAGCTGAATACAGGGGGGGTTAAGGTCATTCAGGCGATCGGCCAGGCCTTGAGTGCGGGCAAGAGCTGCACCGGGTAGAATGGAAAAATTCAACTCGTAAACCGAGGTTCTACTCAACGAATCTGGGCAAATCGTATTTTGCAGAATGCTGAGGAGCAATTGATGGCTAGCACCGGAAAAAAGGGTATTGCGAAGACTGGGAGCAAAGCTACAGACAAAACACCCCAGCTCGCCCTTTTTGAGCTTCTAGACTCCTCGGAATCTGACTACAGCAATACGATCGAGCTTTATGACGCCTTACCGAAATACGTTTGGGCGAATACTGAACTCGACCTTAGAGAAAACAGCGTTATCACCCGGCAGTTAAAATCTCGCGGGGCGGTGTACACGATCAAGATCAAGCCGGCCGTTGTTGAGCGGACGAACGATAACGGCGAGACGGTCAGCGTCATGCTCTATCCTGGGTCAAGAGAGGAGATCGTCGAGGAAGCACTGCGGAAGATTGCGGTGAACGGTAATTCCTTCGAGTCGCCAGACGATAAAGAGGTAGGAGTTTACTTCACCATCAGCCAGCTTAGGAAAGAGCTGGCCAGAACGAAGCACTCTTACAGCGCCCAGGAAGTACAAGAGGCTCTTGATGTCATGAGTTCATCACTACTCGAGTGCTCAACAGGCTCGGGTAAGGGGCGGAACAGTTACCGGGGCAACCTGCTGCCAAAACTCGCTATCACAACACGCGAAGACTATCTGAGCGATGGGTCGGCAAGGTGCTTTGCTACTTTTCACCCGCTGGTGACCTTGGGGGTAAAAACGCAGGCGTTCAGGATGTATGACTACAGCATTTCGATGGGGCTGAAGTCCGACCTTGCTCGCTACATTTACAAGCGCATCTCCCATTACTGGACCCAGGCATCGCTGAACCATCCTTACCAGCCAAAGTTGGTCAGCTTCCTAGAGCAGAGCCCTCGTGGTCTCTCAGAGCGTATGAAGGACAACATGCGGGCCATGCGCACAGCGCTGAAAAGCCTCGCCGAACAGAATGTGATCCTGCCTGGGTGGAACGAAGTGATGATCAAAGACGATCATGACAAGAGGGTCACCAAGGATATTCAATTTGAAATCCTACCCCACGACAATTTCATCAAACACATGATGAAGGCCAACAAGAAGGCTAGCGATATCAAGGGCAAGATAGGCATCGCTGAGGCTAAAGAAGCGGTTAAGGGGAAAAATGTCATTGAAGGTTCCGCTGAGGCTCCGCAGAACATTGGCGCAGAGGGCTCATTCCCTGAGGACGGATCCGACCAAGTGTTCGACTGATCGGGCCCACCAAACCTACAACATCGTGAACGAATGCAGGGTCGGACTAGGTCAGGCCCACTGAACCTACAACATTGTGTTGCCATCTAGAGCGCACCAAACCTACAACCTACAGTGATGTGGCCAAGTCTCGATGAGATAGGGCCCCACAAACCTACAACCCTATTCCTGCTTACACCCGCCGGCGCTACCTCATAAATGCAGCGCATCAAACCTACAACCCACGGCGGTCAATCCAACCTGCAGCATTCCCCCAACACCCCACCTGCGTCCAGGACAAACTCAAACCTAGACCACGTAGGCTGATGTCATGTCTGGTCTACAGCCCCTCAGGGGTAACGGCTTGAGCCCAATTTATGTGGCCGTGGTGGGAGTGATGGTGAAGAAATAGGGCACATCAAACCTACAACGTGGGCTGAGTTTTCTGAGATTGGGCGCAGCAAACCTACAACGGTCGATTTGCATAGGCACTAATATCAGATGCTTAGGAATGATACATACCTTGAGATCGAGCTATGTACCGTAACCCACTGAATCCTGGCTAATTAGTGAAAACTGAGAATTTCATTGAAATTGCACGCTTGGTTGCAATTTAGGGCGCAGTAAACCTCCAACCCCAGCACTTGCGAGAAGATAGGGCGCATCAAACCTCCAACCCGTACATGCCGGCCAACGAATGCGGGCGGGAGAATCAACAGCCGAGCTGGCATTAAGACAATAACGTAAGCCACTGGAATTGAACGGTTAAACCTATGATTGGTGCAGTCAAAGCCCTCACCTGGGCGGTGAAAAGTAGAGCGCAGCATACCTACAACCTTGAAAGCCATAGGACGGTCCAACAAGGGCTCACCAAACCTACAACACCACACGCTGGAACTGCCCAGATAAAGAGCGCACCAAACCTACAACTCAGGCCAGATATAGCTTGATACTGTTCCTCATGGGAGGGCTGTGGCTAAGCCTGTGTGTAACTGAGAAAAAGTTGTAGGTTTGCAGGGCCCGAAACGCAACAGGTTGTAGGTTTGATGCGCCCAACCGATTTCGAGGCGACAGACACCAGAAGAAAAACCTCCTGAATTGCTGCAGAGTTGTAGGTTTGGTGCGCTGCACAGGTGAGAGCCTTTCCAGATCCACCAATTAACTTCAATCGGGTTGTAGGTTTGGTGGGCTCAACTGGTCATTGGAAGTGCTGGAAGGGGGTAAATGTGGATAAACTTGTGGATAAAAGCAGGCCAAAAATAAGCGTTGTAGGTCTGGAGGGCCCTAAGTAGTAGGTCTGTTCCGCTCCATGATGTAGGTATGCAGGGCCTGAATTTTAGCTGAGATCCACGTAGCACAAGGGCCGTAGGCTGAAATCCATCGACCTATCCGTTCTTAATCGCTCTTAGCCTTTTAACCAAAAAAACAACAACACGCTTCGCAACCGGTGAACAGGAAAAGCCCGAAAAAATCAGAAAATGGACCTAGGCAGGAAAACATCGGACACTATCTTCCAGTAAAAATAGGATTGGTTTCGTTCTCATCGCGAATCGCATTCATAAGATTGTAGAGCGCTTCACGCACCTTTGGGGATCGACCACCTCCTGTGACCGAGGTGCAAAATTCTAGAGCTAGTGATTCACCCTCTGTGCTGATCACCTCGATGATCACGTCAGCGTCACCATCCATGATCATCCGGAGCCGGCCCAGGCCCATGTCATCTTTCCTCTCGAAGAACTCAAGCAGAGGAATGGGGGGGCTCGACTGACGTTCCAATGTGACTAAATGCGCTTCTGCAGCAGCAATTACTTGGTGACCAAAATAATCTGTCTCGAGACGCCCACCATTGTCATCGATAACGTAATCACGAACAGCCTGGATTGCCGATTTACTGATTAATGACATCGCGTTGTCTCCACACTGGTTAGATCGTTGAAGTCTGCTTGATCCAAGTGGCCCAACCTAGGCCTTTGACCAAGCACGACGGATCAAGGTTACCTGGGATCTCATGCAGAACATCAGCACTGATTGCATGCTTGAGGGCCATGGCCATGCCGGCATCAGAAGTGAGCAAATGTACTGCTCCATGACGTAAATCCAATCCTGTGACTTCGAGATCAAGCTTATCCTCACCAGCTTCAAAGGCGCACTGGTACCGTCGGTATAAGCGATTGGCCATCATTTCAACGGGGCCCCTGTGACAGATCGGTAAGCCTCACTGAGGCCAGCCAGCGCCTCACGCATTTGATCTCGCTCGGTACGAGTGAAATGATCGGTATGGGCTGAGCGCCAAAGCTTGTGTTTAAGGTCACTGTGCTGAGCGTAAAGCTGGGCAGCATCACACGTAGGAGTCAACAAGGGGGGTAAAAGAGTGGTTTGAAGTTTCATGCATATATCCATCAGATTTCATCTCGGGAAATCATTCATACCGAGTGGTGATAAAAAAACGATGTGGACGGCGAAGTCGCCTTGGCCACTAACCGAGTCATCATCATTTTGAAGGGGGCGTGCCAGAAGCCCCCCCGGGCGAATGCGGGTTACACTGGGCGCACTATCAAGTACTAAGGACTCGGCGCAATGGCTGCCACAAATCCAGACCCATACCAGGACCCTGACGGCATCGTGGATGCAAGAGGACTTCAATGTCCCATACCGATCCTGAAGGCTCGGCTCGAATGCAATCGAATGTCACAAGGGCAGGTACTGCAGGTCTTGTCGACCGACGCTGGGAGCAAGAGGGACTTCAAAACCTTTGCTCAACAGACTGGCCACGAATTGATAGGAGAGGCAGAAGAAGGTGGAGTGTTCGGATTTTGGTTGAGGATCCAGCGCAGGGAATGAAGCGGTACGGGCAGTCCTTCAGCCCGTACCGAACTCGATCAACCCTCAGCTTCTCGACCAATCTCAAGCAATGCAGCCGGATTATTCTTGAAAGCTGAAGCAAAGGCCGAGCGATTTTTCGCCATGAAAATACCTACTTCTTCACCCATTTTTTCATCTAACCCAGGCACATTCTGAATCAGTGCCGCAGTGAGTGCTTCGCCAAGCTCAAGCATCGCATCATGTTGATCTGCCAGCTTTTTTTCCACGAAGATTGTCTCCAGGTCTCGGGTACTGCGATACAAGGTTTCTACAGCCATGATCGGCCTCGTTTATGTGATGACTTTTAGTCGGAAACTGATTCAGCAGGTAGGGTTCTCTGCTCAACGCTACAGGTTGCTAGCCTGTACAAAATTATTGTCTACGGCTGTGTGTGCCAAAACCCCACAAGTGAATTCAGAAAGCTGCGTAGCTGAATCCTCTTTCAGATAGGCGATTCCCATCTCGCTTTCAAGTGAAAAACCGCGCTTGAGCTTGTAGTCAAAGAGATTCATGGCATGTGAGGGGGTATGCCAATGAGAATACTCAGCTAGCGTCAGGGTATTGCCGTGTACCACAACGGCCGGGATGTGAAGCAAGCTCAACTGAATGAAGGCCATGTGAACGGCGCGTATGTCGAGATCGATCAAGGTGGCGTGCAGGTGTTGCTGGTAATTGATACCCAGTTCGAGCATTGAATTAGCAAACCCGATGACCATGGCACCAGATCCGCTTGCGGGTTCCGAAAGCGTCACGAAACCTCTGCGCTTCACCTGTGCTTGAATATGCTCGCTATCCATCGCGAGCTTTGAAAGCACGGTTGAAATAGAGGGTGGGGTGAAAAATTGCCCCATATCGGCATTCGATACCCCGAGGCGCATGTAGAGCTCGCCGAGTAGATCACCAGCCTGTAAATCAAGGGCTTGAACGAGATGCTGCAGTAGCTCACCGAATTTGGGCTGATCTTGTGGTTTGTACTTGCCAATGAGGGTTAGATAGCGGGCTTCCCGAACATCACGCGCAGATTGGTCGCACGAATTGCGTATCGCGATTGCGGCCATCTCAACAAAATCGGCGAATACGCTCCTGGCTGGGTAGTAGCCTACAGAGCTGATGATGCTAGACATCGTCGCAAGGCTTTCTTTGGTACTGGGCATTGAAGCACTCCATGATTGAGCTATAGGAGTGAGTCTCTAGCGAGTGGCTGAGTGCCAGAACCACCATTTTGCTTACGGCATTTTGGCTCGCCGTATTCACAAGGTGCCGTTATCGTGAGTAGTGGGCGTCATCCATGCCTGCTACCTGGCCGCAATGAAGCGGCCAGGTACCGATCTGAACAGGAATCTATTCGTGAAGAAAGTTGCACTAATTGCCGCTGCTGTATTGTCCTTGGCCGTCCTGGGCGGTTGCGCTAACGGAAAGTCACCTCTTGACTACGAAACTGGGACTTTCGTCGCGCCAGAGAAAGTTCAACAACTTAAAACTGCTCGCGCATCTCAAGAGCAAGTTGTTAAAGAAATCGGTTATCCATCTTCAAAAGGTGAAATCTCTTCCAAGGAAATTTGGCGATACGAATATAACCTCATTACCGCGATTCCTTTCGTAGGTAAAAACAAAGCCGAAGCGACCGTCTTTGAATGGTCGAAGAGTGGTAAGTTGCTGGACGCTTACAAAACCAATGGTGGGAATGGTAGCTCCAGTAACCCACTCCTGAAAGCCGCTGGTATGTGATTTCAGTCAGATCAAAGAGGGGCTCAGATTGAGCCCCTTTTTTGTTCTTTGCTCATGATAGTCGCAAGGGTCAGGTCGGTGCTCACAGATGGCTGCAGATGGCGCTAATGACATTGTCATAGCTTGAGGCCGGCAAGAGTGAGAAAGGCGGGAGGCAGTTCGTAGAGAGGCAAGGACGGTCAAAGGAGATGAGAGGCGGGCCGCATTTAGCCCGCGCGGATCAGTGTTTGACAACTGCCGAGGGGAATTGAATGTCAGGATCTTCACATCGCTTCAAAAGTGCTTCAATTTGTTGGCTGTAGTAGACCCAGTCAGCACAAGCATTGGCAATCGCAATCTTCATGGTGTCGGCCGATGATGCTTTAACCTCATCCCGCAAGCCTTCTGGAAAGCGAATGTTGAAACCCTGTACGGTGCCTTCCTCAGGATCAATCCGCTGGAACCTTAAAAGCACCTCGTCAGCCACATCTGAGCCCAGCCGGGTGGCCAGGGAGTTGCGCATTGTGATCAGCCGGCGATGACTCTCAAATTGGCTGATAACTGCGAGTGCCACTTCACTGTTGAAACTGCGGAACTGGCGTCGAGCCACCTCTTCGATAGCTTCTTTGAGCACGATCGGAATACGAAGTACGAATTTTTCAGCCGTCCGCGACGGGGCCGCAGGGAATGCGGAATCCGGGGTTGATGTCAGGCTGGTCGAGCTATTCATGGTGTCAGACTCAGGTCGGTAGTCAATAAAACTGGGCGCATTCTCCGCTGAACCTTATCATTTTTCCAGTCAAGAACATGACGCCAAATTGCCTGTTGTCGGATTTCTACGGCAGTTTGGCGCTTTGTTCATGTGGGGAATAGGTTTCAGCAGATGTTTTGCATTCAGAGGCCTTTGAGTGTCTCGTTCAGGAACTCGATTTCTGATTCACCATAGGCCTCAATCAAACCTTTCTTCACCTCAGGGGTGAAGATGTAAGGGAAGACCTCAACTTTTCCTGGAGTTGAGTTGAACACTACCAGTGTCGACTTTGCAGTGGCCTCACGCAATTCACGCACGATGTCCATTTCATCGGCTATTTGGGCAATGGCCAGGCGCATGAAGTCAGTTGGATTTGTGGGGCGGATTGCATTCTTGGGGATCTGCGTGAGATCCAAGCTGAAACCATGCTTCACTAGATTCTCAATGATCTGTTCTTGAAGCCCCTTGTTCAGTACCAAGGTGAATTCTCGATTGCGCTCAGAACCTGATGCAGAGCCTACAATTGCACCAAAGAAAAGGAGTGAGCACGACCACTCTCGGTTTCCAGGACTGGATGACGGTCCCTTAAGATTTCCGAGGGTGAGTTTTGCAGCTTTTGCCGCGCGCAATGATTCGAACATGATCAGGTGCTCTGCTGTTAGGAAGCACCAGAATCAATGGCTTTAGGGTGTGCCAGAAGCGGGTCATTTGAGAGATTCCATAACTGTGAAATACAACGAAAGCGCCTATTCACTAATTCCACGGACATCCATAAGGCTTAGCTCATAGCCAGCTCGATCCTTATTGCATAGTTCAATGCCTATGGAGATTAAAGCTCTGCGCGTGCGATATGAAGCACACGCAAATTGCCCGCGGTTGAGGTCGATCTTGTTCTATTCACGTGGCAACCAAACGGTACTCGCATCAAGATCTACGGTGAATCCTCATGCTGCTATTTCTGCGGCTGCCAAGGCGTAGTCGTCGCCCCATGACTATGTGAGGAAACGAAGTCATCAAGTATTAGCAGTTCGATAAAGGGCTTCTTGCGATCTCGGCCGTTCCAGTCGCTACCATGTCCAGCCACCAGGTGCTGATGTGAATCTCGCAACCGGGGCATAGCTAACGGATGTCCACAGTTAGGTTGATTGAGGCATAGCCCTTACAGCTTGAAGGAGACCTCCACTAGGCATGCAGGTTTCGAAGTAGCAAAGAGCTTATGAGGTCATGGGGGCTCGCTTGATCTTCTTGCTGTGGCGTCCTGAGCCGCACTGAGGTATTGTGACAGCAAACTACTGGTCCACGCGCGCCATGTCGGCTTCGTTGTGAGGAACTCCGCCTTTGTTCAGCCGTTTGTAGAGCGACTTCAAGGTCAGTTCGTCACCGATGTACTCGATCTCCATTTGAGGGAATGGATGGTGTAGAAAACGTCGCATCTGATCGGCGCGGGGAATATCTGACCAGTAGATGTCACCAAAGATTTGGAACTCGCCGGCAAGGAAGTCACGCACGGCCGATACTCGCTGCTGACCATCCAGCAACCATCCAGCCATGGGAGCCGGCTTAGCAGAATCTCCCTCCCACTCACGGCCGTTTACAACGAGAAAACCGGTTCCGAAGCCTAAAAAAACACCTTCGATGAAGCTAACCTTCTTCTCACGGTCCCAGCATTCAGCACGCTGCCAGTCGGGCAACACGAAGCGCATGATTTGGCGGCTTTCTGGAAGAAGGGTGAGGTCGCGATTTATTGAAGCCGTAGGGATCAGGCATTCGATCGTAAAAGCGCGGGTCGTACCATTGAGCAGTCGAGGGGGAAGCATTGCGGTATCTCCATAACGGTTATACCGCACATCTTCTGGTGGTTTATATCGTGCCAGAAGCTACCTATGTATGACTCCACTGATAGCGTCACTAGGCATAAAGCCAGCGACCATCTCAAGACCAACATCGCCTCCGGAAGTCATCAGCAGGGCTGCCATTGGGTGCTGACGCGCCTCTTTTGCGTTCATCCCGAAAGCGTTAAACACTGGGATGCCAAAGTAGATCTGATCTGTCGGTGCAATGCCTACCTGTTCGGAAACCGCAGCCAGGGCACCACTCAGAGCGGCTTTACGCTCACGCCATGGCAGCTCAGAGATAATTCTGGCAGATCGGTTAAATGGTTTACCTACATTGTCCAACGCTTCATAGGGCACTGATTTCATCGACGGTTCTCTGTATTCAGAAGTTGAGTGCACCCATTGTCTTGCTATTAGCGTGTGCCTCAAGCCTGGTCATCCATCTGGATCGAAACTCGCAGACCGAGGCCCTTAATCAGTAGCGCGGCTTGCGTAGGGTTGATCAGCGAATTCTTGAATTGGCGTGGGTCAGACATGAGAATGAGAGTTGAGTACAATCCAAAATGGGGCATGGAATGCATGCCCCTTGGGATGTGCTTTGGGATCAGAAGCAGAAACCATGCTGCATAGGAGCGCTCGATTCAGGGGCAGAATGGGCTGGCTCATTTGTTGGCTTTGGCTCCGACACTGGTGCGACTACCGAGACAGCTGTAGGTGGCTGGTATTCGGGTTCAGTGATCTCACCCTTCTGGACGCGAAGCGCTTGAAGGGATAGGTAGGCTTCAAGGTATGGTCGAAACTTAGATCCGTGAAGACCGCGCGTTGAAAGGTCGCGTCCCTGGGTCTGAGCACGATTCGCGATGTAGTTGCGCTTGTTTTGAGACATCAGCAGGACGTAACCAGCGCTATACCAGCCTTCGATCATTGTGATGATCGCCGGCATGTTCTCCTTGAACACCCGCTGCGCAGATTTGAGCTCGTGATCAAGCCGGGCTTTCGCTTTCGTCAGATCGTCGTCCAATTCACTTACACCACACCATGCTCGGAGGGCTTCGCGTGAAGCTCCTTGGGCCTTAGGAAGTTTCAGGCCTGCAACTGTGCAGAACACTTCTTTGCCAACTGAATTCAGTCCATTGCAGATGTGCTCAAGGCCGTAGAAATCTTTATTCAAAACCTTCTCTGCAAAGCCGATGTGGTACTCGCGGACGTCCGCAGGCTGGCCGGCGCACTTCGCGTGCATGCTCTGCATGTAAAGGGTCGCGATCGAGGTGATCAGTTCAGCCCGGGGCAGACCGGACTGCAACAGGGTAGAGGTGGCATGGCTGGAAGTGCTGATCATCTGAATGAAGCCTCAATGTAGTGAATGAGGCTATTTTCAGATCGGAAATGATGTGGCAGAACCCCTGGAAGAGTAGGCGTACGAGGTAAATCAGGATGCTTGTATGTCTTCAGTAAAGTGTTCCTGGATAGCACTCTCACAGCTAACCCGGTGAGGGCCTGGCCAGTCTTTTACCCATTGCGGCGCCTCCACTGCTAGCCTCAGGTCGTCGGAGTGGTCGTCGTTGTCCTTCAGCTTCAGCGCTTGGAGCATACCCATGTCAAGTATGGCGGCCGTGACATCGATCTGCGTTTCACCCGGGTCCGCCACAGTGGCATTGTCTTGAATCCAGACCTCTGGGTAGAACGTTACGAAAACACGTTGCGATTCTGAGGCTGACGCCAAGTACCAGGTGCGGAATTGAACTGCGGTCGCACCATCGGATGCCGCGGGAAATCGGTCAATGATGTAACCACTGACCTCGATGTTGTGGGACGGTTCGCCGTCGCGTGAACAGGCGAGAAGACCGAACTGGCCTTTGAGATGTGACGGTTGGAAGCAGACCAGTTGCTTCATGCTGTCTTTGTAGTAGACCCGGCAGTTGCCGTTATCGGTGTGGTGGAAAGTCAGAAGTTTCATGGGCGCTCCCAATGATTGGACGCGCCCATGATTAGACCTGGCCCAGCGTGGCAGAACCCTTAGGCTGCCTGTTGAGCGTTTTTAGGCAGATAGCGCTCTACCAACAGTCGCATGCGGCCTGTATCCGGCACATTCGCCTCAAAGACTCGGCCGGGGTCAGTGATACCTGTGCCTTGTGCAGCCTTAACTCCCAAAAGTTCGATGATCGGAGGATCTGATCCATCCTCTGACACAAGGAATATGGATAGCACAGGGTTGGGCTGACCTTCGCGGTCTAGCCTTCCTGTGACCTGCTCGTGCACTTTGGGCGACCAGTCCAGTTCACCGTGCAGCACAACACTGCATCGAGCCTGTAGCCCGTCGAGGCCTGCCCCGGAGCGCAGTGACAGAATCAGAACATTCGACTCTCCCGCTAGGAAGCGACGTTTGGATTCTTCCTTCTGCTTGGGCGACTCACTCCCCGTGTACATAACGGGGTTCCACTGGGCCAGCTCTTCATTCCAGATGTCGTAGACGGCCCGATGCCAGCCTGCAAGAACAATGGGCACATTGTCCTCCAGAAACATGCGCGCGTATTGAGCAATAAATCGAGCCTTCGAGATGCCAGTGGCCTGGCGCACGAGCATGTCGAGCTCTCTGCCGGCCTGACCACGCTCTTCGAAAGTGCCAGTTTGGTACCTAAGGGCTAGCTTTCGAGCTATCTCTTCGATCGACTTCAGAGCCTTCTGATCATGGGCAATGTCCTCAACCATCGTGCTGACCTGGGGCAGCTGTCGTCCTACATCCTCTCGCGTGCGCCGCAGGAAAACCTTCTGTTCCCTAAGGTAAGATCCCAACGCCTCTGGGTCTGATACGTGCTGGCCATCGCTACACCACTCTCGAATGAATTCTCCACGAGTACCTAACACATCGGTCTGAAGGATCTCGAAAATATTAAAGATCTCAATCCCAAAGTTGTACACCGGTGTTGCTGATAGGCCCAATCGAAAGTCCACATTCTGGGCGAGCACGTTCGATGCTTCGCCTTTGACGCTCTCCAGGCCTTTGCGAAGGCCGCCGATCTCATCCCAGCAAGCTGATTTGAAAAAACGACTTCTGAACATATCAACCCACCCGGCCAATTTACCGTATGTGATGATGTAGACGTCGCTGGGCGGGAGGTCGTAGGGCGTTCCGGTCCGGATTATGTGCGCCGACAGATCAGAGAATTCCTCTACCTTGTTCAGCCATTGTTTTTGAAGGTGAGTGTCCACAACCACTAACCCGGGTCTACATGCCGGATTCAGCAGCCACATCACGGTAGCCGCCGTTTTCCCGAGTCCGATGTCGTCCCCCAGCAGAAGTGTGCCGGTAGCGTGGGCGAGTGCAGCAGCTTGCATTTGGTAAAGCCGTGACTGGCATGCGGGCTTCAATCCTGAGCATGGGGACGGAACGAAGCTGGGAAGGAGGATCTGTTCGAGTTCAGCCTTCCGAGCCTGAAAGCCTTTGCGGCCCTTTTTCAAAGCCCTGGCTGCAGAATCCGAAATGTCGAGAGGGTAGCGACTGGCAAACCATTCAAGATCGCTGCAATGCTCCAGATCATTAGGGAACGTGAAGCAATCAACCTGAGTTTTCGATACTCGCGGGAAAATCTGCTTGAGACGGATCGCTACGTGCGGAGCTAACCCCTCAAGCAGCCACTGACGTTTACTGTCTGTCAGGGTCAACTTGCCATAGGTATTCATCGCAGCCACCCCCGGCCCATTGAAGCGAAGATGGCGGGGGTGTCACTGATCTGCGGTGGAATGGCAATTGCTGTAGCGCTGAGCAGGATGATCCCGTCCACGCTTTGGTGCTTTGAATAGCGCTCTAGTTGGCGGAGGATCTTCATCCGTTGGCACCGGGTTTTCATTTCGAGAACGATTGAGAAGCCCGATTCTGAGATAAGAAAATCGGGGATGTCCTGGGCTGAAAGTCTGTGTTCGCGTTTGATGTCAAAACCTGCGCCGAGAAGTAGAGTCTCCATTTGGGCTTGGGCGACCTTCTCATCTTTCATCGCAACGCGTTGACTGGAGCAGAACCTGACAATCTTGGACATGGCTAGTCGAAGAGCCGTTATCCGCTCGTCATTGTCGATAGCCGTGCCCACAACGGAGTGTGTTGGCATATGTGGTAACCATGGGAGATAGTCGTTCAAGTACACCTTAACGACGGGCATCCGGCTATCCAAAACCCATGCATGAAAATTCGCCAATGCTTTGTGACTACTTAACAGATTTCGGCAGCCTGCTCTCGCGAGGAACTGAAATTACGGGTCAGAGCATTGCGTTTCCTCGCTGCAATGCGTTCTTGGATACGGGAGCGGGCGGCCAGCCGTTCTTCACCAAAAGACGGCAACGCTAAGCCCAGCAGGTGGAAGCGCAAGCGTTCTGCTGCAGTCATCCAGTCCAATACTGTGCATCCTGCAGAATCACCCGCCATGTAGTGCCCTGAAGGTTCGGCCAGTCCTGCGCGGTCACCCGTCTCGTACCTGGATTTGGATATCTCAGATAAGGAATGGCGCTCAGCCGTAATAGCGTCGACACTCAGTGATGAACGGATTTCTTGGGCATGGGCCTCATCGCTGGTTACCGCGGTAGAAGGCTGCGGTTTAACTTCCAGCACAGAAGTTGTAGGTATGGATTTCATGATGAGCCCCGATCAGTGAGTGATTGATAATCGGGGTGTAATGGTTGTGGCAGAAGCCCATGTGGGGTTATCAGTGCATCAATGCCCGGTCCATATCCACTTTGACGCCCGCCCAAGCTTCGAGCTCCCATCCTGATCCGAGCTTCACTCGATAGCTTGCCTCAACCTCGCCGCTTGTGAATACGGCCCGACCATCACCAAAGTGAATGCAGGTGAACCCTTTGTACGGCACCAGGTTTAAGCAGTGTTTTTTCATGTCGACATCTGAGGGAACGTAGTGCTGCTCAACCTTCACCATTTCACCGTCAACCTCACGCTGCCAGACGACCACGGAGCCCTCTTCGACAACCACCTGTAGCGTTTCCTCCTCATCACGATAGAGGACGCCGTATTCCTCACCAAAGGCTAGAGTGCTGCCGGGCATCCAAGGTCTGTGTTGAGGGGCTGCCGTTGTAAGGCTTTGGCGCGTACTGCCTGACTTCAGCTCCATGAGTGCATCCGTGGACCATGCCTGAAGGCCGATACCCCGGCGAGCAAGCAGGTCAACCAAGGCCAAGTGAAGGGCAGATGCAGCATCAGCTACTACGGAGTCATCGTTGTCTGAGCTCATGACCTTGTTCAAGCTACTACCAAGTTCATTAAGATGTTGACGAACACTCTCAACCGAACTGTATGCGGTCGGTACCGCAGCTTTGCGGAACCGGTTAAACAGAGCATGCACACTCGCCTCAAATGAGGTTGGGAGTGGTGCCAGACCGACGTACGCGTCCTCCCGGCGGGTCACGGCTCCCGAGTCGACATCCCCAATCAGGACATACTCACGCTCGCCTGGGTATTGGGCGATGGTGAATAGAGGATCACCCGCCAGGTTGTCTCCGGAAGACGTTTGGTAGGACAGGCTGAGCAGCTCAATAACAAGCGCTGTAGGCCGGCCGATGAAATCCTTCATCAGGGAATAGAACAAGATCTCAGGGTCTTGGCTGTCGTGACTGGAATTGGAGTAGAGAGTGGCCGCGGCCGGGTGGCCAATCTCATAGATGATCCGTTTGCCCATAAGTTGAAGCTCCATCTGGTGAACGTTTAGCCATGATCAATTTTGTGCTCGGAAGCCGACAGACCTGGTTAGAAAATGACGTCTTTGAATAGGTAGGCAGCTACGATAACTTGGAGCATAACAACGAGGTGTACCGGCCGGTTTAGCAGCCACCTGATTGTCGGTGGGGTGTTCTGATTGTCCGCTACTCGTCTCATCATCCGACGCAGCTTCTGCCCCATCTGAGTGTTCGCCACGAGGTCTAGAAGTCCGGCGGGGTTCGCAGAGATCGGTGCTACGCGTTCGGGAATATGTGGGGCGGGACGCGGCTCTTGCTCAGTTCTGTGTGATTTCGCTGCCAGTGCAGACTTGCGTGCTGCCTTCAGTTTTGCATCGTAAACCGAGCGTTTATCCGGTTCAGAGAGTATTTCATAAGCATCTGTGATGATCAGAAATATCCGGCTGGCTTCCTCAGCGTTGTCTGAGTTCCTGTCAGGATGATAGCGCTGAGCGAGGACCTTGTAAGAAGCCTTGATGATTGCCTGATCTGCGTTCTCTTGGACCTGCAGGTTGTGATAATGGGTACGCATATTCGAAATCATGTCTTCTTGGAGAGTGCAGGCGGCTACTGACCACCCATCGCGGGCAAAAGGATCCAATGATAGATGCCGTTCATGTTTGTCAGCAGGAAGCAGGCTTGCAAGGTGAGCAGCCAGCGAGCTTTTATTCTACCGGCATGACCAGCAAGCATCGCGCTGCTCACCAAGAACAACACGTAACCGTAAGAGGAGTAGGTGACATTCAACGACAAGAGCACAGCCCCGGAGATTCCTGCGACAGTGCCAGCTTTTTCCAGAAACCGCGTCAGGTCGAATGTCATTGTCCTGCCCTCATGAGTTGGTAATTGGATTGTGTGTGGAAAGGCTTTGTGCCACCAGCCAAAACGAGGCAGCATTTTCAGGACTTCTGGTTGTGTGGCGTGGTCTTGAGGAATTGAGCTCCCCTCGAACCGTCTGGCGTGGCGAAGCGATAAGCAAGAGGGGAGGTCGGTCAGGTTGGGATTCGAGCGATCTTGAAGAAACACTGGTAGCTATCCCACTGCCTGGCGCTGGCGTATGTGTCGGCCAACACTTCAAGTGCGACGGTGGGAAGAGACTGCACGTTTTCAAATTGCAGAGAACCGGGTTCCTGGAACTCACCGTGCCCTTCAGCGGCAAGTCGTGCAGCGCATGAATCAAACAGCGATTGATCTGCAGTGATATGTGGGAGGGCATACCCAACAAACCGCATCAATGCCGCGTGGGCCGAAGGGTAGAACTCTGGGCCAATCAATCCATCCGAAATGTTACCAAGATCGTGAACATCAGCAAAAATCAGGACATGAGCTGCAGATGCTGGCTCATTTTGTAGTGTTGAAGTAGCTGTCATGTTTCCTCCAGATTAAAGGAGCCCGCAGGCTCCACAGCCATCTGTTTATTCAGCGTCCGGCTCAAACTCTTCCCAGAGGCCGAGTTTCCCGAGCAGCGCTTTCAGCGCGATGGTAGAGGCCTTTGGATCAGCCCCCTGCTCAACGTCGAGCACAGCTTCACGAGCGGAGCTTGCGAGCTCCCGCAGTTGATCTCGAAGAGAGTTTGCACACACCACTGAGCTGTGAGTGCCGGGGGTTTCAATAGCGATGCTATCTCCCTCAATTTCACTCCAAACTGCTTCGCTAAGAAGGCACTCGGTGCCATCCGAATCGGCGAGGTAGACATCTGTACCCACCTGCTGAGTTTCAGAATTGTCCCAGTTCGGTTCTGAGTCGTCAGTGATCTCAAATATGATCTCACCATCCACTTTGGTGATCTGCTGAGGAGAGCCTGCTGGAATGAACTGGATAGTCACTTCCAGGCGCAGACCTGTTGTTGGGTGATATGGGAAGAGTGTGGTGGTGGACATGGTGACAGCTCCAGTGCGTGTTTGGTGGAGCCATATTCATGCCTCCTCGCATGTGCCAGAACCCCTAGCAAAAGAAGAACCACGTTTAGAGTTGTGTGAGCTCAATGCCGGTAGAATCCCCCACATCGGATTTAAAGGATGTGTTTGTGGATCAGGAAAATATCGCTGCCGGCAGTATTGAAGGTGAGGTGATCAGTTTTGTTGCCTCGAAAGGCTACGGTTTCATCAGCGGTGATGATGGCGAGCGATATTTCGTCCATCAGAAGGACGTCAAGGGTGGCGAACCTCTGACTTCCGGCCAGCGAGTGACCTTCGTTCCTACTCCGTCCCCCAAAGGGTCGAAGGCCAGGCATGTTCTTCCAGGAATCGGACCAACCCTGATTTATACCAATCCCGACAATTTTGTTTGGTCGAAATCCGGTGCTCCGAAAGGGATGGAGGTCATGATGATCACCGGGGATGGCTGGGCACAGTCGAACGATCCCAATCTAGCACGCGGGATGTTGGTGGCTCAGGCTCAGGAGAATGGCGCGAATGCTGTGATCTTTGCTTCGCTTGAGAAGTACACCGACTCAGCCGGGATGCAGTAATTACCGCTTCACCATGCACCGCTTTACAGGTCAGTACGCCATTGTGAAAGTCGTCAGACTCAGCTCAGATCCAGCGGCCATCATGGAGTCTCAAGCGCAGATGCAGGATCTTCACGACTGGTGGCAAAGCAAGACAGTCCCTCGAAGCGAAACGTGGGAGCTGTCGGCAAACGAAACTAGATTGATAGAACCCGCAAAGGTCAAGTTTATCCTGGGACTAATTTGGTCTTGGTCACTAACCCTACTCAAGATACTTGGGCTTTCTTGTCTGTTTTTTTACCGGCAAGGGGTGAAGTTCATCAAGGGGCGGTTGGCTGCTGACCGAATTGAAGACAAAAAAAGGCCGGATGACCCAGGGGAGTAGGTCATCCGGCTCAGGACCGCGGAGGGGACGCGGATTACTTAACACGATGAGACTGGGTGTCATCCTTGGCACCTGTTCTACAGAGTAACGGCTTGTTCTTGAATGACCACCCAAAACACCCATTTCTTTTTCGTCGCGCGTCTGCCGCTGTACGGGCATGGTTCAACCAACTTTCGCCGAATCGCCAGAAGCTTCGCGCGCCTTCTTCACTTCAATCCCCAGTTCAGTAAGGTGGGAAGCGTTGTCTCCACTACGGCACCCGCTAACCAGACCAAGATTTGATAATCCAGCCATGACCATGCCGTCACGATGACTGGCTGCGTCTATTGCGTAAAACAGCGCTTGGGCTTCTCGTGAGTCTAGTAGGCCAGCCACTCGAACTGGATCCGGGTAGCTGCCAGATCCGTCGCATGCACGGCACTTGTAACGACTCGTCCAACCGATCCGCTTGTCCCCAGCACCATTGCACACTGGACACGTTTCGACTTGAGGATCTGAATCAGCCTTTCCAGCAAGGTGTGCGCTATAAGCCCCATTAAAGGTAAGTGACACGATTTCGC
Source organism: Pseudomonas sp. WS 5503 (assembly GCF_012985385.1). Lineage (NCBI taxonomy): Bacteria > Pseudomonadati > Pseudomonadota > Gammaproteobacteria > Pseudomonadales > Pseudomonadaceae > Pseudomonas > Pseudomonas sp. WS 5503. The sequence goes on from NZ_JAAQWI010000010.1 coordinate 270,370, forward strand.
ATAGTTCGCTATAGGTGTCGGCCTGAAGTGTCCCTTGGTTAGCCGGAAGGATTGTAGGGCCGCCGCCCCACCGGTCGCCGATCTTGAAAGTGATCTGTGCCTGGCACGCCTGCAAATCCAAGTGAATTTCGCTGTAGAAAGAATCCCCGGAAGATCCCAGCGGCCGGAACACATAGGCGGTGATCCTGCGACTACCTCGTTGTGCTACTTGAAGCACGCTTGCGTCGACGTCGTAGCCGATAACGTGGCCCCGCGGAAGCAGTAGTGAGTTCTTCAGTCTGGGGAAGACTTCATTCGCGACCTGGCGGGTGCTATCTGCAATATTCGAGCGGATGGTATTGAGCAGCACCTCTTTCGAGAAACGACCCATCATAGATGCAACCGTAAAGCCACTGTGCTTGGCCTTAGTAAAGCGTCCGTCCTGCTCAAACGAAACGCCCGCCCGGGCGTACGACATATCAGCGCAACCCAGTGATTCAAAACACGCAGCGCGGACACGGGTCGCTAGCATTTCGGTCTCGCGCTCATCTAATTTAGGTGGAATGGTGCAACTCGATTTGCTGGTGGCAGTGTTCATGACCTGGATCCTGATGGCTAATTGACTGAGGCCAATGATCAAGCTAGTTGCGGCGTGCCAGAATCGCAGGCCAAAAAAAACCCACGCCTGGGGGTGTAGGCGTGGGCCGATAAATTTAGGGGATGCCCGAAGGCTTCGAAATCTCCAGCAACGTGCTCAAGGCCGTGAAGCTGGTGACTTGCATGCCCACCCCTGGGCAAATTGATTAAAACATCACTGTGCCAGCACAACTACCCAAAACACGTTGCCAAAATTCAATGGGCATGAGCCCTGCTGCGAGGTCTATCACTAGGGTGGCGTGCAAGGTGAGCTTCCATCGCAAGTTGGGCTGCGTTGGTGACTTGATGTGGTGTCATTAACTCAGCTTGGATTGCACCTGCTTGAACGAGAACGTGTCCGTTGGAGCGGGTGTTCCAGTCGACCACAACAACATGTACGCCTGGAACCATGGTGTACGAGGGAAGTGTGCCCCAGAGACGTGTTCCACGGGTGAAGTTGAACATGTGAGCCAACAGGTTTTGCTTGTCTTCTTCTGTAGCACCTGATGAACGGGTATCGAAAATCGCTAATTTGTTAGCGTACTCATCACCGGCGTTCAGGGTGAGAGAGGACAGGAAATCCTGTGGTAGGCCATTTTCATAGATAGCTTTCAACATTTGGCCGTGGAGCCTGCAACCAGCCTCGTAACCGTACGAGTAAATCCATACGGGCACAAATTCGAGATTTTCTGCTGGTAGGTTTTCATCAGGGGCCCACCCTTTTGCCAGCACTTGTTGCATCATCTCCGCGGTCTTTGGTGTGCTTCGTTCCGTCATACAGATGCCTCAGTGATTAGGTGAGTGCCTATGATGGAGTCCTCAACGTAGTGCCAGAACCGGGGGTCAGGATTTTTTGGATTTCGCAGACAGATCCGTAGCCCAATCACGAACCTCTCCAGGCACGATTAACTTGAAGCGTGCCCGAGTGCCGCCGGTGTAAATGGCAGCCAGCGCTTTAGCAGCGCCCATTCGGTCGCCGGACTCAATCCTCGATAAGAGGTCAGGTGCGAGCATTACAGTGTCGACCTCTGTGTTTCGAGCATCCGCAACTCGTCCGAGTTTGATAGGGGCGCGGCCAGTAGCATCGAGCCACAAAAGCGATGCTTCGAAATCGGTGGCTTTGTAACCCTTCTTGAGCATGCGTTCTATACGGATAAAGGCCAGGTCATCCTTGGCCATGTCCTTCACAAGGGACGCCCAGCTTGTGTACTTGAACAGTGCACTGTGCGACGGCCGAACGCTTTTGTTGAACAGCTCGATGCAATCAAGCACGAACAGCCTGAACGCTTTGTCTGCGCCTGGCAGAAGACTGAATTTTGCCCCGGCATTGCCTAAGCGCTGGAACCACTCGAATAGGCCCCATTCGGAGTTGCAGAGTATCGTGGCCGGCTCGGTTGGGATCTCGGCGTTGTCGTAGTAGATGACTTTGGTGTCACGCTCTCGACTGCCCTCCATGTGGGCAACTCGAACCACTGGATTCTGGTCGATCAGGGTATTCACTACACCCTCAATCTGCCTACCTGCCCTTATGGAGTGAACGACCTCGCGGCTTCGGGTAGCCGGCGAGCGTTTGCTCAGGTTTCCATCCAGCCTCTGGCATGCGTCGCCGAGAGTGATCACGGGCTGTGGGCAGCGATCCAGGAATGCGCACATTGGCCACGTGAGGTCATGACTCTCGTCAATGATGATGTGGGTGTAGCCCGGGTCTATGAACGTATCGAGCGCCAGCGCCAGGTGCTTGATTCGGTGGTAACCACGCAGAGGCATTTCAATCCGAGGATCCGTAGGCTCTATAGTTTGTTGCCAGAACACTTGGGCATATTGAGCTAAGGCGATTTTATCCAACTCGGATAGTTTGGTATCCAATGGGGGGATGTGGCGAGTATCTAGCGTTGTGTCCCGACTAAAACAGAACCTCATCACCATGCGGTTGCATGTCTGGGCCACTTGCCAGGGTGCCATTGAACCTACTGGCCCAAACCCAAGGCGCTCAGCAGCCAGTGAGGGTGCGAGCTGGTGGGTAGACCATGCGCGCTTACCTGCCCGGCGATATGGCTTGCTCTGGTCTCGCTCAAGACACTCGGTAGCTAGTTGCCCGAAAGTCATCCCAGTTACACGATTTGGACCAATGCGAGCCATCAGGGCTTGGAGCTGAACCTGAGTGTACGCTAGGAGAAGAGGGCGATACCTGCTTAGGCTATCGACCATCCGCTCGATCAGATAGGTTTTCCCTGTCCCCGCCAGTGCCTGGACGTCCATGCTCTCATCAAGCTCACCTCGAAAAACGCTGAAGGTGCGGGCCTGCTGGTTAGTCAGGGTGAACTCTTTCCCGTCATTAGTAACAAATTTCTCAGTGAAGGGATTTAACTGGGCTGACAGCTGGCGCTTAAATTCAAAATTCCACTCCCCATTGGGGAAAACAAAACCGCCCTTTGAAATCAGCTCGGGATCTAGAAGACGTGCGGGGATTCGTTTAAGGTCATTTAGGCCTGTATTGAAGTTATCTCGGTTGAAGCGCGCGGCCATAAGCCGACCAAACTCACCCTGGCCGTTGGATCGCTCAACCTGAATGCCGATGCTGATGAGTTCGGCTAGAGCCTTCTCGGTTTTGTCAGCTCTGAGGTTGTGGCCAGCAAAAGCAGTTGAGTTCTGGATTACAGCCGCACTAGCGATTTCATGAACTGACCATTGGTGGAATAACTCAGCCGACCGTGAGTCCACAGCAGCAAGTTCCTCGGCTTTGTCGATTTCCAGCGGTAGGAAAAGAGTAAGTTTCGGTGTCATTGTGCTGAGCTATTTGACAGCGTCGATTGTGTGTTCAGATTCATATCTTGGCCTTCAATCGTTAGTGAGACCAAGCTGAAGGGACCATTCAGTGCTGTGGCTTCCAATACCGCGGTCCAGTACCCAGGTGTATCAGCTGGTAGCGAAGCCAACTGGTGCACTGAATTATGGTCCGGAGAGTGTACAACTTGTAGGCGTAACAGGGCATCCGGGCCTTTTTCAAAGATTGAAACCTGGAAAATGTCCATTCTTTCGTTGAATGGGCTTGCCACGTAATTCTTTGACCCAGCAAGCGCCTCAAGAGCGCGTATCAGACGCGCGCCCGCACCGAGATATCCATAAAGACTGAAAACTGCCATTACGGCCGCTTCGCGCACTATGTGAATTTCGGAATGATTGAGCCGGTTATGCATGGGAAATGCCTCTAAATTGATGAGACACATTGCCCCTGATCACAGTGTGGCAGAAGCCGTGCTTGTCGATCATGGGTAAAGCTTCAGGGAATGAGCTTTATCTCAGCATCGTCAGCCCAATCAAGCAGCTTGGCTAGCTGCTCGTTCAGATCATCAAGGGCTAAACCTGGTGGATCCTCTGGGTAGCCAAATGGCTTGATTGCATCAAGGCCGTCGATGATGGCAGCCAGATCAAAATCGAAACTGTCACCACCCTCAAGCAGCCATTGGACAGGCAGCTGCTGGCGCAGAGTCAGGGCAATGTCGGATGCAGCTGCGGAGCACTCCCGATCTGTGACCGCCCGGCTGTGCCGGGTGAACACCGAACGGATCTTCAGGGTGCGCGGGGCGGTGCGAGTTTGCACCTTCACACCGAAGGTGATGCTATTGCGTGTCTGAGCGGCAAACGTACCCATTTTCAGATCCAAATGTAGGTTTTGGGGGATTCGGGCTTACCGATTGCGGCCAGGCGACAACGCACGGCGTGTAACTGAACATTCAAGGATGCCAGATCAGCGTTTTCAGCTGAACCTCGAACCAGAACCGCTTTTTGGATGACGGGATCGGCTTCCATCTCAGCCGCTCGCCGACAGAGGTCTTGCCGCAGCATTACGAGGTGTCCTTCTGAAAGGTCAGCAATTGGTGTTGCCAGGGCCTTCTCAAGATCTTGCTGCCCTATCCGGGCACAGCTACGCACAAAGTGGTGGCTGTGACTCATCATCTCAGCCCGTGCGTTAGAAGAGATCATTCCCCAGAAATCACTCGCCAGGCGGGTCAGAATGTTCTTGTTGATGCCCTGAATGTCTTGGGCAGAAATGACCATTTGCTGAGTCAGGTTCTGAATGAGCTCTTCGTTGCTTTCGTACAGGGCTTGGAGTTGGGGCGGGCTTGGGTATTTCATGTCAGGCTCCGTTGAATATGAAGCCAGCATGCGGCAACTTGGTGCGTGCCAGAACCGGGTGGTGCGTTGAAGCCCTGCTGTTGCTCTCAACCAACTAGCCGAAGTCCTTGGGTGACTCTCTCAGCCCTTACAAAGGTCTGGTGAGGGTGCTCCCCCGCGTCCACAGAACGAATCAGCACTTGAAATGCGGCCTCGATTGACCCGATGTCAGTAATCGCTTTCGCGGATTGAAGGTCCGAGCGGACGCGATCCATCAGCCCCCAAAGTACGGGCTGGAGCTCTGGGAGTGAATCCACCCAGTCATCTTCCATAAGCATAGAGTCGACGTCATACCCTAACGAGGCGCCCAGAGACTTCATCCATCGGCTGAAACGTCGGACAAACAGGATGATCCCCAGAAACTCCCGGCTACCAACGCTGCGGTACCAGCCCGCTCCGCGCTCGGGGAACATGGCCAAGTCACTTGTGAGCATGGCGGCGATGTGCTCGGGCGGGTGTGCTGCCCGCGCGGGCATCGGCAGGGCATTATGGATTGCCTGTGTGAGCATGTTGACGTCGATGAAGTAGTAAGTGACCAGCTTCTGAGACCAGACGGCACGGTCGTACTGGCTGTTGAATTCGGTCATTTGTTGGTACCTCAGCTATGTGTTCTACGCTTATGCCGGCAGAGTTGCTAAAGGGCCTGCAGACGGATAGTCATGCTGGACCATATGGAACAGTGGGTTTTGGCCCACATCAATACCGGTAGCTTTGACATGCGCCTCAAGCGCCAGCATATCGTTGCGAACCATCTTCGCCGTGGCCAGAATTACATCAGTGCCCTGAGCCTGGGTCTTCGCGATCAGCTTTAATGTTGCAGCTGACGCGACTGCGGCAAGCAGCAGAGTGGTGGTGCGGTTCATTGGTGAAGCTCCTGAAATCTGATTTCCATCTTTGCCGGTGTGCTGAAACAGTAAGGATTGGTGCACGATAGGTGCCCGGTTTCTATGCTGTTCCCTTGGCGCTAAAGCACCGCTTGTGATACCAATGTCCATTGATCTTGAGCTGTTCGCCATGGACATCCTGGACCAATCCGCAGCCAGGTATATTGTCCCCAGCTGCGTACTCACGTGTAGGCAATGGCATTCCGAAGAGAGCATTCCCGCCTATTAAGTCCTGGGGCCGGCTCGTGGACCACTTACGGCGTAGCTCAGCAACGCCGCTAGTATCCCCAAACTGGGTATCGGCAACATACTCAGCGTTCTTGAGCCACATCCCCCGGGACAAACCATCGAATGTGTGGCGGATCGATTGGTGGCTGTCCCTTAATACCCTCTCCGTGGCCCTGAGCAGGCCAGATAGGGTCTTGTAGGCGGTTGGGTGTCCCATTACGCATCACTCGCTCTGAATTTGTGCGGTAAGTCTTAACCGTAAACAGATGTGCCCCAACCCTCACAGAAAGATTCTGCATGCGGAATCTTTTTATCCGCCCCCAGTGTGTTCGCTGACCTATTCCCGGACGTAAAGGGTGAGGTTGCTCTCTTTCGGAATCGGGAAGGTGTTGATTGGAGCCAGGGCTTCAACCTTTGCCATCGTCATATCCCCACGCGCCGACTTTAGGCAGACGCGCTGATCAGCTTTTACGACCCATCTCTCATTCGGTTGGCCGGCTGCTATTTGAACCAGCTTCCCCATATAGGTACAGGAAGATGCTGACCCCACTACCTTGAGGACAACAATTCCATTCATTCCCGAGGTTATTGGCTGGAGGTTCTGTACCTCCAACGTTTTAGCTGTTGCATAGGCCGGGAGGGCAATCATCATGGCGGAGAGTGCTACTCGTCTCCATTGCAGGCGAGCTTTGTTAAGGGTGGGGCTTCTCATTAATACGTACCTGACGTTAGGGCCGACGCATCATGAGGTTCGGAAGGGCAAGGACAAACCCAAAATGGGGTCGCGGTTTTCAGGATAGGTAAGGCGGTTGTGCCTAACCTTCCCCCAAAAGCAGGGCGAGCCCTGCTAGTGCGGTCTTCGCGTTCTATTTAGCGATGGGATACCAAGTGTAAGGGTCGTTCTGCTTCATGCCGGCTCGGACAGCTTCAAGTTCTTGATGCGCCTGCCAGGCTTCATGAAGCTCTGGCTCAGGCAGGGTGTTGGTTGTATGACTCACAGTCCCCCAGACATGCTTCACAGGGTCGTAGCCCACCAGGCGCGCCACCTGTAGGTCAGGGTAACTATCCGGCAGCTGGACTCGCTTAGCCCCACGCTTTTTGCTTTCAACCTTGAGCTTTACGACTAGGCGAACCTGAGCCACCATGTCATCAACATACACCGTCGTTTGCTCGCGGTAGGTGATGGAGCGCTTATTGATCTGCGGCTGCAGGTCAAAGGATAGGCTGACAATCTTCGACAGATCTGTGATGCCGGCACTCACCAGTAGGGAAGAGGAGAACAGTGGGGTTTGCTGTGCTGCTGATTTCATGGGGTCACCTGTTTGGTTGATGGGCCTATTGTTTGGCCTTACCAGGTGTGGCAGAACCCCTGTTGCGGATATTCTCCAGCGCCATATCCATCAGTTTGGAGAGTGTCATCCCTTTTGAAACTAGATGCTCAAGATCTGCCGTTCCGATTCCCTGGGTCAGGTTCCAGAGTGCAGCAATGCGGCTAGCGACCATTTCTTTGGTCTGATCGTCCTGGGCAAAATTATATGTACAGGTACAAAGTGGCACTTTGCCACCATTCAGTCGGACTGTTCGGTTTCGGTGTCCGCCCACTTCTGCCGTGTAGTTCACCATGCGCTCGATGGTTTGGTCCGGATCGTATGACATCGTAGCAATTCCTAGAAGTGATTTACCCCATTGAACCGCCGATGTTGACGTGCCAGAACCGGGGACAATCCACCTATGGTTTTATGTGGACTTGGTAGGTCGCGCTGGGTGTCTGAAACGTTACGTTCGTCTCGACAGGTTCGCCTTTAGCCCGCATGGTGACGCGATTATATGGTGGTACAAGCTTGCCATCCCAAGCTTGGGAATTACCGACGCTGACCGAGCTGATGGCCTTCCCGTCGCGGGTGCAAAGATCTTTTGACGATAGATCCTTGGCTGTGACTACGTTGGGCTGAACAGGGTTTAGCAGAACGCAACCACGTGCTGGGTTCTGGGCAAGTGCGGGTGTGCAGGTAATCAAGAGGCACAGCGCGGCTGCTACGGCTGGATCGGACATGAGGTTTTCCTGACTTCTGTCTTGGCACAGGATCTAAGCTTACACGCGCGCAGCGAAGGACTTTGCATAAAAGCTTGGCTTGAGCCTGTGGCTTCCAGCAATAATCGAGAGCTGTCAGAGCGTGGACAGGCATAGGTTGACCGCTCCCTCAGTGAACATTCCTATGGATAGATGGGCACAGAATTCATCGCAGGCGCCGTTCGCCTCAAGCTCCCGGCAGGTGTTACTGTCGCCTCTTCTTGACCTTCTAAGCACTCAGATCTCCTTACGCGGCCATAGGAATGGCTAGCTTGAGCTTGGCCAGGGCCAGCTTTTCAATTTGGCGGATACGTTCAGCCGATACGTTGTATTTGCTCGCCAAGTCATTGAGTGTCGCCTTGCTCTCCGATAGGAATCGTTGTGCAAGAATGTCACGGCTGCGCTCGTCCAGGTTGTTGAGTGCCGCATGCAAGTCGTCTGTAGAAGTGCCGGCGTCTGCCTCAGTCTCGTACTGATAGGCGGGATCGTAACGGTGGTCTCCAATCTGATGGGACGGGGTGATGTATGCCGACTCATCATCGGCATCTGCGGCGGGGTCAAACGACGTGTCGTTACCTGCCATGCGCGTCTCCATCTCCTTAACGTCGAGTACGCTCACATTGAGGGTGTCGGCGATGTGCCTCGTCTCATCGGCAGTAAGCCAGTTGCGGGACCGGGGTTGCTTGCGCAGATTGAAGAACAGCTTCCGCTGAGCCTTGGTGGTCGCCAGGCGAACCATTCGACCGTTGCGGATAATGAACTCGTTGATCTCTGCGCGAATCCAGTGGACTCCGAAAGTGATGAGTCTGACCTGAGCTGCGGGATTGAATCGCTTCACGGCTTTGATCAGCCCGATGTTGCCCTCTTGGATCAGATCGCTTAGAGGCAACCCATAGCCTGAGTAGCTTCGTGCGATATGCACGACAAAGCGAAGCTGGGATGTAACGAGTTCGCGTGCTGCGTCCATGTCATTGTGCTCGACAAGTCGCTCAGACAAACGTCGCTCTTCCTCGGCACTCATGTTTGGTATCGAGTGAATCACGGTCAGATACGCATCGAGGTTCGATCCCGGGACCATCGGGATCTGGGCTGCCGCCTTGGTAGAAAGTGTCGAAGTGTTCAATGTTGCATTCCTGGAGAGAGTGGTGGCCCGCCGTCCCGGCGGGCAGTCTGCTTAGAGAGCGGCAAGCTCTTCATTGATGATGCATGTCAGCTTGTCGCCATCTTCCTTGCGCACAAGTTCGCCAAGCATCGGGGTCTACCGACTGCAAGCGCATTCAATGTTACCCAAACTGGGTGGGCGCATAGCCCCCAGTTGTGTTCAATGAGAAAGCAACGGCGCCGGTTGAATACGCTGGGTCAAATATCTGCCGATCAGGACCGCGGCCACAACATAAGCTACCCAAGTCAAGCCCTGGGAGAGCGCCGGGGTTAAGGGGTCAACAGAGCTCACCATGCTAAGCAGCGCAGCTGCACTACTGCGCGCCAGGCAGTCCATCAGCAAGGCCAGCATGAAGATGCGTGCATCGACCCAGGTAAGTGACCATTTCGCATTTTTGTCGGCATCGGGATACCAGTGTTTGCGAGCCAGCTGCATCAGCGGGGTTACGACCAAAGATGCAAAAACCAATACAACGGTTTCGTTCGGCGCTTCCTGAATCAGTCCGGTATGCAGCAGGGCGAGGACTGTAACGTTCGATAACAGAATGCTCAGTACGAACCCGGCCCAGGTGTAGTTCACGCGGTTGCAGAATAGATATTTCATGATTGGCTCACTTTCTGGATGGCTAGAAGTTGAAGATTGAATGGGATTCAGGCATGCCAGAATCCCCCGCGTGGACTTAGGCTGCGATTTTGTCTGGCGTCTTTACCCACATACCGCTGGCATTCTGGTAGCAAGCTGCGTGAAGCATGGTGCGGCCCAGGCGTGTTGCCAGAAGGTAGCCGTCGTCTTCAATCCCTTTCAGTTCAGTTGTCAGGCCAGCCTTATGAAATGCTGCCAGGCACTCCTGCGTGGTTGTCTCGCGGTTGGCCATGGAAACGTACTGGTCGAAGGTCACACCCAGCTTGAGCATTGTGGCGTTAGCCTTGAGGGTGTCCAGTTCATCGACGATGTTGGAAGCGAGCTCAAGCTCTGCCCGAAGGCCCAGTCCAGTCAGCCCTAACTTCTTTTCCGTGATGCTGCAGGTGCTGTGCATGAAGAAGATGCCCTCAACCCTGGCAGTGGCTGTAACGAAGAAGCGCTCTCCATGGCGATTGGTGACCAAGCAGGCAAAGACTTGTCCATCCAGGGCGTAGAAGTGGATGCCGCCAGCAAAGCGCTTGTAGAAGCCGCTCTCGTCACCCGTGGTTGGTGTCTCTGCAACGACCTTCGCCGCGGGAATCCACTTGTTGCCTGGGGTGATGATGTGTTCCATGTTGCGCTCCTGATTAGTTGATACCCTTATTAAAAGGGCGTCCAACGTGTGCCAGAAGCGGGCGAAACAGATTTAATTCAACCGGATTTTCTAGCTCGCAAGAACCACTGCTGGGTTCTTCTTTCGATTCCGGATGTTGGCTCTCAATGCCTTAAGATCGGCAGCGGCGTCGTTGTGGTAATCGGCGATGACATAGCGACGACCACTGTCCGTTGTGATGATATCGGCACCAACAGTCTTGATCCGAGTTGTTTGGATGGGTGTTTCGTCTTCAAAGCCGATTCGGCCGTATATGAAGCCGCCGGCCTTTGGCAGCAGCTGTGCACCATCATGCACAAGACGAAAACCTGATATCACGCCATCGGCCTTTTCTTGTTTGGCACGATCGAGAGCGGCCTGGATGTGCGGGGCGTGCTTGGCGAACGGTGGATGATGATTGCGCATGAAGACATTCCTGATTTGGGGAGGGCGCCGGGCCCCTGGTATGTCCTATGCGGCCACTTTGTTCTGTTCGAGCCGCCAGTTGGGATGCTCGCCGCTTTCGGACTCCTGTTCGAGACGCTCGCGGGAGAAGTTAGTGGTGCCTTCACCCATGGTGACGCTTACCAGCTGCGATACGTGATCAGCAGTGAACTCACCCTTGATCCCAGCAACAGTACGATCGGCGTCGTACATAGTCTGGGCTGAGATAGCAGCCAAAGTGGCCTCCATGGCAGGAACAAGCAGATTGCATTGCTGCAGGGTGGTGACCAGGTCGACATCCCTCTGGATGCACACCGCGCTCCCGCTTGCGATCAAGTCACACAGCGCCTGCATCTCAGAGCGTTGGCTTTGGCCGTTTGGGCCTCGCCCGTGTTGCCGAATGGCATGGTCTACAGCCTTTTGATAGGAACGCTCGGAAATCCCGTCGAGGACAAACGTTGCAGCAACTGCATATGCGCTTGCGAGCTTAGGATCCCAAAAGGAGGTTGTGTAATCAGCGAGAAGGATGACCTTAACAAATTGCTCCGATCGGCCCTGAATGCAGACCCGAGCTCGAGCGCTCACATTTCGGACAACGCCTTGAGCGTTATAGAGATGAAAGGCCTGGTTGAGGTTTAGGGGGGTGGCTTGTGCTGTTTTCATCAGGACTTGCTCCAGTTAGTTAATGGAGCAATGGTCAACTGGTCTTTCGTGTGGCAGAAGCCGTTGAGGTGAATTGCCTAATGGAACTCCTTGTCCTCCGGAACCGCCGTCGGCCAGTGCTCACAGCAACCCTTTCGCTGGCACCGGAGGAACTTTGAAATTCCCACTGCTGGCTCTGTGTCACAAAGCACTGTTCGAAGCCCACAGGCGGGATTTGAACCATCCAGCACGATGTGTGCTTTCTTGGAAAATCTGGTGTCTGGCCGGGAAAAAAAGCTGGCGTCTCGAAAAGCCGCTTTGATGATGTTTACGGAGGGCCCTGCGTCCTTAGCGATGACTCCTTCTTCGCCTTGGCAGCTATCACACAGTCCAATTTGTGAAGCTTCGAGTTCCGTCCAGCAACTGTCACAGTGCTCTAAATCGTGGTCCATACCTTCTCCTTATTTCTGAGCGGGACGTCGGTGGTGGCGATTGATAGACATAAAAAAGCCCGGAGCTAGCTCGTTTTACGAGGTTCTTCCGGGCTTTGTGCGAGTTGGTGTTAGGCAACGCGCGACTGGGAAACTTCGGTTAATGCCGGCTTGATGGTCATCAATTCCAGAATGGCTTTCTGGTGCGGGCCATGCATGTTCCGGAAGGCCTTAATGAGTTGCTTCTCGCCTGCAGTCAGGCTGGAGGCATCAACCTGAATTGCGGCTGCTTGGGATTCTTCCGCCAAACTAGTCTCCAGGCGGGCAATGATCTCGGAGTTCATGCTTCGATGGTGTACTTTGGCTATGTCGGCAATCTGCTCACGCATTCCGTCAGGGAGGCGGACAACGAACTTGTCAGCTGTGCGGCTATTGAAGGGTGCTAGCTTGGGTGTGGTCATCATGTGTTCCTCTTTTCATGCCGTCGAGTTCGGCTCATGTCGCACAGTTTTAGGCTTGTTTGTGCGTGCCACCAGCACCCCGAAATATGATTATTCCGTATGCCTAGTGGCTAAATAGTATTGATATGGAGCCGAAACGCCAGCCAAAACAGGTTCCCGAATTTCAGGATGTTTTGGACGTGCTCAGCGCATTCACCATGATCCTGGTGCAGCGCTTACAGCTGACAGATCCGGCTACGGCATAGTTTTGCCCTGTGTCTTCAGTCAGGGTTACGCCGCAAAGGCTTGTTGTCCCGGCGGAGCGAAATAAGTGAGTAACGCACCCGCCTGCACTAGGTTCATACCGACAGTAGCCAATCCATGCGTCCGCTGGTTCAGGTACCCACAGTCGAGTGGCCTTCAATGCATTTGCCCGCGCTCGTTGAGCACTTGTGCAACCAACCGATTGTTGATCAGAACGTTGGCGACCAGTTGCTCGCCACGGTTACTGATGAGCTGCTCAAGGGCGTTCTGGCCCTGCAAAGCAAGCTCAGTGTCCACAAAGACTGGCGACTCTGTAGGTACCAGGGCTTCAAAGGGGATCTCAGCAACACCCATACCGGTGTGCAGCTCAGATACCTTGATGTGAGTGCTGGAGGAGAGGTGACGATGAATCGCGAAGGTGAAGGTCTCGCCGGCGATGTCGGAGTCAAAGGTAGCGAATAGCTCAGCAGAGCTTATGCCTTCGCGGGTGGCGAGATTGATTAGCTGGTTCAAGTGATGACTCCATCTGTAAGTTGATGGAGCCATCATCAGGTCTCCCAGCATGTGCCAGAACCACCTAGTGGGAATAATTCAGGAAGCATTAGTCCATGATTAATGAGTCATTCCAGGGGTGTTTGCTGGGTGGTTTTTAAATCTGAGCTGAGGAGATCGAGCCCTCGGAGTGGAGATACCGCGGTCCTGTGCCAGCTGGGTCCACTTATCTCCAAAGGTCTTACCCAGCCAGCTCTTGACGTAGACCTGGCGGTTCTCAATTTCCAGCGTTGCGGTTGAGCCTGGCATCACGCTGTAGGTACGTAGTGATAAGCAGTTGTCCTTGGTGACCGTAACAACCCGAACACGCATTTTGGGTTGAAACTTGGAGACCTTGAATGCGAAAGCTTGCTGGTCATGGCCAGACTCAATCAGGAGAGACTGGATCTGAAGAGCTGATTCTTTGGTGGCCGCCGTCCTGCGAAGTGAGGATCGTACCGTGGGGAGTCTGCGAGCGAGGAGTAAAGCTGAGACTGCGCAGCCGGCCCAGATCAGTGGTGCCTGGAACCCGGGTAGCAGATTAACTGCGGTCACTGCAGCTGTTGCGATGATTAGGGTCAGGTGGATCCGCGCTTTTCGCCTCTCTCGCCTGGATTCGAATCTCAAGTCCAGAGATGAAGCGATATCGACCCCTCTAGCTAAGTCCTTGCTGTCGAGAATTCCGGTTTTACTCATTTTTTTGCCGGGAGGCGGATGCCCCCAGCCAATCCTGGTGGCTGCGTTAGGAACAGGTATATCTAAAAGATGGCGGCGATGCCACCGGAAATTGAATTCTAATATTGGCAATCGAGCAGGTTCTCGCAGGCTTGTTTCAAGCGGCCAACCCACCAAATTGCCAAGTCAAAGCCAGGGCGCATACCTTCACCCACGGGTTAGCAGCGAGTAATACGGACTGCGCGGGCTCACGCCACACAGTCAATGAGCGCCATGAAGGTTTTCGAGTGCCTGTGGATCTGGATGCCAGCCGGCCAGCTGGCAGGCTGCATCGAAAGCTGCCATGTCACCGGAGAGGCGGAATTCGGCAGTCATACCCTGGATCTGATGTGCACGATCCTTCATGCCGCTCACGGTCACTGCAATCGAGTTACCGATGACGCTGGTTATTGCCGATGTGCGCAGGACGTCGGCAGATTCAATCATCTGAATTGCCATTTCGTCCATGCAGGCTGCGATGGCTGTCAGGTTGGTTTGAGCCGCTTGAGTGTTGATGGTTGGTGCCTGGATCATATTGTGTTCCTCTGTGTCAGTTATCGAGTGGCCGGGCGAGTAGTGCTCTGCGACCTTGGTGGTTCGTAGATACGGGCAGCCTTGAGCTCTTCTGTGGAGCGAATGAAGGCGGCAGCTTGTTCGTCATTTAGTGCAAATACACCGGTACCGCGCAGCGTTTTCAGTCCCGATGCGGCAGCCATTGCCTCGCCGTAGCTCAGGGTGCTCAGAACCGGCTTAACGGTGCCGTCGGCGGTGGACAAGTCCACTTCAACCAGCAGATTGTTGCCTGCCACTTTGAATCGTACGCTTGGCTGGTAATCGGGATTGAAGGAGGGCTGGTGGGAGCGCACTTCTTTCATTCCCATGGCCAGACCTTCAAAGAAACCTTCCGCCCAATGCGTGCACACCGTCCAGCGTGTGAAATCGTCACCGAAGTGGCTATACGCGTGCTCCGCAGATGCCACGGCAAGGCCTGCTCGGTCTAACGCCCTGGCCAACACTCTCTTGACGCTCTTCAGCATGGTCTCTGCCTCCTCAGTTGTTACCAAGTCATTGCTTGATGGAGTAATTCTGTGGCCATGTTCTGTGTGCCACAATCCCGCAGAATTAGCAGATAGGTGCTGCCGGCGGTGATGCATCCTTATCGGCCTGCCGTTTTGCCTTGCGAAGGCTCGCAGAGCGTTTTGACTGAGCCGACTTGACTGCCGCCTCAGGGCTGACAGCTTCAATTGAGTAGATATCGCACTCCGAATAGTCAGGATCGCTTGGCGACCCGCCATAGCTCCAGCTGCCATTTGGGAAACGAACTACCGTCCAAATCCTGCTCATGTTTGATACCTGCGTTAAGTGGGTGAATAAAATGCCGTTACCCGGCGAGTGCGACTTGTTGATCTTCAGCAGACCAATCAGTGATATTCCGGTAAGAGTTGACCATTGAGATCAACTCTTGTGGGATGACGACCGGCCTGACTGCACCCTTGCCAATTCGGACGAATCGGAGCTTTGCGGTGATGCGCTTGATGACCTTTTGAATGCCCGGTGTCCCCAACCGCCGGCGCGATGATTGCCAGTTCAATTCTGAGACTTCACGTGCCTCGCAAAGGGATTTCACCGCATATCGGGCTTGGTCGAGGATCGGGCGAGCCTCTGGTACCTCTTCAGACATCTCCCAGGCGGCCAGGCGGCATGCTGTGTCGATGCACATCCAGCCAGCCTCATTGAAGAGTGACTCATTCGTGCAGGTCGGATGAGCAGGGGTCATCTCTCGATAACTCCAAGAGCCATCCATGTAGTTGTGACTGGCGGTAGCCTTGAGAGCTGAGGGGTAATCGCTATTGACCCTACCGTAAACGTAGGAAGGGCCCGTGTACTGGATGACTGTGTAGTAGTCGGCAATGCGCTGAATCAGCAGTGCTGTGGCTCGACGGATGTTAGATGCAGTGACATCGTCGGCCATCCCCAGTTGAGCGCGCAAGCGGATGCGATCCAGGGGGGCAAGTGATCCAACATCCTTCGCCCCTCTCAGTGTTTGTGCTGAATCTGGTTGATTTCGCATGATGCGCCCTCTTAGTTGATGGTCATCATTGTCATAGTGTGTTGCGCGTGGCAGAAGCTCTTGAAAATTAAGATTCGCGAATTTCGCCGCTGGCCCTTGGTCCGTCAAAGTTCGGGTATTTGGAAACAAACACCTTGTTGTGGGCCTGGATCATTTCGGCGGCTTCGCCAGAGATCCCCCAGTGTGCCGGGAGGCAGCGTTTTCCAGTGAAGGTCGAGCAGGGGTCAACCAGTCCGTACTCCAGATCTAAGTCTTCGCTGCCGAAGCACACGAGCACTTCAGGCGCATCCAGTTCTGCGTACATGTCGTAATCACTGAGAGGGTAAGTGCCCCACTTCAATTCCGGGTGCATTTCCTGAAGAGTCTTGAGGAGTTCCTCGGTCGAGGGTGCCATTTCATTTCCTTGGTGCGCCAGCGGGCAGCTTATTGAGATTGTCGAGGGGCTCAAGCGGCAAAGCGTTCAATGCCGAGTTGATTGCGCTTGTTGCCAATCACGTTGAGCGAAACCCCAATCTCTGTGGCCAGCACGGAGTCTCGAACGGTACCTAGTCTTTGCACCTGTGCTTCAGTCCACTGATGCCTAGGTTTTGGGGTCTGAGCTTCGATGCTCAATGCGTTCCTCCGCAACATTACTGTCTGTAGGGTTACGCCCAGTTGATCTGCAGCTTCCCGATCGGTCATCGTGCCGAGGATTGCATCACGTTCGGGTGTCCAGCTACTGGCCCGACCACCAACGAAAGCGCCGATCTGAAGTTGCTGGCGCTTGTAGGCAACGGAGCTGCTCGAGATGCCTATCGCTGAAGAGACGTCTTTATCGGACATCGTCCCGAGCAACCTGAGGCCTTCCTCAGTCCATACCACTTCTTGTTGAGTTACCAGGGCAGGGATTTTAAGTTCACTTCTACGAAGGGTTACGCAGCTCCGGCTGACCCCAAGTAGTTTGGCCAGCGTCTTGTCCGGCATGGTGCCGAGCATCTTAATTTTGTCTTCAGTCCACT
The DNA here is from genome assembly GCF_012985385.1 of Pseudomonas sp. WS 5503. Lineage (NCBI taxonomy): Bacteria > Pseudomonadati > Pseudomonadota > Gammaproteobacteria > Pseudomonadales > Pseudomonadaceae > Pseudomonas > Pseudomonas sp. WS 5503. Next base: position 287,314 of record NZ_JAAQWI010000010.1, read on the forward strand.
CAATGCGGGCGTGGGTGTTGAAAGCCGAGATTTGCAGCTGAGCCCGTTTTTTAGTGACACGCTTATTGCTCACGCCCCAGATCCTGCCGAGTTCATAGTCACTTTTAGTGCCGAGGAGTTTGATTCGATCAACCGTCCAGAACTTGACCTTGGGTGTAGATTGTTCTTTGGGAGCAGCCTTAGGCGCGGCTGGAAGCGCCCCATGCTCCGGGGCACCCTTGGACCGGGATGGCTTGATGTTGAGCCGAGTACGCTTGCTGGAGACGACACCAATGGTAATCCCAAGCTTTGCGGCTACAGCGCGATCAGTATCAGTACCGAGGAGCGCGAGAGCTTGATTAGTCCAGGTGTAGGTGGGTTTCATAAATGAGCCTCCGTTGAATTTCAGAATGGGCTCATTTTCCTGTCACCTAAGGTGTGCCAGAAGCGGCAACATATGAAATTTTCCTTCGAGAAAGCAAAAGCCCTCCACGTTGGGAGGGCTCATTCAATTCAAGCGGTCAGGCGGCCAGCGCAGCGTTCGGGCCGTAAAGAAACTCGGCCCCCACCACACTGATTCCTTTCAGCTCGCACATTCCGTGATTTCCATCTACCTCGATATCCAGGCCCTGAACCGTGTACGACACCTGCAGGTGCTCAAAGACTTGCTCCCCCATCACTTGATCAATCAGTGACTCAAGGGTGGGGTAGTTGCTCTTGAAGCCTTCCCACGTATCGGAAACCCGGCAGCAAGCTTCGACTCCATCGTCCATGGCCATGTAGCCGCAGTGGGTCTCGGTAGTACCGAGGGTCTTGAATTCGGTGAGGATGATGGTGAGAGAGTTAGCCATGTGTGGACTTCCTGTAGTTGAGTGATAAGTCATCTTCAGTCATGTCATGGTGTGCCAGAACCCCCAAAAATTGATCACTTCAGCTACGCAAGTCGGTGCCGTCCTGTGATCCAGTATCCCGATCGTTGGAATGTGTCTGGCCCAAACCTGGACATCAAAGTGCTGATGTCGTCTGCTTGAGGCACAGAATCGGCAGTCGGTTGTTTAGGTGGCATATGGTGAATCGTGCTTGAAGGAGTTAATCAGGGGAGGAACGCGAACGAGCAGTTATGTCAGGCAAAAGTTGGGGCCTCAATGTCTCCATCAAGGATCGCTACCATCAACCAGCCCGCGTCGGGTTGCGACCCCCGGGCCTCGACCAAATCTTGATGAGCCATTTCCATTGAGAGGATCTCAAAGCTGGGTCGATCAGCCCAATGCTCTTGGTCACGGCTGTGAACTTGATAGCCAACGATCGCCGGTGCCAGCGCCGTAATTGGCAAGTGCTTCACGACGACCTTCTCGAAGCTCGACAGCGCGCGGGCGAAAAAACCAGATTCGGGAGGGCAAAGCGATACAAGGTCTGCAATGGTCATTTGCTGAATGGTCGCTTTGCCGACAGTCATACGCTGCCAATACTCGTTGAACTGCTCGAGCGGGCGAATCCCCGTGGAGTCCAACACAAGATTGTTTTTTGGACTGAGAAGGGCGCAGTGGCGCATTTCACCGTTTTCAACGACAGCGACTGCTTGCCCGGTCTCGGCCAAGATGTTCAGGGCGACAGTGAGGAAGCTTGCTTGAAGGCACGAGGCTTCTTGCTCCGCAGGAAGCTCAATGATCAACGCTTTGGGGCCAGTGCAGAGTTTCATAACGAGCAGTTGAATTGGCTTCATAGGGCCTCCTGAATCAGTGAGACCTTATGTTCAACGTCATTCGGTCGTGCCAGAAGCCAGCGAGGCTGAATCGCCGGCCCCCCAAACCTATTGCTCGGTTGCAGGTTGCGCAGCATCCAGCTCAGCCGCTTGCTCTGGCGTACGAGCGAAAGGAGGGATGTGTTCGAGCATCTGCTGGCGGTCATGAGTTTCTCGATCAGCCGCAGCGGACGGCAACATCTGCATGCCGATCAATTCACGACTGACCTGGGCGTTCGAAGAATCGACCATGTTTTGAAACTGTTCGCTGATCCTGGCGTTTCTGACCTGGTTCATGATCATTGGCACGGCATGAACTACAGCATTGATCTGGTCGAGAGTGTCTGCTCGATCCATCGAATATTGTTCGGCTGGTGTAGGAACGCCAGTGATTCGGGAGACCAAGGGCGAAGCGACGTTCCAACCGATGTTTGCTGCACCAGAGCCGATGAAGCCAATCAGCACTGCTGCGCTTAACATTTCAGCGAAAGTGAACAGGGTTCTCCGGAACGGGTGCAGCTTTTTGCGAGCTTCGGCTTCGTCCTCGGCTTTGCGTTTTGCACCCAGGTCGCGAGCTGCAGATATCATTTCGACCAGCTTGTCTGCTTCTTCACGGGTAGTGAAATGAGCGACTGTTTTCGAGGTGGAGTGGTCGGCAACCACGTAGGAGAGAGGTTGCTCGTAGCCTTGGCGGGTATCTACCTCGTCCAGAGAGCGGAGTGAGTAGCTGAGGCTGCCATAGCCGCTTGCGATCTCAACAGCAAAACCCGGAGCCAAAAGTCTTATCGACCCACGCTCGCTTGCATCGACAGTGATATCAGATGCCGTTGCAAATATTGTTGGGTTGCTTTCCATGTGAGGATCTCAATGAACTAGTGATGCCTCATTTTGAAGAGTTGCGCCCTCTCTGCAACCCAAAACCATGTTATGGAATTCCGGATAAAATTCCATGCTCATGACGACTACGGATCAGGAAGGACACCCGATGCTCGATTTGGCACCGAAAACGACAAGTTGAAGAAGCTCCAGAGCCCGTGCCGTATCGATCTCGCTCAGCTCGTCTCGGAAACAGCAGGGGCATGGAATTCCATCGTCTCCCGATGCAGATGGCGAGGAAGTACACTCTTGTGAACTGCCAAGCCACCCGCATTTCTCGCACTCTGCCAGGTAGTAGCGCGAATTAAGTGGCACACGTCCAAGGCGGCCCTGGTGCATTGCAGCTCGCAGCACAAAGCCTTCGTCTGAAGGGGCATCAATGATGGCCTTGAGGTCGGCCGGCTGGATCAGAATTGGGCAGCCCAGTGATTCGGGGTGGTCTTCACCATCACCCTGCCAGACCCAGATGGAAGGCTCATCACTCTGGTACAGGCGGTATAAGTTGAGCTCAGCCTGCAGTCGGGCGATCGTTTTATCCTGCGCTTTCGCATGCTGAACCAGACGATCGAACTTGTAAGCAGGGACAGAGCGGCCCTGCTCAGTTGAATTCGAGCTGTCCTGAACGGGACGGATAGTAACGCCAGCCCGATTACCTGAGGTGCATGCCTTTCGGTTGATATCCACCTGATGCACTAACTCATTTGCGATCTGAATGCAGTGCTCCGCGTTGAAGGACTGACATCCGCCTGCAGAGGGCCCATCATTCAGCAGCTGGCGTATCGCCTTGGAACCCTGACTGATGCAGTGATTGAAGCCCTCGATATCCCATGCGGACGGGCTGGAGGGCTCCGCAATGTGAGTTGAGTTCAGCATAGCGAGGAAGCTTTCGGCGGCGCTTTTATCGACTTCCGGTGAGGCAATGAGAAAAGGCTCCACTGTCTGCTTCAGTGAAGGCCACAGCAGCTTCAGGGCCTGGAGTGTATTCAGTGAATGGTCGCTGTCGTTGCTGTCTACGGACGTAGTTGCTGAAGTCATTGGCTCAACTCGGTTTTAAAGGATGGGGTGGCTGATCGTTAAGTCAGCCCTTCGAAAACAATATGCCGAGATGACTCGTGCCAGAACCGGGTCAGGCAGATCCTGCAGTGACAATTCCAAGCTGTTGGCCAGCCTCTCGGACTAGGTCGAGTGAAGCGTTGTCATACCCCCAATAATTGAACTCGCGTTCACCTGGTGGGACTGTTTTAAAATACTGATGTCGGATCTGATCCCCCGACAGAACAAAGTCACGGATCGCCCGCACGAAGTCCCTCAATCCGCCCCCATGGCAGAAGTCTGGCCAGCTTCCATCGCTGTGCGTATCAACGACTTTCTGGGTGTACTCGTCCAGGATCAGTACGCGTTCGTTGTGTAGGCTCAGTTCTGCAATCCGTCCGCTGGCTTTGTGCAGGAAGAACTGCCGGCCATGACTGGCAATTGCGTTTAGAAATGAGTTGGCGATGGCGAGACGATGCTCTTGAGTCTCTGAGAAGGTTGTCACGGCGGACTCCTATACTGGATGTGGTAAAGGGCAAGATCAGCTGAAAGGCAGCATTTCTGGCAGAACATCTATGGCCTCGAACTCTCGTCCGGCTGCATTCTCCGCAGCGCGTGTGCGGGCCAAAAGCCGCTGGGGTATCAGTGACTGGGCGTCTGACCAGGCGCGGCATCGGTGAGCAGGGAAAGCCCCCAGTAGTTGCGGAAAGGACATTATCCCTTATAGGGAAGGCCCCCCAGCGAAAACCGAGGTGCCTAAAATCACGCCTCAAGCTGCTGCGCTTGTTGCTTCGTAGTCAATTCTGTTCTGAGTGTTGCCATTCCAGCCGCGGGGCTTTTTGTCATCCCGGTATTTGAGGCTGAGGATTGCCGAGTGGCTTTGGGACTGACCTTTGCTCAGATGCGCCAGGTGGGTCTGGGCGTCGCGGTAGGTCATTTGTTTGCATTCCTCGAAGAGGACTGAATCGCTGCCGCTGGCGGCGATGACCAGGTTCCCGACGAAGCTGACTTTTCGGATCAGAAAGCGAAAGTCATAGAGCGCTGCCATGGTGTTTCTCCGTTAGGTTTCGATGAGGTCATCATCAGCCCCTACGGGGTGTGGCAGAAGCGGCTAAAGCGAGTCAATTGGGTGCCTATCTCAAAGGACAGGCACCCCCACAATTACTGGGTTGGTTACTCAGCTGGCTTTGCTTTCTTGCGGGTGGGTTTCTTCACAGGCTCGGCCGGTGCGAGCTTTTGAACCGCTTCGCTGATTGCAGACTTGTTCTGGTCGATCCAGCTAGATTCAGGAGCAGGGTCAGCATCGATTTGCAGCGTAACTTGGTCCACTAGCCTGGGATTGAAACCACGTGGCAATCGGCTTGCTGGCGACAGGTTGAGCAGGTGGCGTGTCCAGTATTGCTTCCATTGCCCTTTCGGGCGGGCGAATTCCGCAGCGACCATGCCGGCCACCGATGACTTACCAGCGCCACCCTTGGAAAACAGGTTCGCCTTGTTGCTGAAGAGATGTGCCTTGAGCGTTTGAGTCACTGATTTATCCTCACAATCTTGTCGTGCCGGCGACGGTCTTGCCGACGCCAGCTTGGTTGAAGTGTACCGCAATGCCTTCAAGGGGGCGTGCAGGCCGGTAGTCCAAGGGTGCTGGCCCCTTGATACAAAGTGTGCACGGTGCCATCCATAAGCTGCACCTGAACCCACGAGTGCCCATCGCATGTGTAATTGAAGGCTAGCGCTTCGGCAGTCATTGCCTTGGCCTTAGCGAGCGCCTCATCATAGGTAGCCCACTCATGGCTGTCGGACTTGAAAGTCAATACTGTAGGGGTCGAGGCGTTCGGACCCTCTGTGCCGTACTCAACGTTAAACGGTGGCAGGAAGACGGAAACGTGGAGGTTCGGGTCCTCATACCAGTCCGGAAGATCCTGCCCCAAGCTGGTGCCAATCACCGCCAAGGTGTAAGCATGAACGAGGCTGGAGCCCATGTAAGATTGACCGTCAGGTGTCTCGACCAACCAACTGCCAGTGCCGATTGGACGGCTAGACAGCTGCCACTGAGCTACCAAGGGCATGATGGCGAGGAGGGTGTTAGGGTTACTGACAGCTTTTGGGGTATCGAAAGGTCCAAACTCGCGGCGATTGAAAATTATGTCGCACTGCCAATCATCCCACGGGGCGCGAATAAGGCCTTTCTTCGAGGGCTCAAGTGCAATAGCGAGGTAGAGGCTGAGCAGGTTGCCTTTGAGATTCTGGAGTTGCATATGGGTCACCAGTTGAAGTTGATGACCCATAGTCCGTCTGGATTGGATGTGGCAGAAGCCTCACCAGCCGCGATTTCTCTGCAGCTTGTTCTGCTCCATTTGGTTGGCCAGAAAGGTCTGCGCTTTAACATCCAGCTGCTCGCATGCCTTCGCACTGCTGTCGCCCCATTCCATGACAGAGCCACCACCCGGATTCGCGCCATGCCAGCTATTTTGAGCGGCTTCCTCAGTGGCGTGACCGGTTGAGACCCACTCAAACTGGTCCCCGTACTCGACGTCCCATTCAGAATCGTGGTCATCGTCATCATCGTTGATTGGCCAGCACTCATAGAACGCCAGCGACCATTTCCCATCTTTGGACTGCCAACAAATGTTTTCCCGGTTGAAGCTCATGCTCTTTTTCCCAGCTTTTCGATAGCTCCCTGATTTGATGAGCTATATTCCGTCGAAATTAGGGGGCCTGAACCCTCCCGCTCAGAAATTCAGTGAGCGACCGATAGACCCTCAACTCGACGAATCTCAGGGTCGGATCGAAATGCAGGGGGCCTTACCGCACGTGGTTGCTGAATTAGGATTGAGCACACTCAATTTTCGAAGCGACCCAGTTCCAGTAGCCCTGCAAGGTGTCACAATTCAAGACCTCGTATCTCCAGTCTTCCTTCGTATACAGGCCATGCTCACCTGCAGCTGAATACTTCGTCGACAATTGCAAAGCATCCAGTCCAATGTCTGGTTTCCGTTGCAGCAACAGGGCGGGGATACCTGCGACGAAACCCTCAAGCAGGGAAGCAAAACCAGGGTCCCCGGTTTCCGCCCAGCCATAGACCTGATCTTTGGGTTCAGCAAAATTGTCGAACCGCACCCTGTTCAGCATTTCGCTTGAGGTGGTGTGTGAGAACTCGAGAATGCAGACATCGAAACATTCAAGCAGTGGCTCAAGTTCCTCTGCAGTTTGAACCGGGTGGCGGTCGTGAGAGTAGTTGCAGACTGCTTTAAGGGTCCAGCCTGCGATCTTGAGGGTGTTGATGAGAGCGTGGGCCATCATCACTGTTGTTGCTTCTGGCGTTGGTTCTGACATTTGGCACCTCCTGATTTTGAGGATCCCAGGATGCTTGGCTTAACCGTGTGCCAGAACCAGGCGAGGAATGAATGTTAGAGAGGAATTGCAGTTCCACTCAAAGTGCAGGCGACGTCTCAGGCTTCAAATATTCCGGAGAGATAGCGTCGGCGGGTATGGCCAGCCCCCACCACTCAAGTACCTTCTCGCGGAAAAGGGCCCAGTCAGCTACGGTGGTCGAACCGTGGGTACAGAGCCTGCACTCTGGCGAGCCAGCAAGCTGTTCGGTAATAGTGTTGTGAAGGTCGATACCTCTCTCACTGAACCGTCCGACAGTGCTGGCATCGCTGCATTGGACCCAAATTCTGTCCCGCAGCGGGGTGGTTTCAAACCAATATTCGAGAGCCAATTTCGTTACTCCGTAACTGGCCATTTCGGCCCGTGTGACACCTGATTTTACCCGTAGGCGTGGATTGAATCCAAGGTGAGGCTCTTAATCAGGGCTCACCGTTCCTCGGCGAGGATCTCATCGATCAACTCGCCTGTAAGCATTTCCATTTCCGCAACGCGCGCTTTGGTACCGGTGACGGTATCGAGCTGCTCAAGGTAGGCATTGAGGTGGCGGTATATGGCCAGCGGCTTGGGCGGTGCTGTCTCCTCTTTGTAGAAGGGGCTAGTCATCCCGAGTTCGTAGGCAAGACCGGATAGAGCAGCTATCACGACCTCTTCAGCGGCGAGTGCCCAGTTCAAATCCAAGGTGCTGATGTCGACCCTATCCAGTAGGCACCCATTTGCCCGGAACCTCTGCGTTAGCTTGCTGGATGTAGGAAATCTCTCACCACGGGTATGCTCAATAGCCAGGACGTCGATGTACTGAGCAACCAGTTCTCGGTCCTGCCTCAGACGTGTGTAGTTTATTAGTCGGCCGGCGTGGAAAATTGCGCTAGGACCACCACTGTTGGCTTCCACGATATCACTGTCGCTGCGATGTCCTTCCAGATCGCTGTAGTTCATTTCTGTACGCAGATCACCGAAGCAGCTGAGGTCAAGGTTTCCTGCCTCTAGCTGGGCGTCACAAGGCTCCAGAAAGACAGCCTGCAGAACGTCCATACGGCACGTGAATTGGGAGGGGAAGGTGAGCATGACCCCCTTAACGAAGACGTCGACGTTGTTAAGTACAGGGCGGGCAGTGATGAGGTCCATAATTATGTCCTTATGCGAATATGCTTATGCTGCGGTAACTTTGCCAGTGCCAGAAGCCCATGGCAGGTAGTTAAGCTGGCCGCCAAAGCCCCACCCCCTATTACATGCCCGCTTTTGAAATGACGAAACTGGGGCAGTCAGGGAGGACGCTGAATGTATCGATATTCGGTAACAGGGTTTTGGGTTGCTGTACTGCTGCTGTGCTTTATGTTGGAGGTCTTCTTCAATTGCAGGAGTCACCCATGCAAGTCAGTCAATTCATATGGGACCGCTTTCATCAAGTCGATGTGTTCAGCCTGGTCGAGGGTGATCAGGTCATCGTTGCAGGCAGCATGGTCACCGTAGCAGCCCCAGCTTATGAAAAGGATGGTCAAGTTCACCTGCCGGCCGCGCCAATCGAGCAAGCAGTAATTTTGGTAGACTTCTCCGATACGGCTGCAACTCGCGCCATGGATTACGTAGGGTCTTCAGTCCATGACTTCGGGGACGGTACGGCGATCATTGCCGAACTCGATGGGTCTACAGACCTGGTCTACTCACCTCGACTGCCCAAAGCAGAGCTAGAAGCTTTCTGCCAAGAGCATCTTGAGCGATATCGGTCGTTTAACTCCCAGCACAGTGAAGCTATCGAGGAAGGTGAACCGGTTCCCATGGAGCCATGGTGGGCTTGATACGAATCATCACCCCTCGCTCTCAATGAGTTTTGATTTGAGTGAGGGAGGGGGGTTGACCCAGATAGGGTGTTATTGGCTGATAGTACGAGATACAAGCTGGTTTCAGAGTTACGAATGCCATATGGAACGTCTCATTCTGGCTTCGCAGATCCCTGCGCCGCTAGTGACGCCAGCAGCTTATCTTTTGCGATCGACACAGTAGGAATTCCCGCATAAAACCGATAGATCTGATGGGTTACAGATTCGGCTTCTTCTCCGGTATCTCCTGCACTGATGGAGAAAGAGTCACGCTCCTGCAGCGCGATATCGGTGATCGCCGAGAGTTCAGGCTTCAGCAGGAAGCCCTTGAGCAGCACTGAGCCGAACTTGGTTTGACCTTCAGGGGAAAGCCTTTGGTATCCATCCCAAACCATCGCGTACTGCCGTGCACTCATCTCAGAGTGCTGCCAGTAATAATCTGAGCTCTTAGAACCAGCCCAAATCGCGCAGCCGGTTGCCAGGATGAAGAACCAAGTGCTGGCAAAAATGGATTTCTTGGTCGCTGCACTTGGCTGTTGAGGTTGTTCGGAGAACATTTGAGTCCTGATAGGGTTTAACCGGGGGCACTCAACGAGATCGAATGCCGAACGTCTGGTAAAGAAGGATGAGGCCTCGGCTGTAACGGCGGTATTCCTCATCGGTTTCGAGGTGGTCAGCATACCCAACCCCGAACTCTCGAGTAAGCCCTTTGCGTAACACCCAATCAATGAACAGTGGTCGCATCACCGTTTCTGCGAGTCCGCGCGTTTCATGCACCCAGCACAGTTCGGCCGCCGGCGTGACTACTTGTACCAGGGAGCCTTCACCCTGGATGTACTTTACGGCCCAAACATCTGGCGTCGTATCCATGGCAATAGAGAACCAGATATCTCCGCTGGGTTGATCACTGAGCTTCGTTAGCGAGCGTTTTCGATAGGCATTGCTGACCATGCCTTCAAACGCGAAGCCAGGCGTGAAGGTCGCACGATCAGTACCAACAATCAGGCGAGGTCCGAAATAATCCAATTGATCCCGAAGGATCTTGGACAATTCCGGGCCAAGCCGGCGCATGTAAAAAGGCTCGACGTAAACTTTAGGCTTGTCGGTCATAGGATTCCTTAAGTAGGAATGGAGTGGTCGGGTGACACTGCTAAGTGAGACCCAATATCACGGCACTACGTGGGAACAACGGAAAGCCTGCCCAGCGCCTGGTGACGCTTCAACCGATCAGTTGTAACGGGAACACCATCTGCAAAGTCGCGAAAGAGGCGAGCAGCTTCTTTGTTGGCCAAGCCTGGCAGTGCGGACGCATTGGTAAGAGCAACCAAGCAAACAAGGCGGATTGCAGCATTAATCCGACTTTGCTCCGTGTCGACCTGGGATGGGTCAACCGGGAAGGGCCGGCGCGCTTGATCTATGGCCACGAGACACTGGTGAGTGGTGATGATGGAACTAAGGTCTATATCGGTCCCCGCGAGAACCTCGGCAAGAAGCGAATTGATTTCATCAGTGCGAGGTAGGACATTTTCAACGTAGCTCATTGGGGGAGTCACCCACTGACAGCGAGCTCCAGATAATAACCCAGGGGGAGCGCATTCCATTCCGGACGTAGGCATCGAAATTCAGCAGGCTCGTGTGACCTCAAGCCTGACCTTTTGTAATCAGGCGTTGAGAGGGATAGAGCAAATAGCCTACAGGGACTTACTTCGGGTGCTACCGGGGTGAGAGGGCTCGTGCCTCAGCCACTGCTGCACGGAACTCATCCTTGCCGTCCAATCCCATAAACTCAAAAAACTCCTCCTTAGGCAGGGCATTCAGCCAGCTACGGTATTCCTCATCCGACATGTCGTCGATCATGTCGGCTAGGCTCAGGAGCTTAGGAAGCAGGCTCTTGTAAGCGTCGTCCTCGCTCAGCTCCTCAGGCGCAGTGGGTGCTGATGTCGTCACCTCGGACTCGCCTTGTGCTGACGTTTTGCGTGATGAATATCCAAGTGCGAACTGGATGATCATCCGCTCAGCTTCCTGGAACTCATCACCCTCGACTGCGAAAGCCATGCAAATGCTGGCCAGCTCATTCATCAAGCTGCTCGGTGGTAGCTTTCCGTGCTTTCTCCAATGGAGGACATCGGCGGACAGCTGGCTTAAGTTTGCTTCCACAAAACCGCGGGCGGCCAGTCGTTGAATCTGTGCAGTCATGGGTACAGGCCTCACTTAGTGATTGGGGTCATTCAATTGGTGCCAGGTTCACCGGGCTCAGCATGTTGTTGTGAGCATTACCAATTGTTGGGATGTATGCGACGGCGTGGCCTTCAGCATTCGTCCAGCGAAAGGCCAAGTAGAAATGGTACTCAAGAGGACTGGCAGCGCCCGGCCAGCCCGCCAAATATCCTTCAGCAGCTACATTGCCAACGTTATGACCGCCCCATGGGCGAATACCGGCGATCTGAATTGTTGTAGCGTTTCGAGCGCCTTCCATCTTCTCCCGGATCTGAGCCTTGTTGTGCGGGTGCATAGGCCTTTGGGGCATGAAACGACGAATCTGGCGGATTTCATTCCTCAGAATTTGCTTCCAGAAATAGGGGCGGTCGACCTCCAGTCGAAAATCAAGGCTGACCAGATCGCCGACCTGGAATTTCGGTGTAGGCATTGTGGCTTCAGCTGAGCTGAATGGCTGAGTAGGGGAGGTGACTCGTGTCATTGGTATGGCCTGGGTGCTTGTAATGTGTCAATCCTAAGGGGCATACGGCTGTGCCAGAACCCTAGGTCATGAGCAGCTGTTTTAATCTTGCTCGAGCAGTGGCGCGAGCAGTGCACGGTACGTTTTGGCCTCCGCCACTGACTCAAGAATGTCGGGCAAGGCTCGATGCTGCTGGCGCTTCGAGGGTTCGAAGGAGGGGGATACCGTTTTCAGGAATTCTTTCACTGAGGAGATATCCAGATTTCGGTAGTACAAGAAGTCGTGAAGTTCCGGCATCTGGGCTTCGATGAACATCCGATCGAAGTGGATGCCACTCCCACACAGCGGCTCGACTTTCTTGGAAACACCGTTCTGCCGGTAGAACTGAATCAGTTGGTGTTCCGCGGCCTTGAGAGTGGTGAAAGACTTGACCACCTCATCGAAGAGTCCGTTATTCGTATGCATGCGAGTGACAGCCTCATCACTTAGCTCGAGGACGCGAACCATGGGTTGCTGGATCACGATTGAGGTACTGGCCAGCACAGTGAAGTGTTCATCAGTGACCACTGCCCCAATTTCGAGGATACGGTGTTCGTAAACTCTACGGTCGAAGAGCTCAGTAAAGCCTGTGGTTTCCAGGTCTAGCCATGGGAGCCTGCGTTGAGATCGGGTCATTGGGTCATCCACCATAAGTTGATGTGCCCATTGTCCAGCCGGCTTGGGTGTGCCACCACCCAAACTAGGCTGCCATTTACTCGTTAAAACTGGCCCTCGGGTCAATGCAATGCTCCGGTGGAATTCCAGCTAGAGCGCGAATGGCATCGAACTCCTGAACCGCCGCCCACGCCCCGTTACCCGGATCAATGCGCCCTGATACGTACACCGGGAAGGGCACGCGTTCGACTTCACCGTATGCCCTGGGATTGGCTAGCATTTTGGCCAACTGCGACTCGTGATCCAGATAGGCCTGCTTGTTGAATTGAGCAACCAGTTCCTCTGTAAGGATGTCGGCACCGCACGCGATCAGGCCGACCTGGCCGTTCACCAGCCGCTCGAAGGCTGCCTGGTCTTGATGGTAGACATTTGGGTCGTACTGCTCAGGTGTGAGGCGGATAGACAGTCGGTGCTTGGCACCGTTGCTCTGCTGCAGCTGGTAATGGTGCTCGCCGCGGTAGGCGCTGAGGAAGGTAAAGGCTGGGGGTGAGAGGTGCATGGTCAGCTCCGGAGTTTGATGAGGACCATGCAATCGTAAATGCGCCTGCTAGTGCCAGAAGCCCCAAGCTTCGCCAGGGGCGTTGGCACTGACAGATTTACTTGTAGCTTGCTGCCGCATACAAGAACACTAAGACCACAACAATCACACTCGTACTAAGGATTCCAAATGTAACTGAGCGCATTCTCCTCCGCGTGTTGAGCGCAAATGTCGGGATATATGTCATTACAACGAAAACCAACAGCAAGCTACCGTACCCCAACAGAATAGTGAGCAGGCTAGGATGGTCGCTTGAGAATAAGAACGGAATTGCAGTGATGCTTATGAAGATCAGGCAAAGGTCAGCCCCAATGTCGACTACTCGCCTCAATACGTCGTGACACCATAGAAAAGCCCCATTTTGAGGCTCTTCAGTGCTATAAAACAAATATGTGATGCAAGCCAGGATTGCGCTTCCAGCCAGCATCAGCGTGATTGTGCTGATGCCTATCTGCTCGTCTAAAACTTTGTTCCCAAACACCGACAAACTTTCAGCCTGGGTGATGAGCGTGAGCAGTCCCCCGAGTGCGAAATAGAAGATCATGAAGCCGGCACGGTCGGCCAGATGCTTTTTCAGGTATCCGAAGTTGAAGCTGATGTCCTCTCGGATTGGAAGGAGTATCTTGCTGCGCACTGCGTTAAAGCTGCGTTTTAAACGCTCAAAAAAGACTGCCATAAACATCCCTATCGTTGTGGAACGGAAGAAACCGATCTGTCCTAATTCCCAGACTCTTGTGGGCAACTAGCCCCGCTTAGAAATCGACGTACGCTCGGCCACCAAGTTAGCCCTGTGCCGGTCTAGAGCCATATCCAGCTTCGACGCGGCGCTCTCAAGGTTAGTGCTTAGCTGGCTGGCGGGGGCGAACACGTCCCCCGAGCTTGAAAGCTGCAGAGCCCTCAATTCTGCAAGGGTCAGTGTAACCTCAGACTCCGACTCAAGCTCCTCTTGGGTGTATTCGCTGAACAGTGTCATGCCTAGTATCCACTTCCTCAGTTGGGAATTCATTATCCCTGCCACCTGAGCATTGGCTAGCCAAAGCGGAGGCCTCAAAAAGTTTTCACAGCAGGTTCTGGCACGCGAATTTTGATGTGAGGATTGCCTCCTCAACGAATGCTGCCATCCGAAAGCGCCGGTGGCAGTGAATCAACGCAAGGCGCTTGTACCAACTGGAGATTCAAACGTGGTCACTCACTACTCGCAAGACCTTGGCACCTCTTCCTGCGGCCGGACCGGTTCAACCCTGGCCATCACCCAAGAACGTGGGCAAGTCTCGTGCAAGACGTGTCTGCGCTCGATGGAGAAGGCAGCACCAACACAGCTGACTGAGGGCCAGTCCGCGCCAGCTCAACAACCAAAGCCGCTGGTCACTCAACCTCAGCGATCGGTACAGCACGCGTCGTCCAAACTTACCGCTCGTGCATCCTGGGGTAATCGTCTGGCGCAGATGCCCGGTCGCAACCGCATGCCGCGCGGCAATGCTCAACAGGTGTACATCTGACTTTCCGCTAGGGCACCTAGACGGGTGCCCACTACACTTCCACAACCCTTTGAGTGCATCACTCTCCAAGCTGACGCTCTCAAGCTCGTTGCCCGCCTCAACAGGATCCTTGTTATCTCCTATCTCTTCACAAAACGTGAACTAATTTTGCTGTCTGACCTGCCCCATCAGTAAGGCGGAAAGTTCTCCACCTGATAGTTCCAAGCCTCCATTCGCTTTTTCTTTGCCATGTACTCAGGTGTCTGGGCAATCCCGTGCTCGTCGATGCCGTAGCGTTGCTCATCGCTCAGCATGAGGGGTAACACGTACACCACAAAAACCACCATTGCAGCGCCTACAACAGCTGAGAAGCCCAGGCCGAATACTAATCCGCTTACAACCATGCGCTCACTCCTAAAAGAGATCCGGGAACTCATTATTGTCCGCAGCTAACCGTATCGCCAGCATTCCCGGCCTATTGGATGATATTACGGGACATAATTGCTCTCGACTGAGAATTGGTCACGCTTGGCTTAGCCCACAAAAACAAGAATGACTAACGCAGTCAGAAGGGTCGAGCCAATCCATGCCAATACACCAAGGATCCAGGCGGGAAGCCCCTGTTTGAAAGGGTCCCAACCCCATGTCCAAAGTGCAACCATAGGAAGCCAGTGCAGTCCCGCCTTAGGGACATCCTGCATGTTCCCACCGATCACAGCAGTAATTGCTGCCAGAACGAGGAGGGTGGTTAGCAACCACCTTGCTCCCCTGATTGTTCGCTCAAGTGGAGGCTCTACTAGCTCAATGCCGAGTACCTTCATACCGGCATTGCCAATTTGATGGCTTGAACTTTTGTGGCCCTGGTGTAGGACTGTTTCAGAATTGAGCCTGGCAATCTCATGGGGAATCTCTGTCACGATGTGAGGCCATTTATAGGCTAGACATCGCTCAGCGCCAAACCAAAATGACAGGCTCGAATTTACGCTGATCGCAGAATATGCGGGGGACCTGCGACGGAATGGAAGCCCTCCAGGTACTCAGCATGCTGCCGGGTGCCTGCCTTCAGGTTTTTGAGCGCCGATTCCTGAAGGCTGAGGCCATCTACCCTGGCCCGCTGGCCTTCGCGGTAGGCCAACGATTTTCTATCTTGGGATCTGATCATGATTGACTGCTGTGTTCGGCTCTACTTTCTAGACGAAGAAGTATCGGCAGGATTTATGTCAATTTGAGGGCCGCGCTTATGTATACCGCCTATGGGGGTGGCCCGCGTTGATCTCGGCTACTATTTTCGACCTGACGCTATTGAGCGCCAGCCCAAGTATGTTCGAGCCGCGCCAGTTGCGCCGGTCCAGGATGCGTGGATTGGACTCCCAGAGTTTTACGCCATAAACCCCATCACTCCCGCTTGCCTCAACAAACTCAAGATCACCTGTGTTGATCATTTCAAGTTTGAGATCCTCATGCTGAGTGAACTTGGCATACAGAGCATGTAGAAGGATTGCTTCCCGCCTCTCAACCCAAACAGCCTCGACGAAACCATCGACCTTGCGCCCAATAGCTTTCTGTTCAGCGGGATCATGGGTAGCCATGATTTCCGCAGCGCGGACTTCATCTCCAAAGAGGCGGGCCTTCGCGAACATGAGCATCTGTTCGACGCAATTGAAGATAATCCCCTTGACCGTGAACGGGCGCAGGTACCAGTTGCTGTATATCTCGCTCTTGTGGTGGAAGAGCAGGAACCCATTAGCAACCTTCACGGCCAAACCTCGGACAGCAATAGCTCCACAAACGTTGCCTCAGCACTGAAACTACACGAAGCGAATTGACCGAGACTCCACCCAAGCGCCCGCACATCAGCCAAGCAGTCTAGGGTTTCTGTGGGCGTTAGTGTGAATGAGATAGTCACAGTCATCTGCAAGGGCCTTTGGCGAGGGTGTTTGGGCCAACCTAGGTTGGCCCCTTGATCTGCAAGCCTTAAGCCGCAGCGTTCTCAGATTTGTGCCCGAGGCTTGCTTGGAAGGATCGCAAGGCAAACAAACGGTCTGCATAGGCGGACAGATCACGGAAGGTTTTAAGGCTCAGCCCCGCTTGTTTTGCCGCCCAAAGCCAAGGACCAATTGTGACGTCCATTACGCTGATTTCATTGCTAGCGAAGTAGGCGTACCCCTGAACCATGCTATCCATTTGTTGCAGGTACTTACGCATGCTTGTCTGTGCGGCAGCGTCACCTTCTTTGGCAGCTTCCAACAGGGGGAACAGTTGCTTATGAAAGGAGCGGACCTGCTTGCGGTAGATGGCACGACTAGCGGTGTTGGCAGGGAGCAGTGGGGGCTGGGGGTGTTGCTCGTCGATGTACTCGATGATGATGTCGAGTTCGCCGGTTGTCACGTTCCGATCACTGAGCGCCGGGGACTCAACGACATCGACTGAAAGCGCCAGATCGGCATGCTGGGCCATGTCCAGCTCGATGTATTCCAGACCTTTGACTTCGGCTGCAAAGCGGACGATATGCGATTGTACGCAGCTAGCAGAAGTGAACAGTTTGGTAGTTGAGGAAATGGACATTTGTGTAGCTCCGGATTGCTTGGCTGATGGGTGTATATTAAAAGCTCTTGTTTGTGCCACCAGCTACCGAGCCAGGAATTATTGACTTTCGCATACCCGATCTTGGGGAATGAATGTGGACCAACCCGGCTATCGGCCAGGTCGGTAAGTTGACTTGATTATGACGCTTTAGGCTGCCGTTCTTACGAGCGGCGGGGCCAAGTACACACCTTGGATTGCGCTTTCACGTTCCGATGTGGTCAACGACCACCCAAGGGTTTTTGCAATTGCATCAACTCCCTGTTCTGCCTGTTCGATTGTCGCGTAGTAGGTATGGATTCCAGCTGGGCCACGGGCCGTTTCCGCGATGTGTGCCACACGTTGCTTGCTCTGTGCTTTAGTCACGACCAGCACCAGTGCCGACAATGACGTGTGAGGGTAATCCCCGCTGATTTCGCTAGCCACAGAGAAGGCGTCACGATCATTCAGATTTGATCCCATTCTGGCTGCGCGTGCCATTGCGCATTGCTCTTCGGAGATGAAGTCCAGAGGCGTTGCCGATTCAATTCCTGCCTCGGGGCTCGGATACACAGGCACACCGGAGTGCCAGCCATGGAAGCGGAGCTGCATCATGAAAACACCCCACTCTCGAACCGTCAGCTGTTTAGGCATCTTGGAATGCTCAGGCTTGAAGCGTTCGTAAAAAGCGTTGTCCAGGATTTGAAGCATCATTCGAACTGCACGGTTGCACACCTGGTGATCACAAGAGTCACTAGCGTTGCCTACGGGCGTATCCGCGAATGCCTTCTCCTTGGCTGCAACAGGTAGGAGAAGGCGCAGCAGTTCAAAGGAGTATTCCAGGTACAGTTGATTGCGTGCCGGACTGAAAGGTTTGCTCGCGATCTCCCCGGCGATGTGAGGCGCCCGGATGTCTGAAAGCAGCTTCACCAGCGACTCAACTGTAAATTTTGGGGTCTGGGAGATCATGAGGTTTGTCCTTGCTTATTTAAGATGAGGCCAGTTTCAGCCTGTTTTGGCTGTGCCAGAAGCAACGGCGACACTCATTTTTGACCCTCAAATAAAGTGCCGGCAGCGCCTTGATCTCCCAAGGCGGGGACTCAATTATGGCGCTGCTGACCCATGAATCCGCAGTACGGCAGTTCGCTCGATATGATCAGGAATTACTCAGGACAACGATGAAGTGATTCCCGCTGAAAGGACCTTCCCCGATTGCAACCCTGAGCATATCTACCACGTGCCCCCACCCGGGCATGTCACTATCGGAGCCCTCACCGGTCATCGATGGGTCGACGAAGATTGCTACGTCAGCAATGTCGCCTTCGCTGACCGGGCCTTGCCGGGAATGCCAAGTCATCGCCTGAGAGTTATTGAGCCAGCTGATGAATTCCGGCTGTGCGAACAACTCTGGTACGGACAGCTTGATGCCCGTGATAGTGCTGGGAACAGCGGATGCAATTGCGTGGCGGATTTGAGCGGACATGGACGAACCTCTTATTAAGTCGGATTGGGTGGTAGCTATGGCTTGCATGGGAAGCCAGCAGTTACTGATGGGTGATCACCAGCTGTAAGTTGGAAGTTCGTCGACCGCATCAACAGCCTGGTCAAGCTGCACCCATGTCCTGCTCCAGGTTTGGCCGCTAGCTGAGCAGGGGAGATCTTTCGTTTTCAGCCATGCAGCGATGTCCTGGAGGCACTTAGGGATTTCCTCCCCCGCGGCAACCTTGTTCTCGATGCTTTTCAGGGAGATGAAGAAGCCGTACGGCCACGCTGCGCAGGGAACCCAGGCGTTCTCATTGCCCAAGGCTGTGAGCGTCGCTGCAACCTCTTGAGTCAGGTGGCTGGTGCTGATTACAGGAAGGGAGATCAACTCCATGGGGGCATACCTCATCGCTTGATTGATGAGCCATATTCAGGACGAAATCGGTGTGCCAGAACCCCATAATCGCTAGATTAACCGCGCATATTCATTCCCTCGGGCAGGGCTTGTAATGGTTTCCCTGCCGTGTGCCTATCGACCAAGCCCTCGTGTAAGGTCGGGGCTGGAATCGGGTGTCATAAGCCAAAAGGTAGGCCTACTTTTTGGCGAGGGGAGGGCACCTTGTTATATTGCCGCGAGACCGAGAGGCCGGGACCTGCCCCGCAGGATCATTTACCTATTGAGTATGCAAATGCCAATCTCACTTTTTGACAGCGCGCCGCCGCCCCGGGATGTTACCCATCAGGTCCTGCAAATGGTCGTGTCCAATCTGACGGAACTGAGCATGCTGGCGGTGCCGCCTAGCAACCACCTCTATGAGATCTACAAGTGGGCTGTCCCTGCTGAGGTGAATCTCTACATTGATCGAATTGGGCAGGTGCCGATCGCTCCTGTTGAGTTGCTTGTGGCATTCGATGAAGAAACCCCGGGGCATGTCCTGGGGTTTCTGATGTACTTGCCTGTACCGACACATTCCGATGCTTGTGGTGTTACCTACATGGCTGTGCAAAAGACGCACCGAGGGCGCGGGATCGGTTCGGCAATGATGAAGAAGGCAATCGAACGGTACCCGCACGTCGAGCTGACCTGCCCGGTAGCAAAGGTTGGCTTCTACGAGCGACTAGGGTTCCAAGTGCTTGATACCCACAACACCCAGGTGGTCATGAACACGAGGAGCGCCAGCACTGAGGGTCAGATGGCGATTGTGGATGTGGAACCGATTTACCGCTCCAGCCAGGCCCTTGAAATCAGAGACAGGCTTTTAGCGCGCTGGGGCCGGAAGGAGATGGTGAATGCTGAATCTCAATTGAACCGGCACGTAGCCCAGCTTCAACGGCAGGCCGTCGCGTTTGTCGGGGGCAGGCTGGGTAGTGGAGTGAAGGCCTAGCCTCAACGCTCTATCGGGCCGCCAAAACGAGACCCAGCGAATCGATTCGCTGATGTGCCTCTTCCACGGAATCGCAACAATCAATCCAGAAGTCAGGATCTGCTAGGACTGATATGGCGATCGGTGGAACATCCGGGGACGCTTCAGTCTGAGGGCCTACAATGACTTGGGCGCCGCTGCGTAAATAGTTGGCCATGTCTGTGCGGGTTTCTGGAAACACCTTCAGGACGTGTGCATGCTGTGCTGGGGATAGCCCTGTAAGATCAGGCGGGGACGATAGAAGCTGTTTCATTCTATTGGGTTCTCATTGGCAGGGTTGACCGTCTTGCAACCGGGTGAATGGTAACCAGATTACCGGAACTCAGCGCACTGGCGGTCGGCTTCAGTTTGAGCAAGGCCTTCAGCTGCTTTGCCGGCCTCAACAAGGTCCGTGTACATTTCCTCAGTGTATCCCGATTGCGCCATCTCACCGTTGGACCAGCCGGCATTGAAGCCTGCGTCGCACTTGGAAACAAGAACAATCCCCCATACCTGATCGCTATCGTCCTTCTCGTCGGACGCATAGTGCGGACCTGATGAAACCAGCCCCTCGATCTCGTTGGACCAATAGAACTCTACCTGAGGCATGTCACGGCCGAGCAGGGTGAAGGGGATGAGCGGTGCGCTAGACATTTTGATTCTCCGCAGATGCTTGGATGGAGTAAGCATGAGAGCTGTTGCTGCGTGACACCATCACTCGCATAACTCTGGGCGCAGTCGTAGATCCACTAACTCTCCGAGGGTCAGCTCCCCGGCCAGGTACCGATTCAGTTCAGGCAATGGTTCGGACCCGACGCCAACACCGCTGAGGTCTTCTCGAAGCCTCAATTGGCGAAAAGCCAGTGCCCGGGATCGCTGCTCAGGGTTGAGGAGGGCGGATCTAAGAGTGCGCTCAACTGTGTCGCGGTCAGTAATTGCCATTAGTGAGCCTCAATGGGTGTGGACTTGGCCAGGCTTTCATCATCTGCATGGTCGACAGTGAGGCTAACCCATGCACCCTGCATTCGATACCCAACAAGAGGTTCAACAGCGTCTACTCGTAGCTGGCGGAAAATCATCGACGGGCTGTTGGCACGGTTTTAAGTGACCGAAGATTACTGCGTTGAGAAGATGCCCATCCTGGGCAGCGAATGTTGTTAGAGGATCGTATGGCTGATACACGCAAAATGACCAAGGCTCAGAAATTTGTAGCAGACATGATCAAACACCGTGGCTTGGAGTTTGTTCAGCTGAGCATGCAGGTCGAGGTAGATGGTGACATCGGGACAATCGTCGGAATGAACGACAGCGCGAACCTCAACGTACGATTTTCAAATCAGCTAAAGTACGGGAAGCATGTTCACAACTGCCATCCATGCTGGAAAGTGAAATACTATAGTGCTGAGGGGAAGTGCATCGCTCACTTTGATGGTGATAAGTGTGTATTCCGCCCTGATCAGACTGTTGAATGAACTTTCACATCCAGCGGCCAATTACACGTCCTACTTAGTCAAAGGCTAAAGAATGCAGTCATCAGACGAATCAATTTCTAAAATTACTATGTTCACAAAGGGCTCAGATGGGGTTTGGCTACCTGTGATCATTGACCCGATGGGTGATGCTGATAGAGAAAAGGACATCGAGCAGTATCTCGAAATTCAACGGGTTGAGCGCCAAACCCTGGAGAGCCAGGGCGAAAAGGTTCTAGGCTAAAAACAGTGCAATTCGCGCTGTGCAAACGTAGAGAACAGTTTGATTTGACCAGCTTTGCCGTTCAGTCATCACTGATCAAGGTCGCTACTAGGATTGGTTGGTTGCTTCGGGCGGTGAACATCATCGTGACCGAAACCTTGCTATACAACCCTCCAAAATACTCATCAGCATTCACACCGGCGAGCCGCTGTTTCAAGGGTGTGGTGCTGGTAATGTGTTTGGATAGGAGGTTTTCGAATGCATCGTGATCCGAGTCAATCCAAGCTTGCAGGTCGGTTCTCAACTGGGCAATTGGCTTGAGCTTCTTGCCCTTTGTTTTAGCCCTTGGAAGATGCGTTCCAAGCACTTCTGTTTTCTTGATGGAATAGCTTAGAGCCACTGAGAGCAGCTTTACTCCGTTGGGTGCTGAGAGCTTCACAACCATCGTCGTGTCCGAGGACATTGCTCTGAGGTCTTCTGGCTTCACAGAAAGCTCAATCTGAACGGTCTTGAATGGCGCAGGCAGGATTCCGCGAATCTTCATGCTCTGAGCTATCTTAGTTATCTGCCTCCCAGCCAGGCGAGCCCAGCCGACATGCTTCTGATTGAGGACGCAAAGGCATCGAGAGCCCTTATCCAGCGGAGGCAGGATCTTGTTTCGCTTCTTCCAGCTAAGCAGGTCGACCCCGGGCTCAAACCGTAAGCATGGCGATGCTTTGGTAGGGGTTACAGTGCCTAGATGGTTAATGCCAGACGGATGTGCGGATTTCACTGTCTCTTGGAGTTCAGCAAGGGCTGCCGATTTCCTCGATCGCCTCTCACCCTCCAGGCGAAGCTCTTGAGCATTTAACCGTTCCGCATTCGCTCGTTTTGCATCAACTTCAATGGTGCGAAGTGACTCATTGAATCGCTCGTATGCCTCCTTGCCGCGCTCTACATCCTCAGCCATCTGGTGGAACCAATCCCAGTCGACCTGAACTAGATCTGGATCAGTAGTCCATTCCCGCACCAAATTTCGTACTGACTCACAGGTTTTGTCTCGAGCTGAACCGTCGAAACAGACACTCAGCTCCTTGTTCCACCTCCCTCCCTGAGTCAGGTTTTGGCTCCCTAGGGTGACAAACTCATCCTCATCCATGATCACTTTTGCATGCAGCTTCGGCACTACGAAGACTTTACACTCCTTTTTGAGTAGCTGTTTGAATGCATTCAGCTTTGACGCACCGCTGAGAAAATCGCGGAGATCGAAGCGTGTATAGAACGTAGCTTTCTTGTTCGCGAGCAGCGTTAGAGTAGGGTTCTTCGTGATGTAGGGGGAGAGCACGGTAAGTTGAGACTGAGCACTGGTGATCTGTTGAATCCACCGCGGGGCCATCTTCGTTCGAATGCGGATCATCGGTCCTACCCTGGAAAGCCGGAAATGTACGTTAGGCCCAGTATATCGGCAGCTTAACTCTGTGGTCGCGTGCACATGCACCGTTAGAATGCTCACCAGACTCCGTGACTGGAAACGAATCAATGGATGTTCACCACTTAGCACCACCAGAGCTGGCAAGATTGGCAGCGAGCTCGAGAGAGATCTTTGAAGGCATTCTGGCTCAATCACTGGGCCACCAGCGCACGCTGGGTACCTGTCTGTATGCGGCGGTGATGTGCGCGGCGGTAATCAACCGCTTTACGAGTTTCCAGGCCGCTGTGCGTGGGGGGGATGGTGATTCGGATGGGGGGCTCTACATCGACTGGGTTGGTCATGGTCACTATTGGGTGGAGGCGACAGCCGGCGATCAAGCCTTTGTTGTCGATGTCACTGCGGACCAGTTCGGGCTCCCCAAGGTAGTAGTGGCGCCCCTTGAAGATCTGCCAGCCAGGTACATACCTGGTGATCAGAAAGCAGTGGATGAACATGCTGCTGAGCTGATGCTTGAAATCCAGTCGGAACAAGCCGGGTAATGCGATCGGTTTGTTTTGGTTACATGCTGTTGGCACGAGCATTCGTGCAGTTATCCTTACTCTCACAGCCCCGAACGGGGTACTGATCACATTCGGGAGCGTCATCGTGAAGAAAACTGATATTGGCGTAGGGCGGTTCTACACCGACGGCAAAGCGGGTCTGCGTGAAGTTCTTGCTGAGGGGCCGCAGTTCAAGCTGTACGAAGCGGTCGCAGATGAGGACTGCCTCCGTTATAAGCCTCATGTGAGTTCGGGCGGCATTCCTGCTGGGACCGAAAGCAACACCACTCGAGTTTCATTTGCCGCCTGGGCCAAGTCCGAAGTCCTCCCGGATGATGTAGGCCAGTGGCTTATCAATCACCAGTCGATTTCCATCGCTAAGAAGCTATCACCGGGGCAGCGAGCCTTCCTCGCGACGTTTGATCGTGATCTAAACCTGACAAGCAGTATTAGTTGCCAGCGTGGTGAATTCCGCTCTGCCAAGTCTTGCCGGGAGAAAGGGTTAATCGCTGAAATGCCTGAGTCATTGGCTAAGGATATGGATCATTTCGAAATCATCTTCACCGGCCTGGGCCTGGCCGTTCTAAAGCGTGTCCTTGAGGATCCCGCGTACGCCTGAGATGATCTGCATAGGAGCCGGACAATGGGTTCCAAACGAAAGGGAAAGCAAACGCTGATCAGGTTTTGTGTCCTCGCTATATCAATTGTTGTAGCGCAGGCCGCGACTGCAGCTTTCCCCTGAATTGCAGGCTCTGCTAAAAGCCCTCGCTGGGCTCAACAAAGTTTGAGGAAAATCTCGATGAATGCCGAATTTCACCCGGCAACCGTTACCGCAAAAGATGTGATGTTGTGCTGGAACCCTGGCACCGATCAGGTAGCACTGGTGCGGTGGCCAGATAAAGCTAACAACAGCCGTCAATATCGATCCTCGGCCCTGGCCTGCTATACATATATCCACGAAATGTCTTTTGAACAGCGCAAGACTCAGATTTTCGTTTCTGCGATGCATCTGATCGCTCGCGATGAATGCGATCCAAAAGCGGTACACCGGGCCCTAAGCGGGCTCAAGGAATATTGCGCCGGCTGCGCGCCGGACATGCCTGTTTTGGCAAAAGGTATTGAGCTTCCATTGGGTAATTTGTACCCGGAAATGGAGTTCAGCGACGAAGGTGCTTCGCGATAGGATAATTGCCGTATACGTGTCCCGTACTTCGAAGCTTCGGCTATGGGAGAGGCGCTGTTTAAGGACGGCGACACCGTATATCGCGCGGCCGTCGTGGGTGGGAGCAATGCAACTGCTCAGTATCTGAAATCCAAGGGTGGTAAGTGAAAAGATGACGACCGCAAGCAAGCATGAACTGGAGCCATACTGGGGGATCGTAGGTGCTGGCTTGGCCAGCCGGCGAGCAATGCCGGGAGCGATGAACATCAGCCCTGAGCACAAGGCCCCGCAATACGTTGTAACGCTATGCGAGGCTCTTCTCGCGCAGTTGCAGTCTGCGGGTGCAAATGACGTAACACTGAAGGATTTGACCCGCTTGGAGCGTACTTGCACTGGTGCTGATTACAAGCACAAGCTCGCCCTGCGGTGCTTGCAGCTTGAGCGCCCGGTTGAGGCTTAGCTCGGCTGGGAGCTTTCGTAGTTTTCAATCCAGTCTTCCAGCCCCTTGGCCAGGGTCTGAAGACGTTGGGCTGGCTGGATTTCAGTGAACACTGGTCGAACTAGCCAAGCCTCGATCTGTACGATGATCTCGTTTATCTGTTCTTCCCCGCCCCAGTCGCAGTCCTGGTATTTCTGCTTTGTGAAACAGAACCATTGCACTTCGTCATCAGACTGCAATGGGGAGTAGTGCTCGAGCATTACGGTTTCGATTTTGCCTGCCAGCTTGACAACGCCAACTTTCATGGTTTCGCTGACTGATGCCAGGGTGCCCGGCGGCATACTGAGCAATCGGTCGCCAATCAGAAAAGCCAACTCCTGCATGCGGTTCAGGTGGGCGTCGTACTCAGGAAACAGTTGCGGCGGCTGACCTGGGCGATAGATGCCAGTCGTTGTCAGGGCTTTGTTCATTTGCATGGTGGCTTCATCAATGGCTAAGAGATGAGCCATCGTAAATCGCGTTATGGCGTGCCAGAAGCCAAGCGCCAGCTCCTGGCTTGTTGAGGATCACTCGACGGTTGACTCCCTGAGCTTGTCGAGGACGTCTGGATAGTTCGAGTGCAGCTCTGGCCAGCCAGTGCCGGGGTTGAGTGCCTCTGCTGGGAGCTTACCAGTGCTAACGAGATATCGAATGCGAGGGTGGGCATGCCCTACCTTGGCCAGCCAACCGGCGCAGGCGAATTCCTCTCCCACCCGGCTTTGGTGACATGCGAATATCGGGTCGAGATAACTTGGACCCATCCCATTGATGTCCGGGCTGCAGTTTCTCAGCCGTTCAGCCTTCTCCAGATCAAAATTGGGAATGTCTGAGGCTTCTTGATTCACTCGCCAAGGACAAGAGCCGCAGGGCTTTTTGAGAGGGTTCAGCGCGCATGAACTGGACACGGGTGATCACCTTGATCTGGGCGGTTCAGAGACCATTATTATGCCTGAGCTGTGAATCGCCACCCTAGCTCAGGGGCTAAACACGGCGGCGGCCGGTTGAGCTGCTCCGTCTAGTTTTCCCGCGACGGAGTAGCGGTGGCGTTGGGAGTTAGTTGGTGGCGACTGCTGGCAGTGCATCCCCGGTCGCAGTGCGATGTGCATTTCGTAAGTTGGCCAGCGCAGTGAACAGAGCTTGTAGGTCGCCGCCGAGTTTCAGCTGCAGTGTTACTTCGCCGGGTGTGTCGCCCATCATCGGCAGCTCTTTCTCAAGTGCATCTGCGAGAGTGAGCAGCGCAGGGACAGACGCATCGAGATCTTTGCGGCTGAAAAGGGGCGAGGGCGCCGAAGTGTTCTTGGGTGTGATCTTCTTGTGGCCGTTTTCGCGTGCTTTGGCCAGTTGATCTCGCATGTGAACTACGGTGTCCGCCCCTTTCAGCTGGCACTTGAGATCTTCGTTGATCGCGCGCTTAACCGATACCTGTCCGGCCACAACCATTTGTTTTACTTCAGCTGGTACACGGTCGAAGTCCAGCATGGTGCGCACATGGCTCTCCTTGACGTGGAGACGGGTGGCAATCTCAGGGACGGTCATCTTGAGCTCAATCAGTTCGCGATACGAGTTGCCCAACTCCACAGGCTTCATGGCCACCTGACGGTTAGAGTTCAGCTGGCGGATGATGATCGACGCAGGGTCCGCATCGGTTTCCATAACCCACACCTGCTTGATGGTGCAGCCCTCGGAGATGGCAAGCATCAGGCCAGCGTAGCGAGTAATGCCGGTCACCACTCGAAGCTTGCCGCTTTCTGGTACCACAGTCATAGGATCGACGTGGTCGCCAGCCTTGTAAGCATTGGCGAAGCTACGGATCTGGTCCGGATCCAAGGATTCACGACGGGAGTCGGACATGTAGCAAACCAATAGAGCGACGGGTAGTGCAAACGCGTTGTTGCGTTTCGGGGCGAAATCGAGCCCGAGTTGTTGGTTCTTGATCAGGGTCTGGGTTACGTCGTGAAACTTGCGCAGAGAATTGCATGCGGCGAGGGAGTCGATGGCATGAGGGGTGATCAGGTCCGCGGCGATGTTGGGGGTAGTCATGAGGAGTTCTCCTGTTAGTTAATGAGCCTAGTTTCCTACTGATTTAGGTGTGCCAGAACCATACTTTAAAAAAATACGTAGCTTGAAAGCCCGTGTGCTCAGTAAAGAAAACGGCATATTTTTTACTTCCTTTAAATCGGCATGACAGAGTTTGTAAAAGTTTAGGAATTGGCTTTTATTTTCCATCCGGCCAAGTTAGATTGTTCAGGTGTTTTCTTTTGTGGTGGTCGTGAGATGTCGAGACATAAATTCTATTCTTTTTGTACGGATTCAAATGTACAGGTGTATTTTTGTATTTCCGCTCTGGGTTCGATGCTTGGCATTGTGGTATTGATGTTGCTGGCTAGGACTTCAGGTGCTTCGATCTCTGGAGTGGACGTAGTTACCTATATGCATTTTGGTTTGCTTTCATCACTCTTCACCTGGTTTGCATATTGTGAATTTTGGGTGGGGTGGAGATTTCCGAACAACCTATTAACAGATGCGGCTGCTGTTCTCCTCGTTGCAGCAGCGCCTTTGCACTTGCTGTTCTTCCCACTTATATTCAAATAGTTCAGGCTTTTTGGCGTCATTTTGTATTGTAAAATAGTTAGTTAGGTAGGATGGGCCTCAGTGATTAACAAATCTACTCATTGACCTATGAGTTGCGGAATCATGTGTGAGATTTTAACGAGTAGGCATGCCCAAAAAATCAATAGGGAATTTCAGGGGGCGCAGGTTAGGATAGGTGTCATACCAACTTGCCCAGCATGACAATATGAACGACCAGACAGTATTGAACCTTACCTCTATGGCCAGAAGCATTGAAAATGCAGTGGTGCAAGATTCAAGATCAATCATGGCCGAGTGGGTTATTAAGGGCGGTTGCAGGAGCTGAGTGCAACACGGTTATTGAATTGAAGCAGGAGCCTCATGTTGCAAGCCCATCAGCTGAGTGAATACCTCGATCGGACACAGCCAGTTAAATCGCTTGCGTGGTCGGATGT
>NZ_JAAQWI010000011.1:0-268696 GCF_012985385.1 Pseudomonas sp. WS 5503
CGCAGGTATGGACTTCAAGCCCCAATTTCCTGGAAAAGAGGTTCTTTCTATGGACATCCGGCATCAGAGATTGAGTAGCGGAATGTCTGAGCTGAAATCATGTCCATGGCTGTTCTTCTTTCCTTTACATTGATGAGGCGTTTGCTGACCTATCGGGTATTCCTGGGCTGGATGTTTTGGGTCGTCAAATCAGGGAGCGGGTGCTGCGCTGCACTGGCATTCCAGTGGGGGTTGGAATAGCAAGCACCAAGACCTTGGCCAAGCTGGCCAACCACACGGCAAAGCGATTGCAAGCTCAAACCGGTGGTGTAGTGAACATCACCGATCCGGTCAAGCGCGATTGGGTCCTGCGTAATACTGACGTCTGCGAAGTGTGGGGCGTGGGCCGCAAAATGAAACTCCACCTCGACGCCATGGGCATAAAGTCAGCGATGGACCTTGCCAAAGCAGATCCTTGGACGCTCCGTAAGAAATTCAGCGTAGTGATCGAGAAAACGGCGCGTGAACTGGCCGGCACGTCGTGCTTGGAGCTGGACGAGCCCGACCCGCCGAAGCAGGAAATCTGCTGCAGTCGGATGTTCGGCAAGCGGCTGACTGAGCTGCCGCCGATCAAGGAGGCGGTGGCCACCTACATGATGCGAGCCTCGGAAAAGCTGCGTGCGCAGAACTCGCTTTGCAAAAAGGTCCGCGTCTGCATCCGCACAGGCATGTTCAATCCGGAGGAAGCCAAGTACGCCAACGGGGTGGTGGTAGATATGCCATACCCTACCGATGACGTGCGCCTGCTCACGAAGGCGGCGGTAGACGCGCTCGATCGGATCTTCCGGCCGGGTTTCAAATACAGCAAGGCCGAGGTAATGCTGCTCAACCTGTGCCAGCCAGGCGAATACACCGATGATCTTTTTGCAATATCGCAGCCGACCGAGGCAACCCAGGTCATGACTGTCCTTGATCAGATCAATGAACGTTGGGGAAAGGGAACGCTTCGATCTGCCAGCGTACCTACCAACCCTGACTGGGGTATGCGTCGAGAGATGATGAGCCAGAGCTATACCACTAAGCTGGACCAACTCTGGACGGTGGCCTGCAAGTAATGCTCATTCCTCTGTCATAAGGACAGCCAGCGACATTTTGATGAATTCTTCATTGTGGCCGATTGTGAAAAGGGCGCCTCGCACATTGTCTGCCACCTCGGCGGAGCCACGTTGCTCAACCCAATTTGACAGCTCCAGGATTGACGCTTCGAGGGCAAGTTGGTTTTCGTAGAGTTTGGAAAGCAGGGAAGGGATTAGGTCTGAGTTCGGCATCGTTGTTCCTCCGTGGAGCGAACAGCGTAGCAGGCAAATTATTGAGTGGGGAGATCGTTCGGCAGGACGCCGGAGGAGGGGGAAATCATTTCCGCAACCCAATGCACGCCCCTTGATATATGCGGGCTGTAGGCTTGGTAAAAACTCTGAGTTGCGGAAACGATAAATAGCTAAGGTGTTGATTATTATAGTTAACTCGGCAGTCTTGAAAACCGGCGGACGTTAATAGCGTCTCCAGGGTTCGAATCCCTGGTTTCCCGCCAAGATTCATACAAAAGCCTCGCGAATGCGGGGCTTTTGTGTTTTTGGGGTTTGGGTAGATAACGCCGGTTTTGGATAGGCGTTCCGAAACTTTCGGGCAGGGGTTCCGAAACTTTGTCTATTTTGATGGCTTAGCAGTTGCGCCAATCCTCCTGTAAACCCGTTTGGTGATCTCCTGTTTGCTATGTCCCAGCAGTAGGCTTGCGTCGCCAATATCGATGATTTCCGATGCCGCCTTGGGTCGGATGTCACGAAACTGAAACCCTCCAATCTTTGCTGCGAGCATAGGGTCGCCCTGATCCAGCGCTTTCTGCTGCGCCTTCTCTCTTGCCTTGTCCCAGCGCAGGCGCAACATGCCTTTCGTCATCCTTTTTCCATACTGGTTGATTAGTAGGTACTTGGAGGGGTGATGCGCATTTCTTTCGGTTATCTCTCTAACCAATTTCCCGAGACTGTTTTCTCCGGATTCTGTCCGCATTAGAATTCTGAGTTTGTGCCCGGTTTTACCCTGGGTGACCAGGAAATAATCGCCCTCAGTATCGTCGCTACGCATGATGATCACATCGGCAGGTCTCTGGCCGGTCAGGTAGGCCAGGTCCATGGCTTCCTTGAGTTCCGGGCCCGCCATACCGTAGACGGCGTCCCAAACCACCGCATTGGCGTAGTAGTCGCGTGGCACCTCCTTATTCTTCCTGACGCCTTGGCAAGGATTCTCCCGCTCAGTGAGGCCCCACTCGCGTGCCATATTGAACACGTGAGACAGAAGGGCAATTTCCCGGTTGGCCCTAACCTTGGCCGTGCGTGCATCGCGATACCCGGCGATATTTGCCGGCGTGATTGAATCGATGGGAGCCCCATCGAATGTGGGGCGTAGCTGTTTTAGTTCGGCCAGATTGTCTTTTTGGGTACGCTCTCCTTTTTTCGGAATGACGTCGCGGGCGTACCGATCAAAGATCCCCTTCATCATCGTCAGGTCTGCGGGTTTTTCCTTGGCCTCAAGCTCTGCCCACTTCAACCTCGCTTTACTCAGATCTCCACCTAGCGGGATCTCCTTTCCTGTCGAGTCTTTGTAGTAGTAGCCGACCCACACTTTGCCATTCTTGCGAGGGCGTTTGCGCCGCACCATTCCAGGCGGCAAGTCCCTGTTTTCTGTGTTTCTAGGTCGCATCTCAGTTCACCCTGGAGAAGTCAGGCGTCCAAACGGGTCGCGCCGGCGGCGGGCTTTGTTCAATGAGTGCTGTATTGGTCATGCCAAGCTTCATGCGAGCGTACATGCGCCCAACCAGCGGACGCCCCCCACGACTCTCGACGAATACCCAATTGCGGTCAGTTAGCCACTTCCGTTGATGGGCTCGCTGCTTATAGCCAGTAAGGTCGGCCAGTTCATCGTCCGAGAAGATTTCAGCCTCTATGGCTTTGGGCTGTGAACGGTGCGTATACCCCACGACAGGCTGCGCGAGCGGGCGTTCCTGAGCGTTTAGCGTTGCATCAGCGAGCGCTGCCTCGCGCAGCTTTTCGTGGGGTATAAGTGCCTCGGCGGTGGCGCTGGGAGGAGCAATAATGCCTGCTGCTGCGCAGCAGAGACTGTTTGTTTCTAGCGTGTCGCCACTATTTGCAGCACGGAGCAAAGCGGACAAGGCGCTGGTGTTGTTCTGTTGGTTCTTCATGCCGCTTTCCTCCGGTGTTCGATAGCGAGTTGGTCCATCAGGCGCTGGTGGTAGGTGTTGCGGGCTTCTGCGACAGACCATGGGCGGATGGTTTCAACCATGGGTTCGATGCCGACCAAACAATCCCAGATAGCCGGATCGGGTGGCATGAGATCGCGGCGTTCGGTAGCTAGCGCTATCAGGTTGGCCTTGTGGACGCAGGCGGGGAGTTCTGGTGCTATGCCGAACCGATCACAGATGCGCCACCAGATACAGTCCTCGAAGTGCTCATAGACGCTGATCCATTGCTTGAGTGGCCTCGTCATGTCGCCCAGGTACGCCTCGGGTGCGTTATGAAGTAAGGCCGCGAGTTTGTATTCTTCTGGCACCAGCTCGGCGACGATGCAGCTGTGCTGGGCCACGCTGTAGAACTCGCGGGTGTGACCGTTGAATCGGCACAGATGGGCCAGTGCGTGCGAGATGTCCCGTGGGTCAATCATGTCGGCGTCGGGTTCGAGTAGGTCGAAGTGTTTGCCTGAATGGGTCAGGATCCGGTTCATGCTGCGTCTCCCAACTCGAATGGGTCCAGCAGGGCAGCCATGCTTAGTGCCTTGTCACGTAAGGCAAGTGCTTGAGTTGCCTGGCTATCAGATCTCACCGCTCGGAAGGTGTCGGCCGCTAGCTTGAGCTTTTCGGCGATGGATAGCAGGGTGAGGCGATCCAGTGGCTGATGGTCCAATATCAACTGCAGGCGCCGACAACGCTCGGAGATCTGCTCCAGTGCGGTAGAGCCCGCTGACTCTCCCTCGTCCATGCCTTCAATGAATCCTTGTGCGTGTCCTTCGTTGTAGCCCTGAGCCAGACCATCCGTTAAGCCGCCTCTGTAGCCGATCCAATAAAGGATCGCGAGCGCGATAACGATGGTGATCAGTGCGCAGATTTGAATTACGGTCATGTGGTGTGCTCCTGGTGGTTTGTTGGCTGGTGGTGGCAGCCGTTGGTGTTACTGCTCTGGCTCGGTTGAATCAGTTTGTGGTCGCGGCATGTCCTCATCCGCCCTGTAAGCGCGGATATCAATCAGTGCCGCGACATGCTTGATGTGGGCATACCTCAACGCCTTGACGCTGTGATCCAGGGTGGTCACCGGCAGCTGAATACGGCCGCTGTTGATCGCCTCAGTAAAAGTCTTTTCGTTGAGGTTCTTGAAGTAATGCACGCGCAGCTTTTCCAGGGGGATAAGCACGTCGCCGAAGAGTCGGTGCAGCATCTCGACGGTTGCGCTATCCGGCGCGGGTTGCAGTCGTAGCGGTGTTTGATTGTTGTTACTCATGGATGGCGGCCTCCTTGCGTTTGAGTCGTGATGGGTGGTTCCAGGCATTCAGGCAGTGGCGTTTGGTCAGCTCCCGCAGATGCTCCGGCACTTCGAGGAGCGCGGCATTGCGCTCCTCGCGTGTGTGCATGGCGACGATCTGGCGGGCGTACTCCCTAGGCCACGTCACGGTTGTCTGCCGGAATGGCTGGCAGTTCGAGGCCCAGCTGACTTGCCAGCCAGGGCATGCCGGCTTGCCGGACCTTCGTCGACTGGCTGTATTGCATTCCGGCCGTCTCGTGGTACCAGTTGCCGTTCTTGATCCGCAGATATTCCCGATCACGTACAGGAAACGCCGGGAGGTTGCGGTCAGAGAGCAAGCCCTTGTCACGCATCAGCGCGATCAGTTTGGGGCGGGTGAGGCCGAAGTACTTGGCGGCCTTTTCCAGGCTACGTTCCATCGCGACCTCCTAGGCTGCATGCGCGGCGGGAGTTGCCACGGCTGCCAGGTGAGTGATGGATTCGGCCACCATGGAGTAGATCTCCACGTCACTGCCGCACACCGTGAAGCACTTGCTGAATGGCTTCTTGACGCCGATGCTCATGATGGTGGTGACGCCCGTTCGGGTTTTGTTGCGATGGATTGCCAGGTTGATAGGTTGCTCAAAACCCATATCGAGGCTCAGCGCGCCGCCGGTTTGCACCAGGTCGAACACACGCTGCTTGTGTTCAATTTCGAAGACGCCGTAGCGGCGGTCAGCGTGCGGCACTGACGACGGATCGCTTGGACTGGCTGGCCCGTTGACGATCTCCTCGATGAAGTCCGCAAGCTTAAGGTGCATCTTTTTGCTGTTGGTCAGGGTCAGCGTGTGGCGTTCGCTTCCCAGCTCAACAGTGAAGTGTGTGTCGGCTTTGCGGTGCTCAACTTTCAGGCGGAAGGCTAGGGCCTCCCGGTGAACTTCGGCACGCAGTAGGTGGTTGAAGGTTTCGGTTAGGTGTACCTGGGCCTTGAGCAGGGTCAGGGTGCGATTGTCGATTTTGTACTTGCTCATGCCGCGTGCCCTCCGCCGTTCGGATCGAACGGGTAGGGCGCGTTGCGTTCTTTCGGCTTAGGTTTGGACATGATGAATTTGCAGCCGAGGTCTTGCGCCAGGCGGCGGATTTCAAAGATGCGGGAGGGGTTAGCAGCGGCCGGGTGGACGTGCAGGGTAGCTGTGGTGTGCATGGTATTGCCTCGCTCTGTGGTGGAAGAGTGAGACAAATATCAACCATTGGTTGATTTAATGTCAACCATAGGTTGCTAATATTTTGGTTAGGGGTCGTTTCATCTACTTAGTGGTAGCATAATGATACTATGCTGGGCCTCTGCTTTTTCACTGGGATTTTCAGTAGAGTTTTGATAGGGACGTGCATATAAATATGGGAGGTTATTTGGACTTCAAAGAACGATGCCACAATAAAGAATTGGATGCTTATGGGACGTCTAGAATTTTTAAAAGACGTTCGGATAAAATATCCTTCTATAGAAACATTATTACGTACCTTGGTTTCGTTGTGCCACTTGTCGTAGGTGCCGGAGCTTTAGCGTTTAGCGTTGGGTTTTTAGCGTATGTTTTTATCCCGGCGGGGATATTGATGACTATTCAGTTAGCTCTGTCTCTCTGGACGTTGGTTGCACAGTGGGATAGCAAATATGCGTATGCTATTGGCTCCATGCAAAATAATCTGAAAATGTCTGGAGCTTGGAAAACATTGGGGGAAATGCCACCTCAAAACGCTGAAGAAAGATTTAGCGAGTTGTTAGCGGAAGAGCTACGACAAGAGCAGGCTGATCTGACGCAGTCAGTCACTGACGCGGACATTCGCTACGGAATGCGCATGTCTCTCTATCAGCATAGGGAAACGTGTGTGGTTTGCGGGATCAAACCGTTGACAATGAAACCCGGTAACTGCGATACGTGTGGGAATTTCTAGGAGTTTAATTATGTACCCTAAAGTTGTGTCAGCTAAAAATGCTTATTTGCAAATGACTTCCAAAGAAAAGATGGCATTTATTAAAGAGATTTTGGAATATCATAGCGAAAGTAATAATGAAACGATTTCATTAGAAGCATTGGGCAGTGCTATCAACGAGACTATGATTAATCTAGGGCCACGCGATAGTCGTTGCGTTTTGTGTGGACGATCGTAACTAGCTGTGGTGAGTGTAGGATCATTCAGGGATGAATGATCCTACCACTTTTCCGCATATATGCGTTTCTTCAGTGATATCGATTATTGGGTATTGAGGATTGATAGGTCTTAAAAACTGACGCCCCGCGTCTTCTACAAACACCTTAAAGGTGGCCTCGTTGGTTCGAGGTACGCGTGCGATAACCCGATCACCGGTTTTTGTTTCAGCCTCAGGATCTACGAAAATTATACAACCAGTAGGGTAGCTACGACCTGGCCCAGGATTCGTCATTGAGTCCCCAAGCACTCTCAGCGCATAACCACTTTCACTTATAGGCACGGGGCAAGATAGCCACGATTCGCCGTCATGTTGCTCAAAGTTCGACTCGCACCACGCTCCTGCCTGCACCCAAGAAATCAGCGGGACCTTTCCAAACTGCCGAGTTACCTCACGGACATTACTTTCGCCCGCAGCGCCGAGCTGACGGACATTACTGTCGCCGGTTTGCTGTTTTGGCAGCACCCCATACTCCAGCCACTCCCTTCGCACCTTCAGCCATGAACACAGCACAACCATGCTGTCTGCCTCGGGAATGGATTCACCATTGAGCCACTTACTGATGGCTTGAGTGCTTTTTTCAGCCCCAACCTTCACCAAATGCTTATGAATATCCACCCCACGCCCACGGGTGCGTACACCGGCATCGTCGAGTGCTTCGTGTAGGCGCGCCGTGAAAGCTGCCCTTAACTCATTCTTATCAACCATGAGTTGATACTCTCACAGGGCTTGCGCAATAGTCAGTTGATGTTAATATCAACCGCGAGTTGATAAATGGAGGTTGCCATGTTGGACCCCGCAGATTTTCCGAACGCCATCGCGTTCGCATTTGAAGCAGTAGGCGGCATCGGAGCCGCCGCCAAGGTATGTGACAGGAGTTACCAGGCACTCAATAAATGGCGCTTGGCTGCCAGCCTTCCCCGCACCGATTACACCGGTGAAACCCGCTACGCAAAACTCTTAGCGGCCGCCGCTGAGCAAAAGGGCAACGCGTTTGATGCTGCCTGGTTGCTCAACGCATCGGCCCCGCAAAAAGCTGCAGCGTAGATAGAAAAAAGGCGACCCAAGGGCCGCCCAGTTCCTCCCGGCACACACCACCACAGTGCTGTCGGGTCGCGACGAAGGTAGGAGGGCACACCACATGCAAACCACCTCCCTTTATCGCGCTGCCAAGACACGGATGTCTTGGGTTGCTGCCTTTTCCACCACAGATTAGGCAGCTGTTGCGCCAGAGGTGAGCAACGGATTGTTCGCCTCGGCACGGTGCCGGTTTCGATCCCTAGATCTAGCCGGCGTTTGGGCCCTTTCAAGCCACGCGGCAAATGTATCACCACTACACGTCGCGGGGCACTGGCAACTTAGTAGGATTAATGCCATGAGCCGAGTAGCTTTAAGCTGTGTTGATCGAGCGCAAAAGGAAGTACTGACGCTCGAATTAGCCCTGTACCACGCCGCACGGGACTATCCCGGCGGTGCCGCAGCAATTGCCGCCACCACCGGCCGCAATGCCACCACGCTGCAACACAAGTTGTCTCCCACCCATCCCTCGCACACCGTCAACATCCAGGAGTTCGGCGAGATCCTCGAACTGACCAAGGACCGCCGCATTCTCGATGCAGTGCACGCCCTTGTTGGCGACACGATCTGGCAGGAACTGGCTGAGGCGTACACCAACGACATGCCAGAGACCCTGACTACGGGTATCGCCATGTTTTTCCGGCAGGTCGCCGATTTGTCCGAAACCTGGGCCAAGCACATTGGCGACGGCAAGGTCGATGACCGTGAGCTGGCTGAGATACGCCAGTTGGTGTTTCGTGGCATTCAGGGGTTATTGGGCATGTACAACCGCGCCCGCTACGTCAACCAGACGACTTGTGGGGTGGAACGTGGCTGATATCGCTGACTTCGCAAACGACCTGGTGCAAGAGCGCATTGATCAGGCCGTCGCTGCACGCCTGGCGCTGATGTCCAACACGGCTCAGCATTCGCTGATGTTCTGTGATGAATGTGATGGCCCCATCCCCGAGGCCCGTCGCTTGGCACAGCCCGGCTGCACGCTCTGCATTGAGTGCAAGACAGTCGATGATCAGAAGGCTGCCCGTTATGCTCGATGATGTGATCAATCAGTTCGCGGACTATGGTCTTGAGCCCGCTCAACCCTTGGTATTCGGCAAGCTCACCCGCTGCAAAACCACCCAGGACAAAGGCAAAGAAAAAAACGGCTGGTACGTCATCCACGAACACCGCACCGAAAAAAACGAAACGCTGATCTTCGGCAGCTTCGGCGACTGGCGTTCTGGCGATACCCAAAAGATCAAGGTGAAGCCCGGACGCATGAGCCCCGAGGAGCGCGAAGTCATGCGCGCTCGCCAGGAAGATGCCAAGCGTAAAGCCGCCGAGATCGCGGCCAACGCATCACGCCGAGCGGCCAACCGTGCTGCCGGCCTGTTCAAGCGCATGCCCGAAAAGGGTAAGAGCGCCTATCTGGATCGAAAGCAGATCGTTGGCTTCAAGGTTCGCTATGCGCCACGTACTGGCGCATTTTTGGTGCCCATGTGCAACGTCCGTGACCAGATCGTCGGCCTGCAGGTGATCTTCCCAGCCAAGCAAGAGGACACTGGGCGGGATAAGCAGTACTGGCCGCCCGGTATGTCAAAAGAGGGCGCTTTCCACCTGATCGGCCCCCATCCAGAGCCAGGCGAACCGGTGCTGGTGTGTGAGGGCTACGCCACGGGCGCAAGCCTGCACATGGCGACTTCGCTCACTGTTGCTATCGCCTTCGACGCGGGCAACTTACTGCCAGTCTCCAAGGCCATGCGCGAGCGCTTCCCCGGCTGCCCTCTGATCATCTGTCGCGATGACGACTGGAAAACTAAGCGTCCCAATGGCGACCCTTGGAACCCAGGCGAAGAGAAAGCGAACAACGCCGCGCTGGTTGTCGGCGGTCAAGTAGTCGCCCCGGTGTTTTCCGGTGACCGCGAGATCAAGTGGACCGACTTCAACGACCTGCACGTCGCCGAAGGGTTGGAGGCCGTCCGCCGCCAGGTGCTTGCGGTGGTCAAGCCTCCTGCAGCAGGTGGTTGGAAAGACCAACTGGCCCGCACCGAAAACGGCTCCCTGATTGCGCACATGCAAAACGTCGAGCTGATCCTGGGCAATGACGAACGCTGGGCCGGTGTCATCGGCTACAGCGTGTTCAGTTCCAAGATCGTTAAGCTGCGGTCTGCGCCCTTTGGCGGCGGTGCCGGCGACTGGGCAGACATCGACGACATGCGAGTGATGAAGTGGCTCGCGCAGCAGTACAACCTGCGGGTCAAAGCGTCCCATGTGATCGAGGCGGTCAGCGTGGTTGCCCACGACCATGCGTTTCACCCGGTGCGTGAGTACCTGGAGAAGCTGGAATGGGATCGCGTGCCACGCATTGAAACCTGGCTAACCGACGTATTGGGTGTCCAGGCCAGCGAGTACTCGGCCAAGGTCGGTAAGCGCTGGCTCATCTCGGCGGTCGCCCGTGTGATGCGCCCAGGCTGCAAGGCAGACTCGGTGATGATCCTCGAAGGCGGGCAAGGCGCCGGTAAGTCCACGGCCATGGGCGTGCTCGGTGGCGAGTGGTTCATGGATACCCCCTTTGCCCTCGGTGACAAGGACAGCTTCCAGGCGATTCGCGGCAAGTGGATCGTCGAGCTGGGCGAGCTGGACAGTTTCAACAAGGCTGAAAGCACCAAGGCCAAGCAGTTCTTCTCTGCGTCCACCGACACCTACCGAGAGAGCTACGGCCGCAGAACGAATGACGTGCCACGCCAGTGTGTTTTCGTGGGCACCACCAACCAAGAGGAGTACCTCAAGGACGCCACGGGCAACCGCCGCTACTGGCCGGTGTTCTGCAACAAGGTCGATCTGGAGCAATTACGCGAGATCCGCGATCAGCTATGGGCTGAGGCGCTGTTCTGCTTTGAAGCGGGCGATATCTGGTGGGTGAACAAGGACGAATCCAAGATGTTCGCCGAGGCTCAAGACGAGCGCTTTGTGGTGGATGAATGGGAAGGGCCGATCCTGGCCTGGATGGAAGAGTCGCAGATCGGCGAAACCGCCACCGGCAACGAGATCCTGACCCAGGCGCTGAAGCTGGACTTCGGACATTGGGGCAAGCCCGAGCAGATGCGGGTCGGGGCGATCATGCACCGGTTGGGTTGGCGCAAGCGGCGTATGCCCGCGCTGCCAAAAAGCGGCGTGCGGCCATGGGCCTATGAAAAGCCTGCGGGCTGGGGGCGTGCGTCTGCGTTGCAGCAGGCGGTGATCGAGGAGCCTTGCTTTGATTAAGCGAATCGATGAGATGCTCAAACTGTGGGCGCAGGATCTGCATTCGCCTGTGCCGGACGGTGCTGGCGGGCCGAGTGGCGGCAACATGATCGCCATGCTGATGGAGTGCAAAGGTGAGTTGATACGCGGCACGCGGGGTAGTCGGGTGCTGCTGGATGAATCGGCCGACATAGAGCTGATCGTCAGGAAACACCTGCCGCCTCGTCTTGCCCTGGTCGTGTGGGAGCACTACTGCAACCACGAAAGCTTCCTCTCGCAGAAGCTGTTGCACTGCGCCTGTAGTTCGAGGACCTATTACATGCGGTTGCATGACGCGCATGTGTTCATCCAGGGGATGCTGATGGGGAAAGCTGCATGACCCTCTGCGCCACTCCTTGTGCCACTGTCCTACTGTCCCACCTTGTCCGACTCGCATTTCGCGCAGTTGGACAGGTGCAGGCCGCGCCGTTACTGGGCTGTCCTACCGTCCAACCTTCACCCGCCCCACGCACACATGAGCATAGCGGGGACGTAGTCGCGCCCATGGCGCGCACGCGTGCTTTTAGCTTTCTCTCTATACACAAGAGAAAAGTAAAAAAGGTAGGACAGTAGGGCAGAGCCCCGAAGTCAGGGACCTGTAGCTGTCCTACTTCGATCCAAAATAGTGGGACAGGCAAGACAGTGCACCAGAAGCGATAGCCGATTGAGTGCGTTGTACCTGCGTTACACCTGCGTCATACCTGTATTGCACCCGTATTGCGCTATGGCATTAAAACCCGCTTGCTGCCAGTAAAATCCACCTGTAAAAAGTACCCATCTTCGATAGGTGCGACCGCAAGCAGCGGGACACACCACCACACTGAACCCGGCCATTGCGCCGGGTTTTTGCGTTTATGGGGTAAGGCAATGACGAACGAACAGCAAGCGCTGGCAGAGATGCCCATCTGGTTAGTGATTGTCCTGGCCCTGGTGGGCGGTGTATCTGGCGAAATGTGGCGTGCTGACAAGGAGGGGGCACGGGGCTGGGCCTTGATCCGGCGGTTGGCCCTGCGATCCGGTGCCTGTGTTGTGTGCGGGGTGTCCGCGATAATGCTGTTGTACGCGGCAGGCATGTCGATTTGGACATCTGGCGCCCTTGGGTGTCTTACCGCCATGGCGGGCGCAGACGTTGCCATCGGGCTATATGAGCGATGGACGGCTAAGCGATTGGGGCTGAGCGAGTCAGCAGCAGTCAACGGAGATGTAGGGCGGTAATCATTCGGGAGCCAATGCAATGATGCGGCTTGAGATGCGCGACAACATCGATCAGATCGTCAAAGAAATGCGCGGCATCAGCCGGTCCAAGGTGCCCACGGCAGCAGCCAAAGCGCTTACATTCACGGCTGAGCGCGTCCAGGCTGCCGAGAAAGCCGAACTGGCGCGGGTATTTGATCGCCCCACACGCTGGACACTTAACTCCATCTTCAAGCGCAGTGCCACTGTGACACGGCTGTATGCCCGTGTGTGGGTCAAGGACGAAGCCAGCTCAGGTGTGCCAGCGTCCAAGTACTTGCCTGTGCACATGGAAGGTGGCAACCGTCCGCACAAGCGCTTTGAGAAGGCGCTGATTCATTATGGTCTGATGCCAGCAGACATGTATGCAGTACCAGGTCGGCGCGCCCGAATGGATGGCAACGGGAACATCAGTCGCGGCCAGATCGTGCAGATCCTATCCGCCCTCGGTGCAGCAGAGCGGGTGTCGGGCTTCATGGCTAACCGCACGAAACGAAGCCAGCGGCGCAACCGAAATGCACCGGACTACTTCGTGGGTCGGCCTGGTAACGGCACCGGCCCTCGTGGCATTTGGCAGCGGGTAGGCAGTGGTGCCAGGCCCATCCTGATCTTCGTCAAGCGCCCGACGTATCGACGGCGCTTTGACTTCTACGGGGTCGCCAATCGCGTGGCCCAGGCCGAGTTCGAACCGCTGTTCCGGCGTGCCCTGGCTCGGGAGATGGAAAGGAGCTGACCTCCTGTTGGTTTCGTGCTTTTTTTTCAAAAAAGTGGCGATATTCCAATGACTTGGAAGGTTTTAGGCTTGACAGGGGCATGTGTGCCCCGAAATCAATGGGTCCTTCCGGGCACCGGGGCCAACGGGGTAATTCGAACCCCGACTTTTTCACAGATTCAACCTGACATAGGGGGTTCCGCTTCCATGTCGGCAATAGGACAAGACAATGCAAACCCAACGTGAAGTCGCTGATCACCTGGACATGAGCGAGCGAAATGCCCGCGATGTGCTCAAGGCGTTGGACCTGGACTGGCAGACCGCAAGCCTGGATGAGATCCGGACGGCCTACATCCGCGACCTGCGCGGAAAAGCCGCTGGGCGCGGGGGCAGCCAGCTTGAACAACTCAACAGAGCGCGGATCGATGACCTGCAGCAGAAGTCGGCCAATGGACGGTTGGCGTATCACGAAAAACTGAGATCACTGATCCCGGCAAGTGAGGCTGAGCGGGTGCTGTCCGACTGGGCCAGCTTCGCAAACCGGGAATACCTGGGCGGCCTTGAACGAATCATTCAGGAAATCGAGAACGTGCAGAAACTCACGGTAGATCGAACAGTGGTGGCCAAAGTTGCTGGACCTACAACCGAGCGAATTGCAGGCTACGCGCGAAAACTTGGCGCGGAGCTTGTCGGCAGCAGCGGGGAAATTCAATCCGCCCCGTGATATCCCGACCGCGCATTACATGAGCACCGAGTTTTACCTGCCCGCTGAGAGCGGTGTGCTGCACGGGCTTTACGACTTCCAATACACGCCATACTTTCTCGGCGTTGCCGCTGCCCTGGATGACCCTCGGGTGAGCGAAGTTGACCTGATGAAAGCGGCGCAGATCGGCTGGACGTGGTTCCTGATCGGCTACCTGTTCAAGTTCATCCACAACCTGCCGCGTCCGATCATGATCCTGTTTGCCAAGGAAAAGGACGGCAAGAACTTCCACGACGAAAAGCTGAAGTTCGGCGTCACCGCGAACACCGAGGTGGCAAAACTCATGCCGGTGGATGTCAGCCGCACATCGGGCAACCGGTGGGACCATAAGACCTTTCCAGGCGGGTTCCTCAAACTGGTCGCGTCCAACTCCCCGGGCAACGTCAAATCCACGTCTTCCGTGGGTTTATCGGTGGTAGAGGAACCGGACGATACCAGCGACGATGTGAAGGGGCAGGGCGATGCGATCGCCCTGCTGGAAGAGCGTGGCAAGCGTTATCCCGGCTCCAAGATGCTGGTAGGCGGGACGCCGGCGATCAAGGGCGCGAGCAAGACCGAGGCGCGCCTTGCACAGACCGATTGCCGGGTGCTGCCGGTTATCTGCCATTCCTGCGGCCAGGCGCATGTGCTGGACTTCGCTCATATCAAGTGGCTCGACATTGAGGAAGAAGCAACCCCTCATGAGATCTACGGCCGCGCAGATCCTGAGACTGCCGGCTACGGTTGCCCTCACTGCGGCGAGATCTGGGACGACTATCAGCGTAAAGAGAACATCCGCAACACGGTGTTCAACGCGGTAGAAGCCGGCGACCCATACTGCGGTTGGGTGCCGACCAAACCTTTTGCCGGGCGCGCTGGGTTCATTGAGTTGAATGAGCTGTACGCCTGCTTACCGGGTACCAGCCTAGCCGACATCGTGCGCGAGAAGCTCAACGCCGAACACCAGGCGTCCATGGGCAACCTGTCGCTGCTGATCAAGTTCGTCAACCAGAAACAAGGCCGTGCCTACGAGTACAAATCCGATCTGCCCGAAGCCGACAAACTGGCCGAACGCGCAGAGGACTACCCGGAGATGTACGTGCCCATGGGCGGAATCGTGGTCACTGCCGGCGTCGATGTTCAACACGATCGCCTGGCGGTGGTTATGCGGGCCTGGGGCCGGGGTGAGGAATCCTGGTTGCTTTACTGGGGCGAAATCTACGGCGAAGTGGTGCTGCCAGACCAGGGCGTCTGGTTGGATCTGGAGAAGCTGCTGTTTGCGGCGATTCCTCACGCCTGCGGCGCCAAGTTGAAAGTGTTGGCGACTTCGCTCGACACCTCCGACGGCACCATCACCCAGGACGCGGCTTATGCGTTCTGTCGTAAGCACCAACGTAGTGGTGTGATGGCGATCAAAGGCGCGAGCGAGCGTGGCAACACCCGCGACGACGAGCGCCGGGAGATCTTCAGCGCTCCTCGGCAGGGCGTCGATACCGACAAAGAGCAGAAGGCATCCAAGTATGGCCTTCGCCCCTACATCGTCGGCACGTCGCGGGCCAAGGACCTGTGGATTGAGGGCCGGTTGCCGCTGACGGGTGATGGCCCTGGTCGGATGCACTTTTACAAGACGGTGCGCCCGGACTACTTCCGGCAAATCACCGCCGAAGTGAAGGCTCCCAGCCGTCGACACCACTACCGCAAGGTGTGGCAGAAGAAGGCCGGCGAGCCGAACGAAGGCACCGACTGTGAAACCTACGCGCTGCACGCAGCCCGCTCCCTGAAAACGCATCTGCTGCAGGAGCAGGACTGGGCGGCGCTCGATGCCCAGATCCGCCAGGGCGGTTTGTTTGACCAGCCCGAACCAGTTAGGCCTGAGGCCGAGGCCAATCCCGAAACCCAAGGGGCGACCCCTGAAT
Organism: Pseudomonas sp. WS 5503; assembly: GCF_012985385.1. Classification (NCBI taxonomy): domain Bacteria; kingdom Pseudomonadati; phylum Pseudomonadota; class Gammaproteobacteria; order Pseudomonadales; family Pseudomonadaceae; genus Pseudomonas; species Pseudomonas sp. WS 5503. Next base: position 15,695 of record NZ_JAAQWI010000011.1, read on the forward strand.
CACCTCCACCCGTTGAACCCCCCGATCTCCCGCCTGCTGGCGGGAGAGTTGTTTCTGGGCGCCGCAGTGCAATGCGTGTGCTCTCCCAACGCAGGAATTAATCATGGCTATCACCCTGGAACAAGCGCAGGGCCAGCTCCAAGCCTGGCTCGATGCGAGCATGAAGGTCAGCCAGAAGCAAAGCTACCGGATCGGCACTCGCCAGCTGGAGTACGCTGACCTTGCCGAGATCACCAAAACGATCGATTACTGGCAGAAGCAAGTTGATGGCCTGGAAAGCGGCCGGCCACGGGGGATTGTTCTGCGTGGGATCACGCCGCGATGAGCCAGGCACCGAAAGCCCCAGAACCAACGCTGCTCGACAAGGCCATCACCTGGTTGAGCCCTGAACGCGGCGCCAAGCGCATGCATGCCCGGCTCACCATGACCGCGCTGGGCGGTTACAGCGGCGCGTCGAAGGCCAAGCGCTCGTTGAGTGCCTGGAACCCCGCCGCCGGCAGTGCAGCGGCTGACTTGCTGCCCGACTTGCCCACGCTTCGCGAGCGTTGCCGTGACCTTGAGCGCAACAACCCCATCGGCGGTGGTGCGATCAACACGGTGACGACTAAAACAGTCGGTACCGGCTTGGCGCTCAAGTCCGTGGTAAATCGCCAGATCCTTGGCTGGGATGAAGATCAGGCCAGCGAGTGGCAGCGCAAGACTGAATCGCTCTTCAAGTCCTGGGCGGAAACCACCTGCTGCGACATCACCCGTGAGCAAAACTTCTATGGCTTGCAGGATCTGACGTGGCGTTCGGTACTGAGCAGCGGTGATGTGTTTCCGCTGTTGACCCACAAGGAGCGCCCCGGCCATCACTACTCGGCGTGTATCCAGCTCATTGAAGCCGACCGGATCTGCAACCCGTCGGGCAAGGCTGATACGGAAACCCTCACCGCCGGTATCGAACGTGATGCCGACGGCGCGCCGATCAAGGCTCACATCCTGCGCAGCCACCCTGGTGCGCTGGGCGTTAAAGAGCGGGAATGGGATGAGCGCCCGTTCTTCAACGAGCGTGGGGGGCGGGTGTTGTTGCATGTGTACCGCCGCCGCCGGGTAGGTCAGCCGCGGGGCGTGCCATATCTGGCGCCGGTGATCGAAAAGCTCAAGCAGTTAGACCGCTACACCGATGCCGAGCTGGAAGCAGCGGTGGTGTCGGCGTTCTTCGCTGTGTTCATCAAACCGGGGACTGGCGGCAGCCTGAGCCCATTGGCATCTGCTGCCACCGGCAACACGCCAGTCGGTGGTGACCGGCCTGCAGGACGGGAGCAGGGTGGCTGGGACGGTTCACTTAGTGGCGGCATTGTCGCCGAGCTGGACGACGGTGCGTCCATCGACACTGCGGCCCCAGGCCGGCCAAACATGGCGTTTGACCCGTTCGTGCTAGCGATGCTGCGCCAGATCGGCATGGCTCTGGAATTGCCCTATGAGGTGCTGATCAAGCACTTCACTGCCAGCTATACCGCCGCGCGTGCAGCCGTCATGGAAGCGTGGCAGTTCGTTCGCGGTTGCCGCGACTTCCTGGGCTCACACTTCTGCCAGCCGGTGTACGAGCATTGGCTTGAAGAGGCCATTGCGCAGGGTGATATCGAAGCCCCTGGGTTTTTCGATCACCCGCTACTCCGTTATGCCTACTGCGGTTCGCTGTGGGTGGGTGATGGTCCTGGCACCGTAGACCCTTTGAAGGATATCAACGCCGCCGAGAAGCGGATCGATATCGGCGTCAGCACTCTGGCGAAGGAATCCATGCTCTACGACGGCAGCGACTGGGAGGAAAACCACGAACAGCGCGCCCTGGAAGTGAAGCGCCGGCGCGATGACGGGCTTTCAGCTTCACCGACGGCGCGCCCGGACAATGAGCCGCCGGCCAATCCCGACTTACCTGAACGGACTTAACTATGAGCGACAACCCAACCGATGCACCCGTGCACCGGGTGACGGCGTTCGACCTGGTGTCACGCGAGCCCTGGGCCATTACCCCGGACATGCTGCAGACCATCACCGCCATTGCCCGTCGGGAGCATGAAGGCCCAGAAGCGCTGGAAGCCAGGCAGGGCAAGCCCCTACAAAACAGTCGGGCGGTGACTCAACGTGGCAACGTTGCCTTGTTGCCAGTCACTGGCCCGGTGTTTCGCTATGCCAACTTGTTTACGGCGTTGTCCGGTGCAACCTCACTGGATGTTCTGGCGAAAGAGTTCACCGCCGCCGTTGATGATCCGCGAACAGACACCATCATCCTGGTGATGGATACACCTGGCGGCATTGCCAGCGGCATCGCTGAGTTTGCTCAGATGATCCGCGCGTCTCCCAAGCGGGTGGTGGCCTATGTGTCCGGCAACGCGGCCAGTGCCGGTTACTGGATGGCGGCAGCGGCCCATGAAATTGTCATGAGCCGTACCGGCGCCGTGGGATCCATCGGCACCGTGTTGACGGTGCGCAAGAGCGGCGACGACGGCAGCTTCGAAATCGTCAGCAGCCAAAGCCCGAAAAAGCGGCCGGACTTCGGTACCGAATCAGGCCGCGCTGTCGCACAGGCCCACGTCGACCGCCTGACCGACATCTTCGTCGAGGACGTCGCTAATTATCGCGGCCTCAGTGTTGAAACCGTCCTGGCTGACTTCGGCCAGGGCGACATGCGGATTGGCTCGGATGCCGTGGAACTGGGCATGGCCGACCGTGAATCCACCCTTGAAAACCTTATCGCCGAATTCAACGGCAGTCCCTCTGGAGATCGATCCATGTCCGCACCAAACAGCAGCACCGTAACAGCTCCAACCACCGACAAGCCGGCCATCACCCGTGAATATTTGGCCGCGAATCACGCGGAATTGCTGGCCAGCCTGGAGCATGACGCACATGCAGCTGGCGCTCGCGCCGAGTGCGATCGCATCAAGGCAGTCGAGGCGGCGGCTTTGCCCGGGCATGAAGAGCTGATCACCAGCCTCAAGTTCGATGGCAAAACCAGCGGCGCCGAGGCGGCTGCACAGGTGATTGGTGCCGAAAAGTCCAAGCGCGCCACTGCTCTTGCCGACATTCGCAGCCAGGTCCCTGCGGCGGTACCCAACGCACTCACGCCACCGGCTGCACCAGCTGCCGCCGAAGAGGATCCAGAGGCGCCCCTGGAAGAGCGCGCCAAAGCGACCTGGGACGGCGATAAGGAACTGCGCGCCGAGTTTGGCACCTTCGAGGCCTACCACGGTTATCGCAAGGCCACCGACCGTGGTTTGGTCAAGGTTCTGAAAAAGTAAGCACCTGGTAAGTCCCTCAAATCCTGGCTCTGGAGAATCCCATGCCTCTTACACTCGATACACCCCGCGCTTACGAGATCGGCACCATCAACGACTTGTCCGTTGCCGCCGGTGTGCAGATCTTCGAAGGGTCGGCCGTTGGCATCATTGCTGCCAGTGGGCTGGCGCGCCCTTTGGCGGCGGGTGACCTTTTTGTCGGTTTCGCTGATCGCGGCGTCGACAACCGCACCGGCGCCGCTGCGGCCGTGCGCGTCCGTCTTCGCGAAGAAGGCAAGATTGAACTGCCCGTGGCTGCCCTGGCGCTTGCTGATATCGGCAAGCAGGTTTACGCCAGCGACAGCGGCGCATTCCTGCTGACCGCAGCAGGGAACAGCCTGGTCGGCCATGTTCACCGTTTTGTCCGCTCTGGCGTCGGCATCGTCAAGTTCGCCGCCCAGGCAGTGCCTGTCGCGCCTTAACGCAACACCCAAACCCTTTCTTTTTTGACCGTATCCTTCTTCAGGAGAATCACCCATGGGTGCTGAAGTACTTTCCAGCCGTGCCGTCATCGGCATGTTTTACGAAATGCTCGAACAGAATGTGGGGTCGAACTGGATCGACGCCGTGTCCAACCTGTTCGATTCCGACCAGGCCAAAGAGACCTACCCGTGGATCGGTATGGTACCTACGCTGCGTGAGTGGATCGGCGGCCGTCATGCCAAGGGCTTCATCGGTGCTGAACTCGAAATCGAAAACCTGCACTTCGAAGCAACCATTGAGGTTCTGGTCAAAGAGCTGCGCCGCGACAAGACCGGGCAACTGCGCATCCGCCTCGGCGAGCTGGCCGACCGCACGAATGCACACTGGGCCAGGCTGCTTTCGGTACTGTTACTCAATGGCGAAACCCAGGTCTGCTACGACGGCCAGTACTTCTTCGACGTTGACCACGAAGAAGGCCAGAGCGGGGTGCAGTCGAACAAAATCACCACCAAACTTTCCGAGCTGGCGGCGGCTGTTCATGGCACACCAACCCGACCGAGTGTCGAGGAATTCCAACAGGCAGTTGCCCGGTCTGTGACCCAGCTCACCAGCCTCAAGGATGATCAGGGCGAACCCATCAACGAACTGGCTCGCGAGTTCCTGGTGATGGTGCCGTTCAACCTGTTGAGCGTTGCTCAGTCCGCGCTGAGCGTTCCGCGCGGCACCAACATCAACGAGATTGTCATGCCCGACAACGTGGTGGTCCGCGTGGTCGGTAACGTGCGCCTCAATGCCTGGCAGGACAAGTTCGTGACCCTGCGTACCGATGGCCGTTTGAAAGCGTTCATCCGTCAGCAGGAAACCGACGTCGCAATGAAAGCGAAGGCGGAAGGCTCGGAATACGAGTTTGACAACGACGCGCATCAGTATGGTGTCGACACCTGGCGCAACGTCGGTTTTGGCCGCTGGCAGTACGCCGTCCTTAACCAGTTGGTGGCATAAGCCGGTCGGCCCGCCACCTCACCGAGGACACTGATATGCCGAAATACCGCGTGACAGAGACCATCACCCTTTACGGTGGTGAGTTGATCCTGACAGACGCCCAGGCCAGCGCCCGAAAGCACTGCCTTGAGCCGGTCGAAAAGAAAAAGGGGCGCTACTCCATTCTGGAGCCCGTCCAGTTCAAAGTCGGGGAGGTGATCGTGATCCCCGGTGAGCCGGACAAGGCGCTGGATCAGCGGCTCGTGAAGGTGGACAAAGCTGGAGGGACCGGCGATGCCGAATAAAACATATACCGTCCTGTCAGGTTCGTTCCGCCGGCCAGACAACAGCCTGGTCGGCCAAGGTGGCTTAGTAGAGCTGCCGGACGACGTGGCAGATCGCTTTCGTCACCAGTTGGAAGTCGTGGTGTCCGGGCCATCGCCGGCACCGGTGGGTGAAGGTGGACGCAAGCAAAAGGTGAGCCCCGATGCTTGACGAAGACCTCAGGGGTTTCCTTGAGGACTTTGACGTTGGCGGAGCCGTCGATGGTGAGCCGTTTCTGGCGGCACGCGACATGCCAGATGAGATCCATGGCATGGGCGGCACCAATAGCCAGTCCACCGGCTACGAGATCCTTGTCATTACCTCCGACGCTGAACGCCTCGGTATCAGAAATCCCAAGCTGATCACCGTAGGTGGCGTGGCCTTTCGGGTCCGTGACTGCCGGATGATCGATGACGGCGCCTTCAGCCTGGCCTCACTCACCAAGGTTTAATCCATGCCTTCGATCCAAGAACGCATCGTCGCAAAGGCGCAGGCGCTGATCCTGGCTGCCGATACGCCGGCGGCTGACCGCGTGTTTCGCAGCCGTACCGAGGCGATCACACGCGACATGACTCCGGCGCTAGTGCTGCGGCCCAGCCTTGAAACTACTGAGCGGGAAAGCTTTTCCGTGGACCGCAACCAGTTCGAACTGACGGTAGAAATTATCGCTCGGGAAGACACTGTTACAGGGGCCGCCTGGGACCAGGTGGCTGACCTGGTGAAGGTAGCCGTACATGCGGTGCTGGCAACAGAGGATGCGTTTCCGGAAGCGGACCGGGTCCAGCGGTTTTACATCGACTGGATTGAGGACGAAGGGGACAACACCGCCGGCAACTGCCTGGTCCGCTATCGCTTCACCTACTTGTGCAACACCGGCGACTTGACCACCGGCCCCACCTTTTACTGAGGAATAAATTATGCAAATTGCATTCGGCAGTGGGTTGTTTTACGCAACCCCGCTGATGGACGCCTATGGCAACGCCCTAGCGTCACCCACCCCGATCCTACTGGGCATCATGCAGGAAGCATCGGTTGATCTGTCGTACGACTCCAAGGAGCTGTTCGGTAGCGAGCAATTCGCCGTGGATGCGGCGCGCGGTCAAGGCAAGCTATCGGGCAAGGCCAAGGCGGCGCAGATCAGCCTGTCGCAAATGAATGCCCTGGTGTTCGGGCAAACCCTCCAGCCCGGCCAGGTGCTTGTGCACCACGCAACCACTCCCCAGGATATTCCTGCCGGCGGCAAGATCATCGTCACCCCGCCAGGTGCTGGCCTCTTGGCCGGTGACTTGGGTGTTCGCGGCGGCGGTGCAGCCCCGTTCACCCGTGTACTGGCAGCGCCGGCCAAGGGGGAATACACCTATGACTCAGGTACCGGTGAATACGCTTTCGCCGCTGCGGACGAAGGCGTGCCGGTATTTATCGATTACCGCTACTCGGTCGCCACCGGCAAGAGCCTTTCCGTGCGCAACTTGCCGATGGGCGATATGCCGGTGTTCCAGGGTGAGCTGTATCTGAAATACAAAGGCAAGTCGATTTACGTCCGCGTGCCCAACTTCGTCAGCAACAAGTTGAGTCTTTCGACCAAGCAGGACGATTACACCATTCCTGACTTTGAATTCACCGGCTACGCGGATGAGTTCGGCGAAGTCGCTTACTGGAGTTCTAGCGAATGACCGTCAATATCCCCGGTGTGGACTTCCAGTTTCCTGGTAAGACACTGACTATTCCGCCATTGGCGTTGGGCGATCTGGAGCAGTTGCTGGAGCGGATCAACCGCGTCATGGCCGGAAACATGGATAAGGATGCGATTGCCACGGTGATCGATGCCACGCACGCCGCGCTCCGTCGAAATTACCCTGACATGGATCGCCAGGAAGTATCAGGGCTGCTTGACCTGCGCAATTTCCGCGACGCACTCGAAGCCGTTATGGGCGCTTCTGGGTTGGAAGTGACGGAGCCTGCGCCGGGGGAAGGCCAGGCCCCTTCGACTGGGGCCAGCTCTACGCTCACTTGATCGCCAGCACAGGCCAAAGCCCGGTCACGCTGCGGCGTGACTGGGACATGGTGATGGTGGGGCATATGACGGACTACTGGCGGCATCATCCACCCGTGCACGTGCTCGTGGCTGGTTACATGGGATACAAGCCGACTGAAGGCGTTACGGATGCGCCTGACCTGGCTAGCAACTTGGCGGCAATGGCGACAGATATGCGCGCGGATCTGCCTGAGCATCTGCGTGGGGCGTTGGATGCATTTGTCCCGCCCGCATGACCCTTATCTGGCATTTTTCGCCATCACCCACTAACTCCGCCTCGGCGGAGTTTTTACGTCTGCAATGTGAGGTTTCGGCATGGATAGAAATATCGCGTACCAGTTCACTGCCGGCACCCAAGGCTTTGACCGTGCAATCGAAAGCATTGAGCGGAACATGCGTGATGCTCGAACGACTTTCAGTCGCGAGCTGAGGTCTATCAATACCGAAATGGTGGGCAGCCAAACGCAACTAAGCCGTTTTGGTCCGGCGGTCAATGATGCGTTGGGCGGCGTCAGCACCATCATGCGCTCTGGGCTTTCAAGTGTTGCCGCTGGCCTGATCGGTGTTTTTGCACTCGGTGCGTTCAAGGTCAAGCAGTTGGTTGTTGACAGCAAGGATGCGGCAATTCAGCAGCAGGCAGCTTATCGGGGTTTAGAGGCGGTCGCCAATCACGCAGGTGTTGGTATTGGCCGCGCCATGGATGAGGCAAACAAACTTGCTGCTGACGGCCTGATCAGTGTCGGAGATTCGGCAAAAGCACTTCAAAATCTGCTGAGCCGGGGCTACAACGTTGACCAGGCAGTGAGCGTCATTACGCGCTTGAAAGATGCTGCTGCCTTTAACCGGCAGGCGAACCTTAGTCTTTCGGAAGCCGTAGTGTCGGCTACCGAAGGTTTGAAGAATGAAAACTCAGTGTTGGTCGACAACGCCGGTGTAACGAAAAACGTTGCAAAGATGTGGGAGGAATATGCCAAGAGTATTGGTACCACGCGCGACAAGTTGACCGATTCACAGAAGATCACAGCTGAATACAACGGGGTAATGAAAGAAACTGAAGCCCAGGTCGGCAACGCAGCGAAAGCGGCTGACGGCTTGACAGGTAGCCAGGCCGAACTTGATTCAAAAAGCAACGAGCTGCAGGTCACTATTGGCACGATTCTGGAGCCTGTTTTTGTCAGCCTGAACAAGCGACTGGCTGAGACGGCCAGTTGGTTCAATAGTCTGTTGAAAGGAATGACAGGCGTTGGGGTAACAGTCGACGAAGTTGCAGCGAACGTTGCTCGCTATGAAGCCATCCTCAAGGACTTCAAGCCTGGTCCGCGTGGTAATGGTAGTAAGGCTCCCCTCGAAGCGGCATTGGTGGAGGAGCGTCTGCTGTTGGAGAACATGCAACTTGTCTCCAACAAGGTAGACGAGGTGGACGCCGGTATGCGCTCCCGTGTTGCACGCATTGAAGAGCAGCGCCGGAAGGTGGCTGACATGGCGGCAACGGGCGACACCGCGATGACTAAAGCGCCTCAGCAGGGCCGGACAGCACCAACAGCTTACGGTATCGAAGTCGCTCGGCTGACGAAGCTTGAAGCCGGTTATGCCGCCGCAATTGAGCATCGAAAAAAGGTTGAGGAGGCGACAACGCCACCGAAGAAAACTGAGACCCCTGCAACAGCACCCGGCAAAGCAACCTCGCGAGTCAGCGAATGGTCCGAAGCGCTGGATGCGCAAAAGGTCGCGCACGCCCAGCAGCAGGCCGAGCAGGGCACGTTTCTCCAGTTCTCGCAGCAACAGGAAGCGGACTACTGGCAAGGGATCCTCAAGCGCACCGACTTGACGGCCAAGGAACGGCTGGGCGTGCAGCGCAATTACTTGACCGCATTGGGATCGTTGCGCCGCCAGGATGAAGGCCAGGCATTCGCAGACCTTCAGGCTCAGGCGCAGCAATACCGCAACAACATGGACGCACGGTTGAATATCGCTCAGCAAACGTTGGAGCGCAGCCGGCAGCTTTATGGCCAGGACAGCCAGGAATACCGAAAGGCAGCTGCCGAAGTGGTCGCCGTCGAGCGGGAGAAACAGCAACAAATCACCAATATGAAGCAGCAGGAATATGCTGCTGATAAACAGGCCCGGTTGACCGATGTTGCCCATGCCGAACAGATGGCCCAGTTGGACCTGCAGGCCAACCTGATCACTCAGGGTCAATTGCTGCAATCTCAGGCCGAGTTCGAAAAACAGCGGTACGCGATCGAGGCTGAAGCCTTGGCGCAACGCAAGGCGCTATTGGACCAGGATCCCGACCGCAACCCGGTCGCCCTGCAGCAGGTCCAGCAGCAGATCCTCGCCCTGGAGCAGACTCACCGAAACAGCATGGCTGTGATCGGCCGGCAGCAAACCATGGAATCCCAGAGTAATTGGACCGGGATGATGGGGAGTTTGCAGTCCAGCTGGAGTAGCGGGCTAAACGGCATCCTCACCGGGACGATGAGCACTCAGGGGCTGCTGAAAGGAATTTTTGGCAGCATCGGTACCGCGTTTGTCGAAAACATGGTCACCAAACCTTTGATGGCTTGGGTATTCGGTGAAACGGCAAAAACCGGGGCGACCGTAACCGGCGTCGGGTTGCGAACAGCGGCCGAGATCGGTGGCGCCGCGATGTCCGTCGCGGTCTGGGGTGCTGCCACCATCAGCAACATCATTTCCAGCGCTTACCAGGCGATCGCGGGTGCGTTTGCAGCAATGTCTGCAATCCCGATCATCGGGCCAGCTTTGGGCGTTGCTGCCGGTGTTGCCGCTGGTGCGTTCGTATTCGGCCTGATCAAGAACGTGGCCTCTGCTGAGGGTGGTTATGACATCCCGGCTGGGGTGAACCCGATGACCCAGCTCCATGAACAGGAAATGGTTCTGCCCAAGCAGTACGCCAACGTGATCCGCCAGGCCGCGAACGGTGATGGTCAGTTGGGCGGCGGTGGCGTTGGTGGCTATCACTATCACGACAGCAGCGGCCGGCTGACGCCGGCGGATATCCGGCGCAACGCCAGGGTATTTGCTCTTGAAATGCAGAAGCTGCAGCGCAACGGTGCCCTCAAGGCATAAAGGAGTTTTCATGCTGCTCGGGCCTTTTTTTCCAGCGCGTTGGATTGCCGGTTTACCGGATCGCGGTGTTATGGCGGACGATGTTTTGCCCTATATGCCAGGGCAAACGTTCCTTGCCAAAAAATCTCCTGCATGGAGCACGGGAGTGCAAAAGTCAGCTAGTGGACGGCGTCGTACCACGGCGTATTACCCAGCGCCGTTTTGGACGTTTCAGATCAACTACAACGCGGTACGCAAACGTCCCGGCCTGGATGAATGGTCGCGGCTGGTCGCGTTCTTCAATCAGCGCAAAGGGCAGTTCGGGGACTTCCTGTATTTCGATAGGACCGATCACCAAGTGACCAAGCATCGCTTCGGCTTTGGCGACGGGGTTACCCGAACGTTTCAGCTGTCGCGGGCCATCGAGGGGTGGGTAGAACCCGTTTATGGCGTGGTCAACATAGACCTGTTGACGGTCGCTGGGGTGCCCGTGACTGCTTACAGCGTCGATGCTCTTGGCAAAATCACCTTTGCTAAGGCCCCTGCCATGGGCTTGGCGCTTGAATGGACCGGCGCGTTCTTTTTTCGCTGTGCATACGATTCAGATTCGCTGGACGGCGCGCAGCCGTTCGGCCGGATTTGGGAGATGAAAAACGTTTCTTTTACGAGCATCAAACCATGATCGATGTCAGTCCCGAGTTGAGGCAGTTTCTGGCCACGGCCCGAAGCTTTGTGATGGCCGATCTATACACCATCACCCTGGCGAGTGGGCAGGTGCTGCGATACACCGATGCCGGGGTGCAGTTATTCGCTGATGGTGCGAATTACTCGGCGTCAGGGCCACTACTAAAGCGTACCGGGATCCGGACGGTGCGAGGGGTAGAGGTCGATACCCTGAGCGTTACCCTTTACGCCGGAATCGAGGATACGCTGCTGGGTGAGCCTATTCTGGCATTCATCGCCGGAGGGGGCTTTGATGGCGCTTCCTTGTCGCTATCCCGGGCGTTCATGCCCGATTGGACTGCGCCTGTGATCGGCACTGTATTGCGCTTTATTGGGCGAGTGGCCGAGGTAGATCCTGCCGACCGCGAGCAGGCGACGTTTTCGGTCAAGTCGCCGATGGAGCTGCTTGATACCAAGGTGCCTAAAGGGGTCTATCAGCCAGGATGCCTGCGTACTGTTTATAGCGACGATTGCGGTGTGAATCGCTCGTTGTTCGAAACTGCGGGTTCGGTGCTGGAGTCCACGAGCGGCCTTCGTATTCGCACCAACATCGGCGCGCAAAATGGGTGGTTTGATCAGGGTGTGATTCGCTTTGTGAACGGCGGGAATGCTGGTGTTTCGCGCACTGTTCGTCGCCAAACGGCCGACGGTGCCGTCACTCTGATACTCGGGCTACCGGCAGAGCTGCAAGTGGGTGATCAGTTCCTTATTTACCCCGGCTGCCCGCGCACACTCGACGCCTGCACCAACAAGTTTGGCAACCGCGGACGTTATCGCGGCATGCCCTTTATCCCCGTAGCTGAGACTTCTGTATGAGCGATCTTGAGCTGCAGCAGCGCGAAGCGGTGATTGCCGAGGCCCGACGTTGGCTCAAGACACCCTACGAGCACCGTCAGCATCTGCTGGGCGTGGGCGTGGACTGTGCCTGGTTGCTTATTGAGGTTTACCACTCGGTTGGTCTCTTGCCTTGGATCGATCCCGGTGCCTACGCGCAGGATTGGCATCTGCACCGCAGCAAGGAGCTTTACCTGTCCTGGCTTGAAGAGTACGGGCACCAGGTCGAATCCCCGCAACCCGGAGATGTCGCCATCTGGCAGTTCGGCCGCACCTATAGCCATGGCGCTGTGGTCATCGATGAGCACCGGGTCATTCATTCGTTTCTAGCTATCGGCGTCGAAGTCGCCGATATGCGCGAAGAGCGCCTGGCCAGTAGACCAGTGCGTTATTACACACTCGACAGTTTTGGAGGCAGTGATGGGGGGAGGTGGCGGTAGTTCAATTTCCAACAGCGCGACTCGTATTAACGCGCTGCAGATCCAGAGCAGTGCCAGCGGCAAACCCATCGCCTGGATTGCCGGTCGTAACCGAATCAGTCCCAACCTGATCTATTACACCGATTTCGAAGCGGTTGCCAAAACCACCACGACCAAAACCGGTGGCAAGGGCGGCGGTGGCGCAACGCAGAAAGACACGACCTATACCTACTACGCCGCGATCATCCTCGGTATTGGCCGGGGAAAGCTCAGCGCGGTGCGTCGGATTTTTCGTGACAAAGAAGTCTTTGCCGACAAGGTAGTCGATGGCGTTACGCAGTCGGCGTTGGCACAGATCGGTTTCAGCTTCATGCCGGGCACCGCGGATCAGCCGGTTTGGGGATACCTTGAGACAAAGCACCCGACCGAGGCGATCGCTTATTCGGACACGTCGTACGTTTACGCTGCCCGCTATTTGCTCAACGACAATGCCGGCGTGCAGAACCACACCTTTGAGGTCGACGGTCCCTACCAGGTGCCCGGCTTGCCCGACGCCAACCCCGGGCTCTTTCTGCCCGGGCTACTGCTGGATCCGCTGGACGGCATAGGCTTTGATCCGCGCTGGATTGATGACCTGAGCAACTATCGCGATTACTGCCTGGCGGAAAACCTTTTGCTCAGTCCTGTGCTGGATGAGCAGGCCCCCTGCAGCGAAGCCATTACGCGCTGGTTGCAATTGACTAACAGCGAGGTGATCTGGTCTGCCGGCAAGATGAAGGTGATTCCATTTGGTGATCAGGTCGTCACGGGAAACGGTGTTACCTGGTATCCGAATGTCACGCCCGTAGCGCACCTCACAGATGACGACTTTTTAGCGGAAGAGGGCGAACCGCCGATTCAGCTGAAGATCAAGAGCCAGGCCGACAGCTACAACGAGGTGTCGCTGGAGATTCTTGATCGCGATCATGAGTACAACACGGACGTGGTGCGCGCACCGGATCAGGCAGCCATCGAGCAATTCGGGTCCAAGCCGATGGACACCATCAAGGCGTACGAGATCTGCGATACGGCCATTGCGTCGCACTCGGCGCAGCTGTTGGTGCAGCGCAAGCTGTACATCCGTAACGAATACCATTTTTCCCTCGGCTGGCAGCATGTGCTACTTGAGCCGATGGATCTAATCACGATCACGGAACCGGCGTTGAAGCTTGATCGACGCTTGGTCCGCTTGATATCGGTCGAGGAAGATGAAGACGGCAAGCTCGCGGTTGTGGCCGAGGATGCGTTGCTGGGGACGGGCAGCGCACCAAATTATCCAGTGCAGAGCAAGACCGGTTACCAAGGCAATCAGAATGCTGCACCAGGGCCAGTGCTGCCGCCGATTATCTTCAATCCACCAGAAAGCCTGCTGTTGCCCGGTGAAACGCAGATCTGGGGCGCGGTCGCCGGGGCCGATGAGGCGTGGGGCGGCTGTGATATCTGGATCAGCGCCGACGGTGATAGCTATCGAATGGTTGAGACCGTCTATGGTCGCTCGCGCATTGGCAGGCTCACGGCGCCGTTGCCGGCGGGAGGTGATCCGGATATCACCAACACCTTGTCGGTAAAGCTTTCAGTTGCCGATCAACTTACTGCCGCGACCACTGCCGAGGCGGATAGTGGTGCCACATTGTGTTGGATTGATGGTGAGTTGATCAGCTATCGAGATGCTTCCCTCACCGGGCCGGGCGCCTACAATTTGCAGTACCTGCGTCGTGGGCGCCTGGGGTCGTCGGTTTCCAGCCACCCTGTGGACGCTCAGTTTGTGCGGCTTGATGACGCGATCTGGAAGTACAGCTATACCACCGACCAAATCGGCAAAACGGTGTGGGTGAAGTTCCGCTCGTTCAACGTGTTTGGCCGGGCGTCGGAGGACTTGGCTGATGTGACGCCCTACAGCATCACATTGTCGCCAGTGCGAGTTGTACCAGGCGCTGCCCAGGGATTGCAGCTAGTGGGCGCGTTCGAGGCACCTTACTTCACCGTTGGTTGGGCAGCTGGGGCACACGCCGCAGATCGGCTGGTCAGAATCCGCAACGCAGCCACGAACGCCTTGTTGCGTGAAGTTGCCACCACCGCCACCACGTTCACTTACCAGTTGGCAGATGCCCTGGTCGATGGACCGCTGGTACGCAGCTACCGGATTGAAATCATTGAGCGAAACGCAGCGGGTAACGCCCCTGTTTCCGCTCTGGTGGTGGTGAACACCGCGCCGCCGGCCGTCAGCGGCACAGCGGCGACTGTGAGCGGGACCACCGCGAATGTCAGTTGTAACACTAGTGCCGCAGCTGACAAGGCTGGCTACATGTTCGTGTATGCAACCACGGCCGGGTTCGATCCCACGGTCACGGGCACGATTGGTTATCAGGGCGCCTCGCAGGCTGGTCAGATCACTGGGTTGGCGCCAGGAACAACTTATTACTTACGGGCTGCGGCATTTGATACCTGGAGCAGCGTTCGCTCACAGCTCAACTTTGCCCCAGTAATCACTTTTAAAACCTAAAGCTCTATTAGCTAAGTAGCCTGTTTAATTCATTTGCATTGCTGGTGAGGAAATTCTTGCTGGCTGAGAAAATTGATTAGCAGCTACTTTAGTTGATGCGCTAGATGGTTTTTTTCTTGAAGTTTTCTTAAATACTCCTCCGAGAATAACTATGCAGCCTATTCAGTTCTTTGCCGCGCGGGCCGAAGATGGTGCTCTATTGCCTAATGCATCTGTGGATGTGTTCGCCCACGGCTCGCAGGAACGAGCCATCTTGTTTTCGGATTCGGCCGGCACCGTGCCCCTCGAAAACCCATTCCTTGCCGACGCAAATGCTCGCGTTTTCTTTTACTCAACTACAGATCGTATCGATATTCGAATCAGTCGATATGGATATGTTGCCCCCATGTTGCTTGATATTTCGACGCTGGATGTAGCAACAGCAGTCGAACAGGTGCGACATGAAATCGATCAGGTGCTTATTGAAGCCAAGCTGAAATTTGACCAGCTACTCATGAATTCGGGTTATGAAAGTGAATTTCTAGCCTACGCCGCTGGCGCCGTAATTCAGCGGCCCAGGCAGTTGGTGCAGCGTTCCGGCGAACTCTACAGCATTATTAATCAGGAAGACTTGCCTCTGACTCTGACGGGGACGTGGGCTACTGATTCGCCAAAGCTGAGAGCGGTGGGTGATATGGCTCTCCGGCAGGAGCTAGCCAATCCCGTTGATTCGCGAAAAGGCTCTGCCGGGGTAGGGCGTGTCTATCGTCAAGTTGACACCATGGCCGAACTCAAGACTTTGTCGAAGTTTGGATCACCCTATGCAGAAGTGTTGGAATACAGCTCGGGCGCTGGCGTGATCAATAGTCGTTATCACCTCGACAGGGCGGACACGACGACAGCGGGCAACGACTTCACCGTTGTGGTCGCCGATGACGGTGGCCGCTGGAGGTTAAAACATGCAGGTGCCTACACACTGAAGATGGCCGGCGGAAAGGAGGACGGCGTAACCGATGATGCCGACGCTTGGGATCGTTTGCTGGCCGTATCGCAAGGTAAGCAAGTGGTTTGGGACGCTCGAAGTATGTCAAGTAGACCAATCGTCATACCTGTCAACATACTCAGGTTGGAGGCAAGAACTCCCGAAGCCGCCATCATGGCAATGGATGGGACCAACTTTGAATACACTCTTTCTGCGGTAGGAAAGTCTCGGCTTGAATTTAAAGGATTTACCGTAGATTCGAATAAAGCCGGTCGCGAATCTAGCCTCACAGTTCGGACTGTCAGCGTTAGTCTTGTGGACTGTACGGACTGCCACCTTACACTGGTTCGCGGGGTGGGGGCGCTTGGCTTCGGAGCGGTTCCAGGTATTGGCATTTCTACTGCTGGTGACGGATTACGTGTTCACACTACAAATTGCACGGCTCTGGATTGCGGGGTGACTGGCAAGGCGGCTGATGGTTTCTTCTGTAGCGCGAGCCACTCGGTAAATACCGGTAACGTTGCGATAAACTGCCTAGATACAGGTCATGTGCTGGAGAGCTGTTCCTATAGCGGCATCGTGGGCTGCGTTTCCATTCGATGCGGCGTGATCGGTGCAATCGCCAACGCGACAGGTGATAACAAATACGGAAACTATATCAACGGATTGACTGGCGAGGATTGGACATCCGAAGTAACGGGTGGAGTGCAAATTGGTGTATTTGGCGCTGGCGATCTAATTGACACCACCGTTGGCGCCTTGACCATGATTGGTCTAACCAGTTTCGTCGGCCCTGGCGTAAGTGTTCGAAGGACCGGTACCGGGCGAGTCGATGGGCTTGATATAGATTGCTCTGTTCGAAATTCATCGGCACAGGGGGTACTGGTGGACAGCGCCAGAAGAGTCAGTGTCAAAGCGAGAGTTTCAAATCCGACCAATGCATGTATTCAGTTTCAGGGAGATTGTACGGGCTGCCAGGTTTTGCCGGGTACTAACTTGTCAGGTGGTACGTTTGGGGTGATTGCCTTGGGCACATCTGAGGTTTTCATACACGGTATTCGTGCGATATATACAGGAAGCTTCGGAATTTATGCGTTCGAGAATTCTTCTGTGACAAGCATGATGAATCATGTAACAGAAACAAGTTCGGGCCGGGAGGGGAAAGACGCCGGAGCGACTCTTAATAGAATTTCGCTAGTTGATGGCTTCCTATCTCTCGATAGCATAACGCCGGGTGCACCGCTCAGCGGCGTATCGAGTAAGCTAACAATTGTTAACCGTGCCGGTAACACGGCCGGCGTTATTGGGGTAAGCGCCAGCTGATGGTAGTTGGGCTTGAGTGCCTTAAGTAAATATTCCGAGGTCTGAGTTCGTGGGCGCGATCCCTTACATTATGAGGTTTCTCGTAATTATCGATGCCTTGCATTTTGGGGAGTGGAATGTAACTTGTTCGGTTGTATTTTGCGGCGTTTACGATACTCATCAACAAGTAATTAAATCAGCCAGCACTGGTTAATATTCCTTCTGGAGACAGCTATGTCCATAACTACGCAGCTACTGCTGCAGATACTTCCGAACGCCGGCCGCCAAGCCGGTGTTTTTGTTCCTGTACTGAATACTGCGATGAATAAGTACGGCATCGTCACGCCCAAACGGATCGCGGCTTTCATTGCCCAAGTGGGGCATGAGTCCTGCCATTTGACGCGCCTGGTCGAAAGCCTGAACTACACGCAGGAGAGAATCATTGCTTTAGGTAATGCCGCTCGCCCGGGTTCCCGCTGGCGGTCCCTGGTGCCGCGTGCCGCCGAGTTGGCGGGAAGTTCGGAGCGCATGGGGAATGCCGTCTATGGCGGTCGTATGGGCAACGGCCCTGAGACAACGGGTGAAGGTTATGACTACCGAGGGCGCGGCCTGATCCAGATCACTGGCAAGGACAACCATCGTGCTTGCGGTGAAGCTCTGGGTGTCGACTTGATCAATCACCCTGATCTGCTGGCGCAGCCGCAATACGCGGCGCTGTCGGCGGCCTGGTATTGGTACGTAAACGGGCTGAACCCGCTGGCCGATGCTGGCGACATCCAGAATATCGGTAGCATTATTAACACGGGCAGCAAGGGCAAGATGCCGAATGGTGCAGCCGATCGAATGGCCCTGTATCAAGTGGCATTGAGGGTTCTGGCATGACTTCGATGCAGAAGCTAGTTGGCCTAGGTCTAGCAGCCATCCTTGTGTCATTGCTAGGCGTCGGCGGAGGTGTGTGGCTGAGCGCTCGACATTATAGGCCGCTGCTCGATGTTTCGAATGCAAGCCTGGTCAAGGCGGCTTTGGCCCGTGACAACCTGGAAGCGCTAGCAGTGGAGCAGGGCAGGAAACTTGGTGATCTGGTACAGGCGGGGCACTTGCGGGAGCGGAATGCCGCACTGGCCCAGGAGAAGGCGAGACAAGAATCTCAGCCAGATTATGCCGCTGCGAATAAGTTGCTGCGGGAGCGAACAGGCGGCGATCCCGCCGAAGCGGCGGGGGAAATTATCGATGTGGAGCTGGGGCTATGAAGTTGTTACTGGCCGCTTGTGTGTTGGTGCTGCTGATGGGGTGTGCGGCCAAGGAGTCAGAAGTGCGCACCGTGAGAGTGGAGGTGCCGGTACTGGTGCCCTGCAATACGAAAGTAGTGGCGGCTCCGCCTTGGGCCACCACTGCCTTGAAGAAGACTGACGGTCTGGAGCTGAAAGTGCGCGCGTTGCTGGCAGAGCGTCGACAACGGATCGCTTACGAAGCAGAGCTTGTTGCTATGGTCGGCTCGTGCCGATAGAAATGTATCTGAATGATAGCAATTGTATGGCCGAATACCATCATCATGGTAATATCGCCAGACCCTGTGTTTAAAAGGGCTATGGCGGACATGGAGGTCAAGCAATATGACTCATTTTCGCGAAAAAAAACTTCATGTGTCTACTTTGACGCAATTTCATGAGTATTTATGAGCGAGAAGAAGCAGTTGTTTTTTGCGCCTCTAGAGTCGGCGCGTGGCTTGGCAGCAATACTAGTCGCTGCATTCCATGTAGGACAATCAATGTACCTAACCAGGTACGGTGTTCGAGATCAGCTAATAAGCTCAACTGATCAATCCTCAGGGTTAGATTATTGGTTGTCTTATATATATAGTATTTTTGCAGCTGGAGGGCCCATATCGCCCCCGGTACTTTTTTTCTTTGTGCTAAGTGGGTTTGTCCTTAGCTACTCTCTTCAAAGAAGCGGTGTTACGACAAAGCTTTCGTTAGAATTTGTTGTTAGAAGGGTGTTCAGGATATACCCGGCGGCAATTGCTACTGTTCTTTTGTTTTGGTTTCTGAACTCAGTTTTCGGATTGCGACTATCTGGTGATTTTACTGTTAACGATGTTTTTCATAATGCCCTATTGCTTGATGTTTCTATCAATGGGGTAATGTGGACTCTGCAAACAGAACTGATTGGTAGCGTTGTTATTCTATTGGCTATGTCAGTAGTGTCCATTGCTGGTCGGCGAAGCATGCTGGCGATGTGTGGATTGCTAGCGATGCTGTCACTATTTAAGTTTTGGTATGAGTACGATCCGTTCGGAACGACCTGGTCAAGGACGGCCTACCTGCACGCATTTCTTTTCGGATCGCTTGCTTTTCTTTATGGTAAGGATGTTGTGGATTTTGTGAAGTGGCGGGGTGCACTTCTTCTAATTGGTATCGCGGTTTTCTTTTTTGCTGTGCCTGTTATCGTCGGAACGCAAAATCCAATTCCGTACAGAAGTACCGTTATTTCGGTCGCTATCATTGTTCAGTCTGCTGCTGCGGCTATCATTGTTGCAGTTCTTGCATTTGGCAGTGTTCGCTCTGCGAACTTTCTTAACTCAAACATATTAACGTTTTTTGGTAGGATTTCATTTAGTCTATATTTGCTTCATCCGATCACACTCATGTTTATGTGGTCTCAGCAAGATTCCACAGGCATCGCACCAATAGTGATTGGATACCTTGTCGGTTGGGGGATTCCAAACGCGCTAGTTGCTGTAATTTTGACTATTGTTAGCATCTTGTTTATAACTCCCTTGGCGTATGTGTTTTGGCGCTTTATAGAAATGCCCGTTAGCGATCTCTGCAAGAGGTTTTTCGATGGCAGTGAGCGCAAGGTTATAGGCCAGAAGGTGAAAAAGCAGCATGATGTGCCAGGTTATATTTTTGCCAGTTCTTTCTTGGTTTTTTTAGTTGGCGTAGGGTCTGCATTGTACGTGTTTACTTATGACGTCAAGCTGCCCGCAAGCTGTGCAAATAATTTCTCATCTGCAACAGTCATCAGCGGGGGTGGCGGAAAGGTTTTGGGTAGTAATAAAGGTGCATCTAACCAATTGGGTGAGTTAGGGCACATACCGTTTTCTAAACCTTATAATTCGGTCTGGTGTAGGTGGACAGCACCAGAAAGCGGAACGTACGCTTTCGAGACGACTGGCTCAGATTTCGACACTGTTTTGGCCGTATACGCAAGCACTAGTATGGACTCAATGCCAGTTGCAGCATCGAATAACGACAAATCCGACTTTGAAATTACAAGCTATGGCGAGTTTAAAGCAGAGAAGGGTTTCACTTACTCAATTGCGATCGATGGAAATGAAGGGAGTGTTGGCAACTATATTTTGAAATGGTCGAAGATAGAGGGCTGACTTTCCAAGCTTCATGTTAGGCCCTGCTCACGATGTGAGTGGGGCCTTTTTTTAGTTTCTAAAGGATGTTATTTTTTTGTGATTTTCTTGTTGGTTTGTTAGTTTTGTTTTGATATATTTCCTCTGTAATCTTACTGTAATAGAGGAAAAAATGAGTATCTATCCAAGCACCCCTTACGTTATTACCCCTGATCCTGAATCCGATAATGGTCCAGCAATCATTGATGCTCTAGCACAAGGAAACCGATGGATTCAGATTGATGGTACTTCATGCCCTATTGGAACGCGTGTGGATCTTAACGATACCGCAGGCCAGCCATATCATGGAGTTATCATTGAACCTGCACCAGGCATATCTAAGGTTACCATCGACTCCAGCGGCGTAGGCAGAAGCCCAACCGATCCGACGAACCCGAGTTTCGCAGCAATCGATTACGAAGGTTGGGTTCGCCCTGCAAGCTACATGACGGTCGCGGCAGCTGCTGGGGCTAATATGATCGAAGTTGCAGATATCACAAAATACTCTAACGGGCAGTGGATTGTAATTTCTAGCAACAATACGAACTTCCCAGTGCAACCACTTCCTACTGATGGACCGATGGAAGTTCGTCAGATCATCGCTCGTCGTGGAAGCACATTAACGCTCGATCGTGTTCTGAAACGTGACGCTCCTTTGGGGTCTGTAGTTGCGACTGTTCGTCCGATTCAGAACGTATATATTCGGGATCTTGAATTTACCGGTAATAGCACTATTGGCTTGCACATGCACTACGCGCAGCACTGCACCGTAGAGCGGATTACGTCGTCGGACTGGAGCGGTCGATGCATGCTGCTTATCGATAATGGTGGGTCATTCAACACTGTCATCGATAGCTATTGCACCGGTATTGAGCCAGGGATTGGCCCAACTCAGAATACTTGGGGTGTAGTTGTTGAAGGCCAAGACTCTACTAGAATTATTAATTCTGGTGGTGAGTTTTGCGGCGAGGGGATGGGCATGAACTACTGCATCGATACAGTTTCTATCGATGCGCGGGGCTCGCGGAATACAGTAAACGTCGGCGTTCACACCGCATCAATTCGCTCTGGATTCTTGCGACCAAAAGCAAGTCGTCCTGTGATCGCAAATACCGTGATAACCGCAGATTGCGTAGATTGCTATATGGTTGACGTTCAGCCGTGGACTGCGTGATCGTCGCCCTCAACGTCTGGTAAGTTTTGACTACCTAACTCGCCGGTGCGCACTGGCGAGTTAGGCTAATGGCTGTTTGTAAACGCTAAGCTCGACCAGTAGACGCTGATTCTCCCTGAGCAAATGGTCGCGCTGCCCGGTAATAATCTTCACGCTTTGCACAGAGGCAAACGAGTACTGCTGTTCCAGCATGCCGATCTTTTCCTCAGCTGCTGCAAGCCTTTCTTCTGCATCCGCCTTGCCAGCCATCAGCAGGTCATTCATCTGCACAAGGCCAGCGATATTCGCCCGCGCTCGACGCAGCATGCGCTCTGTCTCCACCAGCTCATCTACGAGGATTGAGCATTGGTGCTGGTACATCTCAAGTGGAGTGGGGCAACCGAGCCAATCATCGGTGTCCATGTCTACGTTCATAGCTTGAATCTCAAGTACTGTATGTACAAACAGTAATCGAGGTTGGCCGTTTGTGGAATTTAAGGCGACGAACTGCAGGCGGCTAGGGCATAATTAGGGCATAAACGGGGCCGCTGGGGGCCGCCTCACGCCAAGTGAGGGAGGGGATATCCTCGTTTTTGCTGGCCTTAAGCGGCCTATAGGCGGTTAGGAAGGGGTTCGAATCCCTATCTTTATATAGACTACCCAGCGGCCGCATCAGAATGTGGCGCAGTGCAACTACTGGTATGAACCAAAGCAACGGTATCCCTTGCACGGACTGAAGCATCATTGTCGTCTCTAGCTAGGTGTAGACTTGGTTTTCTTATTTAAAGCTAAGTTGTCATCTAGAAACTCTAAAATTAATTCAGGAAAGCAAAGGTCAATATACTTTTGAGTCAGGTATATTTCTGGCCACCGCCCATCACCCTTTTCCCCGCTGAATAGTGACGTCCAATGGGTTGGGTAGTAACGACTAAGCATGCCAAGAAAATAGGATAGCATGTATGTAATGGCGATTTGAGAATAGCGAGAGCCGCTTTTTAATGGTTTTGTGATATGTAAAACCGGTATGGTTTTAAACATTTTATTGATGTATGAATGAAAAAACTGAGGAGGGTTTTCTTGAAAGTTTTTGGCGTCGCAACTTAAGTTATAAGAGGGGGTGTCTTGCGTGTCTTGTGTGACTTGGTAGCCATGTGATCGGTAGATATCAATAAACTCTAGAAAATTATCAGATGTTACCTGTGCCTTGAATCCGTTATCAAGATCATAGCTTAATGATCCGGCTGAAGCATATAGAGCTGTCTGTGAAGAACGTTTATGTTCTGAGTTAAGGTCCGGTAGGCGTAGCATTAAGTCGTCAAAGGTCAGTTCGTCGCCGGGTTCGGGAGAGTGATATGGTATCCGCCATTCAACTGCAGAGGAATTTATGTGTATGCATATGGTGTTGTCTGTCTGTTTGATAATGTCTGAAAATAAGCCTTTGCAAGTTTTTATCTTCAGCTCTCCAAGTGCGGCAAGTCCTGCGGAAATCTCACCCGATAATGTCTTTGGCCATTCTACAGTCGTAATGCCGTGTCCTTGAGTTAAGCCGGATTCCCCGCCTTTAGGATTGAGGAGAAGTGCGACAGACCTGCTAAGGCTCGCCACTCCGTAAAATGTTAGTAGTGGTTTAACTGAAACATTTGATTCCGCAGAGTTCCTAAAAAACTCCCGTGCTTGTCTTGCGGCTGATGTTATTTCTTTTGCACGACGGGCGTTCAAGGTTCGAGAAAATGCCTGTTGGTGCCAAGCTATCACAGAGTCGTGACTCTCTAAAAAAAGAAGCTTCTGCCATGTCGAGCTTTGCATCGTTGAACTCATAAATTACCCACTAAATTTTAACCAGTCGTATAGGTCCGCATTTGCATATTAATGTCAGTCAACTTCGGCCCGGTCCCTGTATTCGTGATAGGTCCAGTTCCTTCAACCAGCGCTGATGCTCAATTTCTGCACTGCCCCGCAAGCTCTGCAGCTGCCCGCGCCGCAATGATGCTTGCCAACATGCTCAAGCGCGCTAATGAGTCGGGGTATGAACCGGTTACGAACCCTTTGCTCGAAGCTTAGCCAAGCCCTGTTTGATGTGGCCAGCATTTTCACCAAGTGTGTCCAGCGCCCCGCGGACATTTTCGCCCACCTCTGGCGAGCCCTGCTGTTCTATCCGTAGCGTCAGCTCCATCAAGGCTGCCTCAAGGGCCAACTGGTTGTGGTAGATCCTCTCCAGCACATCTGAAAGTGAATAATCACCAGCCATAGCGTCGACTCCTTTCGATCAAAAGGACAAGCATAGTACCGGTAGTGCCCCTGTCAGGCAGTAATTGCGGCTTGCTTAGAAATTGCTACAAAGCGATGAGATTTCGGCGGATTAGCCTGCCTGACTGGGATGCTTGGACTACTGCGCCCAATCCATCATCGGACGGATGGTTTAACTGGGTTTCCTGCGGTCGTATGCGATCCTACGCTGCCTTCCGCGAAGGGGCGCAGTCGGCCGATTGTGTTGAAAAAGGCGCTCCCTCAAACTGCCCGGATATTGACCGGGGAAAATGCAACTTTTGCACGTTGCTACGTGAAATTTGAGCCCAGAAGCCTCAGCCAAAAGTAAAGATTTCAATCTCAGACGCGTACTTTTCTGCCGTGGAAACCACGGCCGACTTTTTCAACAGAATCGGCCAATAGCTGCCATTTGACGTCTACGAAATCATGAGCGATTCAGTTTTCCATTCAGCAGGCTATCTGTATCAAGCTGCTATCACTCATCATCCACTGATATCGTTGCGATATGCTCCTGAATTTTTTTGAGCTAAAGGTGCAGAGAAGGTACCAGTCGCATCAAACTCCCTCCTGGGCACCCCAATTTTTCCGCATAGCCAACCTTAAGGACCACGAAATGGAATTCTCAAGCGATGTCTTCGGCTTCGACCAATACCGAGCCTCAATGTCCGAGACGGAACGAAACATCACCGACGCGCTACCAGAGGCGGTTACGCATTTAAAGAAATGCGACCATCTGATTCTCTCAACCTTGGAAGGCTTGGGTTGCACCGAGTCACGAGCAGCGGCGGCTCACGCCCACTCGCTCTACTTGGCCGCCTGTAACCTAGCTCTCGGAGCACACCTGTCTGCAATATTCCCTCTTCTCAGAACAGCGATGGAGTCTGCTGTCTACGGCTACCTCTTCAATAGAGAGCCTGGCCTATCACAATCTTGGCTGAGCAGGCATGATGACGAAGAGGGTTTTCAACAGAACAAAAGGTCGTTCACACCTGCAGTTAAGCGATTTCGCAAGTATCTTAAGGAGCATGATGAGCAGTCGAAGGGAACACCTTACGAGAAGCACATCATGGGGTTCTTCGATGCCGCTATTGACTTTGGTGCACATCCGAATCCAATCGCCCTGAGTAATGCAACGACCGTCGAGCGACATGACAATTTCGAAAGGTTCAAATATGACTACCTACGTGTCGATTACCCTAGTGTTATTCAGGGTTTGGTAGCCACCTATGAATTTGCCCAAGCAATCGCAATGATCAACCACTTTTCCCGCATGTGCATAACTCCAGGAATTAAGGGCCTAGATGAAATGTTCTTAGGGTTTGTGGAAGAAACGAATGGGATCTGCGACAAACTTAATGGTAGCCCTATTGGCGTCGATTCAAGGTACTACACGCAAATTAATAACTTAGTTAAACGTTCGTGGAACAAGAAATGAAATACCTCTAGTTTCGTAGACCCCGGCGAATGCCTACTTTTGGCCGCTGCCTGCCTTCCATGACCGGCTCAAACCGACCCAAAACGGTCGGTCTGACGGTTCGATACTCATTGCTGAGTGCTTCGTAGAGGTACTTGTATGAGTGGGCTTAAAGGAACCGTATGCACATATTTATCGATGAATCTGGAAGCTTTGTTTACACGAAAGAACAGGCCGGATGGAGTTCCATCTGCGCGATCGCGATTCCTGACAGTGCTCTTGGCGAAGCTGAAAGCGCCCTTCAAGATTTTAAGGCTGAAAATGGATGCGCCTCCACCGACGAATTTAAACTCGGGAAGATGGAAGATGAAATGAGCTACTTCCGTCTTCTAGGTAGACTGGAGAGAGCGAACTGTACATTGTACGGAATAGCAACAGACGCACATCTCAATACTCCAGATGCAGTGGATGCTCATAAAGAGACTACCGCCCAGGGCATATTGGAGAACCTAGAAAAAATGCGTCATGAGGCTGGACGTAAGAGTGTTCAGTATGCGGCAGATCAGGTACGTCGGCTTTCTGCCCAGCTTCACATTCAGTTCATTTGTCAAATCAGACTTATGTATTACGTGGTATCGCAAGCAGTCACCTACTACGCACAACACGATCCAGCGTCTCTATCCAGTTTCGTTTGGCGCGTAGATCAGAAAGCCGTCGAAAAGAAGACCGAATACGAAGAGGCTTTTGAGAAGCTCAGCCCGGCATTCTTACAAATGATGTCCCTCTCAGATCCTATGATGATGGTGACTGACTTCGACTATAGTCACTTAGCGGCATATGAGTTTCCTCAGGGAGAAGTTCCAACGTACCTTAGGGATGACTATAACGTGGATAAAGATTTAACCGGGTCGCTAAATATTCAGAAAATAGTACGAGGCGATATCCAATTTATCGACTCCCAAGGGAGTTTCGGGATACAGCTTGCTGATCTATTGAGCGCAGGCTTGAGAAGGTGCTTGCGGTCTGGATTTAAAGACAGTCTCAGGGCCGCCGCATTTTTAGGGCGACTGATGATTCAGCGCATGGACAATGAGTATCCATTGCTGCTGTCATCACTAGGTAGGGAATCAGTAGTGGACGAGCCTACAGCCGAACTGATTAAAATGATGCGTCGTCAACAAAGACCAATGCTCAAACGGTGAAGGGACCAAGAGTGAATCACCCCGGCTTTCAGGGCGTGTTCATCTGTCCGCTCAGGCCGAAGGCCGTCACGATGTATTTCGTAAATCTTTCGCATTTCTGCGGTTTGCGTTCATTCGGCAGGACGCCTAGGAGGGTAAAAACAGTTCCCAAACTCAAAACGCACCTCCTGTAGAACGCGGCCTGTAGCTTGATCGGTAGCCATGAGTAATGGAACGCCGAGGGCCTTCAGGACGTCGGCCCGTGTGAGTTTGCATAGCGGTCTTGAAAACCGGCGGACGTTAATAGCGTCTCCAGGGTTCGAATCCCTGGTTTCCCGCCAAGATTTACACGAAAGCCTCGCGAAAGCGGGGCTTTTGCGTTTCTGGGGTTTGGGTGTGCTGATAATCAAATAAACGCTGTTTTTCGCATTCATACCTTTCAAAGACGAACCACCATTCGTCTAACATCCGGCACTCTCCATCCGTTGCTTCCTCTCAATCTTAAGCACGGATATCCCGAGCGATACACGGAGAGCCAGCATGGAAATCAACGAGAAAGCCCAAGGCAACATTTCCCAGCAAGCGGTTACTCGTAACACCGATAATGAGACGGGGCATGACCCGAGGCGCGATGAGGACGATATCCCGCTACCCCCGGATGACGAGGCCCCGATCGAGGAGGACATGTCGGATGTAGACGCGGCGGATTCCGTAGCAAGTGAGCACCCCGCTACCTGAAGACCTCCCGATCAATGAAACCCGGCCCAGCGCCGGGTTTTTATTGCGGCTTTCGGCTCATTTAAATAACCGTAATCCTTAAGTATTGGCATCGCATAATTGTGAATGGCTTCACGATGCCTCTATGATCAGCACGCGCTGTATTGGATCACTGAGTCTCAACCCTTTGAAGGACATGAGCATGGACAAGCACTTCGGTAATTCGGGCCTTTTCAAGAACCTTTCGTATCAAGGCAACGACGCTCACGACGGCTGCAGCACTGCCGACTGGGAGCTGAAAAACAGTGCGCTGAATACGAAGGAGTTTTTGATATGTCCAAAGAATTACTCGGAGTTTTTGCTCTAGGGTTGATGGTGGTCGGTGAGTTTTGTGCAATCTACAGTGAGGTGGTGACCGCCAAGTTGGCCCAGACCGGCAGTGGTTCCTGGGAGGCCTTTGTACTTCCTGTGGTCTTGATGTGTTTTGCCGGGCTGTGCCTGCTGGGTGCCTATTGGCTGGGGTATGTGGTTGTCGGTGATATCTGGATCGTCACGGTCGTCTCGGTCACGTCGTTATTGCTGCTGGAGCCTGTGGTGGTCTGGGCGCTGTTTCATGAAGCTCCAGGGCGCGGCGCGTTGATCGGGTTCTGCCTGGGCGCCTTGGGGATGCTTGCGACGGTAGTGCTCTAGCACCCCGGGGAATCAAGTGCCGGGTCAGATCAGCATCTGTAGTCCGACGCTGATCCGACCCGCACCGCTGCACTTTTTTGCATTTTGCTGATCTACCCCTGTCCCAGCCACCCGACTCCTGCGCGTGGCCCACAGATCAGACCCGGTGCCGATGGATCGAACGTCAACTGTTTCCACCTCCCGATGGCCGCTGCTGCTGGCTGCGATATTAACGCTGTGTGGCGCAGGCTGCAGCCAACAACAGGGCCGCGATATCGCCAGGCAGTTCAGCGATGGCAAGCCCGATGAGTTCTTCCAGACCAGCGTCGACCGCATGGCCACCCTGGGGATGCGTGACAACCTGCAAAGCCTCTACTTGCTGATGAGCAAGCTCTACCTGCGCAACCCCAACCAGTGGCGTCAATCGGGCTATCCGGATGCGGTGACCGCCGCCCGGCAAATCCGTCAGGCCATCGAAAATCGCCGTCCCTTGCCCGCACTGGGAGATCGTAGTGACCTGGCTGCCCTGAGTTATTCCTTGAGCCCTGACTTTCGCGGCGACCGCGTCGGCGCGTTCATCTACGCGATTGGCAGCATGCTCGTGACCGCTCACGGCGGGCGTACGCAGTTTTATGTGACTGACTCGATCAATCCGCAGTTTGTCAGCAATGCGGCGCGCAATATCGAAAAGGCCACCTGGTTGCTCAGCCAGCGTCAGGATGCCAACGGCGTGCTGCTGTTGTTTTCCAACGAGATATCAGAGGAGGGCAGTAACCTCAGTTTTGCCGTTGAGTTCGGCAAGATCGTCGCGCGTTTGGACCTGCTGACCCAAATCCTTGATGAGCGCTACCGGCGCATTGGCCTAAATTACGCACAAAGTCTGTTGCTGATGAACTTCCTACCGGTGCAGTAAGGCCATCGCATCGACCAATTGGTGCGGTGTTTCCCTTTCGGCTGTAGGAAGCGGCCTATCTTGCCTCCGGCGGCTTGAAAGGCTTGCCTGCGGGCAATAGCCTCGGATTTTTCTTAAACACGAGGCCCTCCCTTGGGTAAACGAAAAACGGTTTGGCCCACGGATCGCGAAATACGCTTGCGGTTTATCCTCTATGCGGTGATCGATGCCGCGACCGCCCAGGGCGTGTCTGCCGAGTTATTGCTGCCGGCGCATAAGTTATTGCGTGACTCGCCCACGGAGGTCCAGTTGCGCGACACCTTGGGGGAGATTCTCGCCACTGACGAAATGTATGGCTTCCGCTTTCCGCCGGGGTCGGATGCCGATGACCTGATGCGGGCATTGGCAACGCCTGACGGGCAAATCTGATCCATCCTGTTTTTAAAACGCCCCTGTCCGTCATCAAGGAGTGACCTGACGGGCATGCCTGCCTTCCCATCACTGTTCGCGTGGTGGGTTTGGCCCGGCACGTTCCCGGATTCCAAGGACCTGCCCCAATGCTGCTGCGCCACCCCCCGTTTATTTTTGCCGCCTTGACCCTCAGTTCGCTGGTACAGGCTGAAAGCCTGCAATTGGCGCCGGTTGAAGTCACCACGGATGAGGCCAGCACCGCAGAAATCGCCCAGGCACAGCTCAAAAGCGTGCCCGGTGGCACCAATTACATCGATATGGACAGCGTGCAACAGGGACGGGTCAGCACCAACGAGGATGTCTTCAAGTACCAAGCCGGTGTGTACGCGAAGGCGGCCAATAACGAAGGGGTGAAGGTGTCCATTCGTGGCTCGGGCCTGAACCGCGCCCCCGGTGCCCATGCCTCCGGCCTGTATGAAATGTTCGACGGCCTGCCGCTTACCGGCCCAGGCGGCACGCCCTATGAGCTCAAGGACCCGCTGTGGCAAAGCCGGGTAGAGGTGCTGCGTGGCGCCAACGGGTTCGATCAGGGTGCATTGGCCTTGGGCGGTGCGGTCAACTACGTCACCCGCACCGGCTTGGACGCGCCCAAGCTACAGGTACGCTATGAGGTCGGCAGTCGCGGCTATGCCCAGCGTGAAGTCAGTTCCGGGCAAGTGCTGGGGGACGCCGACTATTACATCAGCCTCACCGATTCGGAGTCCGACGGTTATCAGCACCAAAGCGCTGGTACCGGCAAGGGCATCGCCGCCAACTTCGGCTACCGCTTTAACCCGGACCTGGAAACGCGCTTCTACTTGCGTTACCGCGAAACCACCAACGATTCACCCGGCAGGCTCACGCGTGACCAGATCAGCCATGATCCGCGTGCCGCCAACAGCCTCAATGCCGCCCGCGATTCAAAGCGCCTGCAACCGGGCTCCACCTGGATTGCCAACAAGACCACCTTGCGGTTGGACGATAACGCTCGGGTCGAGGTCGGGCTGGCCTATCACGATTACCCCATGGACCTGCGCGAAGGCACCAATCGCCTCAAAGTTGCCTACACCGATATCAGCGGCACCCTGAATTACATCCGCCAGGACAGCCTGTTCGGCCATGCCAGCACCACCACTCTCGGCCTGCGTACTACCCAGGCGATGCCGAACAATGGCGCGTCGGAATACGTGCGCATCCCTGCGGGCAATACTGCCATTTATGCCCCCGGCACCAAGACCCGCGACTACAGCTACCTGGGCTCCGATACCGTGCTGCATGTAGGCAACGAGCTGGAACTGGTGGAGGATCTGTGGCTGACCACCGGCCTTGCCGCCATCTATACGCGCCGCGAAACCCAGGTCACTTACCCCGACGGCCAGGCGCCGCTAAGTCAGCATGATTGGGACTACGCGCCGCGCATTGGCCTGCGTTACGACTTCACCCCGCAGCTGCAGATTTACGGCAACCTGAGCCGCTCGGTAGAGCCACCGCACGCGTGGTCGATGATCTGGGGCTCGAACAAATACTTTGGCCGGGGCAGTGGGGCAGCCACGGGGTTGCAGCGCGAAGGCGTGAAGCTGCGTAATCAGACCGCCACCACCCTGGAAGTCGGCGGGCGCGGTGAAGCCTGGCTCGGCCAATGGGACCTGGCGCTCTATCGCTCGGAAGTTCGCCACGAGCTGCTTTCTGTAGAGACCCAGGCCCAGACTGCCACCAGCAACGCCATCATCGCCGAATCCAACGCCAGCCCCACCGTGCACCAGGGCGTGGAACTGAGCCTGCTCAGCCCGCTGTGGGACGGCGGCGGCAGCGGTAAGCTCGAGCTGCGCCAGGCCTACACCTTCAGCGACTTCCACTACCGCGACGACGAGCGTTTCGGCGACAACACCTTGCCCGGCATTCCCAAGCACTACTACCAGGCGCAACTGCGCTACAGCCACCCGACGGGTTTCTACACCAGCCTCAATACCGAACATGCATCACGGGTAGCGGTGGACTACGCCAATTCCTACTACGCTGCGGCCTACACCACCCTCGGCGCCACCTTCGGCTACGACGCGCCCAAGCAGGACTGGCAAGCCTGGGTCGACCTGCGCAACCTCACCAACCGCCGTTACGCCAACACCGTCACGCCGGGCTACGACGACAAAGGCATGGACGCTGCACGCTCCACCCCCGCTGATGGGCGGGGTATCTACACCGGCGTTTCCTGGAGCTGGCGTTAAATCAACCTTCGTGTTGGCGCAGGCGCTTGTACAGGGTGTTGCGACTCACCCCCAGCTCTCGCGCCAGGTGGGAAATATTCCCGCCCACGGCTTCCAGGCGCTGGCTCAGGTCGAGACTTTCATCCAGGTGTTCAGGTTTAGACAGCGGCACTGTCGCCTGCAAATCCACAAAAAAATCATCGGGCAGGTGCTCTGCGCGGATCGGCTGCTCCTCGGCCATCGCCAGCGCCACCTGCAACACGCTGCTCACCTGGCGTAAATTCCCCGGCCACGGGTGTTGCTCGAATAGCCTTAGCACCTCGGCGCTCAGCCCGGCCCATTGCGTCGGCTCGCGGTGTTGCTGCCACAGTTGCTGGAACAGCGCCTGCTTGTCGGTACGCTCGCGCAACGGCGGCAATTCAAGGGTCAGGCCGCCGATGCGGTAGTACAAGTCCTCGCGAAAGCGCCCGGCCTGCACCAGCTCGCGCAGTGCGCGGTTGGTCGCCGAGATGATGCGCAAGTCCACCGGGAATACCTCGCTACTGCCCACCGGCTGCACACAGCGCTCCTGCAATACCCGTAACAGGCGGGCCTGGGTGGGCAGCGGCATATCGCCGATTTCGTCGAGAAACAGCGTGCCCTTGTCGGCCTTGCGGATCAGACCGATGCTGCCTTTTTGGTTGGCGCCGGTGAAGGCGCCTTTTTCGTAGCCGAACAGTTCCGATTCCACCAGTTCTGCGGGAATCGCCGCACAGTTCACTGCGATTAACGCCTGCCGGCTGCGGGAACTGGCCTGGTGCAGGGCTTTGACGAACACCTCTTTGCCCACGCCGGTCTCGCCGTGAATCAACAACGGAATGTCCTTTTCCAGCAGGCGCTCGGCCTGGCGCACGGCTTTTTCCACGCGCACATCGCCAAAATGCAGGGTCTGGAGGTTGATCGAGGTCGGTGCTGGCGGCTGCGGTTGGCTGAACACCCGGGCCTGCACCGGCATCTGCCTGGGGCGCTTCAACAGGCACTGGAACCGATTGCGTCCCGCCGCTTGCAACGCAAAGGGCAGCCCTTCCGGCTGGTTGAGCAACTCCAGCAGCGACACCTTGAATAGACTGTCGATCATCACCCGCGAGAGGCTGATGCCCAGCAAGTTATCCGCACGCCGATTGGCCGAGAGCACCTGGCCGCTTTCGTCAAAGATCAGCAGGCCGGCCCATTGGCTGTCGAGGTTGCTCAGGCCGGTGTTGAAGGTCAGTTGGAAATGTTCGCCGCGAAACAGGTTGAGGATCAGCCGGTTTTCCACGGTCTGGCTCATCATCTTGACCATGCCCAGGGTGTGGGAGGGCGGCAGGTAACTGTCGCTGGACACGTCCAGCACCGCGATGATTTCGCGCTGGGCGTCGAAAATCGGTGCCGCGGAACCGGTCATGAAGCGGTTGGCCTTGAGGAAGTGTTCATCGTGCTCAATATGCACGGCCTGGGCGCAGGCCAGTGCGGTGCCGATGGCGTTGGTGCCACTGGCGCGTTCCATCCAACTGGCGCCGGGGCTGAAGCCACGGGCCAGCGTGGGTTCGATAAACCGCTGGGTGCCCCAGGAGGTCAGCACCTGGCCCTGATTGTCGGCCAGCATGATGAGGCAGTTGGAATTACTGAGGATGTTCTCGTAGTAGGGCAACACTTCCTGGTGGGTGGTCTGCACCAGGGAATGCTGGCTTTCCAGAAGCTGGCGAATGCCTTCGGCGGGCAGTTGGTCAAAGCTGGGGGCGCTCTGGTGGTCCAGGCCGTAGGCGCGGCAACGGCGCCAGGATTCCTGGATAAGGGTGTCGTGGGTCAAGGGTTCGGCCATCGTGCGACCTTCTTTATTATTGTTGTCGGGTCTTGCGCCATCTAATGTCGGACATCGAACAATGTGGGAGCGGGCTTGCCCGCGATGGCAGAGGGTCAGGCACAGCATCTACAAACTGATGCACCGCCATCGCGGGCAAGCCCGCTCCCACATTTGATCTTCGTCGCGCATAAAGTGTTGTTCACAACTGTTCATTGTCAACCCCGGCAGTGTTCAGTTGTTCAGCCGGATTGTTCACGCCTGAACATCATGATTCACCCATCTCCTTACACATCAAGCGCTTGCGGTTTTGGCACGAAACTCGCTCTGACAACGCACCAGATTCATTCCAATAATAAAAAAGGTCGTGTCATGTCATTGACCCTGGAACATGTCTCCCGCGTTGTCGACGGCCAAACCTGGATCGACGACGCCAACCTGCGGTTCGAAGCCGGTTCTTTCAACGTCCTGCTCGGTCGCACCCTGTCGGGCAAGACCAGCCTGATGCGCCTGATGGCCGGCCTGGACAAGCCCGACAGCGGTCGCATCCTGATGAACGGTGTGGATGTCACGCAAAAGCCTGTACGCCTGCGCAATGTGTCGATGGTCTACCAGCAGTTCATCAACTACCCGACCATGACCGTGTTCGAGAACATCGCCTCGCCGTTGCGTCAGGCCGGTGTGTCCCAGGAGGTGATCCAGAGCAAGGTGCTGGAAACCGCCAAGATGCTGCGCATCGAGAAATTCCTGCAGCGCCACCCTCTGGAATTGTCCGGTGGCCAGCAACAACGCACCGCCATGGCCCGCGCCCTGGTGAAAGATGCCGAACTGATTCTGTTCGATGAGCCGCTGGTCAACCTGGACTACAAACTGCGCGAAGAGCTGCGCCAGGAAATGCGCGAACTGTTCAAGGCGCGCCACACCATCGCGATATATGCCACCACCGAGCCCAACGAAGCCCTGGCCTTGGGTGGCACCACCACCATTCTTCACGAGGGGCGGGTGATCCAGAGCGGCAAGGCCGCCGAGGTCTATCACCAGCCGCAAACCGTCCTCGCCGCAGAGCTGTTCTCCGAGCCGCCGATCAACCTGATGCCGGGGCGTATCAGTGGCAATGAAGTGAGTTTCGCCAACTTTGTGCATTTCCCACTCAATGTTGACCTGCGTCCTATCGGCGAAGGCGAATTCCGCTTTGGCGTGCGCCCCAGCCATATCAGCCTGGTGCCCAGCAACGATGATGACCTGGAGCTGGCGGTGACCGTGGAAGTCGCCGAAATCAGCGGCTCGGAAACCTTCCTGCATGTGCGCAGTGAGCATTTCCTGCTGGTGCTGCACCTGCCGGGGGTGCATGAATACGATGTCGACGCGCCGATCCGCGTGTATATCCCCACCCATAAACTGTTTGTGTTCGATGGTCAGGGCCGCTTGGTCCAGGCCCCCGGACGCCGTGTCGCGAGGGTTGCCTGATGGCCGAGATCCATTTGCGCAACCTGGCCCATAGCTACAGCCCTACGCCTACAGGGCCAGAAGACTACGCCATTCGGGAAATGAACCATGTGTGGGAGCAGGGCGGTGCCTACGCCTTGCTCGGGCCGTCAGGCTGCGGCAAGTCCACGCTGCTCAATATCATTTCCGGCCTGCTCAGCCCGTCCGAAGGCCAGGTGCTGTTTGATACCCAAGTGGTCAACGACTTGACCCCGGAAAAGCGCAACATCGCCCAGGTGTTCCAGTTCCCGGTGGTGTACGACACCATGACGGTGTTCGACAACCTGGCGTTCCCACTGCGCAACCAAGGCATGGCCGAAGCGAGAATTCACAGCAAGGTGCAGGAGATCGCCGAAGTCCTCGACCTGCAAAACCTGCTGAGCAAAAAAGCCCGCAACCTCACCGCCGACGAAAAACAGAAAGTCTCCATGGGCCGTGGCCTGGTGCGCGATGACGTGTCGGCCATTCTGTTCGATGAGCCGCTGACGGTGATCGACCCGCACCTGAAGTGGAAACTGCGGCGCAAGCTCAAGCAGATTCACGAGCAGTTCAATATCACCATGGTCTACGTCACCCACGATCAGCTGGAAGCCTCCACGTTCGCCGACAAGATCGCGGTGATGTACGGCGGGCAGATCGTGCAGTTCGGTACGCCGCGTGAATTGTTCGAGCGGCCCAGCCACACCTTTGTCGGTTACTTCATCGGTAGCCCTGGGATGAATCTGATCGAGGTGCAGGCCAAGGCTGGCGGTGTAGGGTTCGCCAATACCCTGTTGCCGCTGTCCGAAGCGATGCAGCAACGTCTCAACACCACCGACTACAAAAAGCTCCAGGTCGGCATTCGTCCGGAATTTATCCACGTATGGGACGAGTACAACCCTGACGCCCTGCAAGCCGACGTCGTACATGTGGAAGACCTCGGCACCTACAAGATCATGACCCTCAACCTCGATGGCGCCACCCTCAAGGTGCGCCTGGCCGAGGACAAACCGGTGCCGGAAGGCAAGGCCTCCGTCAGCTTCCCCGCGCAATGGCTGATGCTCTACGCCGACGATTATTTGCTGGAGGTGGCGCCATGAACAAGGTGCAGAACAACAAGGCCTGGTGGCTGGTGCTGCCGGTGTTCCTGCTGGTGGCGTTCAGTGCAGTGATCCCGATGATGACCGTGGTCAACTATTCGGTGCAGGACATTTTCGACCAATCCAGCCGCTATTTCGTCGGGGCCGACTGGTACAAGCAGGTGCTGCTCGACCCACGCCTGCACGACTCGCTGCTGCGCCAGTTCATCTACTCGGCCTGCGTGCTGTTGATCGAGATCCCGCTGGGCATCGCCATCGCCCTGACCATGCCCACCAAGGGCCGCTGGTCCTCGCTGGTGCTGATCATCCTTGCAATTCCCTTGCTGATTCCGTGGAACGTGGTCGGCACTATCTGGCAGATTTTTGGCCGTGCCGACATCGGCCTGCTGGGCTCGACCCTCAACGCCCTGGGCATCAGCTACAACTATGCGGCCAACACCATGGACGCCTGGGTCACCGTGCTGGTGATGGACGTGTGGCACTGGACCTCACTGGTGGCGCTGCTGTGCTACTCAGGTTTAAGGGCCATTCCGGACGTGTACTACCAAGCCGCGCGGATTGATCGTGCATCGGCCTGGGCGGTGTTCCGACATATCCAGTTGCCGAAGATGAAAAGCGTGCTGCTGATCGCGGTGATGTTGCGCTTCATGGACAGCTTCATGATCTACACCGAACCCTTCGTGCTCACCGGCGGCGGGCCGGGTAATGCCACCACCTTCCTGAGTCAGACGCTTACCCAGATGGCCGTCGGCCAATTCGACCTGGGCCCGGCGGCGGCGTTTTCCCTGGTGTACTTCCTGATCATCCTGTTGGTGTCCTGGCTGTTCTACACCGCCATGACCCATTCCGACGCCAACCGCTGAGGCCGCCAACATGAGCAAGCGCAAGCTTATTCCATTACTGATCTACATCCTGTTCCTGCTGGTACCGATCTACTGGCTGCTGAACATGTCCTTCAAGAGCAACACCGAAATCCTCGGCGGCCTGACTCTGTTTCCGCAGGATTTCACCCTGGCCAACTACAAGGTGATCTTCACCGACCCGAGCTGGTACACCGGCTACCTCAACTCGCTGTACTACGTGAGCCTGAACACGGTGATCTCCCTGAGCGTGGCGCTGCCGGCGGCCTATGCGTTCTCGCGCTACCGCTTCCTGGGTGACAAGCACCTGTTCTTCTGGCTGCTCACCAACCGTATGGCGCCCCCGGCAGTGTTCCTGCTGCCGTTCTTCCAGCTGTATTCATCCATTGGCCTGTTCGACACGCACATCGCCGTGGCGCTGGCCCATTGCCTCTTCAACGTGCCGTTGGCGGTATGGATCCTTGAAGGCTTCATGTCCGGCGTACCCAAGGAAATCGACGAAACCGCCTACATCGACGGCTATAGTTTTCCCAAGTTCTTCGTGAAGATTTTTATCCCGCTGATCGGCTCCGGTATCGGCGTCACGGCGTTTTTCTGTTTCATGTTTTCCTGGGTAGAACTGCTGCTGGCGCGCACGCTCACCTCGGTCAACGCCAAACCCATCGCAGCGGTAATGACCCGTACGGTGTCGGCTTCCGGCATTGATTGGGGCGTGCTGGCAGCGGCGGGGGTGTTGACCATCCTGCCGGGCATGCTGGTGATCTGGTTTGTTCGCAACCACGTGGCCAAGGGCTTTGCCTTGGGCCGGGTCTAGAGGAGTCGATGATGGAATGGATGGCCTGGACCACCCCCACTGCGCTGTTCTTTGGCGGCATTGCCCTGATTCTGGCGGGCATGACCACTTGGGAATTACGTTCGCCGAGTATCCCGCGGCGCGGTTTGCTGCCGATCAGCACCACCCGTGGCGATCGCTTGTTTATCGGTCTTCTCGGCAGCGCCTACCTGCATTTGCTGGTCATTGGCGTTACCGACTGGAGCATCTGGGTGGCGTCCGCGCTCTCCCTTGTTTGGCTGTTGAGTGTGATGCGTTGGGGCTAGCTGTGCACGGGCTTGTGTGGCGAGGGAGCTTGCTCCCGCTGGAGTGCGCAGCACTCCCAAACCGATAACCGACTCGGATATCTATTTTGGGGCCGCTTCGCAGCCCAGCGGGAGCAAGCTCCCTCGCCACAGCAAGCTCGCTCCTACAAGCCCCGTTTGAAATTAACCTGGAGGTCTCTATGTTGAATAAAAACAATAAGCTGCGACATAGCATTTCATTGGCCGCCGTACTGGCCCTCAGTGGTTTGAGCGCTTCGGCCTGGGCCGATGCGTATGAAGATGCCGCGAAAAAATGGATCGGCAGCGAGTTCAAACCCTCGACCCTTACCGAAGCCCAGCAGCTTGAAGAGTTGAAGTGGTTTATCAAGGCGTCGGAGCCGTTCCGTGGGATGAAGATCAACGTGGTGTCGGAAACCCTCACCACCCACGAGTACGAATCCAAGGTGCTGGCCAAGGCCTTCAGTGAAATCACCGGCATCAAGCTGACCCACGACCTGCTGCAGGAAGGCGACGTGGTGGAGAAGCTGCAAACCCAGATGCAGTCCGACAAGAACATCTATGACGGCTGGGTCAACGATTCCGACTTGATCGGTACGCACTTTCGCTACGGCAAGACCGAATCCATCACCGACCTGATGGCCAACGAAGGCAAGGATTTCACCTCGCCCACCCTGGACCTCAAGGACTTTATCGGCCTGTCTTTCACCACCGCGCCGGACGGCAAGATCTACCAGTTGCCCGACCAGCAGTTCGCCAACCTCTATTGGTTCCGTGCCGACTGGTTCGAGCGGCCGGAGCTGAAGGCCAAGTTCAAGGAGAAATACGGCTACGACCTGGGCGTGCCGGTGAACTGGTCGGCTTATGAAGACATCGCCAAGTTCTTCAGCGAAGACGTCAAGGAAATCGACGGCAAGCGCATTTATGGGCACATGGACTACGGCAAGAAAGACCCGTCCCTGGGCTGGCGTTTCACCGATGCCTGGTTCTCCATGGCCGGCGGTGGCGACAAAGGCTTGCCCAACGGTTTGCCGGTGGACGAGTGGGGCATCCGTGTAGAGGATTGCCACCCGGTGGGCTCCAGTGTCACCCGCGGCGGCGATACCAACGGCCCGGCGGCGGTGTTCGCCACGCAAAAATATGTGGACTGGATGAAAGCCTACGCGCCACCGGAAGCGGCGGGCATGACCTTCTCCGAGTCCGGCCCGGTTCCGTCCCAGGGCAACATCGCCCAGCAGATCTTCTGGTACACCGCGTTTACCGCCGACATGGTCAAGCCGGGCCTGCCGGTGGTGAATGCCGACGGTACGCCGAAATGGCGCATGGCACCGTCGCCGGTCGGGCCGTATTGGGAAAAGGGCATGAAGAAGGGTTATCAGGACGTAGGTTCCTGGACCTTCCTCAAGTCCACCCCCGAGAAGCAGAAACTCGCGGCCTGGCTCTACGCGCAATTCGTGACCTCAAAAACGGTGTCGCTGAAGAAAACCATCGTTGGCCTGACGCCGATTCGTGAGTCCGATATCAGCTCCCAGGCCATGACCGACATGGCGCCCAAACTCGGGGGGCTGGTGGAGTTCTACCGCAGCCCGGCCCGCACCGAGTGGTCCCCGACGGGCACCAACGTGCCGGACTACCCGCGCCTGGCGCAACTGTGGTGGAGCAATATCGCCGCAGCGGCCAGCGGCGAGAAAACCCCGCAACAGGCGCTGGACAACCTGGCCAAGGAGCAGGATGCGATCATGACGCGCCTGGAACGCTCCAAGGTGCAACCGGTGTGCGGCCCGAAAATGAACCCCGAGCGTGACGCGCAATACTGGTTCGACCAGCCGGGTGCACCGAAGCCGAAACTGGCCAACGAGAAGCCCAAGGGCGAAACCGTGAACTACAACGACCTGCTCAAGCAGTGGGAGGCGGCGCGTAAGTAACAGCGCCATCTCAACCCCTGTAGGAGCGAGCTTGCTCGCGAAGAACTCACCGACGCCGCGTTTATTCAGGAAGCACGCGTTATCGTTGACGTTTTTCGCGAGCAAGCTCGCTCCTACAGGCATTTTTTGGTTTTGTGAGCCCTGACAAACGACCGCTTATCCCTCCCAACCCAACCTCATTTGAATTTTCCGCACGCCCCGAGGCTCTGCATTTTAGAAGCGCGTGATGTTGAGCGCTCTTGCGGGGCCACCTTGTGGGAGGCCCGTTGTAACGGACTTTGCGGAAACTGCCATCATGACACTCCTCACAGCGCTGTCAGGCCAGCCGGCCTCTCTCACCGACTCGGCCCAAGGTCGCCATCAACGGGTCTACCAACAGCTGCATGGCGAAACCCAATACGCCACCGAACTGGCGCGTGAATACCTGCACGATCAATTGGCCCTGGTAGAGGCCACCGACTGCGACTTGCCTGAGGCGCCCGAACAGCTGATGGCCTGGGTCGAGCAACGCTGCGCCGAGGTGGCCCAGGCCTATGCCGACTACCTTGAGCAGCGCCAGCAAGGGGGGCCACGACGGTATTTCCAGAACAAGGCCCATGCTTTGTACTTTCTGCAGTGCGTGGCGCCGACCAAACAGGTCGACGGCGCCTGGCTATACGGCTTGCTGCGCTATTGGCAAGACCAGCGCTTCGACGGCCTGCTCACCACTTACCTGGAAGAATTGGGCGACGGTGAAGCTGCGCAGAACCATGTGGTGATCTACCGCAAGTTGCTCAGCGAGCACGATGCCGACAGCGACGCCGGCCTGGAGGATGACCATTACCTGCAAGGCGCGCTGCAACTGGCGCTTGGCGTGTGCGCCGACGAGTTCCTGCCGGAGGTCATTGGCTTCAACCTGGGTTACGAGCAACTGCCGCTGCACCTGTTGATCACCGCCTATGAACTCAGTGAGCTGGGTATCGACCCTTATTACTTCACGCTGCATGTCACCATCGACAACGCCAGCAGCGGCCACGCGAGCAAAGCGGCGCAATCGGTGCTGAACCTGTTGCCGCTAGGCGAAGGCAGGGCGGATTTTTATCGTCGCGTGGCCGCAGGCTACCGCCTGAACGATCTGGGGCCGGGTACTACGTCTGTTATCAAACAGTTCAACCTGCAGGACGAGGTGGTGGCGATGCTCGAACGCAAGCGCGCCTTCGGCCAGCACATGCATTCGGACTATTGCCGCTTCGAAGGGCAGACCGTCAACCAATGGCTGGCCCAGCCTGGGCAGATCGGCGCGTTCCTCAAGGCCCTCGAAGACAAAGGCTGGATCAAACACAACCAGGACCCCGCCAACAGCCGCTTCTGGCAATTGATCGAGGGCGCTGGCGCCGCGATGTTCGGGGTGTTCAGCGGTTATGAAAAACAACTGATCCATGACTGGATTGCGGGTGAATGGGTTACCAGCGAACGCGTGCCGCCCGTGCGGCCGGGACGCGGCAGCCGGTTTTCCCGCGAGCAGCATCGTCCCGCGGATCCTGATACCCAGGCCCTGGCGGAGTCATTGTGCAACTTGCCCGATGTGCAACAGCTCAATGCACTGATCCCGTGGCTGTCGGCACGCCGTCACTGCACGCCTGCCGGGCTGTATGCCACTCGCCGCTTTATCCAACTGCGTGCGCGCCTGCGCTAAGGAATGTGCCTATGTCTGCGCAACAACTGGCTGATCGTGCCTTGTTGAATTTGGGCCGCGGGTTGAAGGAGGGTGGTTATCGCTTTATCACGCCAACGCCCTTGACCCATGAGCGTGTCTATCGGCGGCTGGCGACGCCCCTGGCAATGACGCTGCGCGATGTGTTCGGTTGGTCGATGCCGTTCGATCAAGGCTTGTTGCCCGAGGCCCTGCGTGAAGAATTGCAGCAAGCGGATGTGATCGAAAAGCACGGCGCGTTATGGCGTAGCGCAGTGCGTTGGTCGAGCCTCGACGGGCTGCTGTTCGCCCATTCGCCTTATCCCACCGACCAGGCGGACGCGGTGTTTTTCGGCCCCGACAGCTACCGCTTTGCCCACGTGATCGAAGTCTATCTGCAACAACGTTTCGAGCCGCTCAAGCGCGCTGTGGACATTGGCTGTGGCGCCGGCGTCGGTGCGCTGGTGATTGCTAAAGCCCGGCATGACGCCCAGGTGCTGGCGGTGGATATCAACCCCCGTGCCCTGCGCATGACCGCGGTGAATGCCGAGTTGGCCGCGCTGAATAACGTCAGCGTGTACCACAGTGATGTGCTGGCCAGTGTGGAGGGCGAATTCGACCTGATCGTCGCTAACCCGCCGTACATGAAAGATGACCGCCAGCGCGCCTATCGCCATGGCGGCGGCGCCTTGGGGGAGCAGTTGTCGCTGCGCATCGTCAGTGAGTCCATCGGGCGCCTGGCCCTCGGCGGTAGCCTGTTGCTGTATACCGGGGTGGCGATGGTGGCCGGCAGCGACCCCTTCCTGGAGGCGGTCAAGCCGCTGCTGGGCAGCGACGCCTACGGCTGGACCTACCGCGAACTGGACCCGGATGTTTTCGGTGAAGAACTGGAAAAGCCAGGCTATGAGCAGGTGGAGCGCATCGCCGTGGTCGCACTGACTGTCACCCGATTGCGCTGAATTCCCGATGCTCACCTTTGGCATTGAAGAGGAATACTTCATCACCGACCTGCACAGCCGCCAGATGGTCGGCGAGCCCTCGGCGGCAGTGCTGGCGGCCTGTCGCGAAGCGATTGGCGCGGGCTTCTCGTTTGAGATGTTCCAGGGCCAGATCGAGGCGGCCTCTCCGGTGTTCACCTCCAGCGCCGAAGCGGCGGACTACTTCCGGGCAGTGCGCGGCAACCTGGCGCAATCCCTGGCTGAGTTCGGCCTCGGTGTGGTGTGCGCCGGCAGCCACCCGCTGGCCGATTGGCGTGAGCAGCGGCCAACCGATCAGGCGCATTTCCGGCACCTGTTCGACGATATTCAATATGTAGCGCGGCGCAGTGTGTTGTGCGGGCTGCATGTGCATGTGCAGGTGCCGCAAACGCTGGACCGTATCGCGGTGATGAACCAGGTGTCGCCGTGGTTGCCGTTGTTGCTGCTGCTCAGTTGCTCGTCCCCCTTCTGGGACGGCGCGCCCAGCGGCTTCATGAGCTACCGCCAGGCCGCGTGCGACGAGTGGCCCCGCATGGGCGTGCCGGAACACTTCAGCGATTGGGCCGAGTACCAGCGCTACCTGGCCATGTTACAGCGCATCGGCGCGATCAAGGCCGATGGCAATGGCTGGTGGGGAATCCGCCCAGCGGCGCGTTACCCCACCCTGGAACTGCGCATGACCGACGCCTGCCCACGGCTGGCGGACGCCTTGGCCCTCGCCACGCTGTTTCGGGTGATGGTTACCCATGCCTGCGCGATGCAGCGCCCTGGCGCCAGGTTCAGTGCCGAGGCGCGCTGGCTGCTCAAGGAAAATCGCTGGCAGGCCAAGCGTTATGGGGCCGCTGGCACCTTCGCGTTGGACGACACCGGCACCCAGGGCAGCGCTGAGCAATGGTTGCAAAGCGCCCGGCAGACCTTTGCTGCCACCGCAGAGGCCATGGGCGAGCCGCTGCTGTTCGATACCCTGCAGGCGCTGCTGCGACGCGGCAACAGCGCGGCCGAGCAGTTGCGCCTGCAGGCCCAGGCCCAGGCGAGCGGCGCCGATGCGCTTGCCAGCTTGCGCCAGGTAGTCGACCTGCTGTTGGCCCAGACTCGCGGCGACCATTGATCGGGTCTTGATCGAGGTTGATGGAACACTGATGGTCTTGCTCCGCCCTTAATCAGTAACCCCTCAACGGCAGGAGCGCAGAGCATGCGAGCGATGACTTACCAGGGCGCACACAAGGTGCAGGTGGATACCGTGCCCGATCCGATCATTGAACAACCCGACGACATCATTCTGCGGGTCACCGCCACCGCGATCTGTGGCTCGGACCTGCACCTGTACCGGGGCAAGATCCCGACCGTGGAGCACGGCGATATCTTCGGCCATGAGTTCATGGGCATCGTCGAAGAAACCGGCCCGGCCGTCACCGCCGTGCAACGCGGCGACCGTGTGGTGATTCCGTTCGTGATTGCCTGTGGCGATTGCTTTTTCTGCCAGCTCCAGCAATTCGCCGCCTGCGAAACCACCAACGATGGGCGCGGCGCGATCCT
Source organism: Pseudomonas sp. WS 5503 (assembly GCF_012985385.1). Lineage (NCBI taxonomy): Bacteria > Pseudomonadati > Pseudomonadota > Gammaproteobacteria > Pseudomonadales > Pseudomonadaceae > Pseudomonas > Pseudomonas sp. WS 5503. The sequence goes on from NZ_JAAQWI010000011.1 coordinate 59,427, forward strand.
GAATAAAAAATCCATCCCACCGGGTGCCGCGCTGTTTGGCTACAGCCGCCTGTATGGCGGTATTCCCGGCGGTCAGGCGGAGTGGGTGCGGGTGCCCAAGGCCAATACCGGGCCGTTCAAGGTGCCCGGCACCCTGGCGGATGAGAAGGTGCTGTTCCTCTCCGATATCCTGCCCACCGCTTGGCAGGCAGTGACCAACGCTGGCATCGACAAAGGCTCCAGCGTGGCCATCTATGGTGCCGGGCCCGTGGGCCTGCTCAGTGCGGCCTGCGCGCAGATGCTGGGTGCCGAGCAGATCTTCATGGTCGACGACCATCCGTATCGTTTGGCCTATGCGCAGAAAATGTACGGCGTGATCCCGATCAACTTCGAAGAAGACGAAGACCCGGCGGACACCATCATCCGCCAGACCGCCGGCATGCGCGGCGTCGATGGTGTGGTGGACGCGGTGGGTTTCGAGGCCAAGGGCAGCACCACGGAAACCCTGCTCACCGCGCTCAAGATCGAGGGCAGCAGCGGCAAGGCGCTGCGCCAGTGCATCGCCGCCGTACGTCGCGGTGGTGTGGTCAGCGTGGCCGGGGTGTATGCCGGGTTTATCCATGGCTTCATGTTTGGCGATGCTTTCGACAAGGGCCTGACCTTCAAGATGGGCCAGACCCATGTGCAGCGGTTTTTACCGGAGTTGTTGGAGCACATCGAGCTGGGGCATCTGCACCCGGAAGCGATCATCACTCACAGGCTGCCCCTGGAGCAGGCGGCGCGGGGGTATGAGCTGTTTGATAAAGCCGAGGAGGAATGCCGCAAGGTGATCCTGCTGCCGGGTGGGAGCGACCGGCCGCTGACCGAGCCGCTGGACGAACTGACCCCTGAGTTGCGCGTGCAAAGCGTTCCCGGTTTCTAGGCCAATAACCGGAAAAATGTGGGAGCTGGTTTGCCTGCTATAGCGGTGGTTCAGTTGAATATTCAGTGACTGACACGCCGCCTTCGCGGGCAAGCCCGCTCCCACAGGGGATCTGTGCCGGACGCTGATTTTGTGGGCGATGCATGACCAATGTGGGAGCTGGCTTGCCCGCGAAGGCGGCGTGACAGTCACTGCGCCTGCTACTGCACTACCGCTATAGCAGGCAAGCTCGCTCCCACATGGATCTTCTTTGCTTCGACAGTGGTGTTTCCCACATTAACCGGTGTCAGGCTGCGGCTTGCGGCTGGATGCGCAATTCACCTTCGACATCTTTGACCAACCCGCTGGCGACAAACAGTGGCGCCAGGCGTTTGTGCAACTGTGGCTCGACAAACTCTTTGATTGTATCCAGCGCCAACGTACCACTGAGCGGCAGCTCGGCCTTGGTGTACGACAACCATGCCTTCTTCAACGCCATCAACACATCACTGCCCGCCGTCGAAGCGAAGCGACGGTGCACCGGCTTACCCTCGAAGGTGAAGGTGTGTTGGAACTCATAGCCGCTTTCATCGCCGCCGTTGGCCGTGCAGCGCACGCAGGTGCAAGGGCCGTCGCCGAAGGCGCTGCGCAGGTAGGCGTTGAAGTCCACCACGGGCTTGAGTGACAGGCGCTTATCAACCTCGAACAGGTCCCCGGTCATTTTTTCGTCAGTGTTCAACGTCCATTTCCTCGCAGTCGGTTGCTGTGTTTCAAAGCGCGGCACAATACCAGCCGAGCGTGGGTTTGGGGATTATTTGCGTCGTGGGAGGGTCAGCGGAAGAACTCACCGGGGGTGGAATCGAACTGCTGACGAAATGCATTGATAAAGGCTGAGGTCGATTCATAGCCACACCCCAATGCCACATCCGTCACCCGCTCGCCTTGTTCCAGGGCGGGCAGGGCGCTCAACAGGCGCAGGCGCTGGCGCCACGCGCGGAATGTCAGCCCGGTGTCACTCAGGAACACCCGACTGAGGGTCTTTTCACTCACCTCCAGCTTGCGGCTCCACTCGCCCAACGTCGTCTGCTGCTCGGGATGCAGGTTGAGGCTGCGGTAGATCTGTCGCAGCCGTGGGTCGTGAGGCAGTGGCAACATCAAGTCCACCTGGGGCGCGGCGGCGAGCTGATCGAGCAGTACCTGAGCCAGGCGCCCGTCCGGCCCGTCCTCGGTATATTCCACCGGCAATTGGCTGAAGTTGCGGATCAGCTCGCGTAGCAAACTGCTCACCTCCAGCACTTGGCAACGCTCGGCGGCCCAGGCGGTGACGCTGCAATCTAGGTACAAGCTGCGCATTTCCGTATGGGGCGAACTGAACACCCGATGGGGCATGCCGGCCGGAATCCATACGGCGCGCTGCGGTGGCGCGACGAAACGACCGACGCTGGTCTGGATCTCCAGCACCCCGGAAATCGCGTAGGACAGCTGCACCCACGGGTGGCTGTGGCGTCGCGTCAGCGCACGGTTGGGCAAGGATTCAGTACGCCCGTACACCGGCCTCGGCAGGCTGGAAAGCCCTGGGACACTGCGGCGAACGGCTTTTTCATGTCCTTTAGGCGGCATTTACTGGCTCATTGGCGTTAGTCGGTAACAGGTGGTTACGTTAGAGTCGTCGCGACGCTCTTGGCAACCCCTGGAAGAATTGCTTATGACCCGGCCCCGGTTTCTCCCCGACAACTTCACCCTCACCCTGATCGCCACGGTGATCCTCGCTTCACTGCTGCCCGCCAGCGGCCAGACCGCCGTGGCGTTCGGCTGGGTCACCAACCTGGCCATCGCGCTGCTGTTTTTCCTGCACGGCGCCAAGCTGTCGCGCAAGGCTATCGTCGCCGGTGCCGGCCACTGGCGTTTGCATTTGCTGGTGTTCAGCCTGACCTTCGTACTGTTTCCGTTGCTGGGCCTGGCGCTCAAGCCAGTGCTGTCGCCGTTGATCGGCAACGAGCTGTACATGGGCATGCTCTACCTCTGCGCCTTGCCGGCCACCGTGCAATCGGCGATTGCCTTTACCTCCCTGGCCCGCGGCAACATCCCGGCGGCCATCTGCAGCGCGGCGGCGTCCAGCCTGTTCGGCATCTTCCTGACGCCGCTGCTGGTAGCGCTGCTGCTCAACGTGCATGGGGATGGCGGCTCCACAGTCGATGCGATTGTCAAAATCAGCGTGCAGTTGTTGCTGCCGTTCATTGCCGGGCAAGTCGCCAGCCGCTGGATTGGGGGCTGGGTCGGGCGTAACAAAGCCTGGCTGAAATTCGTCGATCAGGGCTCGATTCTGTTGGTGGTCTACGGGGCTTTCAGCGAGGCGGTCAACGAAGGCATCTGGCACCAGATCCCGCTGTGGGAATTGGGCGGGTTGGTGGTGGCCTGCTGCGTGTTGCTGGCCCTGGTGTTGGTGGCGTCGACGCTGCTGGGCAAGGCGTTTGGTTTTAACCAGGAAGACCGCATCACCATCCTGTTCTGCGGCTCGAAGAAAAGCCTGGCGACCGGCGTGCCGATGGCGCAGGTGCTGTTTGCCGGGGCGAGCATGGGGGTGTTGATTTTGCCGTTGATGCTGTTTCACCAGATCCAGTTGATGGTTTGTGCGGCGTTGGCCCAACGCTATGCCCAGCGGCCGGAGAGCATTCCTGAATTGATGGGGCAGGTGGATCCGTGATGCACCTCTCATTCGCGGGTAAATAAGCTCAAGTTAACCGGCGTGCCGACGACTTACTTCTTAACTAACCCAAGAAGGAGTGTCGGCATGAACGTTCGTCGTGTTGCGGTAATGACTGGCCTCCTGGGCCTGTGGGCAAGTACCTGCGGAGCCGCCCAGACCGTGGGGCAGGGCACCATCAGGTTCAGCGGCGCGATTGTCGAGTCAGGGTGTGCGACAAATGCGCGCAGCGGCTCGGTAATGGAACTGCGCGGTTGCGCCCAATCCAGTCGTGGCAGCCGAATCGAGGTGCGCAGTGTCGCGCCGGTGGTCAGCGTCGACGCACCCCATGTGCGGCTGGTAGCGGACACCGGCGAGGGGCGCTATTACGATCAGCGTTACGTGCTGGTAGACCGCGCCGGCAAGCTGATTCAGTCGGGCAATTACGTGATTACCATGACCTCGCCATAAACCCTGGGGCGACGATCCGCAGCAACAGCGGTGCGAGAAACCTATAGAATGCTCGGCGGCGGCGCTTGTCCTGGGTGGCCGCTTGATCATCGTCAGAGTACCGCGCCCGTCAATGAGCCTTTCAGCCGCAACCCCCCAAGCCAACTGGCAACCGGTCATCGCCCTGGCGCTGGCCGCGTTTGTGTTCAATACCACCGAATTCGTGCCTGTGGGGCTGCTCAGCGCCATTGGTGCCAGCTTTGACATGCCCGTGGCCAGCGTCGGCCTGATGCTCACCATTTACGCGTGGATCGTGTCGCTGACCTCGCTGCCGGTGATGCTGCTGACCCGCAACGTCGAACGGCGCAAATTGCTGATCGTGCTGTTCGGTCTGTTTATCGCCAGCCATATCCTCTCCAGCGTGGCCACCAGCTTCGGCTTGCTGATGGTCAGTCGGGTCGGCATTGCCCTGGCCCATGCGTTGTTCTGGTCGATCACGGCTTCACTGGCCGTACGCCTGGCGCCAGAGGGCAAGCAGGTGCAGGCTCTTGGCTTGCTGGCTACCGGCACGTCCCTGGCGATGGTGTTGGGCATTCCCTTGGGCCGTCTGTTGGGCGAGGCCATGGGCTGGCGTACCACCTTTCTGGTGATCGCCGCGTTCGCTGCCGCCCTGGTGTTCTGGCTTGGGCGCACCTTGCCGCTGCTGCCCAGCCAGAACTCCGGCTCCCTGCGCAGCCTGCCGTTGCTGTTCAAGCGCCCGGCGCTGGTGGCGCTCTATGTGCTGACCGCAATGACCGTCACTGCGCAATTCACCGCCTACAGCTACATCGAACCCTTCGTCGAAGGCGTCGCCGGCCTGGGCGGCAGTGCCGTGACCCTGATCCTGCTGGTGTTCGGTGGTGCTGGCATCATCGGCTCGTTGTTGTTCAGCCTGGTGCATCGCTTCAACCCCCACCTGTTCGTGATCGGCGCAGTGTCTATCCTCGCCGCGTGCCTGGCGCTGATGCTGCCGTTGAGCGGCGCCGAGTCTTACCTGGTGGGGCTGAGCATTTTCTGGGGCATGGCGATCATGGGGTTTGGCCTGGCCATGCAGTCCAAGGTGCTGGTGCTTGCACCGGACGCCACCGATGTGGCCATGGCGATGTTTTCCGGGATCTACAACATCGGCATCGGCGGTGGTGCTTTGATGGGCAGTTGGGTCGGCAGCCACTTCGGCTTCGCCTGGATCGGCGCGGCGGGCGGTTTGCTGGCTGGGCTGGCGTTGGTGGGGTATTGCCTGGCGATTCGGCGGTTTGGGCAGGGTGGTGCCCCGATGCCAAGCTGATCGCCCCGTATCCACCGGATAACTGCAGACTAAGTGTGGGAGCTGGCTTGCCTGCGATGGCGGTGTGTCAGCCACTGCATCTGTTGCTGCACGACCGCTTTCGCAGGCAAGCCAGCTCCCACATTTGATCTTCACTGCCTTGAGCAATGCGTTCGCTTGACTGACTGTCCTACGCCACCGGAATCAACGGATCCGCCGCCGCCAACGCCACCTTTCTATCCGCTGCCGGTGGGTAGATCCACACGCTATTGATCTGCTGTTTGAGTTCCTTGGCTTCCTGGCCCACCAGCTTGAGCTGACGGTCCCAGCCTTCGGTGTACACCGCGCCCCAAGCGCCGAGGTCGAGGCAGGTGACGTATTTGGGTTGGCTGTAGGCCATGGGGGCCTCGCCGATCAGATCGGCGGCGACGTTGTTGCCGGCGTAGCGGCCCAGCGCGATGGCGTGCTGGCAGGACATGGCAGCGAAGTTGCCCAGCGCGTCAGTGGCGGCGTAGGCCACGTCGCCAGCGGCGAAGATGGCAGCCTGGCCCTTGACCTTGAGGTGGGCGTCCACGTGCAGGCGGCCCTGGGGATCGCGGGTGCCCTCAATCTGTTCGGTCAGGGGGTTGGCGCGAAAGCCGATGGTCCAGATCACGGTGCTCGATTCAATCCGCTGCCCATCAGCCAGGGTCACGCCACCGGCATCCACCGAGGCGACCGAGGTGTTCAGTACCCATTCAAGCCCCAGTGCCTGGCTGGCTTCGATGATCGAGGGGCGTATGCCATCGCCCATCGACGCGGCAATCTGCGGCCCGCGGTCGACCACGATCACACGGATGTTGGCCGTCTCACCCAGTGCCGCACGCAGGCGCGCCGGCATTTCGGTGGCGGTCTCGATACCGGTAAAGCCGCCGCCGGCCACCACAACGGTATTGCGGGCCGGGCTGTCGGGCAGGTTTTTCAGGGCGTTGATATGGGCTTCAAGGTGCGCCGCGTCTTCGATCTGATCCACATCGAACACATGCTCGATGCCGTCCATGCCGGGGCGGTTCAGGCGGCTGCCGGCGGCCACTACCAGGCGATCGTAGGCGAGGGTGGCCGGGATGCCGGCCGCGTTGCGGTAGGTCACTTGCTTATTAGTGGCGTCGATGCTGTCGGCGGCGCCTTGCACAAAGGTCACGCCTACGGCGTCGAATAGCGCATCAAGCGGGGCCAGCATGGTATGCACATCGGGCTCGTAGAACCGCGGGCGGATACGCAGCTCCGCTTGGGGGGCGAGCAGGCTGATGTGCACATCGTTGCGGTCGTGTTTATCCAGTAGCCGAGCCGCGCTCAAGGCGCTCCACACGCCACCGAACCCGGCGCCAATGATCAGAATGTGTTGTTTCATGGGGTTGCTCCAGAGACCAGATAAGCCGCAAGGCATTGCCGGATCACTGTAAAAGCAGCAGGGTCTGTCCGAAAGGACATATAACCCTGGATGACTGCCACCTCTGCTGGCCTAGCGGGAAAAGCGCTCGCGGTAGTCGCGGGGTGAGATGGCCAGGTGGCGGTGGAAGGTGCAGCGCATGCGTTCCTCATCGCCAAACCCGCAAAGCCCGGCGATCTGGTCGATGCTGCGCTGGGAGTCTTCGAGCATGCGGCGCGCCGCTTCCATGCGAAACAGTTCGATGGCCTTGGCCGGGGTGCGACCGGTTTTTTGCTTATAGACCCGGGCAAAGTTGCGTGGGCTCATATGGCTCTGCGCGGCCAGGCGCTCGACACTGAGGTCGCTGTCGCGCAGGTTGTCGCTGATCCACGCATGCAGCGCATCAAAGCTGGCGCTGTCGGCGGTTTGCGCTTGCAGCACCTGGCTGAACTGCGCCTGGCCACCGGGGCGCTTGAGGAACACCACCAATTCGCGTGCCACTTGCAGCGCCACTTCGCGCCCGCAGTCAGCCTCCACCAGCGCGAGCGCCAGGTCGATCCCGGCGCTGACGCCCGCCGAGGTCCACACCTGGCCTTGCTGCACGAAGATCGCGTCCACGTCCACCTCGATGCTCGGGAAGCGTTGCTTGAGCAGCTCGCACATGGCCCAATGCGTTGCCGCGCGGCGCCCCTCCAGCAAGCCCGCCAGCGCCAGCAAAAACGTGCCGCTGCACACCGAGGCGGTCCGTCGCGCCTGGCCGGAGGCGTTGCGCAACCAGTCCACCAGCGCGGTATTTTCCAGCATGGCTTGCTCAATGGCCGGCGCGCCGGGTACCACCAGGGTGTCGATGGCAGCGGGGTCAAACTGTGCCAAGGCGACGGTGTCGACGCTCAAGCCCTCGGCGGTCGGCATCAACCCGCCCGCCAGGCTGGCGTTGTGCAACACATAACCTTGCAAACCGCGCTCGGCCATGGCCTTGGTCGCGGCCCAGAACACCGTCTGGGCGCCAGTCAGGTCGAGCAAGCCCATGTGCGGGTAGGTCAGGAACACCAACGTGCGTGGTTGGGCCAAAGCAGAGAGTGCAGTCATGCGCAGGCCAGCAGCTTTTCCAGTTTTTCCTGATCCCGCGCAAACTGTCGGATCCCTTCGGCACGCAATCGCTCGGCGTATTCCGGGATGGCGCAGGCCTTGAGCAGCAGCGACGGGTTGGTGGTGGCGCCCACGGGCCGCAGGCGGCTGATGGCTTCCAGATTGCCGGTGTCGCAGACCACAATGGTGAATGGCTTGAGTTGTTCAAGTTTGGACGTCATCGCCGCGTTCTCCGGAAAAGGGCACGGCGCTGTTTTACCATGTCCCGCGCACCTTGTTTACCCTGAGGCTGTCAGCTCCGGGCCGCCTTGGCATCCACAGAGAGGGGTAACCGCCAGAGTCCGGTGGAACCCTTCAGCCGGACACTTGTCCCCGCTTCCCATGTCACCCCCCAGCCCACAGATACCTTAATTTTCCAAGCCTGCCGGAAGCCACTCCAGGCCCTCGGCTGCGCCCGCTATTTTTTCCTGGGCGCCCGGCACTGCCGATCCAAGCGGCAAAACTGAATACGGACATTCTCGTCAACCGTGAATTATCAGGCAGGTTACCCATGCAGTTCAGCGACTTACTGGCAGCGATCTCCACCCATGCGATCCGTCTGCAGACCGAAGAGGGCGACCTGATCGTCCTGGGCGATGACGAAGCGTTGGACGACGCGCTCTGGGATCAATTGATCGCGCACAAACCCCAACTGTTGCAGTTGGTCGCCGAACATGGCGGTGACTGGCTGAGCCCGGCCTACCGCATCACACCGGACATGCTGGCCCTGGTCAACCTCGACCAGCCGGCCATCGACCGCATCGTCGCGGCGATCCCCGGCGGCGCGGCGAATGTGCAGGATATCTACTCCCTGGCGCCGCTCCAGGAAGGCATGCTTTATCACCATCTTTCGGCGCAGAAGGGTGACCCTTACGTGCTGCACGCGCAGTTCGTGTTCGACAGCCGCGCACGCCTTGAGGCCTTTGCCGAGGCGTTGCAATGGGTCATCGACCGTCACGACATCCTGCGTACCTCGATGGTCTGGGAGCGCCTGGACGAGCCGCTGCAAGTGGTGTGGCGCAAGGCTGTGCTGGCCTGCGAAGAGGTGCCTCTGGACGGTGCTGACCGCCTCGCTCAATTGCTCGCTCGCTATGATGCCCGCGCTTATCGCATGGACCTGGGCCAGGCGCCGCTGCTGCGCCTGGTATTCGCTGACGACCCGGCCAACCAGCGGGTGGTGGCGATGCTGCTGTTCCACCACACCATCCTTGATCACACGGCCCTGGATGGCGTTCGGCATGAGATCCAGCTGTACCTGGCCGGGCAGCAAGCCCAGGCCCCTGCACCGGTAGCGTTTCGCAGCTATATCGCCCAGGTGCGCCATGGCGTCAGCGAGCAGGCCCATGAGGCGTTCTTCCGCGACATGCTGGCGGATATCGATGAACCGACGCTGCCGTTCGGCCTGCAAGATGTGCAGGGTGATGGCCAAGGGATCGACGAAGTGCGCATCCCCGTCGACAGCGCTCTGAGCCGCCGCCTGCGCAGCATGGCGCGCCCGCTGGGGGTGAGTGTGGCGAGCCTGATGCATCTGGCTTTGGCGCGAGTGCTGGGTGCAGTCTCCGGTCGGAAGGCGGTGGTATTTGGCACTGTGATGCTCGGGCGCATGGGCGCAGGTGAGGGCGGTGAGCGGGCCTTGGGCATGTTCATCAACACCTTGCCACTGCGGGTGGAGGTGGGTGAGCAGGGCGTGCGCGCTGCGGTCAAGGTCACCCATGAGCGCCTCACGCGCTTGCTCGATCACGAACATGCGTCCCTGGCGCTGGCACAACGGTGCAGCGGCGTGGCGGCGCCTACGCCGCTGTTCAGCGCGATACTCAACTACCGTCACAGCGCCGCCACCGACATGGCGGCGGTGATCGAAGTCGCCGACGGCATCCAGGTGTTGGGCGCCGAGGAGCGCACCAATTACCCGCTGACGCTGAACGTCGATGACCTGGGTGAAGACTTCGCCCTGACCGTGATGGTCGATGCGTCCATTGGCGCGCAGCGGGTGGCGGGTTATCTGCATACGGCCTTGGAAAGCCTGGCCGACGCCCTTGAACAACGACCGGATATGCCGCTCTGCGGCCTGAACATCCTGCCTGACGCTGAACGCCACCATTTGCTGCACACTTTGAATCATGGCTCCACGCATTACGCCGACACCCAACTGATCCACCAGCAAGTCGAAACCCACGCCGCTGCCCAGCCCGATGCCATTGCGTTGCGCTTCGAGCACCACGTCCTGACCTACCGCCAACTCAACGAACGCGCCAACCAGGTCGCCCACGCGCTCCTGGCCCACGGCGTGTACCCCGACGCGCGCGTGGCGATTTGCGTGGAGCGTGGCCCGCAGATGATCATCGGCCTGCTTGGCATTCTCAAGGCCGGTGCGGGCTATGTGCCCATCGACCCGGCCTATCCCCAGGAACGCATCGCCTACACCCTGGCCGACAGCCAGCCGGTGGCGGTGCTGGTGCAGGCCAACACGGCGCAGCAGGTCGGCGCACTGGCCCGGATCGACCTGGACCACCTGGGCCCGTTGCCCATCACCAACCCTGGGTTGCACCTGAGCCCGGCCAACCTGGCCTACGTCATCTACACCTCCGGCTCCACTGGCCAGCCCAAGGGCGTGATGATCGAGCATCGCCAGGTCGCACGCCTGTTCAGCGCCACCCACCACTGGTTCGGGTTCAACCCGCACGATGTGTGGGCGCTGTTCCATTCCTTCGCGTTCGACTTTTCCGTGTGGGAAATCTGGGGCGCGCTGATGCACGGCGGCCAGTTGCTGATCGTGCCGCAACTGGTCAGCCGCTCGCCGGATGAGTGCTACGCGCTGTTGTGCGACGCCCAGGTGAGCATCCTCAACCAGACGCCGAGCGCGTTCCGCCAGTTGATCGCGGCCCAGGGCAACAGTGCCCAGTCCCATTCCTTGCGCCAAGTGATTTTCGGCGGTGAAGCCCTGGAACCGGGCATGCTCAAGCCGTGGTACGCACGGGCAGTGAATGCCGGTACGCAACTGGTGAACATGTACGGCATCACTGAAACCACCGTGCATGTGACCTACCGTGCGCTGGAAGCGGCCGACGCGCACTTGGTCGGCGTGAGCCCGATTGGCGTGCGTATTCCCGATTTGCAGTTGTATGTGCTGGATGAGCGCCATGAGCCCTTGCCCCTGGGTGTGGTGGGCGAGTTGTACGTGGGCGGTGCCGGGGTGGCGCGTGGTTACCTCAACCGCCAGGCGCTGAATGCCGAACGCTTCCTTGCCGACCCGGCCACCGGCTTGCGTATGTACAAAACCGGCGACCTCGGCCGCCTGCTGGCCGACGGCAGTGTCGAGTACCTGGGGCGTAACGATGACCAGGTCAAGATCCGTGGTTTCCGTATCGAACTGGGTGAAATCCAGGCGCACCTGGCCACTGCCAGCGGCGTGCGCGATGCGGTGGTGATCGCCCGTGAAGATCAGCCGGGCGATAAACGGCTGGTGGCCTATGTGATCAGCGATGGCGACCTCAACGTGGCTGCCCTGCGTGACCATCTGCTGCTGAGCCTGGCCGAACACATGGTGCCCAGCGCCTTCGTGCGCCTGGATACGCTGCCGTTGACCACCAACGGCAAACTCGACCGCAAGGCCTTGCCCGCACCCGATGCCGACGCCGTGGCCCGGCGCGAGTATGCGGCGCCCCAGGGGGCGGTGGAAACCACCCTCGCCATGCTCTGGCAAGACCTGCTCAACGTCGACCGTGTCGGTCGTGAGGACAATTTCTTCGAACTCGGCGGCCATTCGCTGCTGGCGGTCAAACTGATCGAGCGCATGCGCCAGGTCGACCTCAGCGCCGATGTGCGCGTGCTGTTCGGTCAACCGACCTTGGCGGCGCTCGCTGCGGCGGTGGGCGGCCAGCAGACCTTGCAGGTGCCGGCCAACCTTATTCAAGCAGACACGCAGGCCATCACCCCGGACATGCTGCCCCTGGTCGAGCTGGATCAGGCCGCTATCGACCATATCCTTGAGGCCGTGCCCGGTGGCGTTGCCAACGTGCAGGACATTTATGGCCTGGCGCCGTTGCAGGCCGGCATTCTCTACCACCACCTGGCGACCACCGAGGGCGACCCCTACGTGTTGCAGGTGCAGTTGCGGTTTCACGACCAGGGCGCCGTCGACGGGTTTGTCAACGCGCTGCACACGGTGATCGAGCGCAACGATATCCTGCGCACCGCCATCCTCTGGGAGGGCCTGGAAGAGCCGGTGCAAGTGGTGTTACGCCAGGCACCCTTGGTGATCGAGCGCCTGGATGCGCTGGGCAGTGATGCACTGGAGCATCTGCAACAGCGTTTCGACCCACGCCACTATCGCCTGGACCTGTCACGCGCCTCGCTGATGCGCCTGGCGTATGCGCAGGACAGCCACGGCTTGGTCGGCATTTTGCTGCTGCACCATATCCTCCTCGACCACACGGCCCTGCACGTGCTGGTCAAAGAGATGAGTGCCAGCCTGCATGGCCACAGCGCACAACTGCCTGACGCGGTGCAGTATCGCAACTACGTGGCCCAGGCCCGCCTCGGTGTCACCCAAGCCCAGCATGAAGCCTTCTTCAGCCAGATGCTGGGCGACATCGACGAGCCGACCCTGGCCTTCGGCTTGCAGGACGTGAATGGTGACGGCAGCGGCATCCATGAAGCGCGCCTGCCGCTGGAGCCTGCGCTCAACCTGGGCTTGCGCGAACAGGCGCGGCAACTGGGCGTGAGCACCGCGAGCCTGGTACACCTGGCCTGGGCCCAGGTGCTGGGCCAGGTGTCTGGCCAGCAGGAGGTGGTATTCGGCACCGTGTTGCTGGGCCGTATGCAGGGCGGCGAGGGCGCGGACCGGGCGCTGGGGATGTTTATCAATACCTTGCCGCTGCGGGTCAGCGTTGGCAGCGTCGGCGTGCAGGCCGGCGTGCGCGCCACCCATGCGCGCCTGGCGCAACTGCTCGGGCACGAACATGCCTCGTTGTCCCTGGCCCAGCGTTGCAGTGGCGTGCCGGGCTCGCTGCCGCTGTTCAGCACCTTGCTCAACTACCGACACAGCGCAGCCGATGAAGCGCCGGGGGACAACCCCTTTGCCGCTTCCGGTATCGAGATTCTCAGCTCCGAAGAACGTAGCAACTATCCGCTGGTGCTCAACGTTGATGACCTGGGGAGTGGCTTTGCGCTGACGGTGCAAGGCGTCGCGCACCTGGATGTGCAACGCGTGGGTGAGTACATGCTCACCGCGTTGCGCCATGTGGTGAGCGCGCTGCAACATGCGCCGACCACGCCGCTGCAGGCGGTGTCGATCCTGTCGCCTTCCGAGCGTCATCAAGTGCTGGTAGGTTTCAACGCCACCGCCCGGCAATACCCCTCGCAACTTACTGTCTCGCAACTGTTTGAAGCCCAGGCGCTGGCCCGCCCTGAAGCGTCGGCGGCGGTGCAGGGCGAGCTGTCACTGAGCTACCGTGACCTCAATCGCCGTGCCAACCGTCTGGCCCATCATCTGATCAGCCAGGGTGTGCAGCCCGGCGAAAGCGTGGCGATTGCCTTGCCGCGTTGCCTGGATCTGCTGGTCTGCCAACTGGCGATCCTCAAGTGCGCTGCGGTGTATGTGCCGCTGGACGTCAACGCGCCTGTCGAACGCCAGGCTTTCATCGTCAAAGACAGCAGCGCACGCCATGTGCTGGACGACCTGGCGCAGTTGGATCTGGACACGCAGTCGCCCGCTAATCCCGACCTGGCCCAATCCGCGCAGAGCGTTGCCTACATCCTCTACACCTCCGGTTCCACCGGGACACCCAAGGGCGTGCAAGTGCCCCACCTCGCCATCTCGCGGCTGGTGCTGAACAACGGTTTTGCCGAATTCAATGCCCACGACCGGGTGGCCTTTGCTTCTAACCCGGCATTTGACGCCAGCACCCTCGAAGTGTGGGCACCGTTGCTCAATGGCGGTTGTGTGGTGGTGGTCGAGCAGGTGCAGTTGTTATCCCAAGCCGCGTTCGCCGAGCGGTTGCGGGAACAGACGGTCAGCGTGTTATGGATGACCGCCGGGCTATTTCATCAGTACGCCGATGCGTTGATGCCGGTGTTCCGCCAATTGCGCTACCTGATCGTCGGCGGCGACGTGCTTGACCCTCAGGTGATTGGCCGGGTACTCAAGCTCGGCAAACCCCAGCATCTGCTGAATGGGTATGGCCCGACCGAAGCCACCACGTTCTCCACCACGTTTGAGATCACTACCCTTGGCGAGGGCGCTATTCCGATTGGTCGACCGATTGCCAACGCTCAGGCCTATGTACTGGACGCGCGCCAGCAACCGCTGCCCGTGGGTGTGACCGGCGAGCTCTATATCGGCGGTGCGGGCGTTGCGAAAGGCTACTTGAATCTGCCTCAGCTGAGCGCGGAAAAATTTGTCCCGAACCCATTCGGCGATGGCCAACTCTACCGCAGCGGTGATCTGGCCTGCTGGCGAGCCGACGGCAATTTGATGTATCTGGGGCGCAATGACCTGCAGGTGAAGATTCGTGGCTTTCGTATCGAACCCGGTGAAATCGAAGCGTGCCTGTGTGCCTGTGCCGGGATCAGGGACGTTGTGGTATTGGTTCGCGAAGACGAGCCTGGCCACAAACGGTTAGTGGCCTATTACACCGCCGACGCAACGTTGGATATCGCAACCCTGCGAGCTCATGTGCAAGGCCGGTTGCCCGATTACATGGTGCCTTCGGCTTATGTGTGGCTGGCGCAGTTGCCGCTTACCGCCAACGGCAAGCTCGACCGCAAGGCATTGCCGGCACCCGACCAGGCCGCCTTGATCAGCCGTGGCTACGAAGCCCCACAAGGCGAGGTGGAAAGCCTGCTGGCGCAGATCTGGCAGGACGTGCTCAAGCTTGAACGCGTGGGGCGCCATGATCATTTCTTCGAATTGGGCGGGCATTCGTTGCTGGCGGTCAGCCTGATCGAACGCATGCGCCAGGTGGGCCTGAGCGCCGATGTGCGCGTGTTGTTCAGCCAGCCGAGCCTGGCCGCGCTGGCGGCAGCCGTGGGCAGCGGCAGAGAAATCGTGGTGCCCGCCAATGGCATCCCCACCGGCTGCATACAGATCACACCGTCGATGCTGAGCCTGGCGCAACTCACCCCGCAGGCCATCGCGCGGATTGTCGCCAGCGTGCCGGGTGGTGCAGCGAATATCCAGGATATCTACCCGCTGGCGCCGCTACAGGAAGGCATTCTCTACCACCACATCAGCGCCGAGCAGGGCGACCCGTACCTGCTGCAATCGCGCATGGCCTTTGACACTGCCGAGCGCCTGCACGGTTTTATGGGCGCGCTGCAACAGGTGGTGGCGCGCCACGACATTCTGCGTACCGCTGTGGTGTGGGAAGGGCTCGAAAGCCCGGTGCAAGTGGTGTGGCGCACCGCCCAGTTGGGGGTGCACGAGGTGATGCTCGACCCGGCACACGGCGACGTGATGGCGCAACTGCATGAGCGTTTCGATGCGCGTCACTACCGCCTGGACATTACCCAGGCGCCCTTGCTGCGCATGGTCTATGCCCAGGACCCGGCGCACAACCGGGTCGCGGCGATCCTGCTGTTCCATCACCTGGCGCTGGACCACACCGCCATGGAAGTGGTCGGCCAGGAAATGCGTGCCTTTATGTTCAACCAGGCCCAGGATTTGCCCGCCGCCGCGCCGTTTCGCAACTATGTGGCCCAGGCGCGACTGGGCGTCAGTGTGGCGCAGCATGAGCAGTTTTTCCGCGACATGCTCGCCGAGGTCGACGAGCCCACCTTGCCGTTTGGCCTGCAGGATGTGCAGGGCGATGGTCGTGCAATCGAAGAAGCCGAGGTGCACCTGGAAGCGGGCCTGGCCCAGCGTGTACGCCAGCAGGCGCGCCAACTGGGCGTCAGCGCCGCCAGCCTGATGCACCTGGCCTGGGCCCAGGTGTTGGGCCTGGTCTCGGGCCGTGACGAGGTGGTATTCGGCACGGTGCTGATGGGCCGTATGCAAGCCGGCGAGGGCGCAGACCGTGCGCTGGGGATGTTTATCAACACCTTGCCGCTGCGGGTCGATATTGCAGCCGGCGCAGCGCAGGCGGTCAAAGCCACCCATGCACGCTTGAGCGCCTTGCTCGGGCATGAGCATGCGTCACTGGCCCTGGCCCAGCGTTGCAGCGGCGTGCCGACCAGCACGCCGTTGTTCAGCGCCTTGCTCAATTACCGCCACAGCAACCCAGGCGAAATGGCCCGCGACGGACACGGCATCTGGGAAGGCGTGCAACTGCTGGGCGGTGAAGAACGCAGCAACTATCCGCTGACCCTGAGCGTGGATGACCTGGGCGCAGGCTTTGGCCTGAGCGTGCTGGCCGTGCCGCAAATCGGCGCGCAGCGCCTGTGCGACTACATGCTCAGCGCCGTGGAGCAACTGGTTGCCACCCTTGAGACGGCGCCCCACCGCGCGCTGCGCCAGTTACCGATTCTGCCCGCCGCAGAGCGCGACACGGTGCTGCGCGAGTTCAACGCCACTGCCCACGACTTCCCCCGTGGCCAGACGGTGCACGGTGCGTTTGAGGTGCAGGCCGAGCGCCAACCCCATCGCATTGCCGTGCAGCAAGGCAGCGAGGCGCTGACGTATCAGCAGCTCAATCAACGGGCCAACCAGTTGGCTCATCACTTGCTGGAACTCGGCGTGCAAGCCGATGACCGCGTGGCACTGTGTTGCCGTCGCGGCCCGCAGATGCTGGTGGGGCTGTTGGGCATTCTCAAGGCTGGCGCGGGCTATGTGCCGATCGACCCGGCGTACCCCGCCGAGCGTATCGCCTACTTGTTGCAAGACAGCGCGCCCGTGGCGGTGCTGGCCGAGACCAGCACGCGGGAGCTGCTGGGGCCCGTCGCCGTGGTCGATCTGCAGGACCTCGGTTGGCAGCGCCACGCCGTCAGCAATCCGCAACTGCCCGCCCTGACGCCCGCGCACCTGGCGTATGTGATCTACACCTCCGGTTCCACCGGCCAGCCCAAGGGCGTGATGGTGGAACACCGCACCGTGGAGAACCTGGTGCATTGGCACTGTGAGGCCTTTGGTCTGACAGCGGTAAGCCACACCAGCAGCGTGGCCGGCATGGGGTTTGATGCCATGGCCTGGGAAGTCTGGCCGGCCCTGTGCGTCGGCGCGACCCTGCACCTGCCACCCGCCGACATCGGCAACGAAAACATCGATGAACTGTTGGCCTGGTGGCTGGCACAGCCGTTGGACGTGAGTTTCCTGCCCACCCCGGTGGCCGAGTACGCGTTCAGCCTGCCCCAGCAGCACCCTACCTTGCGCATCCTGCTGATCGGCGGTGACCGCCTGCGTCAGTTCACTCAGGAGCGGCGCTTTGCGGTGGTCAACAACTACGGCCCCACCGAGGCCACGGTGGTTGCCACCTCCGGCCGCGTGCGGGCCGGGCAGGTGTTGCATATCGGCCGGCCTGTCGCTAATGCCACCAGCTATGTGTTGGACGCGCACCTGCGCCCGGTACCGGTGGGGGTGGCCGGTGAACTCTATGTGGGCGGCAGCGGCGTGGCGCGGGGTTACCTGAACCGTCCCGAGCTGACGGCCGAGCGCTTCCTGCAAGACCCGTTCAACCCAGGGCAGATGTACCGCACCGGTGACCTGGTGCGTTGGCTGCCCGATGGCAACCTTGAGTACCTGGGCCGTAACGACGACCAGGTAAAACTGCGCGGCGTGCGGGTTGAACTGGGTGAAATCGAAAGCCGCCTGGCGGCACTGGACGGCATCCGTGAGGCCGTGGTGCTGGTGCGCGAAGGCCGCCTGTTGGCCTGGTTCACCGAACAGCGCCCGCTGCAGATCGAGACCTTGCGTGCGCACCTGCAAGCCCAAATTCCCGAGGCGCTGGTGCCGGTCGCCTACATGCGGCTTGATCAGTTGCCCCTGACCGCCAACGGCAAACTGGACCGCAAGGCATTGCCAGAGCCAGACCAGTGCGCCTTGCTCAGCCGTGAATACCAAGCCCCCCAGGGTGACGTCGAAACCACCCTGGCGCGGCTGTGGGCCGAGGTGTTGCAGGTGGAACAAGTGGGTCGCCATGACCACTTCTTCGAACTGGGCGGCCATTCATTGCTGGCCGTCAGCCTCATCGAGCGCATGCGCCAGGCCGGCCTCAGCGCTGATGTGCGCGTGTTGTTCAGCCAGCCAACCCTGGCCGCGCTGGCCGCCGCTGTCGGCAGTGGCCGCGAAGTGCAGGTGCCGGCCAATCGCATCAGTGCCGGTTGCCAGCGCATCACCCCGGACATGCTGGCCCTGGTGGACCTCGATCAGTCGGCGATCGACCAGGTGGTGGCCCAGGTGCCTGGCGGCGCTGCCAACGTGCAGGACATCTACCCGCTGGCGCCGTTGCAGGAAGGGATTTTCTATCACTACCTCACGGCGGCGCAGGGCGATCCTTACCTGCTGCAATCACACCTGGCGTTTGACGGTGTCGAGCGCCTGCAGGCCTTTATGCGCGCACTGCAACAGGTGATTGACCGCCACGACATCCTGCGCACCGGGGTGGTGTGGGAGGGCCTGGCGCAACCGCTGCAAGTGGTGTGGCGCCAGGCGCAGTTGTGCGTGCAGGAACTGCAACTGGAAGGTGACGTACTCGCCGGCCTGCACGAGCGGTTTGATGCGCGGCGGTATCGCCTGGAGATCAGCCAGGCGCCGCTGATCCGCCTGATGTACGCCCAGGACCCGGCCAACCAGCGCGTGGTGGCGGTGTTGCTCTATCACCATATCGTGTTGGACCACACCGCCTTCGATGTGGTGTTGCGCGAAATGCAGGGCCACCTGTTGGGCCACGCAGCGCCCACCGCCGCGCCAATGCCGTATCGCAACTATGTGGCCCAGGCCCGTTTGGGTGTCAGCGAACAGGAGCATGAACAGTTCTTCCGCCAGATGTTGGGCGAGGTTGACGAACCGACGTTGCCGTTCGGCTGGCAGGACGTGCGCGGCGACGGCAATGCCATCGACGAACATACCCTGCAACTGGACAGCCAGCTCAACCGCCGCCTGCGCAGCCAGGCACGGCTGCTGGGGGTCAGTGCTGCCAGCCTGTTCCATCTGGCCTGGGCGCAGGTGTTGGCCGCGGTATCGGCGCGCCACACGGTGGTGTTCGGTACGGTGCTGGTAGGCCGTTTGCAAGGCGGCGAGGGCGCCGACCGCGCCCTGGGTGTGTTTATCAACACCTTGCCGCTGCGCCTGGATATCGACGACCAGGGCGCCCGCGCCGCCGTGCGGGCCACCCATGCGCGGCTGACCCAATTGCTTGGCCATGAACACGCCTCCCTGGCCTTGGCCCAGCGTTGCAGTGGCGTAGCGGCCCCGGCGCCCTTGTTCAGCTCGATGCTCAACTATCGCCATCGCGGCGCCGCCACCCGTTCGGCGGATGCGCAGTTGGCATGGGAAGGCATGCAGACCTTGGTCAATGACGGGCGCACCAATTACCCGCTGACCTTGAACGTGGACGACCTGGGCGACGGCTACGCGTTCACCGCCCTGGCCCAGGTGGATGCGCAACGGGTGTGCGGGTATATGCATAACGCGTTGAGCGGCCTGGTCGAGGCTCTTGAGCAGGCGCCGCACCAGGCGCTGAACCGCCTGCCGGTGCTGGGGCTGCAAGAGCGGCAACAACTGCTGGTGCAGTTCAACGCCACCGAGGTGAACTACAACCTCGACCAGACCCTGCACGGGCTGTTTGAAGCCCAGGTTGTACGTACCCCGCAGGCCGTGGCGATGAAGGCCGGCGAGCACACCTTGAGCTACCTGCAACTCAATGAACGCGCCAACCGCCTGGCCCATCACCTGCGTGACAGCGGTGTGCGCCCGGATGCACGGGTGGGCATCTGCGTCGAGCGCGGCCTGGACATGGTCATCGGCCTGTTCGCCATCCTCAAGGCCGGCGGTGCCTACGTGCCGCTGGACCCGGCGTACCCGCCAGAGCGCATCGCCTACATGCTGCACGACAGCGCGCCGGTGGTGGTGCTGGCCCAAAGCGCCACCCGCACCCTGCTGGGGGACGTGGAGGTAGTCGACCTCGACCACAGCACCTGGCAGCACCAACCCGTTACCAACCCGCAAGTACCGGGCCTCATTGCCCACCACGCGGCCTATGTGATCTACACCTCCGGTTCCACCGGCCAACCCAAGGGCGTGATCAACGAACATGCGGGGGTGGTCAACCGCCTGTTGTGGATGCAGGACGCCTATAGCCTCAAGGCCCACGATGCGGTGTTGCAGAAAACCCCGTTCAGCTTCGACGTGTCGGTGTGGGAGTTCTTCTGGCCGCTGTTCACCGGCGCGCGTCTGGTAATGGCGCGCCCTGAAGGGCACAAGGACCCGGCGTACCTGTGCGAGGTGATCGCGGCGGAGCACATCACCACCTTGCACTTTGTGCCGTCGATGCTCGATGTATTCCTGGCCCACGGCGATGTCAGCCAGGCGGCGGGGTTGGTGCGGGTGATGTGCAGCGGCGAGGCCTTGCCGGGCAGCCTGGTGCGGCGTTTCAAGCGGCAGTTGCCGGGGATTGGTTTGTACAACCTGTATGGCCCCACTGAAGCGGCGGTGGACGTGACGGCCTGGAACTGCGCACGCCCTGAGGTGCCGGACAATACCCCCATCGGCAAGCCGATTGCCAACACCCGCCTGTATGTACTCGATGGGCAGTTACAGCCGGTGCCGCTGGGCGTGGTCGGTGAGCTGTTCATCGCCGGCGTGCAAGTGGCGCGGGGTTACCTGAACCGCCCTGAGCTGACCGCCGAGCGCTTCCTCGACGACCCGTTCACCCCTGGGCGCATGTACCGCACCGGTGACCTGGGCCGCTACTTGCCCGATGGCACGCTCGAGTACCTGGGGCGCAACGACGATCAGGTGAAGATCCGTGGCCTGCGCATCGAACTGGGGGAAATCCAGGCGCGCCTGATCGAGCATCCGGCGGTCAAGGACGCCGTGGTCGTCGCCCGTGACCAGCGCCTGGTCGCGTATTACACCGGCGCGCCCACCGATATCGAAAGCCTGCGCGCCCAACTGTTGCAGCACCTGCCTGACTTTATGGTGCCGGCGCTGTTCATGCACCTGGACGCCTTGCCCCTGAGCCCCAACGGCAAGCTCGATCGCAAGGCCCTGCCTGCACCGGGTATGGACGCGTTGCAGGTACGTGAGTACGCGGCGCCCGAAGGCGACACCGAGATCCTCCTGGCCCAACTCTGGGCCGAGCTGCTCAAGGTGGAGCGGGTAGGGCGCCACGACAACTTCTTTGAACTGGGCGGGCACTCGCTGCTTGCCGTGAGCTTGATCGGGCGCCTGCGCCAGGAAGGCATGGAAGCCGATGTGCGGGGCTTGTTCGAACAACCGACCCTGGCCGGCTACGCCGCAATGACCGAACGAATGGAGATCGTCCTGTGAACATCCTCGAGCTGCTGGCAACCCTGAAAACCAAGGATGTGCAACTGGCGCTCAAGGGCGAGCAATTGTCGGTGAACGGCAACAAGCAAGCCTTGAGCGACCCGGCGATATTGGCCGGCTTGCGTGAGCACAAGCCGGCGCTGATCGAACTGATCAAGGCCGGTGAATACACCGCGACCAAGGCCGGTGAGGTGCAGGTACCGGCCAATGGCATCCCGGCCAATGCCGAGCGCATCACTCCCGACATGCTGACCCTGTCGACCCTGAGCCAAGACGAGATCGAGCGCATTGTCGCCACGGTGCAGGGCGGCGTGGCGAATATCCAGGACATCTACCCGCTGGCGCCGTTGCAGGAAGGCATCCTGTTCCACCATGTCAGTGCCGAGCAGGGTGACCCCTATGTGATGCAGTCGCAGTTCGCCTTTGACAACCTTGCGCGTTTCGATGCGTTTGCCCAGGCGCTGCAACGGGTGATGGACCGTCACGACATCCTGCGTACCGGGGTGGTCTGGGATGGCCTGACGCAACCCTCGCAAGTGGTGTGGCGCCAGGCACGCCTGCCGGTGCAAGCCTTGATGCTGGACCCGGCCGATGGCGATATCGCCGCGCAACTGCATGACCTGTTTGATGCCCGCCACTATCGCCTCGACGTCACCCAGGCGCCGTTGCTGCGCCTGGTGCGCGCTGAAGACCCGGCCAACCAGCGCATCGTCGCCACCCTGTTGTTCCATCACATGGCGCTCGACCACAGCGCCCTGGACGTGGTGTGCCACGAAATGCAGGCGTGCCTGTTGGGCCAAGGCGCGACCCTGGGCCAGACCGTACCGTTTCGCAACTATGTGGCGCAGGCGCGGTTGGGGATCAGTGAGCAGGAGCACGAACGTTTCTTCCGGCAGATGCTCGGCGATATCAGCGAGCCCACCTTGCCGTTCGGTTTGCAGGACGTGCAAGGTGATGCGCGGGGTATCGCTGAAGTCAGCCTGCCATTGGCGCCGGCACTGGCCCAGCGCTTGCGCGGGCAGGCGCGCCAACTGGGCGTGAGCGCCGCCAGCCTGTTTCACCTGGGTTGGGCCCAGGTGCTGGGGGTGTTGGCCGGCAAAGCCCAGGTGGTGTTCGGCACCGTATTGATGGGGCGCATGCAGGGCAGCCATGACACCGACCGCGCCTTGGGCATTTTCATCAATACCTTGCCGTTTCGCGTGGACGTAGACGCCCAGGACGTACGCACCGCAGTCAAGGCCACCCACGCACGTCTGACCACCTTGCTGCGCCATGAGCACGCGGCGTTGGCCCTGGCCCAGCGTTGCAGTGGCGTGCTCGCGCCGACGCCGCTGTTCAGCGCGCTGCTCAACTATCGCCACAGCGCGCCCGCCGCCAGCGCCGAGGCGGTGTCGGCCTGGCACGGTATCACCGCACTGCGCGCCGAGGAGCGCACCAACTACCCGCTGACCCTGAGCGTGGACGACCTGGGTGAGGGCTTCGGCCTGAGTTTGCTGGCCAGCACCCTGGTTGACCCTCAGCGCGTCTGCGCCTACCTGCACACCGCGCTGGAAAACCTGGTGAGCGCACTGGAGCAGGCCCCCCATACCGCGCTTGATCAACTCTCGGTGGTGCCCGCCGCCGAACAGCGCTTGCTGCTGGAACAGTTCAACACCACCCAGACCGTTTTCCCCCAAGGCACCACCCTGCATGGCCGCGTCGAAGCCCAGGCCGCGCTCACGCCGCACGCCATTGCCGCTGTGCATCAGGGCCGGCAACTGACTTACGCCGAATTGAACCAGCAAGCCAACCTGCTGGCGCATCATCTGCTGGCGCTGGGGGTCAAGCCCGACGACCGCGTGGCCATTGTCGCGCGGCGCGGCCTCGACACCCTGGCCGGGTTGCTGGCGATTCTCAAGGCCGGCGCCGGTTATGTGCCGGTGGACCCGTCCCACCCGGCCGAGCGCCTCCACTATTTGCTCAGCGACAGCGCGCCGGTGGCGGTACTCACCCAGCATGCGTTGCTGACGCGCCTGCCGGTGCTGGAAGTGCCGGTGATCAACCTGGACCGCTTCACCTGGCAGCACCATTCGGCGAGCAATCCCACAATCGCCGTCGGCCCGACGAATCTCGCCTATGTGATCTACACCTCCGGCTCCACTGGCTTGCCCAAGGGGGTGATGGTGGAACACCACAGCGTCGCCAACCTGGTGGACTGGCATTGCAGCGCCTTCGACCTGCGCGCCGGGCGGCATACCGCCAGTGTTGCCGGCTTCGGCTTTGACGCGATGGCCTGGGAAGTGTGGCCGGCGCTGTGTGTGGGCGCCACCTTGCACCTGCCACCGGCCCATGAGGGCGGCGAAGATATCGACGCACTGCTGGCCTGGTGGTGCGCGCAGCCACTGGATGTGAGCTTTCTGCCGACGCCGGTGGCGGAATACGCCTTCAGTCAGAACATCGAGCACCCGACCTTGCGCACCTTGCTGGTCGGTGGCGACCGCCTGCGCCAGTTCGGGCGGGCACAGCGCTTTGAGCTGATCAACAACTACGGGCCCACCGAAGCCACGGTGGTGGCCACTTCCGGCAAGGTCGAGGCGGGCCAGCCGTTGCATATCGGCAAACCCATGGCCAATGCCAAGGTCTACGTGCTCGACCAACACCTGCGCCCAGTCCCGCTGGGGGTGGCGGGGGAGTTGTACGTGGGCGGCAAGGGCGTGGCACGCGGTTACCTCAACCGCCCGGAACTGACCGCCGAGCGTTTTGTGCGCGACCCGTTCAACGAAGGACGCATGTACCGCACCGGCGACCTGGTGCGCTGGCTGCCGGACGGCACACTCGATTACCTGGGGCGCAACGATGACCAGGTGAAAATCCGTGGCGTGCGCATCGAACTGGGCGAAATCGAAACCCAGCTCAACCAGTTGCCCGGGATTCTGGAAGCGGTGGCGGTGGTGCGTGAAGAACGGCTGGTGGCCTACTTCACCGAAAACCCACAACTGGACCCGCTGACGGTGGCCCAGATTCGCGCCCACCTGGTGGCGCATCTGCCGGACTACATGGTGCCCGTCGCGTTCATGAAACTCGACGCACTGCCACTGACGGCCAATGGCAAGCTTGACCGCAAGGCCCTGCCGGCGCCGGACATGGCCGCCGTCTTTACCCGCGAGTACGCCGCGCCCCTGGGCGAAATCGAAACCGTGCTGGCGCAGATCTGGGCCGATGTGTTGCAGGTGCAGCGCGTGGGGCGCTATGACCATTTCTTTGAGCTGGGTGGGCATTCGCTGCTGGCCATGCGCATGGTGTCCCAGGTGCGCCAGCGGCTGGGCGTCGAGTTGGCGCTGGGCGACCTGTTTGCCAACGCCGAACTGGCGGCGGTCGCCGAGGTACTGGCCCAGGCCGGTCGCAGCACCTTGCCGGATATCTTGCCGGCCAACCGTGATGAGGACGTACCGCTGTCCTTCGCCCAGCAACGCCTGTGGTTCCTGGCCTTGATGGAAGGTGCCAACACCGCCTACAACATTCCCATCGGCTTGCGGTTGCGCGGGCAGTTGCATGTGCAAGCGTTGCAACGGGCCCTGGCGCGCATTGTGGGGCGGCATGAAACCCTGCGCAGCCGCTTCGCCCAGCAGGGTGACCAGGCCCAGGTGCTGGTCGTGCCGGCCGAAGAGGTATTGCCGCTGCAAGTGCAGGACCTGCGTCGCCATCCGCAGCCGCAACAGGCCCTGGACGCGCTGATCCACGGCGAAGCTTCGGCACCGTTCGACCTTGAGCGCGGCCCGTTGCTGCGCGGGCGCCTGGTGGTGATGGCCGATGATCACCATGTGCTGTTGCTGACCCTGCACCATATCGTCTCTGACGGCTGGTCCATGGGCGTGCTGACCCGCGAGCTGATGGCGCTGTACCAGGCGTTCAGCCACGGCCACGCCGACCCGCTGCCGCCCTTGCCGATCCAGTACGCCGACTTTGCCGTGTGGCAACGCCTGTGGCTGAGCGGCGAGGTGCTGCAGCGCCAAAGCAGCTACTGGCAACAGGCGTTGGCCGGTGCGCCGGCGTTGCTGACCTTGCCCACCGACCGCCCGCGCCCGGCGCAGCAGGACTACGCTGGCAGCAGCGTCGAAGTGCGCCTGGATGAACGCCTCACCGCCGGGCTCAAGGCCTTGAGCCAACGCCATGGCACCACCTTGTACATGACCTTGATGAGCGCTTGGGCTTCACTGTTGGCGCGCTTGTCCGGGCAGCCCGAGTTGGTGATCGGCACGCCGGTGGCCAACCGCATGCGCACCGAAGTCGAAGGGCTGATTGGCCTGTTCGTCAACACCCTGGCGCTGCGTATCGACACCTCGGGCGAGCTGAGCACCGAGGCGTTGATGGCGCGGGTCAAGGCGCTGACGCTGCAAGCCCAGGCCCATCAGGACTTGCCCTTCGAGCAGGTGGTGGAAATCACCCGGCCGCCGCGCAGCTTGGCCCACAGCCCGCTGTTTCAGACCCTGCTGAGCTGGCAGGACAGCAGCGCGCCGACCCTGGCCCTGGGCGACCTGGCCCTGGAGAGCATTGTCGAGAACAGCCATTTCGCCAAGTTCGACCTGTCGTTGAACCTGGGGGAAGTGCAGGGCAGCATCCTCGGTGCGCTGGAATATGCCGTGGCCCTGTTTGACGAATCGACGATGCAGCGTTACGTCGGCTATTTCACCCGCGTGTTGCAGGCCATGGTCGATAACGACCAGACGGTGCTGGCGCAGGTGCCGCTGGTGGATGCGCGCGAGCGTCGGCAACTGCTGGTGGATTTCAACGCCACCGCCGTTGAGTACAACCTCGACCAGACCCTGCACGGCCTGTTTGAAGCCCAGGTACTGCGTACACCCCAGGCCATTGCCCTGAAGGCGGGCGCGCAGCAACTGAGCTATGCCGAACTGAACGCGCGCGCCAACCAACTGGCCCATCACCTGCAAGCCCTGGGTGTGCAGCCCCAGGCGCGGGTGGCGATCTGCGTGGAGCGTGGCCTGGACATGGTCATCGGCCTGTACGCGATCCTCAAGGCCGGCGCCGCCTATGTGCCGCTGGACCCGGCCTACCCGTTGGAACGCATCGCCTACATGCTCCACGACAGCGCGCCGACGGTAGTGCTGGGCCAGTCCAGCACCCTTGGGTTGCTGGGCGAGGTGCCGGTGGTAAACCTGGATTCGCCCACCTGGCAGCACCAGCCCACCCATAACCCGCAGGCGGCCAGCGTGGCGGCCTACGTGATCTACACCTCCGGTTCCACCGGCCAGCCCAAGGGTGTGATCAACGAACACCCTGGGGTGGTCAACCGCCTGCTGTGGATGCAAGACGAATACGCGTTGACCGCCAGCGATACGGTCTTGCAGAAAACCCCGTTCAGCTTCGACGTGTCGGTGTGGGAGTTCTTCTGGCCGCTGTTCACCGGCGCACGCCTGGTCATGGCTCGTCCTGGTGGGCATAAAGACCCTGACTACCTGTGCCAGGTGATCGAGGCCGAGGGGGTCACGACGCTGCATTTTGTGCCGTCGATGCTTGACGTGTTCCTGGCCCACGGCGATGTCAGCCAGGCCGCCGGGCTGGTGCGGGTGATGTGCAGTGGCGAAGCCCTGCCGGGCAGCCTGGTACGGCGCTTCAAACAGCAATTGCCGGGGGTTGGCTTGTACAACCTGTATGGCCCCACCGAAGCGGCGGTGGATGTCACCGCGTGGGACTGCGCAGGCGCCGTGGTGCCGGATAACACCCCCATCGGCAAGCCGATTGCCAATACGCGCCTGTATGTACTGGACGAGCAGTTGCAGCCGGTGCCGTTGGGGGGGGTCGGTGAATTGTTTATCGCCGGCGTGCAGGTGGCGCGGGGTTACCTCAACCGTCCTGAGCTGACAGCCGAACGCTTCCTCGACGACCCGTTTACCCCGGGGCGCATGTACCGTACCGGTGACGTGGGTCGCTACTTGCCCGACGGCACTCTCGAGTACCTGGGGCGCAATGATGACCAGGTGAAGATTCGTGGCCTGCGCATCGAACTGGGGGAAATCCAGGCGCGCCTGACCGAGCATCCAGCGGTGCAGGAAGCTGCCGTGATTGCCCGCGAGCAGCGCCTGATCGCCTATTACACCGGCGTGCCGAGCGACGTCGAAAGCCTGCGCGCCCACCTGCTGCAACACCTGCCGGAATTCATGCTGCCGACGAGCTTTATGCACCTTCAGGCGCTGCCGCTGAGCCCCAACGGCAAGCTCGACCGCAAGGCACTGCCGGCGCCGGGCCTGGACGCGTTGAGCGTGCGCGACTATGAAGCGCCCGTGGGTGATACGGAAATCACCCTGGCCGCACTGTGGGCCGAATTGCTCAGCGTGGAGCGCGTGGGTCGGCATGACAATTTCTTTGAATTGGGTGGCCACTCATTGCTGGCAGTCAGCCTGATCGGGCGCATGCGCCGCCTGGGCTTGTCGGCGGATGTGAAAGTGCTGTTCGGCCAACCGACCTTGTCCGCCCTGGCTGCGGCCTTGGGCGGTGGGCGTGAAGTGACGGTGCCGGCCAATCGCATTGCGGCCGATTGCACCCGGATTACGCCGGACATGCTTGCGCTGATCACCCTGGACCCCGCTGCCATCGAGCGCATCGTTGCCAGCATCCCCGGCGGTGCGGCGAATGTGCAGGATATTTACCCGCTGGCACCCTTGCAGGCCGGCATCCTGTATCAGCATCGCGCCGTGCAAGGTGACGATGCCTATGTGCTGCAGGCGCAGTTTGCCTTCGACAGCCGCCTGCGCCTGGACGCCTTTGCCCATGCCTTGCAGGCGGTGATCCAGCGCCATGACATCCTGCGTTCATCCTTCCACTGGGACGGGCTGGAGGAGCCGGTGCAGGTGGTATGGCGCACCGCCTCATTACGTGTTGAAAACAGCTCGGTGCCGCCACGCCTGGACCTCGCCCAGGCACCCTTGATGCGCCTGGTGTATGCCGAGGAGTCGCAGCGGGTGGTGGCGACGTTGCTGTTCCACCATCTGGTGATGGACCACATCGCGTTGGACATCCTGCAACAGGAAATGCAGGCCTTCCTGTTGGGCACGCAAGACACCTTGGCCGCGCCCGTGCCGTACCGCAACTACGTGGCCCAGACTCGTCTGGGCGCTGAGGACCACGAGCCGTTTTTCCGCGAGATGCTCGCTGAGGTCGACGAACCCACCGACGTACCGCACCTGGGTGCCGATGAGCATGCGTATCTGAACCTCGACCTCGGGTTGAGTCGGCGCCTGCGCCACCAGGCGCGTCAAGCGGGAGTCAGCGCCGCCAGCCTCATGCACTTGGCCTGGGCCCATGTGCTGGGCACGGTCTGCGCCCGTGAACAGGTGGTGTTCGGCACGGTGATGCTCGGTCGCCTGCAAGGCGGCGAAGGTGCCGAGCGCGCCATGGGGGTGTTTATCAATACCTTGCCGCTGCGAGTCGACCTGGGTGAACACTCGGTACTGAATGCGCTGCGTGCCACCCATGGGCGCCTGACCCAATTGCTCAGCCACGAACACGCGCCTTTGGCGCTGGCCCAGCGTTGCAGCGGCGTACCCATGGCCACGCCGTTGTTCAGCGTGCTGTTCAACTACCGCCACAGTGCGCCCCAGGCCGGGGGCGTGGCCGACGCGTGGCAGGGGATCGAGGTGCTCAAGACCGAGGAACACACCCACTACGGCGTGTCGATGAGCGTGGATGACCTGGGTGAAGGTTTCAGCCTCACGGCCATGGGGCAGGGAGCCCGACGCTTGGGCGACTACCTGCATAACGCCTTGGTGCAGGTGGTGCAGGCACTGGAAGAGCGCAGCGACATCGCCCTCAGTGGTTTGCCGATCCTGCCCCTGGCTGAACGCCAGCAACTGCTTGAGGGCTTCAACGCTACGGCTCGTGCGTTCCCACGTGAACACAGCGTGCAGCAGGTGTTCGAAGCCCAGGCGCAGGCGCGCCCCGACGCGGTGGCGGTGCTGCACGGCGAACAACGGATAAGCTATGGCGAGCTCAATAGCCGCGCCAACCGCCTGGCCCATCACCTGCTCGGCCTGGGTGTGTGCCCCGGCGATAACGTGGCGATCCTGCTGCCACGCTCGGTGGCGTTGCTGGTCAGCCAACTGGCGATTCTCAAATGCGCCGCCGCCTATGTACCGTTGGACATCAGCGCGCCGGCCGAACGCCAAGGCTTCATGCTGCAAGACAGCGGCGCGGCCTGGCTGTTGACCGGTAGCGACTGCAGCGTGGAGAGCGCGGCGCAGCGCCTGGACCTGGACACCCTGGGCCTTGACTCGCACCCCGACCACAACCCGGGCCTGCCGCAATCCTCGCAGAGCGTGGCGTACATCATGTACACCTCCGGCTCCACCGGCATGCCCAAAGGCGTATTGGTGCCTCACCGTGGCATCACGCGCCTGGTGCTCAACAACGGCTACGCCGATTTCAATCCCAATGATCGCGTAGCCTTCGCCTCGAACCCGGCCTTCGATGCCAGCACCATGGACGTCTGGGGGCCGTTGCTCAACGGCGGTCAGGTGCAGGTGATCGACCACGCCACCTTGCTCGACCCGCTGGCGTTCGGCGCGGCACTCAAGGGCGCGACGGTGCTGTTCGTTACCACGGCGCTGTTCAACCAGTATGTGCAACTGATTCCCCAGGCCCTGGCCGGCTTGCGTATTTTGCTGTGCGGCGGCGAGCGTGCCGACCCGGCGGCGTTCCGCAACCTGCTGGGGCTGGCTCCGGGGCTGCGCCTGGTGCATTGCTACGGGCCGACCGAAACCACCACCTACGCCACCACTTTTGAAGTGCGCGCCATTGCCGCTGAAGCCGACAGCGTGCCGGTAGGGCGACCCATTTCCAACACGCAGGTCTACGTGCTGGATGCGCAGTTGCACCTGCTGCCCCTGGGGGTGACCGGCGAAATCTGCATCGGCGGCGACGGTGTCGCCCAGGGCTACCTGAACCGCCCTGAGTTGACGGCGGAAAAGTTCGTGCAAAACCCGTTCAACCCAGGCGCCTTGCTGTACCGCACCGGCGACCTCGGACGCTGGACCGCAGACGGACTGCTGGAGTGCATCGGGCGCAATGACGACCAAGTGAAGATCCGTGGCTTTCGCATTGAGCTGGGTGAGATCGAAGCACGCTTGGCGACATTCTCCGGAATCCGCGAGGGGGTGGTGCTGGCCCGCGAAGACGTGCCGGGGGACAAACGCCTGGTGGCCTATTTCACCTGGGCGGGCGAGCCGGTCGGCATCGAGCCGGTGCGTGCTTATCTGCAGACGCACTTGCCGGCCTACATGGTGCCGTCGGCCTTTGTGATCCTTGAGCAACTGCCGTTGACGGCCAATGGCAAGGTCGATCGCAAAGCCTTGCCGGTACCGACGTGGGACGCTTCGGCCAGCGGCACATTTGAAGCACCGGTCGATGCACTGGAGCAGACCTTGGCCCAGCTGTGGGCCGAGGTGTTGAAGCTTGAGCAGGTGGGGCGCCATGACAGTTTCTTCGAACTGGGCGGGCATTCCTTGTTGGCGATTCGCCTGGTCCATCGGCTGGACGAGGCCGGGTTGCCGGTGTCGCTGGCCGAGCTGTTCGAGCATGCCAGCGTGGCCTCGGTCGCGGCGCTGCTGCGCCTGCGCGGTGACGATGTGCTGCCTGAGGCGGCGGTGATCACAGTGCGTAGCCGCGGGGCGCAGGCACCGTTATTCCTGGTGCATGAGTTCAGTGGCATGGACGTGTACTTCCCGGCGCTGGGCCAGCACCTGCCTGGCGATTACCCGATTTATGGCCTGCCGGGCATGGCCCTGGGCGAGGCGCATCTGGACAGCATGGAAGGCCTGGCCGCGCGCATGGTCGGGCTGATTCGCCAGATCCAGCCCCACGGTCCTTACCGGCTGGCGGGGTGGTCCTTTGGGGGTGTGCTGGCCTATGAAGTTGCCATGCAGTTGCTGGGGCAGGATGAGGCCGTGGCGTTTCTGGGCTTGATCGACAGCTACGTGCCGCGCATGACCGACCAGGGCAAGTCACGCTGGAGCGGGCCGGATGCCCTCAAGCGGCATTTGTTGTTGCAGTGCACGGCCTATTGGAAGGCACAGGGAGGTGTGGATGAGCTGGCGAACCTGGAACAACTGGAGGCAGGCCTTGGACAGCTGGACTTTGCGGCTCTGCTGCAACGCTGTCGCGATCAAGGTTTGCTATACGCGCAAATGGCAGCGGCGACGGACGCCGACCTGCTGAGCTTTTTGCAACGGGAAGTCGGCCATGGGCATGCCCTGGCCCACTACAGCCTGTTCCCGCTGCCGATCCCGGTTCACTTGTTCAGCGCCGAGCAGCGGCCTACCGAACTGTCGCGGCGCAGTGCCGCGCTGGGTTGGGACATCGCCCTGGCGCCTGGGCAACTGCGCCAGGTGCAGGTACCGGGGGATCACCAGAGCATGATGCAGGCGCCGCATATTCAGAGCCTTGGCCAGGCCATGAGCCAAGCGCTGGCGGCGAGCACTCCGGTGAGTTGCGCGGCGCACTCACCCTTGCTGCGTATCCAGAGCGGGCGCGCCGGTTATGCGCCGGTGTTCTGCGTGCCAGGCGCGGGAGACAGCGTCACCGGCTTTGTGGGTTTGAGCGAAGCGCTGGGGCGCGACTGGCCGCTGTATGGCTTGCAGCCGCGGGGGCTGGATGGCGAGGCGGTGCCTCATAGCCAGGTGGAAGCGGCGGCCCAGTGTTACCTGGCGGCGCTGGAACAGGAGTGCCCCGAGGGGCCGGTGCATCTGGTCGGGCATTCGTTCGGCGGCTGGGTGGCACTGGAAATGGCGCTGCGCTTGCAGGCAATGGGGCGTGAGGTGGGGTCGTTGACGGTGATCGACAGCGAGTCGCCGGGGCGTGCGGGCAAGGCATATACCTCGACGGCGGCGTTGTTGCGGTTGATCGAGGCGATGCAGTTGGCGGCTGGGAAGTCGCTGGGGATTGATCCTGTGGACTTTGCCGGGCGCGATGAGGTGGCGCAGCGACAAGCGTTGCATGGGGGGATGGTGAGTGTGGGGTTGTTGCCGGCGCGTGCGGCGCTGGAGGCAATGGATGGGCCGGCGCGCACTTACGCGGCGGCGTTGCGCACGGTGTATCAGCCGCAAGGGCGGTATGACGGGGTGGTGCGCCTGGTGTTGGCGCAGGACCCGGCGTTGGATTCGGCGGGGAACCAGCGTGAGCAGGGGTTGATGATCGAAGGCTGGCGAGGGCTGGGAGGTGGGTTGGAGGTTTGGTATGGCGGGGGGAATCACTTTACGTTGCTCAAGGCGCCGAATGTTTTGGGGTTGGCCAGGTGGTGGTTGGAAGTTGTTGGGGTTGGGGAGGTGGTGTCTTGAGGGGTGTGCACCGATCCAGATGTGGCCGCTGGCTTGCCTGCGATAACGGTTTGTCTGCGTACATATCCGTTCCTGCGGTAACGGCCACTTATGGTTCCGCTCTTACAGCGGGTCACTTTTGGAAAGGCCCAAAAGTAACCAAAAGGCCTTCGCCCCACCACTCGGCACCTCGCCCAGGCTCGGTGTGCCCGACCGCAGGCTTTGCAGCGTGGGCCGCCGCAATGGGCCATCCCTGGCCCAGTGCGGCTAACCCGGCGTCCTGCCGGGTTACCCACGCTGCAAAGCCCGCGTTCGGCCAGCGTGGTTTAACGGGGCGATTTCAAATCAAAAGCAGAGCGCGGCGGCCTTATAGCCGACCGGGTGGTAAGGGGGAACACGGTGAGACATGGGGGGGCAATCTTGCCCCCGGAAACCACGATGCGAAGCGAGCGGCTTTTGATCTTGATCTGCTTTTGATCTTAGGCGCCCCGTTAAACCACGCTGGCCGGAATTCGACAGGGATTTGGGGGGTAAACCGGCAGGGATGCCGGTTTAGCCGCCCCACGCCATGGATGGCGCGTGGCGGCGGCCCCCCAAATCACTGGCGGATTACGGGCACACCGAGCCTGGGCGAGGTGCCGAGTGGTGGGGCAAGAGCGTTTTGCTTACTTTTGCGCTTTTCAAAAGTGAGCCGCTGTAAGAGCGGAACCCTAGGTGGCCGTTACCGCAGGAATGGATATGTACGCATTCCAACCCAACTAAATGGTCGACCAGAAGGCAGCCATCGCAGGCAAGCCAGCTCCCACATTTGGACCGGGGAGCGTCAGGTAGACAGGGGTCGGCTGTCAGGTCTTTACCCAGGCCAGCGTCAGCGCGCAACCATATTTGTACTCAATCAAGAAGCCAACCATGCAAACGTCTAAATTCCGCAAAATCGGCATTCTGGCTTCAGTGGCCGTCGCAATCGGCCTGGCCATCTACACCGTAAACGCCCCCGCCGACGCCCCCCAATACCTCACCGCGACCGCCGAACGCGGCGATATCGAAAACGCGGTATTGGCCACCGGCCTGCTCGAAGGCGTCAAACAAGTCGACGTCGGTGCCCAGGTCTCTGGCCAGCTCAAGTCGCTGAAAGTCAAAGTTGGCGACAAGGTAAAGAAGGGCCAATGGCTGGCCGAAATCGACCCCTTGATCCTGCAGAACACCCTGCGCAAAGCCCAGGTCGATGAAGAAAACCTCCAGGCCCAACGCCGGGCGACAGCAGCGCAGCTCAAGCAGGCCAAGTCTGTATATGAACGCTACAAAGGCTTGCAGGCCGACGAGTCGGTGTCACGCCAGGATTTCGAAGACGCCGAATCGACCTACCAGGTGCAGCAGGCCAACCTGCTGTCCCTGGACGCACAGATCAAAAGCGCGCACATCGAGATCGACACCGCCAAGGTCAACCTGGCCTATACCCGCATCAACGCGCCCATCGACGGCGACGTGGTGGGTATTGTCACCCAGGAAGGCCAGACCGTGATCGCCAGCCAGTTGGCGCCCGTGCTGCTCAAGCTGGCAGACCTGGACACCATGACCGTCAAGGCCCAAGTGTCGGAAGCGGATGTGATTCATATCAGCCCCGGCCAGCAGGTGTACTTCACCATTCTCGGCGAGGCGGACAAGCGCTATTACGCCAAGCTGCGCGGCACCGAGCCGGCGCCGCAGAACTTCCTGGAAACCCAGACCGCCGGCACGCCGAAGCAAAACACCGCGGTGTTTTACAACGCGTTGTTCGACGTGCCCAACCCAGAGCACCGCCTGCGCATCGCCATGACCGCCCAGGTGCGCATCGTGCTCGACACCGCCCAGGCCGCGCTGATAGTGCCCGTGGCGGCGCTGGGCGTGCGCAATGCCGATGGCCGCTACGAAGTGCGGGTGCTGGATGCCAAGGGCAAGGCGGTCGCCCGCACGGTGAAGACCGGTATCAATAACAACGTCAAGGTACAGATACTTGACGGCCTGGCCGAGGGCGACACCGTGGTGATCGGCGATGCTACACCTGCCGTGGCGGGGAGTTGAGTCATGACCCAGCCTCTGTTGGAACTCAAGGGCATCACCCGCAGCTTCATGGCCGGCGAGCGTGAATTCATCGCGCTCAAGGGCATCGACCTGACCATCCATGCCGGGGAAATGCTGGCGATCATCGGCGCCTCCGGTTCGGGTAAGTCGACCCTGATGAACATCCTCGGTGGCCTGGATTACGCCACCGCCGGCAGCTACAAGATCAATGGCATCGAAACCCGCTCCCTGGGCGATGAGCAACTGGCAGAGCTGCGGCGCGATTACTTCGGGTTTATCTTCCAGCGTTACCATTTGCTCGCGCACCTGAGCGCTTTGCACAACGTGGAGATGCCGGCGATCTACGCCGGCACCCCGCAAAGCCAGCGCCATAGCCGCGCCGGGGAATTGCTGGCACGCCTGGGCCTGTCGGGCCACACCAGCCATCGGCCCAGCCAGCTGTCCGGCGGGCAACAGCAGCGGGTGAGTATCGCGCGGGCCTTGATGAATGGCGGTGAAGTGATCCTGGCCGACGAACCCACCGGCGCCCTCGACACCCACAGCGGCAAGGAGGTGATGCGCATCCTCGCCGAACTGCACGCGGCGGGGCACACGGTGATTATCGTCACCCACGACCCCAAGGTCGCGGCGAACGCCCAGCGCATTGTCGAGGTGTGTGATGGCGAGATCATCAGCGACAAGGCCAACGACAGCGTCGGCCTGGAATTGCCCGTCGAGGCGCCGGTCGAGCCCCGACGCAGCGGGGCGCGGCGCCTGGTGGCGAGCCTGGGGCTGTTCAAGGAAGCGTTCAACATGGCGTGGGTGGCGCTGATTTCCCACCGCATGCGCACCTTGCTGACCATGCTCGGGATTGTCATCGGCATCACCTCGGTGGTGTCGATCTCGGCCATCGGCGAAGGCGCCAAGCGCTATGTGCTCAAGGACATCCAGGCGATTGGCAGCAACACTATCGATATCTTTTCCGGCACCAGCTTTGGCGACAGTCGAGCCTCGGCGATCCAGACGCTGATGCCCTCGGATGTGGACGCGCTGAACCAGCTGTATTACGTCGACAGCGCCACGCCGGTGGTGGGCCGCAACCTGATGCTGCGTTTTGGCAATATCGACGTGGATGCACAGGTCAATGGTGTCAGTGACCGCTACTTCAAGGTCAAGGGCCTCAAGCTTGAAGCCGGCATTGCCTTCAGCGAAAGCGACGCGCGGCGCCAGGCCCAGGTGGTGGTGATCGACCACAATACCCGCCAGCGCCTGTTCGGGCCCAACATCGACCCGCTGGGCCAGGTGATCCTGATAGGCAACCTGCCGTGCACGGTGATCGGCGTGACGGCGGACAATAAAAACATGTTCGCCGCCAGCAAGGCCCTGAACGTGTGGGTGCCATACGAAACCGCGGCGGGCCGTCTGCTGGGCCAGCGTCATCTGGACAGCATCACCGTGCGCATCAAGGACGGCCAGCCGAGCAAGGTGGTGGAAGACAACGTCAATAAGCTCATGCTGCAACGCCATGGCACCAAGGATTTCTTTACCAACAACCTCGACAGCATCATGCAGACGGTGCAGAAAACCAGCCGCTCCCTCGCGCTGCTGCTGTCATTGATTGCGGTGATCTCTTTGCTGGTGGGCGGTATTGGTGTGATGAATATCATGCTGGTGTCGGTCACCGAGCGCACCCGTGAAATCGGGATTCGCATGGCGGTGGGGGCGCGGCAATCGGATATTCGCCAGCAGTTTCTGGTGGAGGCGGTGATGGTGTGCCTGATCGGCGGGATCATCGGGATCTCGTTGTCCTACGCCATCGGCTACCTGTTTTCGCTGTTTGTGAAGGAGTGGGAGATGGTGTTTTCGGTGGGCTCGATCATTACCGCGTTTGCCTGTTCGACGTTGATCGGCATTGTGTTTGGTTTTGTACCGGCGCGGAATGCGGCGCGGTTGGACCCGATAGAGGCACTGGCCCGGGACTGACCTGAGGGAGCTGCTGATCGTTCCCACGCTCTGCGTGGGAACGCCGCCATGGACGCTCTGCGTCCACGGTGACGCAGAGCGTCACGGGATCCATTCCCACGCGGAGCGTGGGAACGATCTTAGTCTTCGGTCGAGTACATCCACCGCAACAACGAGTGCCGTCCGCTGATCCCCCAACTTGATCGCCGCACGCTTGAGGTAGCTCTCGATGGTGTTGACCTTCAACGCCAATTGCTCGGCCAACTCCGGCGCGGTGCGCCCGGCCAGCAGGCCTACGCACACTTGTTGATCGTTCCCACGCTCTGCGTGGGAACGCCGCCATGGACGCTCTGCGTCCACAGTGACGCAGAGCGTCACGGGATCCATTCCCACGCGGAGCGTGGGAACGATCTTAGTCTTCGGTCGAGTACATCCACCGCAACAACGAGTGCCGTCCGCTGATCCCCAACTTGATCGCCGCACGCTTGAGGTAGCTCTCGATGGTGTTGACCTTCAACGCCAATTGCTCGGCCAACTCCGGCGCGGTGCGCCCGGCCAGCAGGCCTACGCACACTTCCAGTTCACGGTTGGGAACGCCGCCATGGACGCTCTGCGTCCACAGTGACGCAGAGCGTCACGGGATCCATTCCCACGCGGAGCGTGGGAACGATCTTAGTCTTCGGTCGAGTACATCCACCGCAACAACGAGTGCCGTCCGCTGATCCCCAACTTGATCGCCGCACGCTTGAGGTAGCTCTCGATGGTGTTGACCTTCAACGCCAATTGCTCG
This sequence comes from Pseudomonas sp. WS 5503, assembly GCF_012985385.1. Classification (NCBI taxonomy): domain Bacteria; kingdom Pseudomonadati; phylum Pseudomonadota; class Gammaproteobacteria; order Pseudomonadales; family Pseudomonadaceae; genus Pseudomonas; species Pseudomonas sp. WS 5503. The sequence goes on from NZ_JAAQWI010000011.1 coordinate 96,797, forward strand.
GCCAACTCCGGCGCGGTGCGCCCGGCCAGCAGGCCTACGCACACTTCCAGTTCACGGTTGGACAAGGTCAGCCCCGATTGCAGCAGGCGCTCCTGGATGCGTCGGCGCAAGGTGTCGATGCCCTGGGGTTGAGGCACTGCGCACGGGCTGTCCGGGAGCGAGGGCTGCAGCGCGGTGATGTGTTTTTCCACCATGGGCAGCAACAGCGTGGAGAAGTCCTGGAGCATGCTGCGCTCTTGCGCGGAAAAGCTGTCGGACGGGTGCGAGCGATACACCGACAGCACATAGCGCACATCGTCCTTGCGGCGCGTGAGGTGCAGTTGTGCGGCGAGTTGCTCGCTGCCCAGGGCCGCCGCCGAATCGGTGTACACCGGGCTGATCTTGCGGCGGCCAAGGCCTTCGCGGCTGACTTGCAATTGGGTGATATGGGTGGCGTCCACTGCCAATTGGGTGAGGATCAGGTCATGCAGCATGCGTGGGAAATGGCGGCTGCCGGTGCTGGCGATGACCTTGCCTATCTGTGGGAACAGGTGTGAGTTCATCAATTCGTCCATGAGTTTCGTGCAGGTATCGGGCCTTATAGCGACGGGGGTTAAGAAGGTAACTAATGTGAATAACCTGCAGTGATAGTGCGTCCCGCCGCTGACATGCTAGTACAGCCTGGCTAAAGGAGGGGGATCCAATCTGCGAAAAAAAACATTAAACAGGCAGAGCGGCAGTCGGATCCTTCCGACCGCCGCCCAGGTACCGCATAACCCATGGGGTTGGACGCTATTTCATCGCATACGCCGCTGTCGCAATGGGCCGCAGGTTGGCAGCGCTGCACTTGGCCAGGGCCTGATGGATATCGGCCAGCAGGTCGGCAACGTCTTCAAGCCCCACCGACAAACGCACCAGACCCTCGCTGATACCGTGCTGCGCCCGTTGTTCGGGGGTGTAGGTGGAGTGGGTCATGCTTGCCGGGTGTTGGGCCAGTGATTCGGCATCTCCCAGGCTGACTGCGCGGGTGAACAGTTGCAGTGCGTTCATGAAGCGCTGGCCGGTTTCGAGGCCGCCCTTGAGTTCAAAGGCGATCATGCCACCGGGCAGTTTCATTTGCCGGCTTGCCAGTTCGTATTGTGGGAAAGAACGCAGACCGGGGTAGGTTACCCACTGCACCGCAGGGTGCGCCTGCAGCGCCTCGGCCACCGCTTGGGCGTTGCTGCAATGGCGGTCCATGCGCAGGCCCAGGGTCTTGAGGCCGCGCATCAGCAATGCGGCGTCCTGGGGCGACATCACCGCGCCGGTCAGGTCCTTGAGCCCTTGCAGGCGAATGCGCTGCGCCAGGGCCTGGTTGCTCACCGCGATGCCTGCGGTGATGTCGCCGTGGCCACTGAGGTATTTGGTGGCCGAGTGCACCACCACATCGGCACCCAGTTCCAGGGGACGTTGCAGATAGGGGGTGCAATAAGTGTTATCGACCACCACGGTGACATTTGGCTGCTGATGGGCCAGTTCGGCCACGGCGGCGATGTCGATCAGGCGCAGGTTGGGGTTGGCCGGGGTCTCGCAGTAGAGCATGCGGGTGGCCGGGGAGAACGCTGCTTGCAGGGCGGTGAGGTCGGTCAGGTCGACATGCCGCACCTTGATGCCGAATTCGCTCAGGCCGTGGTGCAGCAGGGCGAACGTACAACCATAGAGCGTCTGGCTGACGATGATCTCGTCGCCCGGGCGCAACAGAGTCCAGAACGTCGCGGCAATCGCGCCCATGCCGGAGCTGAACGCCACGGCGGCCTCGCCGTTTTCCAGGCTGGCCATGCGTGACTCCAGCAGGGCCAGGGTCGGGTTGGAAATGCGCGTATAGAAGTGGCCGCTGGCTTCGCCGGCAAAGCAGGCGGCGCCGTATTCGACGGTGGGAAAGGCGAAGGTCGCAGACAGATAGATCGGCGGGACGAGTGCGCCGTGGTGGTCCTGGGCGTCATAGCCGTGGTGTATGGCACGGGTGGAAAAGCCGAATGTGGTGTGTTTATTGTGCATGTCGGGCGCTCCTTATTTCCTACAATGCTATGCTCATAACCACGGATGAACCTTGCAAAAAAGCCCGGAAAAACCTGCGTTTGTGGATCAAAAACCGATAAAAATAATGATTAGAGGCACGTTATGCCCATCAAGCTGGACCGCACCGATAAAGCCCTTTTGAACGCGTTGCAGGGCAATGCCCGCCTGACCGTGGCCGAGTTGGCCGAGCGGGTGGCGCTCACCACTTCACCGTGCTGGCGTCGGGTGCGCACCTTGGAAGAAAGTGGGGTGATCAGTGGCTACCAGGCGATTCTCTCGCCCAAGGCACTGGGCTACGGGGTGACCGCGTTCGTCAGCATCATGATGGAAAGCCACACCCAGGAAATTGCCCGGGCGTTCGAGCAACGTCTGTTGGCCATCCCAGAAATTGTGGCGTGCCATAACGTCTCTGGGCGCTATGATTTTTTGCTGGAAGTGGTGGCCAAGGACCTGGAATCGTTCGGTGAATTTGCCCGAGAGGTCTTGCAGACCTTGCCTTGCGTCAAGGAGATCTATTCGAGTTTTTCCTACAAGTCGGTAAGGCCGCTGCGGGTAATTCCGCTGCCGGGTTGAGGCACGGCTTAGCGCTTCAGTCGACATCGTGTGGATACCCAGGCAAATCGAAGACGAAAAAAAACCGGCTGATCAGGCCGGTTTGGGGTGTCCCGCCAACAGTGCGGGGTTATACGTGGGTGCTCAGCAGACGCTCGGCACCGCCTTCAGCCAGACCACGTTCCTGCAGACGATCGGCACCGCCTTCAGCCAGGCCACGTTCCTGCAGACGATCAGCACCGCCTTCAGCCAGGCCACGTTCCTGCAGACGATCAGCACCGCCTTCAGCCAGACCACGTTCCTGCAAGCGATCAGCACCGCCTTCAGCCAGGCCACGTTCCTGCAGACGATCAGCACCGCCTTCAGCCAAACCACGTTCTTGCAGACGATCCGCGCCACCTTCGGCAACACGGGTTTCTATCAGGCGATCCGCGCCGCCTTCAGCGACAACCGGGTGGGCAAAAGCGTTTGCAGCGAGTACCGAGAAAGCGAGGCTAAGCAAGAGTTGGCGTTTCATGATGATGTGCTCCGAGTGTTTTAGTTGGGTGCCGTTTGGCATGGGTTTGATGTTACGCGTTGCATTTTTTTAGAGAACTTCATTGCGCTGATGGTGACTATCGATGCCAACGATGGTCCCGCTGGCGGGACCACCACTGCGGCCGTCATGGCATTTGCGGCAGTTCGTTGGGGCGCAGGTCAAACACCAGTACTTCAGCGTCTTCGCCGTGGCTCAGGCGGATCTGGCGTTCGTCCCGTACGCGTACACCGTCGCCTTCCTGCAAGCGCTGGCCGTTGAGTTCAACGCTGCCGCGCGCCACATGGATGTAGGCGTAGCGATCCGGTGCCAGCTCCAGGCGGGCACTTTCGTCAGCGTCGAACAGCCCGGCATACACCCGTGCGTCCTGGCGCACTTTCAGCGAACCGTTGGCGCCCTCCGGCGAGATGATCAACTGCAAACGCCCGCGTTTTTGCGCTTCTGTGAAGTGCTCCTGCTGATAGCGCGGCTTGGCGCCTGCTTCGTTGGGCACGATCCAGATTTGCAGGAAGTGCACGCCATGACGCTGGCTGTGGTTGAACTCACTGTGGGCTACGCCGCTGCCCGCGCTCATCAGTTGCACATCGCCGGGGCGGATCACCGAGCCGGTGCCCAGGGTGTCCTTGTGTTCCAGCGCGCCTTCGAGCACGTAGGAGAAGATCTCCATGTCACGGTGCGGGTGCTGGCCGAAGCCTTTGCCTGCGGCGACGCGGTCGTCGTTGATCACTAGCAGGTCGGAAAAACCCTGTTCCTTGGGGTTCCAGTAGTTGGCGAAAGAGAAGGTGTGGAACGACTTCAACCAACCGTGATTGGCGGCGCCGCGTTCGGAAGCTTTGCGAAGGGTCAGCATGGGTCCAGTCCTCAAGTGAGCGCGGGCTGCGAGATGCAGAGCGCTTGCGTTGAGAAGAAGGTTAATGGTTAACGAATGATTGATTAAGAAGATGAAAATAGAATAACTGTCTCTTTGAAGTTGACAGTTAAAGTCGTGCCATAATGCCCGTCGCACTCCTTCTCGATGGACATTTCCCGCTTATGAAAACCGTGGCCATGGCGCTGTTCCCGGACTTCCTGCTGCTCGATATGGCCGGGCCGCTGGAAGTGTTTTCGATTGCCAACCGCTACCTGCCGGCGGCCGACCACTACCAGATCCTGACCATCGGCACTGAGCCCGGTCCGTTGCAGGCCTCCAATGGCGTGAGCGTGCAGACCGACCTGCTGTTGGAACAGGCCCAGGCGGCTTATGACCTGCTGTTGGTGCCGGGCGGCCCCGGCGCCTATAACGAATGCCACCCCGCGTTGTTGCCCTGGCTCAAAGCTGCGGCGCCACGGGCTCGGCGTTTTGGCTCGATCTGCACCGGCGCTTTTGTGCTCGGCCACGCAGGTTTGCTCGACGGGCACCGCGTGACCACCCATTGGCACTACACCGAGCGGTTGATCAAGGCGTTTCCCAGCGCCATCGTCGAGACCGATCGCATCTATTTGCAGGACGGGCGGCTGATTACCTCTGGCGGCGTCACTGCGGGTATCGACCTGGCCCTGTCGGTCGTGGCCCAGGACCATGGCAAGCAAGTGGCGGTGGATGTGGCCAAAGTGCTGCTGGTGGTGATGAAGCGCCAGGGCGGCCAGGCCCAGTTCAGCCCGATGACTGCCGCCGTGGCGCCTCAGGAAACTCCGATCACCCGCGTGCAGAACCACGTCCTGGCGCATCTGGATCAACCCTTTACCATCGAGTCCATGGCTGAGTTGGCCGGAATGAGCGCACGCCACTTCGCGCGGCTGTTCGCCAAGGACGTGCAGATGACGCCCATGGCGTTCCTGCAGGGCGCGCGCATCGACCGGGCCCGGCACCTGCTGGAAACCACCGACCTGCCGCTCAAGACCGTGGCCTTCCACGCAGGCTTTGGCAGCGTGCGGCATATGCGTTTTCTGTTCAGCGAAAAGCTCGGGCTGAACCCTACCCAATACCGACAACAGTTCAGTTAACGACACCATGTCCGTCTCAGGCACCCGATTGTCCGTATCGCTCCCCGTGCCAGCATTGTCCTGTCATCGCCAACTGGCAAGATAGCGTCGAGCCCATGGAAAAAGGATGCGCAGGCACTCAAGCACGGGTGTTTCAGCGCTTTGACGGACATGCAAAATGGTACGGCGGTGAGCTTTGGCCCCTACACCTTTCATCGGCAGCAGCGCCTGGTCAGCAAGGCGGGCTGGCCGGTGCCACTGGGCGGGCGAGCCTTGGATATTCTCGCAGTACTGCTCGAAGCGCCTGGGCACTTCGTCAGCAAGGCGACCTTGATCGAACGGGTGTGGCCCAACAGCGTCGTTGAAGACAGCAACCTGCGTGTGCATATCGCCGCGCTGCGTCGTGCCCTTGACGGCCAACGCTGGATCCTCAATCACCCCCAGCGCGGTTACTGCTTCGCTGCGCCTGCGCAGGACGCGCTGCCGACGCTGCTGCCTCAGCACAACCTGGCTGCACGGCTCAGCCCGGTATGGGGGCGAGATGAACTGGTGGGCGTGCTGGCGCGACGGTTGCCTGTGCAGCGGTTATTGACCCTCACCGGCGTGGCCGGCATTGGCAAGAGCACGCTGGCCCTGGCCCTGGCCGAGCGGGTATTGCCGCGTTATCGCGACGGCGTATGGTGGGTCGACATGGCCGTTGTGCAAACCCCGAGCGAACTGCTCGGTAGCCTGGCCAGGGTGTTGCAGTTGCATTCGACGCCCGCGAGCCTCAACGAACTGGGCCGGCGCCTGGCCTCGCGCCACGTGTTGCTGGTACTCGACGGCGCTGACCTGCTGCTGGGCGCGTGTCGACAACTGATGCGTGCGCTACGCGAGGCGGCGCCGGGCATCAGCGTGCTGATCACCAGTCGCGAAGCCTTGCTGGCCCCTGGCGAGTGGATAGTACGTGTGCCTCGGCTGGCAGTGCCGTCGCCAAAGGCGTTGGCCAATGTCGAGCAGGCGATGGCCTGTCCTGCGGTGCAACTGTTCGTGGCGCGCGCGCGTGCCAATCAGCAGGGGTTTGATTTGCGGCCTCAGGACCTGGCGCCGCTGGGCGACCTGTGTCGGCGTCTGGACGGCCTGCCGTTGGCCCTGGAATTGGCGGCCGCCCAGGTGGATGCGTTGGGCATCGGCGGTGTGCAGATGCAAGTACGCACAGGCTTGCAAGTGCTGGCCCGTGGGCGCCGCACGGCAGTGGAGCGCCATCGCTCACTGACCGCGGCCCTGGATTGGAGCTACGAGCGCTTGAGCCTGCCGGAGTGCTGGCTGTTTCTGCAATTGAGTCTGTTCAAGATGGCAGTCACCTTACCCACCCTGAGTGACCTGGTGACCGGTACCGAGCTCGAACATGCCGACCTGTCTTACCTGCTGGCGCGCCTGGTCAACGTCTCGCTGCTGAGCGTCGAGCCCGGCCTGGGCCCGGCGCGCTATCGGCTGCTCAACTGTGTGCGCAGCTACGCCCTGGGGCGACTGCGCGACCCGCGTCAGGTCGCGCGTTTGCAGCAGGGCTACGCGCCTTGCCTGGGGGCGTTCTCAGGCCGGCCGTTTGTCCTGCAACTCGTCGAGCAGGCAGCGCACGCGCAGTAGATCCTGAGTGGCGAAGCCTTCGCTGAAACGTGCGTGGATTGAACTGAGCAAGTCCCTGGCGAGCTGAATGCGCCCCTGCTGTTGCCACAGTTGCGCCAGGGCTGCGCCGCAGCGCAGCTCCCAGGCCAGGGCGCCTTGCTGGTGCGCCAGGCCCAGCGCCTCCAGCAGCAGGGTTTCAGTGGTGTGCTCATCCTCTAGCTGCAAGGCGTACACCCGCAGAATCTCCGGGGCGCACCAGCCCGCCGCGCCACTGCGCGCGCGTTCCAGGGTTGGCACATCCACGGCATGGGTGCCAAAGGTGATCAAGGTGTCTTGGATCAGGCCCAGGCCCTGCCAATCCGGTTGGCCAAGAATACCGGCGTAATGCCCGGCCCAGGTCTGGAACAACTGCACAGAATGCTTGTGCGACTGCTCCAGCAGCAGCCTTTGCAGGGCTTGGGCGTCGTCTTCGGCGCCGTTGTAGCGGGCGATCACCACCCCAGCCAGGGCCAGGGTGTAGCAAATCGAGGTGCCGTGGTTGATCTGTAGCGCCAACTCCAAAGCCTGACTGGCGGTGCGCCAGGCGCGCTCGGGAAAGCCCTGCAACCACAGGATTCGCGCCAGCACGGTCAAGGAGGCGACGCCCTGGTCGTACTGCACGCCAACCCCGAAGGCAAAGCGGTTCACGTGACCGCTTTGGGACATGCGCTGCAGCACCTGCTCGGCGTGGTGCCGGGCGAGCGTCTGGTTGCCGGTGTAATGCTGACCCAGCGCACGCAGCCGCTGCGCGCTAAGGCCCAGCAACGGCTCGGTGCGTGGGTCGAGGCGTTCAAACTGCACACTCAGCGCCTGCGCTGGGCCGTAGCGCCCGGCGCACAGGTTCACCGCCATCAGCCCGGAGACCGCCCGCAACTGGCCGCCAAGGTCCTGGGTTGTCTCGGCCAGGCGTGCGGCACCCTCGAATGCCGCAATGGTCCGAGGTGCGGCGCCCATGGCGTGGTAGGAGAGGCTGCCCAGGGCCAATTGCAGTTGCAGGGTCAATTGCGTGCAGGGCGCGGTGACCTGGCCGATCAGCGCCAGCGCCTGGTCCACATAGCCGCCGTGCTCACGCAGCAACGACAACTCTTGCCACAGCGGCATCGCGCTGACCGTCAGGCGGATAGCCAGCAGCTGCGCACCGTCGTCAGCAAAGCCCCAGTCGAGGGCGGCACGCACGTCTTCGCGCAGCGGTGCGTAACGGTCGATCCACGGCTGTGTGGCGATCAGGTCCCAGTCGCCCTGGGCCTGTTCCATCAGCGCCAGGCAGCGTGCAGCGTGGCGCTCTCGTGTGGCATGCAGTTCGCAGGCCTGGCTGAGCTTTTCCAGGGCGTAGGTGCGGGTGATGTCCAGCAGGCGATAGACCATCTCGTCATCGCTTGCTTCCACGTTCAACAACGACTTGGCCACCAGTTGCGTAATGGAGCCCAGCACTTCGGCGGGGGCCACTTGCTCCCCGGCGATCACCGCCGCTGCGCTGACCAGGCTGAAGCCGCCACGGAAGACCGCCAGGCGGCGCAGGCAGATTTGTTCGCACGCGGTGAGCAGGTCAAAGCTCCAGTCGAGCGTGGCGCGCAGGGTCTGCTGGCGGGGCAGGGCACTGCGTCGGCCGCGGGTCAGCAGGCGAAAGTTGTCTTCCATCTGCACCAGCAGGCCCGGCAAGCCAAACCGTTCGATTTGCGCGGCCACCAGTTCGATCGCCAGGGGAATGCCGTCCAGGCGCTGGCAGATATCAATCGCCAGGGGCAGTTCAGCGTCGCTGAGGGCAAAGCTCTCCTGGTGGGACATGGCGCGCTCGATCAGCAATTGCATGGCCGGGTAACCCAGGGCCTGGGCGCGGTTGCCGGTGGCGGGCGGGCAGGCCAGCGGTTCAAGGCGCTGCACATATTCACCTTCGGCGCGCAGGGCTTCGCGGCTGGTGGTGAGGATGTGCAGGTGCGGTGCATGGCGCAACAGGGTTTCACTGATCAGGGCGATGTCGTCGAGCAGGTGCTCGCAGTTGTCGATCACCAGCAGCATCTGGCGTGCCTGCAGGCTGCGGGCGAGGCTGGCCAGGGAGGCATTCTCGCCCGGTGTCAGGCCGAGCAGGGCGGCCAGGTTGGGCAGGATCATGGACGCGGCACTGAGCGGCGCCAGGTCCAGCAGGTGAATACCGTCGCGGTAATGCCCGATCAGCAATTCCGCGACGCGCAGGGCAACGGTGGTCTTGCCGATGCCACCGGCGCCGGTCAGGGTGATAAAGCGCTGCTGCGGCAGTTGTTGTACCAGGGCGTCGATCAGCGCTTGGCGGCCGATCATGCGCGTGCGCCGCAGGGGCAGGTTATGGCTGGGGCGTTTGGGCGCACCGTCGGTGGGCAGCGTCATGGGTTCGATGCTCAGTGGCGCAACAAAACTGTAGCCGCGCTGGGCGACCGTGACGATATAGCGCTGCCCGGCCTGGCCGTCGCCCAGCGCCTTGCGTAACGCAGCCATGTGCACACGCAGGTTGCCGTCTTCCACCACGCTTTTGGGCCAGACCCTTGCGATCAACTCCTGTTTGCTCACCACATTGCCGGCGTGCTCCAGCAGGATCAGCAGAATGTCCACCGCCCGCCGCCCCAGGCGCAGCGGGCGGCCGGCCTCCAGCACCAGGCGCTGGCGCGGGTGGATGCGGTAGGGGCCGAAATGCACGGCCTGGTCGCTCAAGTCATTCATGGCTGCCCAGGTTCTGGAGGAAGGGAGCGACCAGCATATTCCAGGTACGTGCAGACCACTAGGCAGCGATCACATCAGGTTTGCTGCGCGAGTGGTGATTTCGCCAGGTCATCGGGTTGACGCCTTCGCTGCGGGTGAACATATGGCAGAAGTGCGCCTGGTCGCAAAAGCCACATTCCAGGCTGATCTGTGTGAGGCTCAGGGACGAGCCGGTAATCAGTTCCTTGGCGCGCTGGATGCGTTGCTGGCGAATCCATTCCTGGGGCGACAGCCCGGTGGTGCACTTGAAGGCGCGGGAAAAATGGCTGCGCGACAAGGCGCAGGCCTGGGCCAGGTCGGCGATCGCCAGGCTTTCGCCGAGGTTGGCGAGGATCAGTTGCTTGGCGATGCGCTCGCGCCGGGGGCACAGGCCACCGGTGGCGGGCAACCGGGGGGAATATTGCTCGAGTCGGGCCATGACAAATATCCGCAGTCGATGGGAACGTTCCCGGTGGATGGGTGCAGTGTAGACGCGCTTCATCTTGTTGCCGGAGCGCCTGGCTGACGAGTTAATCGTTGTTAATTTCGCCAGGTGCGGTGCCGGAAAAGACAGCACAGCTATGCAATCCCAGGCGTGCAGTGCATGCTTCCCTGGCCCCCTGGAAAACGTTTGGATAGTGCCCATGAACCGCAACGATCTGCGCCGCGTCGATATGAACCTGCTGGTGATTTTCGAAGCCCTGATGTTCGAGAAAAACCTGACCCGAGTCGCCGAAAAACTGTTTATCGGCCAACCGGCAGTGAGCGCCGCGCTGGGCCGTTTGCGCGATTTGTTCGACGACCCGTTGCTGCTGCGTAACGGCCGTGCCATGGAACCCACGGCGCGCGCACTGGCGATACTCAAGGAGCTGCAACCTGCCATGGACACCATCTCGGGCGCCGTCAGCCGCGCCAAGGATTTCGACCCCTCCACCAGCTGCGCGGTGTTTCGTATCGGCCTGTCCGATGATGCGGAGTTCGGGCTGTTTCCGTCGTTACTCAGCCGCCTGCGCGAAGAAGCGCCAGGCATCATCGTGGTGGTGCGCCGCGCCAATTACCTGTTGATGCCTTCGCTGCTGGCCAGCGGTGAAATTTCCGTGGGGGTCAGCTACACCACCGATCTGCCGGCCAATGCCAAGCGCAAGAAACTGCGCGATATCCCCTGCAAGGTCCTGCGCGGGGATGACGGCGAGGCGCCGCTGACCCTGGATGATTACTGCGCCAGGCCCCATGCAATGGTGTCGTTCTCCGGTGACCTGAGCGGCAATATCGACCTGGACCTGGCCCGCATCGGCCGCTCGCGCCGCGTGGTACTGGCGGTGCCGCAGTTCAGCGGGTTACGGGCGTTGCTGGCGGGGACGCAGATTATCGCGACCGTGCCGGATTACGCCGCGTGCGCGCTGACCGAAGGCACACGTCTGCGCGCCGAGGACCCGCCGTTTGCGATTGATGCGGCGGAGCTGTCGATGGTGTGGAGCGGGGTGCATGACAACGACCCGGCGGAGCGGTGGTTGAGGGGCAGGATTGCGGAGCATATGGCGCGGGCCACATAGATTTGCCGGCAATTGCAGGAGCGAGCTTGCTCGCGAAAAACTCCCAGGCGCCACGTTTATTCAGAAAGTAGGGCTTATCGTTGACGTTTTTTGCGCGCAAGCCCGCTCCTGCAACAAGCCAAACAGCACATACATCCAATTCTCCCCAGCCGCCAAGCCGCCAGACTCTCCCCATCGCTCAATACTCCGGGGAAGCACTCAGCCATGGATTCAACCACCAACACCAGCCCCGACGAAGTCGTCACCCTGGTCGTCAAGCACCGGGTTAAACCCGGCTTTGAAGTCGAGTACGAAGCCTGGTTGCGCCGCATCGTGCGCATCGCGGGCGAACGCCCTGGGCACCTTGGTGTTGACGTGGTGCGCAGCCAGCAAAACGGCATGGCGATGTTCACTTGCGTGCTGCGCTATCGCTCCACCAGCGCCCTTGAGCTGTGGCTCGGCTCCCCGCAACGCCAGGCCCTGATCGACGAAGCCGCGCCCATGCTGGCGGACGGCGACCAGACGGAAATCGGCGCGGCCAATGAATTCTGGTTCACGCCCCAGGCCGAGGGTGGTGCCAAGCCGCCGCGCTGGAAGCAGGCGGTGGTCAGCCTGTTTGTGATCCTGCCGCAAACCCTGCTGCTGCCGTTTATCTGGGGGCCGATCCTGCGGTTGCACCCGTTTTTGTCCAATTACGTGGTCTCCACCTTCCTGGTCACGCTGACCATCGTGTTGCTGGTGGTGTACCTGCTGATGCCGGCGGCCACCCGCCTGTTCGCTCCCTGGCTTGAAGCCTCTGTAAAGGAAACCCTATGAACGCCGATCTGATTCTGTTCAATGGCCAGTTCCACACCGTGGACCGGGAAAACCCACGCGCCACCGCCGTGGCCATCCACCAAGGGCGCTTTGTCGCCGTGGGTACCGACGGCGAAGCCATGGCCCTGCGCGGCAGCGGCACCCAGGTCATCGACCTCAAGGGCCGCACCGTAATTCCCGGCCTCAACGACTCGCACTTGCACCTGATTCGTGGCGGGTTGAACTACAACCTTGAACTGCGCTGGGAAGGCGTGCCGTCCCTGGCCGATGCCTTGCGCATGCTCAAGGACCAGGCCGACCGCACGCCCACGCCGCAATGGGTACGCGTGGTGGGCGGTTGGAACGAATTCCAGTTCGCCGAAAAGCGCATGCCCACCCTGGAAGAACTCAACCAGGCCGCCCCGGACACCCCGGTGTTCGTGCTGCACTTGTACGACCGCGCCTTGCTCAACCGCGCAGCCCTGCGGGTGGCGGGCTACACCAAGGACACGCCGAACCCGCCGGGCGGTGAGATCGTGCGCGACAGCAACGGCAACCCCACCGGCATGCTGGTGGCGCGGCCTAACGCGATGATCCTGTATGCGACCTTGGCCAAGGGCCCGAAACTGCCTTTGGAATACCAGGTCAACTCCACCCGCCAGTTCATGCGGGAACTCAATCGCCTGGGCCTGACCAGCGCCATCGATGCCGGCGGCGGCTTCCAGAACTACCCCGATGACTACGCGGTGATCGAGCAACTGGCCAAGGATCAACAGTTGACGGTGCGCATCGCCTACAACCTGTTCACCCAGAAGCCCAAGGAAGAGCTCAGCGACTTCAAGAACTGGACCGGCAGCGTCACCCTGCATCAGGGCGATGACTACCTGCGCCATAACGGGGCCGGCGAGATGCTGGTGTTCTCGGCGGCGGACTTTGAAGACTTCCTCGAGCCCCGCCCGGACCTGCCGCTGACCATGGAACAGGAGCTGGAACCGGTGGTGCGCCACCTGGTGGAACAGCGCTGGCCGTTCCGTCTGCACGCCACTTACGACGAGTCCATCTCGCGCATGCTTGACGTGTTCGAGAAGGTCAACCGCGATATTCCGTTCAATGGCTTGCCGTGGTTCTTCGACCACGCCGAAACCATCACCCCGAAAAACATCGAACGTGTGCGTGCCCTCGGTGGCGGTATTGCGATTCAGGATCGCATGGCGTTCCAGGGCGAATACTTTGTCGAGCGCTACGGCGCCAAGGCCGCCGAAGCCACACCGCCGATCAAGCGCATGCTGGCCGAAGGCGTGCCGGTTGGGGCGGGCACCGATGCCACCCGCGTGTCGAGCTACAACCCCTGGACCTCGCTGTACTGGATGGTCAGCGGCCGTACTGTCGGTGGCCTGGAGCTGCACGCCGAGGGTTTGCCGCGCCTTACCGCATTGGAGCTGTTCACCCACGGCAGCGCCTGGTTCTCGTCCGAGCAGGGCAAGAAAGGCCAGGTCAAGGTCGGTCAATTGGCGGATGTCGCCGCGTTGTCGGCGGACTTTTTCAGTGTCGAGGAAGAAGCTATCAAGTGGATCGAGTCGGTGCTGACAGTGGTCGGCGGCAAGGTCGTGTACGGCGCTGGCGACTTCGAAGATTTCGCACCGCCACGAGTACCGGTGCTGCCCGACTGGTCGCCGGTGGTCAAGGTGCCAGGGCACTGGCGCCCGACGTCGCCGATGCAGGCCCAGGTTCACCAGTGCAGCGGCCCCTGTGGCGTGCATGCCCACAGCCATGAAAAAGCGCGCCTTTCCAGCGTGCCGGTCAGCGACTTCCAGGGTTTCTGGGGGGCGTTCGGCTGCTCCTGCTTTGCTTTTTGAAAAACACCCCATCCCCAAAGGAGTTACCCATGACTTACAAGCGCTTGAACAAAGACGATGCTGTTGTGCTGTTGGTTGATCACCAGACCGGCCTGATCTCCCTGGTGCAGGATTTCTCCCCCAACGAGTTCAAGAACAACGTGCTGGCCCTGGCCGACGTGGCGAAGTTCTTCAACCTGCCGACCATCCTGACCACCAGCTTTGAAAGCGGCCCTAACGGGCCGCTGGTGCCTGAGCTCAAAGAACTGTTCCCCGACGCGCCGTACATTCCGCGCCCTGGCCAGATCAACGCATGGGACAACGAAGATTTCGTCAAGGCCGTCAAGGCGACCGGCCGCAAGCAGATCATCATTGCCGGTGTGGTGACCGACGTGTGCGTGGCATTCCCGACCCTGTGTGCCCTTGACGAAGGCTTCGAGGTTTTCGTGGTCACCGACGCTTCCGGCACCTTCAACGAAACCGTGCAACAAGCCGCCTGGGCGCGTATGACCGCCGCCGGTGCGCAACTGGTCAACTGGTTCTCCGTGGCCTGCGAGCTGCAAGTGGACTGGCGCAACGATATGGAAGGCCTGGCCAACCTGCTTTCGCCGCGCATTCCCAACTACCGCAACCTGATGAACAGCTACTCGGCGTTCGCTGCCAAGTAACCTGTTTTGTAGGAGCGAGCTTGCTCGCGAAAAACGTCAACGATAACCGCGTGCTTCCTGAATAAACGCGGCGTCTACGGGGTTTTCGCGAGCAAGCTCGCTCCTACAGAGGGCATTAGGGCAAGTTCTCTCCAACATTTGATGGTGTTCACATTTTGGTTTGTGGTGTGACCACTGACAGGCTATAAAACAGCCCATCGTCCCCTGAGAAGCGACAATGAACCCCTTCGAAGACATGCGCCTGTTCTGCCAGGTCATGGAATCCGGCAGTTTCACTGCCGCCGCCGAGCAATTGGGCTTGTCCAAGCAATTCGTCAGCCGCCGCCTGATCCAACTGGAAGACCGCCTGGGCGTACGCCTGCTCAACCGCTCCACACGGCGCCTGGACGTCACGCCGCTGGGCCAGAGTTACTATGAGTCGGCCTTGCGCCTGCTCGGTGAGGTGGAGCAAGTGGAGCAGGGCATCGCCGGCCAGAACAGCGAACCCCGCGGCACCATTCGCCTCAGTGCACCCTTGTCGTTCGCCATGGCGCACCTGGGTTGCCTGTTGCCGTTGTTCCTGCGCCAGCATCCGCAGGTCTGCGTTGAAGTTGACCTGAGCGACCGTCCGGTGGACTTGATCGGCGAAGGCTACGACCTGGTGCTACGCATCGGCACCCTGGAAGATTCCACCCTGATCGCCCGACGGATCGCCGCTATCGAGCGGGTGTATTGCGCCAGCCCCGACTACCTGGCGCTGCGGGGTACGCCTTTGAAACCCGAAGATTTAACCACGCACGACTGCCTGCCCTACGGCCACGGCCGCCAGGTGCAATGGCGCTTCAAAGGCAAGGTGCAAGCGTTGAGCGTCAGTGGGCGCATGCGCGTCAACAACGGTGACCTGCTGCGCGATACCGCGATAGCCGGTTTGGGCGTTACCTACCTACCGACGTTCATTGTCAGCGAGGCCTTGAAGGATGGGCGTCTGGTCAAGGTACTGGAGGACTTCGCTCCTGAGGCCTTGACCCTGTCGGCGGTGTACCCGCAGCACCGCCAGAGTTCACGCCCGGTGCAAGCGCTGGTGGAGTTCCTGCGCGAACGCCTGGCTAGCGGCTGCTGAACAGTTGACGGATCAGGTTGGGCGTGCTGCCCGTCCACCGCTTGAACGAGCGCCGAAAATTCGCCGCATCGTTGAAATTCAGGTACGCCGCTACTTGCTCGTTACTCCACCCCTTGGCCTGGTACAGGTGCAACGCCACATGCTTGCGCACCCGGTCGACCTGTTGCTGAAAACCGGTGTCGTGCCGTTGCAACTTGCGCTTTAGCGTGGCCGGGCTCATGGCGAAGGTGTGGGCGGCCTGTTCCAGGCTTGGTGGCTGGCGCACGTGTTCGCGCAGGTAGGCATCGAGGCAGTCCAGAAAACTTGTGGCAAAGCCCAGTTGCTCGATTTGTTCAAGGGCTTGCTGGCGCGCGACCTGGCCCGCCGTGGCCGAAGCACCCGGCCAGGTGTGGGTGAGGTATTCACGGGGGAGGCACATCATGTTCAGAGGGCGTTCGAAGCGCGTGTGTTCGCCCAGATGGACCCAGTATTGCTCGACATACCGAGGTTCGGCGTGGCTGAAGCTGCACACCCACGGCAAGCGCTGGCCGCTGAGCCATTGGCTCATGGCAACCAGTGAAGTCATGCTGGCTTCGAGCAGAAAGCGCCAGTGTTCGCCGGCGCCGCAACTGTCCAACCAATACAGGTAAGCGTGGTGCTCATCCAGCTCCAGTTGCAGCGTGGCCAGCGGGCTGAGCAGCACTTGTTGCTGGATCAGGATATCCAGGGCCTGATGAAGGTTCTGTGCATGCCCCAGCGCATGACTGGCGGCGCCGTAATAGCCGGGCAGCAGGCGTTGGCCAAACAGGAAACTGCTGTCATCGGCATCCAGCAGTTTGCGGCTGTTGCCGATCAAACCCAGGAACTGCTGCGGGCTCAACCGCGCATTGCCGGCCAGGATGTCTTCGTGGAACAGGCCGGTGCCGCGCAGTAGGCGATGGCTGTCGATGTCCCGGGACAAGCCCAGGTCGATCAACGTGGCGGGTTGATAGTGACCGGGGATGAAGCGGCTGTCGTTTTCATACCAGCTGGTTTTCACGGCCATTTCAGGCACTTTTCGCAAGGGGTTGCTTGGCCCGGGCCAGGCCCATATTCAGCCGTTTGAGCAGCTCGTGGGGTGACTCTTGCAAGGCCATCACCACCGCCGTGGTCGCCGTCAGTTGCAGGCGTTCGCCCTGTTGCCGGGTCTTGTGGGCGAGGCTCTGCACCGCGTGTTGCAACTCCAGCGCCAGGCCCTGGGCCTGGCGCTCGCCGGTGTTGGGCAGCAGCACCACAAAACGATCGCCCGCCAGGCGGCACAACAGGTCCTGGCGGCGCAGGTTGAGCAACAGCACATGGCTGACCGCCTGTAGCACCGCATCACCCTCGGCATGCCCGTAGGCCTGGTTGATGGTGGCGAAGTTGTCCAGGTCCAGGGCCAACAACGACAGTGGTTGTTGCTGCGCTTGGCTGTCGCGCAGGCTGTCGGCGAGTTGGCGCTTGAGGTAGTCGGCACCGGCCAGGGGCGTGAGTTTGTCGAACAGCCGATGCTCGCGAAACAACCGCTCGCGTTTTTCCATCTGTGCGCTGATCGCCAGTTGTTCGTGGTGCCAGTGATAAATGCCAATCGTCAGCAGGATCATGCCCAACGGCATTGGCCCTGACTCCAGCCAGTGATCCCAGGAGATGCTGTCAGGCAGGCGGATGAATTCGTCGAGGCTGTCGATCCACCAGGAAAAAAAGATGCACGACAGCCCCAGCGCCAGGTATTGGGTGACCCGTCCGGCGGGGCGGCTTTTCAATACCAGACCCAGCCAGATCAGCGCGAGCAGCGCCGAACCGCCTTCGCCGATGATATCCAGCCACACCCATTCGCTGACGCTCTTGAGCTCGCCGCAGGCCAGGTGCAGGATCAGTCCGAGGTTGGCGGCGATCAGGAGCAATGCGAGTTTCCAGCGGTGGGGTTTGAGCACGGAAAACATGGCCACGGGTCCTTGGGCAAATGAGTAATGGGCGCCAGCACAGCAGATGGATGTGACGGTTGGATGACGGGCGGGGAGGGTCGAATCAGCTCATGCCCTCGGCCTATTTTTTAGCTGGACATAGAGCCCATGTGGGAGCTGGCTTGCCTGCGATGGCGACCTGACAGGCGACACTGTTATACCGAGTACATATCCATTCCTGCGATAACGGCCACTTAGGGTTCCGCTTTTACAGCGGCTCACTTTTGAAAAGAGCCCAAAAGTAAGCAAAAGGCTCTTGCCCCACCACTCGGCACCTCGCTTAGGCTCGGTGTGCCCGTAATCCGCCAGTGATTTGGGGGGCCGCCGCCACGCGCCATCCATGGCGCGGGGCGGCTAAACCGGCATCCCTGCCGGTTTACCCCCCAAATCCCTGTCGAATTTCGGCCAGCGTGGTTTAACGGGGCGCCTAAGATCAAAAGCAGATCAAGATCAAGATCAAGAGCAAGAGCAAGAGCAAGAGCAAGATCAAGATCAAGAGCGGCTCGCTTCGCATCGTGGTTACCTGGGCGGCACATTCGACTTCTCTGTCGATTGAACTGCCGTCTTCGCAGGCAAGCCCGCTTGCTCCCGCATCTGGCCGAGGTCATTTCAGCTCATTTGTACCCTCCAGAAGCCTGTAAACCCCGCTTTGACAGGCTCTGCCCGCAACCTTGTCACAGAACCGTCACGCCTGCCCCCTAGCGTGCCCTCCCAGTTGCCGGGCCCCTTGCCTGGCGCCAACGGATTCTTGGGGAGGGTTTCATGTACAAGCGCACCGGGCTCGTCAGCTTTACGCTTACCGCCTTGGCTCTGGCGATAGCCTGCGAGCGGCTCAACGCCGCGGAAGCGGCCACCGAGCATGTCGATGTGGTCGGCCAAGCCGCTGCGATCGACAGCGCCCTCAAGGAGCAGCGCTCTTCCGACAGTATCAAGAGCGTGGTGCATGCCGACGGCGTCGCCCAGTTGCCGGATGAGAACGTTGCCGAGGCGGTGCAGCGCTTGCCGGGCATCAGCGTTGAACGTGACCAGGGCGAAGGCCGCTTTGTCAGCGTGCGCGGCCTGGGCCCGGACCTCAACAGCGTGACCATCAACGGCACCCTGGTGCCATCCCCCGAGAGCGAGCGCCGCGCCGTGGCCCTCGATGTTCTGCCTTCGGAATTGGTGCAGTCGCTGTCGGTGATCAAGACGCTCACACCGGACATGGACGCCAACTCCCTCGGCGGCACCGTCGATGTGAAAAGCCTTTCGGCGTTCGACCACAAGGGCCTGTTCTATACCGGCAGCACCGAGGCCAGTTACGACAAGAACACGCACCAGACCAGCCCCAAATTCTCCGGCGCCGCCAGTAACCGGTTCAGCCTCGGCGACGGTATCGACAACTTTGGCGTGGCCGCGGCCCTCAGTTGGCAGAAGCGTGATTTCGGCTCGGACAACGTCGAAACCGGCGGCGCCTGGGACTTCAGCAACGGCGCCCGGCTCAACGAATTCGAGCAGCGCGACTACGACATCAGCCGTGAACGCGCCGGTGGTGGCCTTAACTTCGATTACAAGCCCGATGACCTGAGCAGCTACTACCTGCGCACCCTCTACAGTCGCTACAAGGACACCGAAACCCGCAACGCTGCCAGCCTCTAGTTCGCTGACCCGCAAGCGCCCGGCGAATTGGGCGACGCCGAGGGCAAACGCAAGCTCAAGAACCGCGAGGAAACCCAGCAAATCCAGTCCTACGTAGTGGGCGGTGAACGCATGCTCGGCCTGTGGACCTTGAGCGGCCAGGCCGGTTACAGCCGTTCCAGTGAAGACAGCCCGGGGCATATTGCCGGTGCGACCTTCGACGGCGGTGACTTTGCCGACAGCGGCTTTTACGACACGGCCAAGCCGCGCCCGATCATCGGCAGTGGTTTCTACGACCCCGCCAATTTCAGCCTGGACAAAGTCGACTGGGAAAAACAGCACACCCAGGACACCGAGAAGAACCTGCGCCTGGACCTGGCCCGCGACTATGACCTGCGCGGTTACGCATCCCAGTTCAAGTTCGGCGGCAAGGTCAGCCGGCGCCACAAGGACAATGACCTGGAGGCCTGGGTCTACAAGGACCTGGATGAGCAGGGCTTGAGCGATGAACAACTCAGCCTCACGCAGTTCCAGAAGGGCAACGTCGACTACCGCCTCGGCCGCTTTGGCCCAGGCATCAGCGCGGGCAATATCCGCCAGTTGATCGGCGGCCTCAATCGCGATGACTTCTATGACCCGACCGAATCCACGGTCAACGACTTCACCATCCGCGAAGACATCAATGCCGGCTACCTGATGAACACCGTCGATATTGACGACTGGCGCTTCATCGCCGGTATGCGTTACGAGGGTACCGAGTTCGAAGCCAAGGGCACCGGTGCCACGGACGGCCAGTTCAGCGCCACCGAGACCAAGCGCCGTTATCACCACTGGTTGCCGGGCCTGCATGCGCGCTACCAGATTGACAAGAACACCCAAGTACGCGCCGCCTGGACCAAATCGGTGGTGCGCCCGACCTTTGGCCAACTGGCCCCGGGTTTTGTGATCGACGATGACGAGGCCACGTTCGGCAACCCGGACCTCAAGCCTCTGGAATCGAGCAACCTGGACCTGGGCATCGAGCATTTCATGGGCCGTGCCGGTACCGTGTCGGCCTTCGTGTTCTACAAAGACATCCAGAACTTCGTCTACAACACCGACGTGGCTGGTACCGGTGCCTGGGCCAATTTCGCCGAGGCGCACACCTTTGCCAACGGCGACAGCGCCAAACTGTATGGCCTGGAACTGGCCTACTCACAGAAGTTCGACTGGCTGCCTGCGCCATTGAACGGCCTGATGATCGGTGCCAACAGCACCTTCAGCCGTTCCAGCGCGGACATCGAGGGCTTCGACAGTGCCAGCGGGCGCAATCGCAAGCGCAACATCAGCCTGCCCAACCAATCAGACACGGTCGGCAACCTGATGCTCGGTTGGGAAGACGACACCCTCAGCCTGCGCCTGTCGGCCAATTACAAATCGGCCTATTTGTACGAGTTGGCGTCGATCAATGACAAGGCCCATGACCTGCACGTCGACGCGCAAACCTTCGTCGATTTCAGCGCGCGCTACTCACTGACCAAGAACCTGCAGGTCAGCTTCGAGGCACAGAACCTCACCGACGAGTCGTACTTCGTCTACACCGGCCACCGTAGCTACAACGGCCAGTACGAAGAGTACGGACCCACCTACAAGTTGGGCCTGACCTTCACCCATTTCTAACCCTGGCCCCTGTAGGAGCGAGCTCGCTCGCGAAAAACTTCAACGATGACGCGGGGCGCCTGAATGAATGCGGCGCCTGGGAGTTTTTCGCGAGCAAGCTCGCTCCTACAGGGCATCAGGGCAAGCCCTCCCAAACGGGATCTCCATTGTTTTCGAAGGATTGTCTGTTCATGAGAATTTCCAAGCTGTGCCTGCTGGTCGTACTGGTTAGCAGCGCCAATGCGTTCGCCACTGACCTACCGCTGACCCCTTGGGCACCCAGCCTGAACGCCCAGGCCGTTGCCTTCCTGCCCGGCGGCACCCAGCGCGTGGCCGCCAGTGCCCGCGACGGCCTGCTGCTGCTCGACGATAAAGGCGTCGAACTGGCCCGCTTCAAAGGCCGTTTCAGCAGCCTCGACACACGCGCTGCCGGTACTCACTCGCTGATCGCCAGCCTCGATAACGACCGCCAGCAGGCCTTGCTGATCGGTCTCGATGGCGCCGGCAAAACCTGGGGTACGCCGCTGTACCTGCCGACCCGCGACTTCGCGGTAAATAGCCTGTGCCTCTATCGCGATTCGGCGGCCAACCTGTTTGTGTTTCTGGTCGGTGAAGAGGGCAAGGGCGAGCAGTGGCTGGTGGGCAATGGTTCGACGCTGTTGGCCCAGGCGCAGCGTGTTCGCAACCTGCCACTGCCTCCATCGGCGCAATTCTGCCAAGTGGACGATGCGGCCGAACGATTGGTGGTGAATGAGCAAAACGTCGGCTGGTGGGCCTACCCGGCGCACCCGGAAGCCGAGGTGAAGCGCATGCCCGTGGCGCTGTTCGACGATCCCCAGCGCGAAGCAGGCGCCATGGCACTGGTGCCGGGCGGGATGCTCGCGTTGGACCCGAAAACCGCGCAATTGCACCTGTTCCAGCAAGTCGGGGAACGTTGGGTTGAGCAACCCAGCCTGGCCTTGCCGGGCCTCAAGGAACCGGAGCAGTTGGTAATACAGGGCCGGCAGGTGCTGGTGCGGGACGACGACAGCGAGCAGCTCTATCAGGGCCGCCTTGACTGGCAAGCCACGCCGGTGCCGGTTGCGCCGATACTTGCGCAAGTCGCCGCACTGCGCCAGACCGAACCCGTGGGTCGCCAAGGCGACGCGGCGGATGACCCGGCCATCTGGGTTCACCCTGAAACGCCGGCCAAAAGTCGTGTGCTGGGGACCAACAAGAAACAGGGCCTGCTGGCCTACGATCTTGACGGCAAGCTGTTGCAGGAGCTGGCAGTGGGGCGCCTGAACAATGTCGACATACGCCCTGGCTTCAAACTCGGTACGCACACCGTCGACCTGGCCGTGGCGAGTAATCGCGACCGCAATAGCCTGAGCCTGTTCAGCATCGACCGCCAGAGCGGCGAGTTGCTTGAAGCCGGTGAGGTCCCCACGCCACTCAAGGACATCTACGGCATCTGCCTGTACCAGCCCGCCAGCGGTGAGCTCTACGCGTTCGCCAATGACAAGGATGGCACCTTCCTGCAATACCGCCTGAGTGCACCGGCTGGCCGTGTGCAGGGCGAGTTGGTGCGTCAGTTCAAGGTCGACAGCCAGCCCGAGGGCTGCGTGGCCGATGACCAGCGCCAACGCTTGTTTATCGGTGAGGAAGATGTCGGTGTGTGGGCGATGGATGCCCGTGCCGACCAACCGGCCACGCTCACTCCGGTGATCAAAGTCGGCCCGCAACTGCACGCAGATGTCGAAGGCCTGGCGCTGTATCAAAGCCCCGCGCGGGATTACCTGGTGATCTCCAGCCAAGGCAATGACAGCTACCTGGTGCTGGACGCCGAGCCGCCATTCGCTGTGCACGGCGCCTTGCGCGTTGGCCTCAATGCGGCCGCAGGCATTGATGGCGCCTCGGAAACCGATGGCCTGGAGGTCACTGCCGTCAACCTCGGTGGGCCATGGAGCCAGGGCATGCTGGTGGTACAGGACGGGCGCAAGCGCATGCCCGAGCAAGCCCAGAACTTCAAGTTTGTGCCCTGGGCCGAGGTGAGCCGCGCGTTGAAATTACCCTGAGCTGTCATCACGCAGTCATCCGTTTTTAATCGAATAGGAGCTTTACCATGCACGCGACGATGGAACATATGACGATCTGGAGTTTGATCAGCGACGCTAGCCTGTTGGTCAAGGCTGTGATGGTCACTTTGCTGCTGGCTTCCTTGTTCAGCTGGTATCTGATCATTCAGCGCAGCAGTGTGCTGCGTGGTCTGGAACGGCAGCTCAACGGCTTCCTGGCGCGCTTTCGCGTGGCGTCGGACCTGCAACCCTTGTATCGCGACACCGTGCAGGCGGGCGAGGGCGGTGTGGCGCCGATCTTTATTGCCGGCATGCAGGAATACCAGCATCTGCACCACCACGATCCGGCAGTGCTCGAGGGTGTGGAGCGCGCCTTGCAGGTAGCGATCACCGAGCAGGAACTTGAGCTGGAAAAGGGCCTGCAATTTCTGGCGACGGTGGGGTCGGTCAGCCCCTATATCGGCCTGTTCGGGACTGTATGGGGCATCATGAATTCGTTCCTCGGCTTGTCGCAGGTGCAACAGGCCACGCTATCGACCGTGGCACCGGGTATTGCAGAAGCCTTGATTGCCACGGCCATTGGCCTGTTTGCGGCGATTCCGGCAGTGATCGCCTATAACCGTTTCGCGGCCCGCAGCCAGACCTTGCTCACGCGCTACTACGCTTTCGGCAATGAACTGCAAGTGCACCTGCACCGCATGCTGCGCGGTACCTCGATCAACCTGGCCGTGGCCGCCTGAACAAGGAGCAAAGCGATGTTGATCAGGCCGCAACGCAAGCACGGGCCCAAGGCCGAGATGAATGTGGTGCCCTACATCGACGTGATGCTGGTGCTGCTGGTGATCTTCATGGTCACTGCGCCCATGCTCACCCAGGGCGTAAAGATCGAACTGCCCAAGGTCGCCGCCGAGGCGCTGGCCACCGATACGCGCCAGCAGATCCTGACGTTGTCGGTGAAGGCGGACGGTGGCTACTACTGGAACCTGGGTGGCGAGCTGGATACGCGCCAGCAGACCGATAGCGCGGTGACCCTGGAAGAAATGAGCGCCAAGGTCATGCAGGTGGTGGCGGCGCGCAGCGATACCCAGGTGTATATCCGCGCTGACGACAATGCAGGTTATGGCCGTGTAGTGGCGGCCATGGCGGTGCTGCAGAAGGGCGGCGTCAGCAATCTTGGGCTGGTGACAGAGGCCCCACAATGACAACGATGATCCTGCACAGTCCGGCACTGGCCTTGGCGCCCAACGGCGATGGTTTATGGCGTAAAGGCCTGGCAGCGAGTCTGGCCGTGGCGCTACATGGTGCGGTGGCAGTGGCGTTGATGCTGGGCTGGTCGACGGAGCGACCAGGGGTGGATGCGCCGCGGGTGATGCACACGCAGTTGGTGGTTTTACCCGCTCCGGCGCCGGCGCCTGTGCCGACACCCGAGCCCGTAGCTGCCGCGCTGGCAGAACCTGTTGTCATCCCGGTACCGACCAGGCCGACGGTTGATCCGCAGGTGCAGGCGCAAAAGCTCGAGAAAGCCGCGCTGGCGCGCAAGCGGGTTGAAGAAAAGAAACTCGAGCAACAACAGCAGCGCATGGCGACCGAGCAGCGCAATCGGGAGTTGGAACAGCAACGTCTGAGTCAGGAGCGTGCCGCTTCGGAAAAAGCCCGAGCCGCCGTGCCTGCGCCTACCCCTGCATTCGACATCCGCCAGTACCAACCCTTGAGCAAGGCCGCCCCCGACTACCCCGAACGCGCCCTGGACAAGAACATCGAAGGCGACTGCTCGGTGGAGTACACCGTCAACATCCAGGGGCACGTTGAAACCCCCAAGGTATTGGAAGGCTGTCACCCGTTGTTCATCAGGCCCTCATTGGCGGCGGCCAATACTTTTCGCTACCAGCCGAGAATCGTCGATGGCAAAGCTGTTGCCGTACCGGCAGTGCGCAACACCTTCCACTACCGCATCAAATGAGCTTCCCCGCCACCTTCCCAAAACCTGTGAGAGCTGGTTTGCCGGCGATAGCGGTGGCTCAGTTGAATATTCAGTGACTGACACACCGCGCTCCCACAGGGATCTGTGCCAGGCGCTGATTTTTTTTGGGCAATGCATGACCAGTGTGGGAGCTGGCTTGCCTGCGATAGCGGTGGCTCAGTTGAATATTCAGTGGCTGGCCCCCCCTTTGCGGGCAAGCCGTCAGACATTCGCGAGGTTACTTAACTCGAGGCCCGCCACATACCGTTCCAGATTAGCCAGGAACGTATCCGCAATTTCCTCCTTGCTGCGGGTCGAAATAGCCGAAGTATGCGGCGACAGCCGTACCATTGGATGGCTGTACAGCGGATGCCCATCGGGCAGTGGCTCTGGCTCGGTGACGTCGAGGGAAGCCAGGCCGATCTGGCCGTTATCCAACGCGTGCAACAGCGCTTGCTGATCGAGCAGGCCACCGCGGGCGATATTGATCAGGTGCAGCCCCGGCTTGGCGCTGGCCAGTACATTACGATTGATGATATGCCGCGTTGCTTCCGTCAGGGGGGCCGCCACCACCAGGTGATCGGCGCGGGCAAACAGGTCGTGGATGTCCTTGGCCGCTTCCACGCCATCGAGGCCGAACGGGGTTGTGCTTTGACGCAGCGCCACGACCTTGAACCCCAGTGCCAGAGCCTTTTGCGCCAGGCTTGTGCCAATCGCGCCAAAGCCCAAAAGGCCCAGCGTGGTGCCCTTGAGCGGCCGCAGCGCGGTGAACTGCCACTGGGCATCCTTTACCCAGATGTCCGGCAAATGCTTGGCCGCGGCAAAGATCGCCGCCAGGGCGAACTCGGCCAGGTTCTCGGCGGCGCTGCCACGGGAAGTGGTCACGGGTGGGCCGTTGAATAGCCACTGAGGGTAGAAGTCGATACCCGACGACACCAGGTGCACCCACTGTGCGCCGTAGGGCCAGCCCGGTGGCGGGGTGTCGGGGGCGGTGTAGCCCCGCACATTGATCGGGCGCAGCAGCAGGATATTGGCGTGGGGCGGCAAGTCACTGGGCACACCGACCGGCACGCCGATTACCTGGGCTTCGGGGTGAAGTGGGGCAAGGCGCTCCCGGATCACCTGGTTGTAATCTTCGTCCAGTTGGCTGGCAATAATCACCTGGCTCATGTGCGTTCCTTTTGGCGCTGGTTGAACACAGCTTTGCCGACGCCTTGCAGCACGGCGTCATTTTGCGGAGTGTGGACGCGGCTGCACAGCACATCGCGGTAATGCCGTTGCAGTGGGCTGTGCCGTGACAGGCCAGGGTTGCCCGAGGCTTCGATGGCCAGCTCGACCGCACGGATCGCATTGCCGGTCACCAGGTACTTCACTTGTGCGGCATTGGCCGTCGGCGTGTGCCCTGCGGCAGCAGCATCGAGCAGGCTACGGTTGGCAAACAGCAAAGTGTCGATATGGCCGACGGTCTCCTGAAAACGCGGCAGGGTGGACAGTGCCGCGCCGAGATTCGACGGCGTGCGCTCCTCCAGCCAGTCCACCAGCCAGTCTCGTGCCGCCTGGGCCACGGCGTCGTACACCGAGGACAACAACACCGACATCCAGAGGAATCCTTCGCCATCCAGCTCCGCTTGCGGGGCGCTCCAGGGGCTGACGCTGACCGCATGGTCCAGGGGCACCCATACGTTGTCCAACACCACCTCATGGCTGCAGGTGGCGCGCATGCCCAAGTGGTCCCAGGTGTCGATGATGCTGACGCCGGGGCTGGCCTTGGGCACCAGCCAGGCGCCCACCAGCGGGTCGGCGTCATCGCTGCGCGCCCACACGCTGAACCAGCTCAGGCCATGGCTGCCGGTGGAGTAGAGCTTGCGCCCACTGATACGCCAGCCGTCGGCGGTGCGCACGGCGGTGGTGGCCGGCAAACCGCCACGGGCTGGGGTGCCAAGGTCAGGTTCGACACGCAGGGCATTGATCAGCGCGCCGTTCTGCGCTGCCTCCTGCGCGACCTGCACGCGCAGGTGTGCGGGCCAGCTCTGGTTGTCTTGCAGGCGGGCGTGTTGCAGGTATTGCATCACCAGGATCAATGCCGTGGACGGTTCGCCCTTGGCGATGGCGCTGATGACCTTGCGCGCCTGGGACAGGCTGGCGCCACCGCCGCCGAGTTTTTTCGGCACGGTCAGGGCGATGAGTTGGTGTTGGTGCAGGAGCTTGAAATTAGCGTGGGGGAAGGTGCCGCTTTCGTCATAGAGGGGCGCGGTACT
Source organism: Pseudomonas sp. WS 5503 (assembly GCF_012985385.1). Taxonomy (NCBI): domain Bacteria; kingdom Pseudomonadati; phylum Pseudomonadota; class Gammaproteobacteria; order Pseudomonadales; family Pseudomonadaceae; genus Pseudomonas; species Pseudomonas sp. WS 5503. Next base: position 123,653 of record NZ_JAAQWI010000011.1, read on the forward strand.
GGCCAGCTCGGCGCTGAGATGATCAAGCAGGGCGTCGAAATCGACGGCTTCCACAGCCTTGAGAGACGGTTGAGTCATAAGTCTGTACTCGGTCAAAAATGTGGGAGGGTGGCAAGCCCTGACCCCCTTGTAGGAGCGAGCTTGCTCGCGAAAAACTCACAGGCACCGCGTTTATTCAGGAAGTACGCGTTATCGTGGGCGTTCTTCGCGAGCAAGCTCGCTCCTACAGGGGGTAGCATTCAGGCCAGGGCTTGTTCGGTGGCTTCGATCACGCTGTAGCGGTTCGCTGGCACTTCCAGGCCGAGGTTGTCCCGTAGGGTGTGGCCGCTGTACTCGGTACGGAACAACCCTCGCTGTTGAAGCACAGGCACCACCAACTCAGTGAAATACTGCAGGCCATCCGGCAGTACCGAGTTGATGATGAAACCATCGCTGGCGCCGCTCTCGAACCAGGTCTGAATAGCATCCGCGACCTGTTCCGGGGTGCCGACAAAGTCGCGCTGGGGCCGTGAGAAACGCAGGGCCACTTCGCGCAGGGTCAGGCCTTCGTCACGGGCCAGTTGCTTGATACGTTCGGAGCCACCTTTCTGGCTGTTGGCGCCCAGGTCGCCCAGTTCAGGGAAGGGCGCATCCAGCGGGTACTGGCTGAAATCATGGTCGTTGAACGGCCGGCCGAGGGCGACAATGGCGTCTTCCACGGTGACCAGCGCCACGGCTTGCTGGTAGCGGCTTTCCACTTCGGCGGCATCGCGCCCGACAATCGGGCGGATGCCCGGCAGGATCGACAGGCTGTCCGGGTCGCGGCCAAAGCCCTTGGCGCGGCGTTTCAAATCGGCGCTGTAGGCCTTGGCCTCATCGATAGTTTCCACATGCACGAAAATCGCATCGGCGTTTTCAGCGGCAAAGTTACGCCCATCCTCCGAAGTGCCTGCCTGGAAAATCGCCGGTTGGCCCTGGCGCGAACGCGCGATGTTCAGCGGGCCTTTGACCGAGAAGAATTCGCCCTTGTGGTTAAGCGCATGCAACTTGCCTGGGGTGAAGAATTCGCCGCTGTGTTTGTTATAGGCAAAGGCGTCGTCCTCCCAGGAATCCCACAGACCCTTGACCACATTCAGGTGTTCCTTGGCGATGCGGTAGCGCACGGCGTGGGGCGGATGCTCGGCCTTGCCGAAGTTATCGGCGGTGCCACTCAGCCACGAGGTGACGACGTTCCAGCCGGCGCGGCCGCCGCTGATGTGGTCCAGGGAGGCGAACTGGCGTGCTACCTGGTAAGGCTCGGTGTAGCTGACGGTCACTGTGGCGACCAGGCCGATGTGAGTGGTCAGCGCGGCCAGGGCCGAGAGGATCGTCAGCGGCTCGAAACGGTTGAGGTAATGGGGGCTGGACTTGGGGTGGATATGCAGGCTGTCGGCGATGAACACGAAGTCGAACCGGGCGGCTTCGGCCAGTTCGGTCTGCTGCTTGTAGAAGCCGAAATTCGTGCTGGCGTCGGGTTGTGCCTGCGGGTGGCGCCATTCGCCCCAACCGTGGCCGACACCGTGCACCATGGCACCGAGTTTCAATTGACGTGGCTTGCTCATGTTCTGCTCCTTAGCGCGAGGCTTGTTCGAGGGGGATACGCTTGGCGTTGAAGCTGGAATCGAAGCCCTGGGAGACGTCGATGTGTTGGCTCAGCAGGCCTTCTTTTACATAGGTGTCGGCGGTGGCTTGCAGGCCATGGATCACCGTATCGTCAATCGTGACCGGGGAAAGATGGGTGTCCTGGGCCACTTCTATATGCACGGCCAGTGGCAGGCCAGTGATCTTGGCCTGGGCAGCGGCGTATTGCTCGGGATGGGTATTGGCCCAGGCGTAGGCGCGATCAATGCGGGCGACAAAGTCGTCCAGTTGCACGCGCTTGTCGGCAATGGCTTGGCCGGTGGCGGCGAAGTACAGATGATTGCTCAGCAGGTGCTTGCCGCTCACCAGCACGCGAGCATTGCTCTGTGAGGTGACCACGGTGGTGTAAGGGTCCCACGTCGCCCAGGCATCGGCGGTGCCGTTGTCGAGTACCAGCCGGGATTCGGCGGGCAGCAGGAAGATGAACTGCACATCCTGGGTGGTCAGCCCGGCATCGTTCAGGGCCTTGATCGCCAGGTAGTGCCCGATGGAGCCGCGCCCGGTGACGATTTTCTTGCCCTTGAGGTCGGCCGCGTTCTTGATCGGCGAATCCTTGGGCACCAGCAGCGCCGTGGTGTTACGGCCTTCGGCATGGATGATGCTGATCACCTTGATCGAGGCACCGGCGCCGAGGGCGAACACATAAGGGGCATCGCCCAGGGCGCCGACATCCACAGCGCCGGCGTTCAGCGCTTCGCCCAGGGGCGAGGCCGAGGGGAATTCCGACCATTTGATCTCGTAAGGCACGTTCTGGCTTTCGCCCGAGGCTTCCAGCAGTGCCTTGATCGTGGATTTCTGGTTGGCCACGCGCAGCGGTTGCAGGTCGCCAGCCTGGACGGTGGAAAGCACGCCGAAGGCCAGGGCGGCGCCCCACAGCAGGCGTTTGAATGGGAGGGCATACAGCATGAGAAAAACTCCAGGCGTTGGGTAAAGGGAGATACCTCCGCCTGGAGAAGGGGTCGGTTGGGCGAAACGATGCAGCGGTGAATCAGATCACGTAGAAGCCATGGGTGCCGTCGCGGGCCAGTTGCTCCACGAGGCCGAACTCCCAATCCAGGTAAGCCTGCATGGCTTCCCGTGGGTTGTCGGTGCCTTCGTACGGGCGGCGGTAGCGGTCGATACGCGGGGAAGCCAGGTGGCTTTCGCCTGACTCAAGGGGCAGTTGCGCATGGATCCAGCCAGCCGTGCCGTCCTGCAGCAAAAAGACCGGCTTGCCGGTGAGGGCCTCGACTTCCGGCACGGCCAGGCGCGCCAGTTGGCTGCTGCCGCAGGTCAACACATAGCGCTGGGCGCTCGGTACCTTGCTCAGGGCCTCGGGCAGTTGCGCGCGCAGCACCCACCAGGCGCCGGGGATATGACGTTTCACGTAGTTGGCGCTGGCCGTGAAGTCCAGCACCTGCGTGTCGCCATGGCCGAGCCAGTCGGCAAGGGTGTGGGGGCTGATCAGTTCGGCCTGGGGCGGCGGCGGTACTGGCGCGACCCATGCGCCGCGCTCGCTGAAGTGCTCCGCTTGCAGGTCATCCAATACGTACACCTGCCAGCCCAACTGGGCCAGCCACGACGCGGACATATTGGCGCGCACACCGTCGTCGTCCACCAGGACCAGGCGCGCACCGCGCACACTGGCAACGTGGTCGGTTTCCTGCACCAGTTGCCCGCCCGGGGTGGCGCGGGCGCCCGGCAGGTGGCCGGCTTCGAATTCTTCTACGGTGCGCACATCGAACAGGTAGGTGGTGCGGGTCGCGTCCTGTTGCCAGCGGTGCAGATCATTGAGCGTCGCACGCTTGACCTCGGCTTTATCGGCAACACCATGTGCCTTTTGGGCGGCGAGTTGGCGATGGTTTTCCGAGGTCGGCGCAAAGCGGCGCGCCTGGCCATGGTCGAGGGTCTGCCCGGCCAAGGTCCAGCCGATGGTGCCGTTGCGCAGGGCTGCCACCGGGTTGGGGAGGCCGGCGTTAATCAACGACTGGGTGCCGATAATGCTGCGGGTGCGCCCGGCGCAATTGACGATAATGCGCGTAGACGGATCGGGCGCCAGCTCACGGGCGCGCAATACCAACTCGGCTCCCGGCACGCTGATGCCGGTGGGGATGCTCATGGTCTGGTATTCGTCGAAACGGCGCGCATCGAGCACCACCACATCGGCCTGGCTGTCGAGCAGGGCCTGGACCTCTTCGGCGGCCAGGGACGGCGTGTGACGCTGGTTCTCTACCAGTTCGCCAAACGCCTTGCTGGGTACATTGACGTCCATAAACAGCTCGCCACCGGCCCGGCGCCAACCGTCCAGCCCATCCTCCAGCAGGCTGACCTGGGTGTAGCCCAGTGCAACCAGGCGTTCGGCGGCGCGGTGGGCCAGCCCTTCGCCGTTGTCGTACAGGGTGACCTGGGTATCGCGGCGTGGAATGCGCGCGTACACCTCCAGTTCCAGCTTGGACAAGGGGATATTCGCGGCGAACAGAGGATGGGCCTCGGCAAAGGGGGCTTCCTCACGCACGTCGATCAGCGCGACTTCTTCGCGTGCCAACAGGGCCTGGCGAATCTGCGCAAAGCTGCGGGTCGATAGGGTGGTCATAGGGCAGGGCTCTTTTCTTTGGACAGGTCCCAGATGTTCGGGAGATAGGCGTTGGAATAACCGGAGATAAACAGTTTCTCGCTGCCGTCGGGTTGATACACCGCCCGGCGCACCGCGCCGATATTGGCGCCGTATACGTGGATGCTGATGGACACTTGGTCGCCGTGGGCATTGCTGACCTGGTGGATATCGCCGACCTTGGGCGACACTGCCTCGACCTGGCCCGGCAGCAATTGCACGGGTTCGCCTTGCGCTACCAGGCCGCCGCCCGGTGCCCGGGCAAACCCCTGGGAAACCTCCGCGCCGCGCAACATACCGATCAGCCCCCACACCCGGTGGTCATGAATCGGCGTGCGTTGCCCTGGCCCCCATACAAAGCTGACCACGCTGAACCGCTGGCGCGAATCGGCATGTAGCAAGAATTGCTGGTAGCGCTCGGGGTCGGGCTGGGCGAATTCGTCGGGCAGCCAATCATCGTGGCTGACCAGTTGCGCCAGCAGCTTGCCGCCACGGTGCAGCAGGTCGCCTTCACGCGGGTTGCCGTCGATCAATTCCGCCAGGGCGCCTATGAAGGCTCTGAGTCTCTCGGGGTGTCGGGCCTGGGTCATGACCATTCCATCGGGCTGTTGGTATGCTTTTATCTAAGCATAATGTTTATTTTTAATATGCTATTTTTTAATGATTAGCTTATAGCCGGAGGTAATTTAGAACCGGTTTGAATAGTGTTAGACGTTATTGATCACTGGTTGGGCTATCCAGACCTCTGTGCGGCCACTATGCTTCACGCACATCTTAATGACTGATCTGTATGTGCGGCCCAAATGAAAATTGACGATATCGATGCCTTTGTCGAAGTGATTCGTTGCCAGTCCATCAGCCATGCCGCCGCGTCGTTGCAGCTGACCCAGCCAGCCATCACCCGCCGCGTGCAGAACTTCGAGCAGGCTCTGGGAGTGGAACTGTTCGACCGCAACACCAAGCCCCTCAAGCCAACGCTGATCGGTACCCGTGTCTATGAGCAATGCCGGTTGATCCTGCGCGAGATGGATGCCCTGCGCGAACTGGTGGCCACCGATGCACCGCCCACCGGCGTGCTGCGCCTGGGCGTACCGCAGACCATCGGCGATGTGGTGCTGCTGGACGCACTCAAGCATCTGCGCAGCGAATACGCCGACTTGCGCGCCCAGGTTGCCACCGGCTGGGGCAGCCAATTGGTCGGCAAGATTGAACGCGGCGAACTGGATGCGGCGGTGGCGTTGTTCCCCGCAGGCAAGATCTTCCCGGACAACCTGGTCGGTGAGTCCATCGGCAAGATGGAGTTGGTGGTGGTCTGTGCCAAGGCGCAGTTGCCGAAGAAGCCTTGCAAGCTGGCGGACGTGTACCAGAGCGGTTGGATCCTCAACCCGGACGGTTGCGGGTTCCGTGCGGGGTTGCAGCGCACCTTGTCTGACCAGGGCCTGGCGCTGCGGGTGAACCTGGAAACCTTCGGCACCGAACTGCAACTGGGCCTGGTGGCCGACGGCCTCGGCCTTGGCCTGGTGCCACGTCCGTTGCTGGAACGCAGTGCTCATCGCGAGCACCTGGCGGCGATGCCCCTCAAGGACTTCAAGCCGGTGATGGATTTGTGGCTGATCTATCCGCATTTTCTCGGCAACCTGCAAGGGCCGGTGGATGCGTTTGGTCAATGGGTGGCGGATGCTTTGCACAAGATCCGCAGCGCTGCCTGACGCCTTGTCAGCCGACGCTTATCCACCTGATACCCCGCGATTAAACTGTGGGAGCTGGCTTGCCTGCGATAGCGGCCTGACAGTCGATACAGTTATACCGAGTACATATCCATTCCTGCGGTAACGGCCACTTAGGGTTCCGCTTTTACAGCGGCTCACTTTTGAAAAGCGCAAAAGTAAGCAAAACGCTCTTGCCCCACCACTCGGCACCTCGCCCAGGCTCGGTGTGCCCGTAATCCGCCAGTGATTTGGGGGGCCGCCGCCACGCGCCATCCATGGCGCGGGGCGGCTAAACCGGCATCCCTGCCGGTTTACTCCCCAAATCCCTGTCGAATTCCGGCCAGCGTGGTTTAACGGGGCGCCTAAGATCAAGATCAAAAGCAGATCAAGAGCAAGATCAAGAGCGGCTCGCTTCGCATCGTGGTTACCGTCTCCAGATGGCCGGCTTGCCCTTTTTGTAGGAGCGAGCTTGCTCGCGAAAAACACTCAGGCGCCGCGTTCATTCAGGAAACCCGCGTTATTATTGACGTTTTCGCGAGCAAGCTCGCTCCTACACAGGGTTTGCATCACTGCACGTCCACCCGCTGCACCTGCAACCCCAACTGTTCATATGCTTGCACATCCGGCGCATCCCACTCGGTAATCAGCGTATGAATACGGCTGCAAGGCGCCACCACAAAGGGTTCCACCGCGCCGAGCTTGTCTGAGGTGGTCACGGCGATGACGTGGGACGCGCTGTCGAGCAAGGCTTGCTTGACGGCGACTTCACCAAAATGCAGCGAGGTGATGCCCACTTGCGGATGCAGTGCGCAAACCCCGGTGAACAACAGGTCGGCCTTGACGCTCTGGATCAGCCGCACCGCGTCATGGCCGCCGGTGGAGAGCGTGGCGGGGTTGAGTTGGCCGCCGGCCAGGATCACTTTTATATGCGGATGGTCGGCCAGGGCGATGGCGATCATGGGGGATGGCGTGACCACGGTCAGGTGCAGTGCATGGGGCAAGCACTGTGCGATCTGCAAGGTGGTGGAGCCAGAATCGAACAGCACGATCTGGCCGTCTTCAACCCGCTCCGCCGCCACGCGAGCGAGGTGGCGCTTGACCTCGTTGGTTTCCCCGACACGGGTAAAGAAATCCTTGCCGGTGTCCTTGGGTCGGGGCAGGGCGCCGCCGTGTACGCGTTGCAACAGGCCGGCCGCGGCGAGCTCGCCGAGGTCGCGGCGGATGGTGTCCTGGGACACGGCAAAATGCTCGACCAACTCAGATGCGGTGACCTTGCCGTCGCGTTCCAGCAACAACAAGATTTTCTGTTTGCGCAGGGAAGGCAAGTCGATGGCTTGATGAGTGTTATGCATGTTTGTGCGCTTTATTGCGGGTTTGTGCGAGATTAATCGCCGGCCCATCTAAACGCAACGGCTGGTTGCCCACGCTCCTGCCGGTTACTCTCTGTGTTCAGTTCAGGGAGAGGTGACCCGATGCCGTTGATCACAACCATCGAAGACTTACGCAAGCTGGCGCAAAAACGTGTCCCCCGCATGTTCTACGACTACGCCGATTCCGGCTCCTGGACTGAGAGCACCTACCGCGCCAACGAAACGGATTTTGCACGTATCAAGTTCCGCCAACGGGTGGCGCGCAATATCGACGAGCGTTCGATCCGCGCCAGCATGATCGGCCAGGACATGGCCATGCCCGTGGCGTTGGCGCCGACTGGCCTGGCGGGCATGCAGCACGCCGATGGCGAAATCCTCACTGCTCGTGCCGCTGCTGCGTTCGGGCTGCGCTACACCTTGTCGACCATGAGTATCTGTTCGCTGGAGGACATTGCCGAGCACGTCGGCCAGCCGTTCTGGTTCCAGCTGTATGTGATGCGCGACCGCAGTTTTATCGAGCAATTGATCGAGCGCGCCAAGGCGGCCGGGGTGGATGCATTGGTGCTGACCCTGGATTTGCAGATTCTGGGGCAGCGCCACAAGGACTTGATCAATGGTTTGTCCGCGCCGCCCAAGCTGACTCTGCCAAACATTCTCAACATGATCACCAAGCCGCGCTGGGTGATGGGCATGCTGGGTACCCAGCGGCGTGGTTTCGGCAATATCGTCGGGCATGTGAAGGGGGTGGCCGACATGAGTTCGTTGTCGTCGTGGACTGCCCAGCAATTTGACCCGCGCCTGAGCTGGGACGATGTGGCGTGGATCAAGCGGTGCTGGGGCGGCAAGCTGATCATCAAGGGCATTCTCGATGTGGAGGATGCGCGCTTGGCGGCCGATTGCGGTGCCGATGCGTTGGTGGTGAGTAACCACGGTGGCCGCCAGCTTGATGGCGCGCCGTCGAGCATCAGCCAATTGCCGGCGATTGTCGAGGCCGTGGGCAACCGCATTGAAGTGTGGCTCGACGGCGGTATTCGTTCCGGCCAGGACGTGCTCAAGGCCATGGCGCTGGGCGCCAAGGGCACCATGATTGGCCGCCCGCACTTGTATGGGCTGGGGGCGATGGGCGAGGCGGGCGTGACCAAGGCCCTCGATATCATCGCCCGCGAACTGGATGTGTCGATGGCGCTCTGTGGCTATAAGGATATACGCGAAGTGAATCGCGAAATCCTGTTGCCCGGTACCTTTCCTGGAAGCACGGCTTGAGCAAAAAAAACGTAAAAATATAAAAAGAGTTGTCCACGAAAACCGTGGGTATCTCTGTGGATAACTTTGCGAAGGCCCGGCAGCGTTGGCGATTTCAGCGAAGATCATTATTTGATCAACTTGTATTTCGGGCCAACATGGCCAGGGTTTGCGCTTGACAGCCAAGCGCGAACCCAGTGCCGAAAAGCGTATTTATGAGGCGTTATCGCGGCCTGTGGAGTGTGTCACCACCTGAGCCGGCATCTTCGTGCGCATCAGGTTTTCCAGCGCCTGGCCATAGCTGCGTCCGGCGAGGTTCATGCTGTTGTTATGGCTGGCACCTGGCACCAGCAACAGGTGTTTGGGTTGCTGGGCGGCTTCGAATAACTGCTGGCTGAAGCGCGGCGGCACGTAGCGGTCGTCAAGGCCGTGGACCACCAGCAGCGGCATGTGGATGTCGGCAATCTTGTCGATGGAATCGAACTTCTGCGACAGCAACCAGCGTACCGGCAATGAGGTGTTGGCAACGGCCGTGGCGACATCCGCCAGGGAGGTGAACGTGGACTCGATCACCAGCCCACGCACCGGCAATGGCACCTGCTTGCCCAACTCGGCAGCGAGGTCGATGGCGACCGCGCCACCCAGGGAGTGCCCGTAGATCAGGCGTTTGCCGGGGTCTGGTTGCAGGGTCTGGAAACGCTCCCAGGCAATGCGTGCGTCCTCGTACACCGTGGCTTCCGAGGGCAGGTCGCCCTGGCTTTGGCCAAAGCCGCGATAGTCGATGGCCAGGACCGAAAAGCCCAGGGCATGCAATTGCTCGATGCGAAACAATTGGCCCGTGAGGTTCCAGCGTACCCCGTGCAGGTAGAGGATGGCGGGCGCGTCTTTGTTGGCTGCCGGGTACCACCAGCCATGAATGTTCTGCCCTGCTTTGAAACTGGCGGGCGTGAGTTCGAATTCCTGCACCGCCTTGGGCAGGCCGGTGTACCAGCCGGCGGTTCCCGGCTCGATGCGAAACAAAAGTTCGCGCTCCTTGTGTTGCAACACGGCGCAGCCGACCGGCAGGCCGACAATCAACATGGCCATGCACAGCCAGACAAGCCAGCGCAGGCCCCGGCGGGGCATAGAAACAGAAGACATGAAGGTTCCAGAACAAAGATGAAGCACGGGTTTTACCAGATGGCCTAGGCGGGTAGGCATTAATGCGACGGCCGTGACGGATGAAAGTGTTACAGCATTGAACAATCCTCGCGCGGGTTGATAGGGTGGACGGCTCGAACCTGCCCTACCTGCAAAGGCCTACACATGAACAACAGCCCCGTGCGCATCACCGCCGAAGAAACCCTCTCGGACAACTGGTACCTGCTGAAGAAATACAGCTTCGACCTGCGCCGTCGCGACGGCAGTTGGCAAGCCCAGACCCGCGAGGTGTATGACCGGGGCAACGGTGCGACCATCCTGTTGTACAACCGTGAGCAACGCACAGTCTTGCTGATTCGCCAGTTCCGCATGCCCACTTTCGTCAACGATTACCCCGGCTACCTGATTGAAGCGGCGGCCGGTTTGCTCGATAACGCCAGCGCCGAAGAACGCATCCGCCTGGAGGCCGAGGAAGAGACCGGCTATCGCGTCGGGCATGTTGAGAAAATCTACGCGGCGTTCATGAGCCCGGGATCGGTGACGGAGCGGATTCACTTTTTTATTGGTGAATACCAGCCAGGCGACCGAGTGGGAGCGGGCGGAGGCCTGGAAGAAGAGGGCGAGGATATCGAGGTACTGGAGCTGGGCTTTGAGCAGGCACTGGCGATGGTGCAGAGCGGGGAGATTGTGGATGGCAAGACGATTATGTTGTTGCAGCATCTGGAGCTGCGGATGTTGAAAGAGGGGTGGTGAGAAGCTTGGAAACTCTGCTGATGAGCGCGGGCCGAGGTGGAAGGGATCTACACAACGTTGGAGGTTGTAGCAGCCAACTGTAACCACGATGCGAAGCGAGCCGCTCTTGATCTGCTCTTGATCTTGATCTTAGGCGCCCCGTTAAACCACGCTGGCCGGAATTCGACAGGGATTTGGGGGGTAAACCGGCAGGGATGCCGGTTTAGCCGCCCCGCGCCATGGATGGCGCGTGGCGGCGGCCCCCCAAATCACTGGCGGATTACGGGCACACCGAGCCTAAGCGAGGTGCCGAGTGGTGGGGCAAGAGCCCTTTTGGTTACTTTTGGGGCTCTTTTCCAAAAGTGACCCGCTGTAAAAGCGGAACCCTAAGTGGCCGTTACCGCAGCAATGGATATGTACTCGGTATAACTGCGTCGACTGTCAGGCCGCCATCGCAGGCAAGCCAGCTCCCACAGTTGAATCATGGGGTGTCAGGTAGGCGGGCGTCGACTGTCAGGCCGTCACGAGAGCAAGTCCCCTCCCACAGGTGTAACACCCAGCCCCGACTGACGGTTATTGTCAGAAATTTCCCACAGGAGTACAAATGTACTCCATGACAAACCTGACTCCCCGCCGCATCGCCATCCTGACCTTCATTCGCGAGCGCATCGCGCAACAAGGCCAGCCTCCCAGCCTCGCCGAGATCGCCGAGGCGTTCGGCTTCGCCTCGCGCAGCGTCGCCCGCAAGCATGTGGTGGCGCTGACCGAAGCTGGGTTTATCGAGGTCAACCCCAACCAGGCCCGTGGCATTCGCTTGCTCAATCAACCTGCGCGTCCCGAGTGGCTGGATGTACCGGTGCTCGGCCGTGTGGCGGCCGGTCGGCCGATTGGCGCCGATGCCGAGGTGCACAGCCGCTTGCAACTGGACCCCGCCACTTTCGCCAAAACCCCCGATTACCTGCTGCGGGTGCAGGGCGATTCGATGATTGAAGATGGCATTCTCGATGGCGACCTGGTGGGCGTGCGCCGCAGTGCCGAAGCCTTGAACGGGCAGATTGTGGTGGCGCGCCTGGACGGCGACGTCACCATCAAGCGTTTCGAGCGCCACGGCGACAGTGTTCGCCTGTTGCCGCGCAACCCGGCCTATCAACCCATCGTGGTCGGGCCCGAGCAGGACCTGGCCATCGAAGGCGTGTTCTGCGGCCTGGTGAGGCAAGGCTGATGGGCGCCGTGGTTGCCCTGGACTCGCTGTTCAATGGCGGGCGAGTCTGGAAGGGCCGGCCCGCCGCGCCCCCGGCCAGCGTGCACCCCACGGGGCTGGCGGCGCTGGATGCGGTGCTGCCCAGTGGCGGCTGGCCGGAATCGGCCTTGAGTGAAATCCTGATGGCCCAGGACGGGGTGGGCGAGTTGCAGCTGGTGCTGCCTACCCTGGCGCGCCTGTCGGCCCTGGGCGAGCGCATTGTGCTGGTGGCGCCGCCCTATACCCCTTATCCCCATGCGTGGCAGAACGCCGGGGTGGATGTGCGCCAGCTGTCCATCATCCGGGCCGAGGAGCGTGACGCGCTGTGGGCGGTGGAGCAATGCCTGCGTTCTGGCAGTTGCGGGGCGGTGTTGTGTTGGCCGCGCAAGGCCGATGATCGTGCCTTGCGGCGTTTGCAGGTGGCGGCCGAAACCGGGCAGACCCTGGCGTTTGCCTGGCGCTCCCTGAGCGAGGCGATCAATGCCTCGCCTGCCGCCCTGCGCCTGGCGGTCGAGGCCAGGCCCGCGCAAGTGCGGGTGCTCAAGTGCCGTGGCGGGCTGGCCCATCCGGCGCCAATTGCCCTGGCGGGGCATTGAGGTTGCCATGCGTTGGGTGTGTATTGTCTTCCCGCAATTGGCGCTGGACGGGGCACAGCGTGTGCACCCCGAACCCGAGCAGCCGCTGGCGCTGCTGGCCGGCACGCCGCAGCGGCGCGTGTTGCAAACCGTCAACGCCGCCGCACGCGCCTTGGGCCTGCGCCCCGGGCAATCGTTGACGGCAGCCCATGCCCTGGTCAAGCAGTTTGCCTGTGTCGAATACGACCCGCTGGAGATCGAGCGCCTGCAGCAGTTTCTGGCCGCCTGGGCCTACCGATTCAGCTCCCAAGTCAGCCTGTATTACCCACGGGCCTTGTTGTTCGAGATCGAATCGAGCCTGGGCCTGTTCGGCCCCTGGCCGCAACTTGAGGCGCGTTTGCGCAAAGAGCTGACCGAACTTGGCTTTCGTCATCGCATCGTCGCTGCGCCCAACCCGGCGGCGGCGCGGATATTGGCAAACGGCTACGACGGACTGGCCGTGGCCGATGACAGCGCCCTGATGCAGGCCCTGGCGTCTCTGCCTGTCGACCGTGCAGGCCTTGAACCCCAGGCCGCCACCGCCTTGTCGCGCATGGGCCTGCGCAGCCTAGCCCAGGTGCAGGCCTTGCCCCGGCATACCCTGGCGCGACGTTTTGACGCCAGCCTGCTCAAGCACCTCGACGCCTTGAGCGGGCAGCGGCCATTGGCCCTGGATTTTTATCAACCGCCCGACCAGTTCGATGCACGCATCGAGTTGAATTTCGATGTGCAATCCCACCAGGCGCTGTTGTTCCCCTTGCGGCGTTTGACCGGCGACCTGTCCGCTTTCCTGTGCGGCCGCGACAGTGGCGTGCAGCGCTTTGACCTGCACCTGGAACACGCCCAGGCACAAGACAGCGTGATCAAGGTGGGCCTGCTCAGCGCCGAGCGCGAGCCTTCAATGTTGTTCGAACTGGCCCGTGGGCGCCTGGAGCAGGTACAGGTCACCGCGCCGGTGCGGGGTGTGCGCCTGGTGGCCGAGGACTTGCCGGTCTTCGTGCCGCAACGCCAGGACCTGTTCGACGACCGCCCGCAACAAACCCTGCCGTGGGAACAGTTGCGCGAACGCCTGCGTGCACGCCTGGGGGATGAGGCGGTGCAGGGCCTGCGTTTTCAGGCCGACCATCGCCCCGAATGCGCCTGGCAGGCTGCGACCGACCACCAGGCGTGCCCGAGCTTGAACAAGGTCCGCCGCCCAGGCTGGTTATTGCCGCAACCGACCTTGCTGGCCGAACACGGCGTACAGATCCTGATGGGTCCGGAGCGCATTGAATCGGGCTGGTGGGATGGCGCCGATGTTCGCCGCGACTATTACCTGGTCCAGACCCGCGCCGGCCAGCAGGGTTGGGCCTATCGCACGGTGGGGCAAGGCGATGGGCTGTGGTTGCAAGGGTGGTTTGCATGAGCATCCCCTCAGCTGGAGCGCACTTACTGTGGCGAGCAAGCTTGCTTGCGCTGGGGTGCGTAGCGCCCCCAATAAAAGCCGGAGACTGCTGCGCAGTCAGCGGGAGCAAGCTCCCTCGCCACAGCAAGCTCGCTCCTACAACAGGGGGTGGGGGCGCATGAATTATGCCGAGCTGCACTGCCTGTCCAATTTCAGCTTCCAGCGTGGTGCCTCCAGTGCGCTGGAGCTTTTCGAGCGCGCCAAGCGCCAAGGCTACAGCGCCCTGGCGATCACCGATGAATGCACGCTGTCAGGCATCGTGCGTGCCTGGCAAGCCGCCAAAGCCGTGGACTTGCCGTTGATTATCGGCAGCGAAATGCACATCGAAAATGGCCCGAAACTGGTGCTGCTGGTGGAGAACCTGAGCGGTTACCAGCACCTGTGCCGGCTGATCACCCTGGCCCGGCGTCGGGCTGAAAAGGGCAGTTATCGCCTGCTACAGGAAGATTTCGAGCAACCGTTGCCCGGCCTGTTGGCGTTGTGGGTGGCGCAAGACAGCGACACCCAGGCCAGCCTCGACTGGCTGCGCCGCACCTTCGACCAGCGCCTGTGGCTGGCGGTGCACCTGCACTGTGGGCAGGACGATGCGCGCCATCTGCAACAGCGCTTGCAACTGGCCCACAGCCTGCAAATCCCTGCCGTGGCCTGCGGCGATGTGCATATGCATGCGCGAGGCCGCCGTGCCCTGCAAGACACCATGACCGCCATCCGTCACCACGTGCCGGTGGCCGAAGCTGGCACGCGCCTGCACCCCAATGGCGAACGCCACCTGCGCAGCCTCGACGCGCTGGCGGCGCTGTACCCCCAGGCCTTGCTGGATGAAACCCTCGCCCTCGCGCGGCGCTGCACCTTCGACCTCGGCCAGTTGCGTTATCACTATCCACGCGAGCTGGTACCCGCGGGGCATGACGCCCAATCCTGGCTGCGCACCCTCACCGAAGAAGGCATCGCCCAGCGCTGGCCCGAAGGCATCGACGACAAGACCTTGCAGCAAATCCATCGTGAACTGCAGCTGATCAGCGAGCTGGGTTACGAAAGCTATTTCCTTACGGTGCATGACATCGTGCGTTTCGCCCGCAGCCGTTCGATCCTGTGCCAGGGCCGTGGTTCGGCGGCTAACTCGGCGGTGTGTTTTGCCCTGGGCATCACCGAAATCAACCCGAGCCTTACCAACCTGCTGTTCGAGCGCTTCCTGTCCAAAGAGCGCAACGAGCCGCCGGACATCGACGTGGATTTTGAGCACGAGCGCCGCGAAGAGGTGCTGCAATACGTGTTCCAGCGCTATGGCCGCACCCGTGCAGCCTTGACGGCGGTGGTCAGCAGTTACCATGCCACGGGCGCGGTACGTGATGTGGCCAAGGCCCTCGGGCTGCCGGCGGACCAGATCAACGCCTTGGCCGATTGCTGCGGGCGCTGGAGCGATGAGGCGCCGCCGTTGGAGCGCCTGCGTGAAAGCGGCTTCGACCCGGACAGCCCACTGCTGCGGCGTGTCTTGACGTTGACCCAGCAACTGATCGGTTTTCCGCGGCACCTGTCCCAGCACCCTGGCGGCTTTGTGATCAGCGAATACCCGCTGGACACCCTGGTGCCGGTGGAAAATGCGGCCATGGCCGAGCGCACCATTATCCAGTGGGACAAAGACGACCTCGACGCCGTCGGTTTGCTCAAGGTGGACATCCTTGCTCTGGGCATGCTCAGCGCGATCCGCCGCTGCTTCGATTTGCTGCGCCGACATCGCCACCGGGACTTGAGCCTGGCCACGATTCCCAAGGAAGACCCGGCCACCTACGCCATGATCAGCAAGGCCGACACCATCGGTGTGTTCCAGATCGAGTCGCGGGCGCAGATGTCGATGTTGCCCCGGCTCAAGCCGCAGACGTTTTATGACCTGGTGATCGAGGTTGCCATTGTGCGGCCTGGGCCGATCCAGGGCGGCATGGTGCATCCGTACTTGCGTCGGCGGAACAATGAAGAGCCCACAACCTATCCCTCGCCCGCACTGGAGGCCGTATTGAAACGCACCCTGGGCATCCCGCTGTTCCAGGAACAGGTGATGCAAATCGCCATGGTCGCCGCCGACTACAGCCCCGGCGAGGCCGACCAGTTGCGCCGCTCCATGGCCGCCTGGAAACGCCACGGCGGCCTAGAGCCCCATCAGCAGCGCCTGCGCACCGGCATGCTGAAGAATGGCTACACCGAAGCCTTTGCCGCGCAGATTTTCGAGCAGATCAAGGGCTTTGGCAGCTATGGTTTCCCGGAGTCCCACGCCGCCAGTTTCGCCTTGCTGACCTATGCCAGTTGCTGGCTCAAATGCCATGAGCCGGCGGCCTTTGCCTGCGCCCTGATCAACAGCTGGCCCATGGGCTTCTACAGCCCGGACCAGATCCTGCAGGACGCCCGGCGCCATCGCTTGCAGATCCGCCCGGTAGATGTGCAGGCCAGCGACTGGGAATGCAGCCTGGAGCCCATCGACGGCCAGCAACCGGCGATTCGCCTGGGCTTGCGCATGATCTCGGGGTTTCGCGAGGACGACGGGCGGCGTATCGAAGCGGCGAGGCAGCAGCGGCTGTTCAATGACATCGCTGACCTGGACGCGCGCGCCGGGCTGGATACGCGTGCCCAGGCGCTGCTGGCGGATGCCGGGGCCTTGCGCGCCCTGGCCGGCAACCGCCATCAGGCGCGCTGGGACGTGGCCGGTGTGCATCAGCAACTGGGCTTGTTTGCCGGGCTGCCGAGCCCCGATGAAACGCGGGTGGCATTACCCGAGCCCACGGTAGGCGAAGATTTGCACGCCGATTACGCCACCCTCGGTACCACCCTGGGGCCCCATCCCCTGGCACTATTGCGCGCCGAGTTACGCCGGCGCCGCTGCCGCAGTTCCCAGGAGTTGCTGGCGGTGGAACATGGGCGCAACGTGAGCATCGCCGGGCTGGTCACTGGCCGCCAGCGCCCAGGCACGGCGAGCGGCGTGACCTTTGTCACCCTGGAAGATGAGTTCGGCAACCTCAATGTGGTGGTCTGGCGCGACCTGGCCGAGCGTCAGCGCCAGGCGCTGGTGGGCTCGCGTTTGCTCAAGGTGGACGGTCGTTGGGAGGCGGTAGGTGAGGTGCGGCATTTGATCGCGGGGCGCCTCACCGATTTGACGCCGTTGCTGGATGGAATGGTGGTGCGCAGCCGGGATTTTCATTAGTTCCAGGGGTTTGTGCATTCCTCTGTGCTCAGGATGAAACCATCCACCGCTGGCGCGCTCCAAAACTTGCGACTGTCTTGTCCCTGCACAGAGCCCAATCATGCAATTTTTATCCAACCCCCATGGCTGTGAAGGCTGGGCCGGCGAAATGGCCCAGCGGATTCGCACGTTTGACTGGTCAAGTACCGACCTTGGCCCCTTGGATCAGTGGTCCACGAGCCTGGCTTGCACCGTGCAAATGATGCTCGCCTCACCCGTGCCGATGGTGATGCTGTGGGGGCGGGCGGGGTACATGATCTACAACGACAGCTATTCGGTATTTGCCGGCGGGCGCCATCCCTACCTCTTGGGCACTCCGGTAGAACTGGGCTGGCCGGAGGTGGCCGAGTTCAATCGGCATGTGGTGGATACGTGCCTGGCGGGCGGTACCTTGTCGTTCAATAACAAGGAGCTGGTGTTATCGCGTCACGGCCAACCGGAAAGCGTATGGCTGGACCTCTATTACAGCCCCGTGGCCGGGGACAACCAACAGCCGGCCGGGGTGCTGGCGATTGTGGTGGAAACCACCGAACTGGTGAAGTCCGAGCGGGTGCGCCAGGAGCTCACCCATAATCTGGAGCAACGCGTAGCCGCTGAAGTGCAGGCGCGGTCTGCCGCAGAAGACCAGTTGCGCCAGTCACAGAAGCTGGAAGCGATTGGCGGCCTGACCGGTGGCGTGGCCCATGACTTCAATAACCTGCTGCAAGTGATCGCCGGCAACCTGCATTTGCTCGCCCGGCATGAGCCGGACAATTGTCAGGTGCAACGTCGCGTCACCGCGGCCATCGCCGCCGTGGAGCGAGGGGCCAAGCTGTCGTCGCAACTTTTGGCCTTTGCCCGTCGCCAGCCCTTGTCTCCGGCGGTGTACAACCCGCAGCGCATCTACGCTGGCCTGGGCGAGCTGTTGCAACGGGCGTTGGGGGAAACCATTCATATCGACGTGCAACTGCCCCAGGACTCCTGGTGCATCAATGTCGACCGCAACCAGCTGGAAAACGCGCTGCTCAACCTGGCGATCAACGCCCGGGATGCCATGCAGGGCGAGGGTGTGATTCGTATCACCGGAGAAAACGTCATCCTCAACCCGGACGATTGCATCGGTAAAAGCATCAAGCCCGGCGAGTACGTGCGCCTGGCAGTGGCCGACACCGGCGTGGGCATGTCCGAGGCGACGCTCAAGCGCGCATTCGAACCCTTCTTTACCACCAAGCGCGAAGGCCACGGCACCGGCCTGGGCCTGAGCATGGTGTTCGGTTTTGTGCGCCAAAGTGGCGGGCACGTGGACATGTGGAGCGAGGAGGGCAAGGGCTCGGTGGTGCAGATGTATTTCCCCCACTGCCTGGAGCCTGAATGCTTCGACGACTACAGTGATGCGGACCTGCAAGGCGGCGGCCAGGAAACCATCCTGGTGGTCGAGGACAACGAAGGCGTGCGCCTGACGGTGGTCGAGTTGCTGCAGCAATCGGGCTATACCGTACTGACCGCCGAGGATGGCGACCGCGCGATGCAAGTATTGCAGCGCGGCGTGTCGCCGGACCTGATCTTCACCGATGTGGTGATGCCGGGTCGGGTCAAGAGCACCGACCTGGCCACCTGGGCCCGCGCGCAGAACCCGCCGGTGCCGGTGCTGTTTACCTCGGGCCACACCCGCGACATTCTGTCTTCCAATCATCTGCTCAGCGCCGATATCCACCTGCTGAGCAAACCCTACAGCCCCGATGCCCTGACCCAACGCGTGCGCAGGGTGCTAAGCGCAAGACAAGGTTGCCCATGACTTCACAGCGCAACATCCCACCGCTCACCGCCCGGCAAACGGGCTTTGTCAGGGTGCGTGGCGCCCGTGAACATAATTTGCGCAATGTCGATGTGGATATTCCCCGGGACGCCCTGGTGGTGTTTACCGGCGTGTCTGGCTCCGGCAAATCGTCCCTGGCGTTTTCCACGGTGTACGCGGAGGCCCAGCGCCGCTATTTCGAATCGGTGGCGCCCTATGCGCGGCGCTTGATCGACCAGGTCGGCGTGCCGGACGTAGACAGCATCGAAGGCTTGCCGCCTGCCGTGGCCCTGCAACAGCAACGGGGTACACCCAGTGCGCGCTCGTCGGTGGGCAGTGTCACCACCTTGTCGAGCTTGATCCGCATGCTCTATTCCCGCGCCGGCCGCTATCCGAAAGGGCAGGCCATGTTGTATGCCGAGGACTTCTCGCCGAACCTGCCCCAGGGCGCGTGCCCGCAATGCCACGGCCTGGGCCGCGTGTATGAAGTGACCGAAGCGCTGATGGTGCCTGATCCGTCGTTGACCATCCGCCAGCGTGCAGTGGCGTCCTGGCCGTTGGCGTGGCAGGGCCAGAACCTGCGCGACATCCTCGTGACCCTGGGCTATGACGTGGACATCCCGTGGCGCGAGCTGCCGAAAAAGCAGCGCGACTGGATCCTGTTCACCGAAGAAACCCCCACCGTACCGGTGTACGCCGGCTTCACCCCGCAGCAGACCCGCGAGGCGTTGAAACGCAAGCTCGAACCCAGCTACCAAGGCACCTTCAGCGGCGCTCGGCGCTATATCCTGCACACCTTCGCCCACACCCAAAGCGCGCTGATGAAAAAGCGCGTGTCGCAGTTCATGCAAGGCAGTGCTTGCCCATTGTGCGAGGGCAAACGCCTGAACCAGGCGGCGTTGTCGGTGAAGTTTGCCGGGGTGGATATCGGTGAGCTGTCGCAATTGTCCCTGGCGCAATTGGCCGAGTTGCTGCAGCCGGTGGCCGCGGGGCAGGACACGATGAAGCTGTCGGTGGAAAAACGCCTGGCGGCCCAGCGCATCGCCCAGGACCTGCTCGAACGGGTCAACACCTTGATCGAACTGGGTCTGGGCTATCTGTCCCTGGAGCGCAGTACGCCGACCTTGTCGTCCGGGGAGCTGCAGCGTCTGCGCCTGGCTACCCAATTAGGCTCGCAGTTGTTCGGCGTTATTTATGTGCTCGATGAGCCTTCGGCGGGTCTGCACCCGGCGGATGGCGAAGCATTGTTCACTGCGCTTGATCGTTTGAAGGCCGCGGGCAATTCGCTGTTTGTGGTGGAACATGACCTGGAAACCATGCGCCGCGCCGACTGGCTGATCGACGTGGGCCCGGCTGCCGGCGAACATGGCGGGCAAGTGCTGTACAGCGGGCCGCCCGCAGGGTTGGCGGATGTCGAGGCCTCGCAGACCCGCGAATACCTGTTTGCCTCACCTCGCCCGGCCAATGTGCCAAGCCGCGAGCCGGCCGGTTGGCTGAAGCTCAAAGGCGTGACGCGAAATAACCTGAAAGATTTGAACGTGGATTTCCCGCTGGGCTGTTTCACCGCGGTGACGGGGATTTCCGGCTCGGGCAAATCCAGCCTGGTCAGCCAGGCGCTGCTGGAATTGGTGGGCACGGGCCTGGGGCGTGTGCTGGAAAGCGACGACGAACCGAGCCTGGAAGATGCTGCACCGCAAGCCAGTGGCGGGCGCATCAGCGCCGGGCTCGAGCACATTCAGCGCCTGGTGCAGGTGGACCAGAAGCCCATCGGCCGCACGCCGCGTTCCAACCTGGCGACCTACACCGGGCTGTTCGACAACGTGCGCAAACTGTTTGCCGCCACGCCAGCGGCCAAGAAACGCAATTACGATGCCGGGCAGTTCTCCTTCAACGTCGCCAAGGGCCGTTGCCCGAACTGTGAGGGTGAAGGTTTTGTCAGCGTTGAATTGCTGTTCATGCCCAGCGTGTACGCGCCATGCCCGACCTGTCATGGCGCGCGCTATAACCCCGACACCCTGGCGATCAAATGGGAGGGCTTGAACATCGCCCAGGTGCTGGGGTTGACGGTGGAGCAAGCGGTGCAGGTGTTTGCCGAGCAGCCGGGCATCCTGCGTTCGTTAGTCGTGCTGCGCGATATCGGCCTGGGTTATCTGCGCCTCGGGCAGCCGGCCACCGAGTTGTCGGGCGGTGAGGCACAGCGCATCAAGCTCGCTACCGAGTTGCAACGCAATGCCCGGGGCGCCACCTTGTATGTGCTGGACGAGCCGACCACCGGGTTGCACCCCAGGGATGTCGATCGTTTGCTCAGCCAACTGAACCAGCTGGTGGATGCGGGGCATACGGTGGTTGTGGTGGAGCATGAAATGCGCGTGGTGGCCCAAAGTGACTGGGTGATTGATATCGGGCCGGGAGCAGGGGACTTGGGCGGGAGAGTCGTGGCGTGTGGGGCGCCGCAGAAAGTGGCCAAGAGCAAGACCAGCCGGACTGCGCCGTTTCTTGCTCGGGAGCTGGTCTGACTGGAGGCTGGCCTTTTGTGGGAGCTGGCTTGCCTGCGATGATGGCCCCCAGCCGACCCCTATCTGCCTGATCCAACACGATCCATTTGCATTGTCTGTGGAAGCAGTGTTTGGCTCAGCGGATCGAGTCCAGCATGCGCCCCAACATGGCATCACATCCCGCCAACTGCGCTACGCTCACAAACTCATCCGGCTTATGCCCCTGCTCCATGCTCCCGGGCCCGCATACCACGGTGGGAATGCCCGCCGCATCAAACAGCCCGCCTTCGGTGCCAAACGCTACGGTGCCGAACGCTTGCGAGCCGCAAAACGCCGCAATCAGCTGCGCCGCCTGGCTGTGCTCATCCGTGACCAGCCCCGGGTAGGCCGACAGCTCTGTGAACCGAATGGAGCTCTGCTTGCTGACCGCCTGCATACGCGGCAGTACCTGCTGCATGGCGTACGCTTGCAGTTCTTGAGCGACTTCAGCGGGGTCCGAGGCGGGCAGGGCGCGTACTTCAAAGTCAAAGCGACAATCGGCCGGGACGATGTTCAATGCCTTGCCACCACTGATCAGGCCGGTCTGTACCGTGCTGAAAGGTGGGTTGAAACGTGGGTCCTGGTGCGAACGCAAGCGCTGGCCGATGCGCCCGAGTTCGCAGATCAGATCGGCGGCATGTTCGATCGCATTCACCCCCGAGGGCGCATACGCCGAATGACATGCTTGACCCTGTATGTCGCAGCGCATCGCCAACTTGCCCTTATGACCCAACACCGGTTTGAGTTCGGTCGGTTCGCCGATGATGCACAGCATGGGTTTCACCGGGCGCTGTTCCAGAACAGCGAGCAATGAGCGTACGCCCAGGCATCCGACTTCTTCATCGTAGGACAGGGCGATATGCACCGGCAGGCGCAACGGCGTTTTGACCAGTTCGGGAACCAACGCCAGTACGCACGCGATATACCCCTTCATGTCGGCGGTGCCGCGCCCGAACAGCTTGCCGTCACGCTCGGTCAACGTGAACGGCGGCAGGGTCCAGGGTTGCCCATCCACTGGCACCACGTCGGTATGCCCCGACAGCACGATACCTGGCAGCTCAACCGGGCCGACGCTGGCAAACAGGTTGGCCTTGGTGCGTTGCGCGTTGTAGACCAACTCGCTGGCGATGCCAAACCCGGCCAGGTAATCGCGCACAAACTCGATCAACTGCAGGTTGGACTCACGGCTGGTGGTGTCGAAGCCCACCAGCGTTTCCAGCAGGTCGCGGCTGCGGCTCATCGCTCGTCTCCGGCCACGCCGTAGCCGGGGGAGCGGTCGGGGGCGAGGGCGCGATCGATATAGTCCTGTACCTGTGGGCGGTAGGCGTCCCAGAGTTTTTGCAATTCGCCAATCGGCGCTTCGTCGGCCCAATCCACGCGCAAGTTGATGATCGGCCAAGTCAACTCGCCCACCACCACCAGCGCGGCGGAATGCACCGGGCCGGCTTCGCCACCGGCGGCGATGGCGGCATGCATCGCTGCCAGCAACCGGTCTGCGAGCTGGCCTTCGCCCTGTTCAAAGGCCGAGACCATCGCGGTGATGACTTCACGGTCGGCGAGCATATTGCCCGCCGCCACGCATTGCTCGCCCGATACCGCGTGATGGGTACCCAGGGTCTGGCTGCCGCTGAAATGCACGCTGCGGCCCAGGTGGTCTATCGCCGTCAGTTGCCGATACTGGCTGTAGCCGTTGCGGGTGAGTGCTTTGTCCACGGCATCGGTTGGGGCCAGGCCCTGTTCCAGCCCGTCGAGCACGTCTGGGCCGAGGGCCGGCAAGGTGATGTTCTGGGTCGATACCGCGCCCACGCCGGGCCGCAGCCATGGGCAGCGAGCGCCTACGGCGATACTTGATGAGCTGATGGCAACGCCCAACTGGCCGGTTTCCGCGCAGCGGCCAACGATTGAAAAGGTCATGGCTAGCCTCCTTACTCTGGGATAACCGCGATCACATCAATTTCCATCAGCCACTGCGGCTGGCCCAGGGCCGAGACCACCAGCCCGGTGGAAATCGGGAATACGCCCTTGAGCCATTTGCCCACTTCCTGATACACCGGCTCGCGGTAGCGTGGGTCGATCAAGTAGGTGGTGGTTTTGACGATGTGGCTGAGGTCGCTGCCGGCTTCTTCGAGCAGTTGCTTGACGTTTTTCATCGCCTGTTCGGCCTGGGCCCGAGGGTCGCCGAGGCCCACCAGGTTGCCATCGAAATCAGTGCCCACCTGGCCGCGTACATACACGGTGTTGCCGGCGCGCACGGCCTGGCACAGGTCGTTATCCAGGCTCTGGTTGGGATAGGTTTCTTTGGTGTTGAACATGCGGATGCGAGTGTGAGTAGGCATTAAAAAACTCCAGGAAAAAGTGATCAGGCGCTGACAGGGGGCTGGCGGGCAACCGGCGCAGTTTCGCGGTACTCGAGGTACTGACGCTGGATCGCAATATGGTCGGCTACGTATTTGGCGTCGTGCCACACCCCCCAGATAAACGACGAGCCACGCCGCGATTGCCATGGCAAACCGAGGAAGTAGATGCCGGCTTCGCTGGATACACCACGTTGGTGTTGCGGCTTGCCGGCGGCGTCGAAAGCGTCCACCTGTAGCCAGCTGTAGTCCACGGCAAACCCGGTGGCCCAGATGATCGAGGTGATGCCTGCTTCGGCCAGGTCCAGCGTCAGGATTGGCTGCTTGATGCATTCAGCGTCGGGAAACACGCGACGTGCTTCGGGCTCCTGGGGCAGGTCGAGACCATTGCGTTCGACATACGCGTCGGCCGCGTCCAGCAGGGCCAGGTAGTTCTCATCCCCGCGTGCCAGGTTTTCCACCAGGTTGGGTTGGAACGTCGCCACCGTGCCGTCGAAGGCTTGGGTCAGGCCAACCAGGGTCATGCCTTGCTGGGCCAGTTCACGGAAGTCGATGGTCTTGCCGCCATGGGCGCCGCTCACAGCAATGGTCACGTGTTCACGGCCAGGTTTCATCGCCGCCTGGTCCCACTCGCCCAAAACCCCCAGCCACCAGCAGAAATCCCGGTTGCGATAGGCGCGGGGCGGGCGGTCATGGGCGCCAACCGACAGGTAAACCTGGCGACCGGCGCGCTGCAGTTCATCGGCGATTTGTACGCCGGAAGAACCGGCGCCCACCACTAATACGGCGCCCGCCGGCAGTTGCCCAGGGTTGCGATAGTCGGCGGAATGGATCTGGTGCAGTGCTGTGCCTGTAGGCGCTATGCCTGGAATCGCGGGCTTCTGGAATGGACCGGTGGCGGCGACCACGCGGTTGGCTTCGATCACACCTTCACTGGTGTGCACGGTGAAGCCGGGGCGGCCGATGTTACGTACCACTGACGTCACGTCCACGCCAGTGCGGATCGGCGCATTGAATTTGCGTGCATAGGCTTCAAAGTAATCGGCGACCCGCTCTTTTGGCGCGAAGCCATCGGCAGGGACGTCGTCGAATTTCAGACCGGGGAAGCGGTCATGCCAGGCCGGGCCGTTGGCGACCAACGAGTCCCAGCGCCCGGTGCGCCAGCGCTCGGCGATACGGCTGCGCTCCAGCACCAGGTGCGGCACGCCTTGCTTGCTCAAATGCTCGCTCATGGCCACGCCAGCCTGACCTGCGCCCACCACCAGCGTGTCTATTTTTGTTATTGCTTGAGTCATGTGTCTGTCCTTGCGTAATGCAGTTGGATTCAGCTTGGGCATGACGTCAAGTTAGGGGGCGGGCGGTGATTAATAAAATATTATTAAGTTGGGAATTGAGCATAAATATCGGATGCAGAGGGGGCTGTAGGAGCTAGCTTGCTCGCGAAAAACGTCAACGCTAACGCGTATTTTCTGAGTCAACGCGGCGCCTGTGGGTTTCTTGCGAGTAAGCTCGCTCCTACAAACAGCTTAGAGCTCTCCGGAGTACTTCACCGCCGCCGCCGCCCGCGACGGTACCTTCAGACTGCGCAGCAGGGAGGACACATGAATGCGCACGGTAAACGGCGAGATATCCAGGGCCTTGGCGATTTCCTTGTTGGTCTTGCCCTGGGCAATCAGGCGCAACACTTCCTGCTGGCGGGTGGTAAGGGTATGAGTGTCCAGCGGCAGCAGGCCCGACGGCGCGAACTTGACCAGCACTTCGCCGGCGCGTATCGCCAGCAGCGCCTGGCCGATCTCATCCGGGGCGATGTTCTTGCCGATAAAACCGTCGACGCCCAAAGCCATGACTTGTTCGATCAGCGCAGGGTCGTCGACCATCGACACCACCACCAAGGTGGTGCGTCGCAGTTGCTGGCGCAGTTCGGCCAGTTGGCTGATGCAGGTCAGGCCGGGAAAGCGCAAATCGAGGATCAGGGTATCGACCTCGCCCGCCTCGCGCAGCAACGTATTCACCGTGGCCAGGTCGCCGGCCTCTTGCACCTGGGCGTCGGGCAGCAAGCGTTGCACGGTGCGCGCCATGCCTTCGCGAAACATGGGGTGGTCGTCGGCGATGATGATCCGGCCGGTCATGGTGAGCTCCTTCCTGGGGCCAGGTTGTGTCGAGGCATGCTACTTTATTTACTGTCGGCGCAGGAGCGAGCTTGCTCGCGAAACACGCCCAGGCACCACGTACTTCCAGGTCAAACGCGTTGTCGCTGATGTTTTTTCGCGAGCAAGCTCGCTCCTACAGATGATAGGTCAAGGATATGACGATGAGCCCCGAGACCAACTCCGAACTCGATCAGGCTAATCTGCGCATCGTGGTGGCCAGCATCGCTATCGTTTACATCGGCGTGCTGGGCTTTTTGCCTGGGCAGTCGTTGGACACCTATCTGCCGGTGATCCTGTATATCTTGCTGTTCCTGCTGGCATCCATCGTGTTGCGCCAGGTGATCGCACGCTGGCCTGGGCATTATCCGGCGCGGCGGATCTTCGGCATGATCCACGACTACACGGGCACTTCGTTCGGCCTGGTGATGGGCGGTGAGGCGGCATTGCCGCTGTATGCGGTGATGGTCTGGGTGAACCTGGGCAACGGCATGCGCTACGGTTCGCGCTACCTGGCAATCGCGACGGGGCTGGCGTTGCTGGCGCTGTTGATCGTGTACCAACTCACGCCGCTGTGGCAGGCGCAACCCTTCATGATGCTGATGCTGATGATCACCAGCACAGTGATCCCGGTGTACGCCCATATCCTGTTGGAGCGCACACGCAAGGCTTCCGAGCAAGCCATCGCCGCCAACCTGGAAAAGTCGCGCTTTCTTGCCCAGGCCAGCCATGACCTGCGCCAGCCGATCCACTCCATCGGCCTGTTCACCGCCTGCTTGCGCGAAGCCCGCTTGGGGGAGGACGAACAGCGCCTGGTGGACAATATCGACCGCTCTTTGCTTAACGTGTCGCAATTGTTTCGTTCGATTCTCGACCTTTACACCCTCGACAACGGACGCCTGTTGCCCAAATACCAAGTGATTCACCTGGGTGACTTTCTCGCCGACCTGGTGCGCCAGAACGCCGAGGCTGCGCGTTGGGCTGGAGTGCAGTTGCGCTTGCGCGCCTGCGCTCACTGGGTGCTGGTCGACCCGGCCATGTTGGCAACGATGGTGCAGAACCTGCTCTCCAATTGCTTCAAATACGGCGCGCAACGACCAGTGCTGATCGGTGTGCGTGTTCGCGATAACGGCTTGGTGGTGGAGGTGCACGACCAGGGGCGGGGCATTGCCAGGGAGCATCTGTCAAAGGTCTTCGAAGAGTTTTATCGCGTGCGCCAACTGCGTGACAAGGACGTTGAAGGCGTGGGCCTTGGGCTGTCCATCGTCAAGCGCCTGGGGCAGTTGATGGGGTTGCAGGTGAGTCTGCGTTCGCGGGTGGGCCATGGCACCTCAGTGAGTCTGCATGGCCTGGCCCTGGCCACCGCGCCGCGTCAACCGGCAGTGCGTGACGATGCTCGCCAGGCCGGTCTGCTCAGCGGTCTGAAAGTGTGCCTGGTGGAGGATGACTACAACGTGCTGCTCGCCACCCAAGCTTTGCTCGAGCGCTGGGGGTGCGAGGTGCAGGCCGAGTCCACGGGGCAGGGCTTGGTCAGCGACTGCGACATCATCGTTGCCGACTACGATCTGGGCAACCATGCCACCGGCATTGAATGCATCGACCAGCTACGCGAACAACGCGGCTGGGCGGTGCCAGCGCTGATCCTCACCGGGCACGATGTGGAGAAAATCCAGGCCGCGTTGCATGATCGGCAGATCGCTATCCTCTCCAAACCGGTACGCCCTGCGGAGCTGCGCGGCACCCTGCGTGAGCTCAGTCAGGAAAAAATTACTGCATGAACGGCGTCAACCCATTGCCTTTGGCGCCCTTGGGCATGCAGTAGGCCGCGGGCTTCATCAGGCCGAAGCTGGCAATCGCGAACGCGCCGCCGCTCGCACCGCTGGGCACGGAGCAGTTGTACTCGCCGGAGGCTGTGTTAGCGACGTAGTAGGTGGTCATGGAGTCGCTGCGCACATTGGAAATACGTTTTACCGGCTCGCCCAGATTGGTTTCCGAGAGCTTCTTGAGATGATCTTCGGTGGGCTTGATATTGCTGCAACCGGCGACGCCGATGATCAAGGCGCCCAGCAGGGCAAGGCGAGTGACAGGGGAGTGGAGTTCATGGTGCTTCTTCCTTGGGGTTGTTTTGGTTTTTCCAACGCGCAAAGAACCCGCGCGCATTGAGTGCGCGGTGTGGGTGAGAACGTTGGAAGTGCCGCGGAATATAGCGCCGCCGTGGGGTGGGGTCGATTAGCACAAATGGGCTAGTGGCAGTTTGAGGTCATGGAAGGAGTTCACGATGCTGGAGATAAAACGTGCCACGCCGGATGACGCCGAGCGTGCGTTCGAGATTCGACGCGAGGCCATTCGCGGCCAATGCATTGGCGCCTACAGCGCTGAGCAAATGGCGCTCTGGACCCGAGGTCACGCCAGCGATGGCTACAGCGTGTTGATGGAAAAACAGTTCTACATGGGCTGGCTGAATGACGAGCCCGTCGTCACCGGTATGCTCGATCTTGCCGACGGTGAAATAGGGGCCTTGTTTGTATTGCCCGCTTACATGGGGCAAGGCCTTGGCAAGGCAATGCTTGCTCATCTGGAATGCGTGGCACGCCAGCAAGCGATTGAACAGGTTGTGCTGGATGCGACCTTGAATGCGGTAAGTTTTTATAGAGCGTGCGGGTATGTAGGCGATGAGCAGGCGGTGTATCGCTCTCCGTCCGGGTTGGTGCTGGCGTGTGTGCCGATGGTGAAGCGGCTGCGCGTTATGAGTCCCGCTTGAATGCAGCGCGCAATTGCTCGATCACCTGCGCCACCCCTGGCCCTTGAACCTGCGGCGGGGTTAGGCTCTCGCCAAACTCTCGCCATACAAACAGGGTCAGTTCAGCGCCATCGGTCAGGGGTTCGAGGGGCGGCGTACCGAAAGCGTACAGCGAGCGGTAGCGTTCGTCCTGCCAGAACGCTCGCTCCACCCAGTCATAGACAGGAATGAAGTGAAAGTGCAGCGGGAAACCCGGCATATGTCCGTAGCGGCTGATATATAGCCACTTCGGCTGGAGCTGGGCTTGCATCACTCGTTGGATGTTGGCGAGCAAACCGCCCATTTCGGCCAGTGCGGCTTCTGGCATGTCAGCGAGGGAGTCAACCGGTACCTTGGCGCCAAGCATCAGGTAGCCCGGCAGCTTCGACGCCAGGTGGTGGTTGAGCTGCCAGTGCTCGGTCTGGCGAAGGATGAAGGCCGGGTCGATGTGCATACGCGCGCGTCCGTGTGGGCGGGAGCGCCAGGATAACAAAACTGCGTGCTTGCTCGCGAAAGCGGCCTGATAGCCGACCAGATGTCAGATCAGACCGCGTACATATCCGTTATTCAGGTAACGGCCACCTAGGGTTCCGCAATGACGGCGGCTCACTTTGCAAAAGCGGCAAATCAAGCAAAACGCTCTTGCCCCATTACTCGGCACCTCGTTAGCGGGGCCCTATCGCCCTGCTTAGCCGCCGGCCACTGGACTGCGCCAGTCGTCCGAACCGGACGTCCCGGCGACCTCGTGAGTCCAGATGATCTTGCGATAGCTGAAGTGCACGTCCTCCAGATGGGTGAAGTGGGCGTTGTCGGGGTCCTGGCAGTTGGGCATGCGCGATTGGATGTCCACGATGGTCGCGCCTTCCAGTTCAATGGTGAAATAGTGCTCCAGGGTCCCGGAGGAAGAGTTGCGCAGCCATTCCAACCGGCAGGACACTTCTTCGCCGGTAGTCAGGGCGCTGAACAGCAAGGGTGAGGATTTATCGAAAACCTTGCTGATCATCAGCGGTTTGTGCACGCGCTGACCGGTTGGCTGGCCAGATTGCGGGTCGCGAGGAATGATCACCTGGTGAGCAAATGCTTGTACCAGTATCTGGTCCTCATGACCTTCCTGATAAATGCTGCCTACCGAGTCCTGAGTAAATGTGCCTGCCGTAATCAAACCTTGTTTGACACCGGTGATGGAGAGATACGCGGGTGTTGGCATGACGGGTTTCCTTGCCTGATTGAGTAGGATTGCCGAACAGCAAAAGCGCTGAAGGGGCAGAGGCCTATAACAAGAAGCGTGCCTGAAAGTATGAAAGCCAATGAAATAAAGACGAAGGCGGCTCTGTGTTCGTTTGTTGAGAGCTTATTGTCGAGCGGTAGGTGGATTTCAGCGCTATTAGTTTCACGCCTGCGCGCACTTAGTTGCTCATGCCCTATAAGTTGTAAATGCGCGGCTGTCGGAGATAAAGCGTGGATTTTTCGATGAAGAGGTGCGCAAATAGTTGCGCATTCCTTTATTTGTTGGGTGTGTAGGACGTTTCTTAAGTTCCGTTCCGTTACTTGCTGATTGTTTTTGTCGTGGCTAAGGTTCACTCACTTCGATGAGTTTTTAATGGAAGTTCAAGGGCGTTTCGACAATGGCGTTAAGTCCTCCTATTTACCTCGGACGGATGTGTGCAACTCAAAATGGCTTATTCAGAAGAACTTTATGTTCATTACCGCAAGCTTGCACGGACAGCATGTTGCTCAAGCAGTTTTGTTGGTAGTGACGTGCGTTTTTCGAGCGAGTTTGAAGCGCTGGAGGCCGAGCTTGGCAAAGCCCAGTCTATCCATGTTGCGGGCCAGCCGGATTGGCAGAAGGTCAGCGAAATCAGCGAGCATTTGCTGCGTGATCACTCCAAGGATCTACGCGTCGCCGTCTGGTTGGTCTGGGCCCTGTATCAACGTGATTCATTTGCTGGATTGCTGGCCGGTCTCGGTTTGCTGCGTGACCTGTGTGAACTCCATTGGGAGCAGGTTTACCCTGGCAAGCTACGAACCCGTGCTGCGGCGTTTGGCTGGCTGGTGTCGCGCCTTGAGCAAGCGTTTGCACTCAACCCGTCGCTCAGCGATCAACGGCCTTTATTCCAGGCCCTGTTGGAACACCTGGCATGTCTCGACCAGCTATGGGGCGAACAACTTGGAAGCGATGCACCTTTGCTGCTGCCGATTCGCCGGCAATTGTCGGAGCGCTTGGCGCAGGGTGTGTCCGAACCTGGCGGTGTAGCGACCGTCATTGCCCAGGTCAAGCAGACGACTCAGTTGCTGAGTCCCGGGCAACCGATCAATAACGAAAAAGACGCGCACAGACTGCTGCGCACTTTACAGGAGCAGGCCCGCCCGTTATGTGCCTGGTGGTTGCGCCAGGACGCAACCGACCTGCGTGCCTTGCGCCTGGGTCGAACCTTGGCGTGGTTGATGCTCGTCAATTATCCCGACGCCAACAGTGAGCGAGTAACGGCGTTGCGCCCGTTGGTCGCGGACAAGCGCAAGCGCTATCAAGAACGTCTCAGCCAAGGCCATCACGCCGATCTGTTGCCTGAGCTTGAGGTAAGCCTGGCGGGTGCGTTGTTCTGGTTGGATGGTTTGCGCATGGTCTGGGAGTGCCTGGACGCCTTGCATGCAAACCTGGCCATGACTGAACTGGAGATGCATTTGGCTCTGCTGCTGCAGCGCCTGCCGCACCTGCCTGAATATCGGTTCAACGACGGCACCCCCTTTGCCGACCCTGCGACAGGTGAGTGGATCGCGCTGCATGTGATGCGTCACGTGCACAAGCCCGAGCCCTCCCATGTTGTCGCCGACAGTGACACGCAGCCCTGGGAGACCACATTGCAAGCGGTGATGCCTTGCCTGCGAAAGGACGGCCTCAAGGCAGCAGTGGCCGTACTCAAGCAAGGGCTGCAGGCGGCGTGCGGTGATCGAGCGCGCTTTCATTGGCGCCTGGCGCTGGCCAGGTTGTGCGTGGCGGCTGGCAAGCATGAGCTGGCCAGGCTTCAGCTGGAAGAACTCGACCTTCAATTACAGCGCACAGGCCTGGAAAGTTGGGAGCCGGCGCTGACCTTGCAAGTCGGCAAGCTTCTGTATCGCTGCTATGAGCTGTTGCCACAAACCCAGCCCATATGCGACTGCAAAGACGCACTGCATCGCAGGTTGTGCCATTTCGATCTTGAAGCAGTACTTGAATAGCGCCTCATCAAAAAGGAAAAGCACCATGGCCAAAGACGGTTCGGTAGCCCCCAAGGAACGTATCAATATTACTTTCAAACCCGCTGTCGGTGGGGCCCAGGAAGAAGTCGAGCTGCCGTTGAAGCTGCTGGTGCTGGGAGATTTTTCCCAGCGTGCGGACCCACGCAAACTCGAGGATCGCAAGCCCATCGGTATCGACAAGCACACCTTTGACGAGGTGTTGGCCAAGCAAGCCTTGAGCCTGACGCTGAGCGTACCCAATCGCCTGCAGGATACCGCTGATGTGGAGGAGTTGCCGATCCAGGTGCAGATCAACGTCATGAGGGACTTCAACCCCGCAAACCTGGTCGAGCAGATCCCGGCGTTGCAAAAGCTGATGGCATTGCGTGAAGCCCTGGTGGCGCTCAAGGGGCCGCTGGGGAACACGCCGAACTTTCGCAAGGCTATCGAGCAGGCATTGGCCAATGACGACTCCCGCGCTCGAGTCCTGGCCGAACTGGGGCTGGACAGCCCTCAAGCATTACCGTTTCAGTAAAGGGACACTGACACCATGAACACGATTGAACACAGCTCGAAACTCGTACAAACCACCGAAACCTGCAGCATCCTCGATAACATCATTGCCCAGACCTTGCTCAGTGCCGACGACGAGGCTTACGGCATCGCCAAGCGCGGCGTGTCGGCGTTCATTGCAGAGCTGGTGAAGCCACATAACTGTGATGAGCCGGTAAAGAAACACCTGGTCGACCGCATGATTGCCGAGATCGATACCAAGCTCAGCCAGCAAATGGATGAAATCCTGCACCATCCGGACTTCCAGGCACTGGAGGCTTCCTGGCGAGGCTTGCAGTTGCTGGTCGAGCGCACCAATTTTCGCGAGAACATCAAGATCGAGCTCTTGAATGTCTCGCGCCAGGACCTCCTGGACGACTTCGAAGACTCATCGGAGATCACCCAGTCCGGGCTTTACAAACATGTCTACAGTGCTGAATACGGCCAGTTCGGCGGACAGCCGGTGGGCGCAATCATTGCCAACTACTTTCTCTCGCCCAACGCACCCGACGTGAAGCTGATGCAGTACGCCTCCAGCGTCGCCAGCATGGCCCATGCGCCTTTTATCGCCGCTGCCGGGCCCGGGTTCTTCGGTTTGGAAAGTTTCACCGGGCTGCCGGACCTGAAGGATCTGCGAGATCATTTCGAAGGTCCGCAATTTGCCAAGTGGCAAAGTTTCCGGCAGAGCGAAGACGCCCGTTATATCGGCCTTACCGTACCGCGCTTTCTGTTGCGTACCCCGTATGACCCCCTTGAGTATCCAGTCAAGACCTTTGCCTACCAGGAGAATGTGGTTAATAGCCACGAGCATTACTTGTGGGGCAATACCGCGTATGCCTTTGCCACCCGCCTGACCGACAGCTTTGCGCGATTTCGCTGGTGCCCGAACATTATCGGCCCGCAAAGCGGCGGAGCGGTCGAGGACCTCCCGCTGCATCACTTCCAGAGCATGGGCGAGATCGAAACCAAAATCCCTACCGAGGTGCTGGTATCGGACCGACGCGAATACGAGTTGGCACAAGAAGGTTTCATCCCCTTGACCATGCGCAAAGGCAGCGATAACGCGGCGTTCTTTTCCGCCAGCTCCGTGCAGAAGCCAAAATCCTTTGGTATCAGTGAGGAGGGCAGGGCCGCAGAGCTGAATTACCGGCTGGGCACCCAATTGCCTTACATGATGGTAGTCAACCGCTTGGCGCACTACCTCAAAGTGCTGCAGCGCGAGCAGTTGGGCGCATGGAAAGAGCGCACAGACCTGGAGCTGGAACTCAACAAGTGGATTCGCCAGTACGTGGCGGACCAGGAAAACCCTAGTGCCGAGGTACGTGGGCGGCGCCCGTTGCGAGCTGCACGCATTGTCGTCAGTGATGTCGATGGCGAACCTGGCTGGTACCGGGTCAACCTGACTGTGCGCCCGCATTTCAAGTACATGGGGGCAGATTTCACTTTGTCCTTGGTCGGTAAGCTGGATAAAGAATGAGCAGAGGCTACGGCATGCCAGAGCACAGCAGCCTTTTCGAACGCCTCGAATGCGGTGCGTCGCCCCCGGAGGGCGGGGCGGCGTCCATTGCTGCCCATCTGGGGAAAATGCTCAGCACTCGCGCGGGTAGTGTCAAGACATTGCCTGATTATGGGCTGCCGGACCTCAATGACATGCGGCTTAGCTTGCATGAGTCCTTGAGCCAGTCGCGTCTACATATCGAGCGCTTTATCCAGGCCTATGAACCGCGGTTGACGAATGCACGTGTCAGGCTGTTGCCGGGGGCGCGTGAATCCCTGGAGTTGGCGTTTGCCATCGAGGCTGAGCGGGCCATTGACGGCATCCTGCAGCCCGTGGTGTTCCACGCCCGCCTCACGGATGCCGGGCGGGTTGAGGTTTTTACCGATGACGCTTGACCGATATTTTCAAAGCGAACTCAGTGCCCTGCGCCAACTGGGCAGGCGTTTTTCAGAGCGCAATCCCGCCCTGGCGCCGTTTCTCGTCGAGGCTGGCCAGGACCCGGATGTCGAACGCTTGCTGGAGGGCTTTGCCTTTTTGACCGCGCGCCTGCGCCAGAAGCTGGATGACGAACTGCCGGAGTTGACGCATTCGTTGATGCACTTGCTCTGGCCTCATTACATGCGGCCGATACCGGCCTTCAGCATCCTGCAATTCGATCCGTTGAAACGCGCTGGTCCCGGTGTTCGAGTGGGTCGGGACACCGCCGTGGAAAGCGCCACCATCCACGGCGAGCGTTGCCGGTTCCGTACATGTTACGCCACCGATGTCATGCCCCTGCAACTCAGTGGCCTGGAATACCGGAGCCAGGGCGAAGGGGCCCGTCTGGATTTGCACCTGAGCATGAGTGTCGCAGGTAACTTCAGCGAGTTGGCATTTGATTCACTGCGCTTGCACCTGGCCGGAGATCCTTATGTCAGTCAGGGCCTGTATCTGAACCTGTTGCGTCATCTCGATGGGATCTGCCTGCTGTTACTGGATCACGACCGTATGCCGATCATCGCCAGCGATGGCATGCCCGTGATGCTACGGCTCGCTGCTGACCAGGTTCGGCCGGTGGGATTCTCCAAGGAGCAGGCGTTGATTCCTTATCCGCAGAATGCCCTGGGGGGTTATCGACACCTGCAGGAGTACTTTGCTTTTCCCGAGAAGTATCTGTTTGTCGACGTTGAAGGTCTGAGTGTGCTGCACACGCTGTCTCACGAGCTGCTCCGGCAGGCGCATGGCATGGTAATGCGCTTTGAACATCGCACTCACGGCCGTGAACCTCAGCGTCCCACCCTGGACAACATAAAGTTGTATTGCACGCCCATCGTCAACTTGTTCAAGCAGGATGCGATTCCTATTCGCCTGGATGGAAAGCAGGATGAGTACCTCTTGGTGCCTGGGGAATATACGCCGGGTAATGCCAGCGTCTTTTCCGTGGATCAGGTCACTGGGTGGCGCCCCGGTGGCTTGGGCTATCAAACCTACGTGCCGTTCGAGTCGTTTGAGCATGACTGCGACACTGAGCCCCTAGCGGCACCGCCCAGCTACAGCATTCGCCAACGCTCGTCGGTTCAACATGCCGGGCTCGATACCTGGATGGGGTTTGGCAACCGCCGCGAACGGGGCCATGAAACCTTGTCGGTCGAACTGACCTGTACTAATTGCAACCTGCCGCGCCAACTGCGTGCGGGTGATATCAATCTGCCCGGTGAGCAGACGCCGGAGTCGTTGACGTTCCGCAACATCACCGCGCCAACGGCGAGCTTCGCACCACCACTGGACCAAGACTATCTGTGGAAGCTCATCAGCAACATGTCGCTCAACTATTTGTCGTTGACCGATATCAATGCCTTGAAAGTGATTCTGGAGTCCTACGATTTGTCGCGTTATTACGATCGCCAGGCCCTGAAGGTCAGCCAGAAAAGACTGGGCGCCTTGCTCTCCATCCGCCAAGAGCCAGTGGATCGCCTGCACCGCGGGCTGCCCATCCGAGGCGTGCGGATCGATCTGACGGTCGATTCCCAGGGCTTTGTTGGCCAGGGCGACCTGTTTGTATTCGCTTGCGTTCTAAATGAGTTTTTTGCGCTTTATGCCAGCCTCAATTCGTATCACGAGTTGCGGGTCATCAGCACACAAGGAGACGTGTATCTATGGCCATCCCAGATGGGACAGCAACCCCAGCTCTGACTCATCTTTGTCGCGTTATCCGTGAGTTCACGTTGTTTCAGGCGGTTCTGCAGGTTATCGAGCATTTGCGCGAGGCCCATCCGCTTTTAGATGACGACGCGCTGTACGACCAGTTGGAATTCCAGGCCAACCCTGGTCTCGGGTTTGCCGCGCACGATATTGACCGGGTGGAGTTCTTTATGGAACAGGGCCAATTGCGCGCACGCCTGCGTCTGAATGTGTTGGGGTTATTCGGTGCGGGGTCACCACTGCCCGCGTTTTATGGTGAGCAGGCATTCGCCGAGCGCTCGGGTGGCAACCCGACTCGGGATTTCCTCGACCTGTTCCACCATCGGCTGCACCGGCTGATGCTGCCGATCTGGCGCAAGTACCGCTATCGGGCGTGTTTCCGGGCAGGTGCCAACGATAGGTTTTCCGAGCAGATGTTTGCCTTGATGGGGCTAGGCGCAGCTGCGATACGGGGCGTTTGCCAAGTCGATTGCAAGCGCCTGCTGCCTTACCTTGGCTTGCTGAGCTTACGGGTGCATTCGGCGGCGTTGATCGAGTCGGTCCTGCGTTACTACTTCATGCACGAGGCGTTGTTTCTAGAGCAATGGGTTGCACGTACGGTCGAGGTCTGCCAGACGCAGCGCAATCATCTGGGGCGGGCCAATAGTGCTCTTGGCGATGACCTGGTTCTGGGGCACCGCATCGCTGACCGCAGTGGCAAGTTCAGGGTGCATGTCCGGGCGCTGTGCTGGGAGCGTTTCCACGATTTTCTGCCCACCGGAAGTGCCTACCAACCACTGCGTTCGCTGGTGCGCCTGACCCTGCGGGACCCCTTGGACTACGACCTGAGCCTGATGTTGGCGCAGGGCCAGATCAAGGCCTTGCATATTGGTGAGAACACAGTTTGCCGCCTGGGCTGGACCACTTGGCTGGCGCATGAACAGGCCGATGGCGTGGTCACGCTGACCCACAATTCATCAGGGATTAATGACCATGACTAATGCGGACCTGCAACAACTGATCGGCGCGCTGTCGGCAAGACCGACACAGTGCTGGCCCTGGCGTGTTTCGACGAGTGCAGCCCATGACCGATAACCTGCTTGGTAAAGAGGCCGACCCGCTGGTTTATGTCGACGCGCTGTCTGCCTGTTTCACACGCTTGGGGTTCGAGCGCGATGAACATTCGTTACTTGAAGGATGCGTTACCGGGGCGGCACGGCTGAGCCAGTGTGAGCTCAGCCAATTGTATCTGCTGGACGAAGTGACCGGCCGGCTTGAACTGACCGCTCAGCATATGGCCCAGATACCATCGCTCTCCGTTGCGCCTGCGTGTCCCGATCAGTCCCACCAAGGGCTGCTGCACGACACCTTGAACCAGGGCTCTGTCTTGAGTCTGGAGGATGTGCATGAAAGTGGGTATGACACCCGCTTCCTCCCGGCAATGGCGATACCCTGGCGTGCGCTATTGATCGTGCCGCTGCTCAGCCGATGCAAACGTATGACCGGTGTGCTGGTCTTCGCCCGCCAGCAGTCGGTCCAGTTGCGAGGCTACGCCTCATCCTTGGGGCATTTGGGCAGCTTCGCCTTGAATCAGTTACTCGCACTGCGCGATATCCAGCCCATCGTTGGCACAAAGCGCAGATGCGACAAACCGTTGGCTGGAACATATGGCTTGATTGGCACCAGTGCGGCAATGGAGCAGGCGTGCCGGCTGATCAGTAAAGTGCTGCACACGTCTTATACCGTGCTGCTGCACGGTGAGACCGGCACTGGCAAGGAAGTGGTGGCCCGTGCCATCCATGCCGCCGGGCCGCGCAAGGCCAAGGCCTTTGTCGTGCAGAACTGCGCAGCGTTCCCGGAAGGGTTGCTTGAAAGCGAACTGTTCGGCTACCGAAAAGGCGCTTTCACTGGCGCCGAGCGCAATCACGCGGGGCTGTTCGACGCTGCGCATGGCGGTACGTTGCTGCTGGATGAGATCGGCGATATGCCGCTGTCACTGCAAGCCAAGTTGCTGCGGGTATTGCAGGAGGGCGAGGTTCGCCCACTGGGCGCCAGTGCAGCCCATAAGGTTGATGTCCGCATCATTGCTGCCACCCATCGCGACCTCGCGGCGATGGTTGCCGAGGGGCGCTTTCGCGAGGATCTCTATTATCGGCTTGCTCAGTTTCCCATCACTCTACCGGCCCTGCGCGAGCGAGACGGCGATGTACAGCAACTGGCGCGCTATTTCACGGACAAGGTTTGCGAAGCGCTGGAAAGGTCACCTGTCGATTGGTCGAATACCGCCCTTGATCAACTTTCCAGCCACAGCTTCCCCGGCAACATACGCGAGCTCAAATGCCTGGTGGAGCGCGCCGTGCTGTTGTGTGACGACAGCGTGATCCGACCGGAGCATCTGGCGCTGCCAATGACACTGACGCCAGCCGCTACCGATGAAGCGACCCTGCGCCAGCGCATGGAGCGAGTGGAGCGCACGTTTTTGCTCGATTGCCTGCACAAGAATCGCGGTAATCGCACCCGTACGGCACGGGAGCTAGGGGTTGCCCGGCGTACGCTGCTCTATCGTCTTGCCCGCTTGAACATTCCCTTTGGCGATGCCAGGGAAGAACGCTGAATGACGCACCTTATTTTCACTATGGGAGAAAGCCGATGCCTGATCGTCCATGGCACATCGTCGTGCTTGTACTGTTTTTGCTGGGTGGCTGTAACGCCAACTATGTATTCGATGACGCTGAGTACCATCCTGTGGGTGACCCACAGGCGATCACTCGTGGCCGCTGAATGGAGGGTCATGAAGATGCAGCTTGTGTTTGAGATCTGCGCGCCCGAGAGCGAAAAGAACGTGCCCCTGGACCGCAAAGTGTTTGACGTGAGTGGTGGCGTGATCGGCCGCGGCTCGGAATGTGATTGGGTAATACCTGACGCCAGCCGCGTGCTCTCCAGCCACCATGGACTGGTCGCCTACCGCGAGGGCCGCTATTTCCTCACGGATATCAGCCGCAACGGAATCAGGGTGGCAGGGAGTCATGAGCGCCTGCGCAAGGGGCACGCGCGATTGATCAGTGATGGCGAAGTGTTCGAGCTGGGAGCGTTGGCGATACGTGCGCGCTTGCTGGAGCCACCGCAACCTGCTGGCGGCTTGCAGGCCGCCTCGGCAGTAACGATCCCTGAAGACGCCTTCCTCTCGCTGGGCCCTTCGCATCAGTTGGACCTTGATTGCCGTATGCATGCCTTTTCGCAGGATCTGGAGGCATTGAACGAGTCCGCCGATGAGCAGCAAGTGTGGACGGATCGCTACGGGGCTGACCGGGAGCACGTGGTCTTCCCTCGTCGGGAAGAACCCGCGGTAGAGGTTGCTACGGTACAGGCAGCGATGACTGTGCCGACTGATGAAGAGTTCTGGCCACAATTTGCAGCAGCCTTGGGCCTGGACCTGAATACGCTCGATCAACCGGGTCGGCAAGCACTGGCGATCAAGGTGGCGCGCTTATTTCGCCTGACGATCGAAGGGTTGCAACAAAGTTTGCGCACCCGTGACGAATTGAATAACGAGTTGGATACAGCGCCGTTCGGCAGCCATGGTGTGGGCCTTAATCCCTTGAAAGCGTGTAGCGACATCGATGCTGCGGTAGCTGCGATGTTGGATATAAGTGCGTTAGGCCAGATGCCCGCTGTACGGGCTATCACCCAGGCTCACCGGGAACTGCAAGCGCATCAGGTCGCACTGTTGGCCGCCTGTCGAAGCACCTTGCGCAACGCCCGTGCGGCCTTTGAGCCCAGCTATCTGTTGGGATGCTTCGAGTCCTCGGGCAAGTCGGTCGGGTTTTTCTCGGATGGTGGGCATTGGCGTGCGTACCAGCGTCATTACCAGCGTCTGGTGGCGCAAGAGCGATTGAATGATCGTCCTTTGGGGGGCGACTTCGCCAAGGCCTATGAGGAGCAGGTGCGCCTGATCTCCAGCCTGCATATTGATTTTCCAGGATAATGCTCATGTACCGAGTCACCCTTGCTTTGCTGTTGCTCATGTTCGGGCTATTGACAGGTTGCAGCGCCGCCTCGCCTTTTTCTAAGCTGACCAAGCTAGACATGGCGCTGACCGCCAGTGAACTCGTCAACCCGGATCTGCATGGCCGCCCCTCGCCAGTTGTGGTGCAGTTGATTGAACTGCGCCAGGGCGTCGCTTTTGAACATGCCGACTTCTTCGGTCTGTATGGCAATGCGCAGCAGACGCTGTCCAAGGACTGGGTAAACAGCGACGAACTTGAATTGCGCCCTGGGGACCGCCTGGGGCTCAAGCTTCGTATCGGACCTGACAGTCGTTTCGTGGGGGTGCTGGCGGCTTATCGAGACCTGCCCAATGTCCAGTGGCGGCTGCTGATCCCGCTGACCGTGCAACAACGTAACCGTGCTGATCTGGTATTGGATCAGACCGGTATACGCGTTGCTGGCTCACTCGCCGGCCTGGAGGCGCAGTGACATGCAGGCTCAGAAAGT
The DNA here is from genome assembly GCF_012985385.1 of Pseudomonas sp. WS 5503. Classification (NCBI taxonomy): domain Bacteria; kingdom Pseudomonadati; phylum Pseudomonadota; class Gammaproteobacteria; order Pseudomonadales; family Pseudomonadaceae; genus Pseudomonas; species Pseudomonas sp. WS 5503. The sequence goes on from NZ_JAAQWI010000011.1 coordinate 164,130, forward strand.
TATCTGGCAAGAAGGCATGCTGTTGCGGCCACAGCACTTGCAGCACAACGACCGTTATTATCATCAACAACTCACCCAGACGCGCTTGTTGGGCAGCGATACCTGGGGCTTGCTCACGCTGGAACTCAATTTGCAGTACCTCAAGCTGGGCAAGCTGGTGGTCAACCAGGCCAGCGGCGTTTTGCCGGACGGTAGCCTGTTTGAGTTGAGCCCCGGCATGGAACCTCTGGTGTTGCAGGTACCCACCGACACGGGCAGACAAGGCGTTTTCCTCGCGCTCCCGTTGGCCAGTGGCAGTCACCTTGAAGTTCGCCAGCCAGGACAGAGTGATGTGCTGGCACGCTACGTCAGCTGCGAAGTGGAAGTGGGAGATGCCAATGCGGGTGTGGATACGCGTTGCCGGATCAACTGCGCACGTCCCGACTTACGTCTTCTGTTGGGCGAACACCCGCATGACGAGCACTTCGTCAAACTCAAGATCGCCCAGGTACTGGACGCCACCGACGAGGGGGGAGTGAACCTGGATACAACGTTCATCCCTACGTTCATTTTCGTGCAGGAGCATGGGTACGTGGCGTCGTGTCTCAAGGAGGTGATCGGCCTGCTTGTCAGCAGGGGCGATGCCATCGCTGCACGTATTCGTGGCGAGAGCACGACCGCAGGCACACAAATCGCTGACTTCCTGATGCTGCAAGTAATCAATCGTACCGAGCTGGAGCTGCGCCACTGCCTGAGCCAGGCTCGGGTGCGGCCCGAAGCAGTGTTCCGTGCGCTGGTGTCGCTGCTCGGTGAGCTATCAACGTTCGCCAGTGACAGTAAGCGTGCGCAGTTGAGCGTTCACTACCAACACGGTAATCAGGGCGCCAGTTTTCGTGGGCTGATGGAGCAGGTGCGCTTGGTGCTGTCTGTGGTGTTGGAGCAACAGGCGATCAAGTTGGCTTTGCAGCCGCGCCAATATGGCGTCCTGGTATGCCCAGTCAGCGAGTTGAAATTGCTTGGTACGGCCACCTTCATTTTGGCGGCCACTGCGCAGTGTGAGGCGCAGGAACTGCGCCAGCGTCTGCCGGCACACCTGAAAGTCGCGCCGGTTGAGCGCATACGTGAATTGGTCAACCTGCACTTGGCCGGTATCAAGGTCACGTCGTTGCCAGTGGCGCCGCGACAGATTCCATTTCACGCCGGCAAGACCTACTTCATGCTCGATATGAGCGCTCGTGATATCGCACAACTGGAGCAGTCAGGTGGTTTCGCTTTCCACGTAGGAGGTGAGTTCACCGGGCTTGAACTTGACTTCTGGGCCATCAGGAATTGAACGCCATGGAAAGTGAATGCACTCAAGATGAAAAAACCGTCTTGCTTGACCGGGAAAGTCATGGGCCTGCCCAAGGACCATTAACGGACTTCCCGTCGCCGCCGCGTTATGAGCAGTTGGAAGATCGGATGATCTACGCCGGCCTCAGGCTCGATACGCAAAGCTTCCAGGTTGGGCTCAACCCTATAGTCGACGCAGCCTGGGCGGTATTGTCCGAGGTCGTAGGGCTCAGGCGCTGCTCTGGCCGTGAAAGTTGGGACACGCTCAACGAGCGGTTGTCGTTGGCTGTCAATCAATTTGAAAACCACGCTTTGCAGGGCGGCGTGGAAAGCAGCCAGATAATATCGGCGCGTTATGTGTTGTGCAGTGTGATTGACGAGGCGGTCTTGATAACTCCGTGGGGGGCGCAGAGCGAGTGGTCGAAGAAGAGCCTGTTGAGCCGCTTTCATAACGAAACCTTCGGGGGCGAAAAAGTTTTCCAACTGCTGGAGCGGCTGTCGCGCGACCCCCTCAAGCACCTGGCGATGCTGGAGCTTTTGTACCTGTGTCTATCTTTGGGGTTCGAGGGCAAATACCGGGTCATGGAGCGGGGGGCGTCACAACTTGAGGCTGTTCGTGATGCCGTGTATCGCCAGATCAGGCATGTACGTGGGGAACCGCTGAAGGCGCCGCTACTGCCTGCCATACAGGGGAAGGACCCGCACAAGCGGATCCGTGTCATTCCCGTCACCTGGTGTGTGGCATTCACCCTGAGCTGTTTGTTGGCTCTGTATACAGGATTTGCCTGGGTACTGAGCAAGGAACGATCGAATGCACTGCAACCCCTTCAATTCTCGGCGTCGGACCTGATTCGTACGCCCTTGTAAACGCTGGAGCAATGAATGAGCGCATTCTTCAAGAGGATGGGCGCCGTGCTGGGCAGGGTTTGGGTTTGGAGCCTTCTGCTGGCGCTTTCCTGTGCGGCACTCGTGTGGTTTTTAGGGCCGCTGTTGGCAGTGGATGACTATCGTATCTGGCAGGGGACGACTGCTCGCCTGCTTACCATCAGCATCGTGTTTTTACTGTGGGGGCTGGTGATAGCGCTTACGGATACTGGTAGTGCTACCAGGCGCCAAAGGCCCCCGCGTGAGCAGCCGTTGAAGTGGGTCGAGGATGAGCGCCGTCAGGTAAGCGTTCGATTCAAAAACGCTGTGCATCTGCTGAAAACATCCAGCCATTATGGCGTGCATAACGCACGGTGGCGCCATGATCTGCCGTGGTACCTGTTGATCGGCGAGCCGGGCAGTGGCAAAACGCAGTTACTGGCTGCCGCCGGCTTGCCGTTGGCGCTCGACCCTGCCCAAGGGCGACCAATGGGCAGTAGCACTCATTGTGAATGGTACTTTGCCGCCGCAGGCATACTCGTCGACACGCCGGGGCGCTACCTTACCCAGCCTGACAGCTCAGTGGATGCCGCAGGTTGGGCAACCTTGCTCAATCTGCTCAGATGGCGGCGCCGAGTGCGTCCGCTGAATGGTGTAGTGGTGACGCTGTCGGTCGACACGTTGTTGAGCATCAACGAGTACGACCTGGATCATCACGCACGCCGTGTGCACTCACGTTTGCAGGAGATTCAGCAGACGTTGCATGTGGATGTGCCGATCTACCTGGTTTTGACCCAGGCCGATCGGTTGTCGGGATTCGCTGAGTTCTTCGACCTGCCTCACGCAGAGAGTGCTGACAGCTTGCTCGGGCAGCACTTGGACGCCCATGTCGAGGATACTGACACTACGCAGGTTCGCCGGGCGGTCGAGCGATTGTTACAGCGCTTGAATAGTGAGCTGATCGGGCGATTGCACCAGGAGCGTAATGTCGAGCGCCGGGGGCTGATGCTGGGATTCCCCCAGCAGGTGGCACGAATAGGTGAACGCGTGAATCTGTTCGCTGAAATGGCGTTTTCCTCTCATCGCTACCAACCCATCAATGGTCTGCGAGGGATTTTCCTGACCTGCGCCGATGGCCGGCACCCGCGATTTGTGCAGGGCCTGTTCAGCCAGGCAATCTTTGCCGAAGCCGACCTCGCTGGCTTGCAGGCCGAGGAACGACAGCGAATCCGTTGGCGCCAGGGGTTGCAAGCGATGGCCGTAGCCTTGGTTATTGGCGGTGTCGGCGGGCTGTGGTGGCACAGTTATGCCGTCAACCATCAACGACTGGCGCAGTTGGCGGCACTGGTAGCTCTCCCGCCACTTGGCTCGCAAGCCAGCGATGACAGCACGGCGCTGTTGGCGCTGTTGGATGCGCGGCTGGCGGCGACCCGGGTTTTTCCCAGGTCGGCAGATGTGCGCCTGGTCGAGCATGTTGGGCTGTATCAGGGCGAGCTGAGTCGGCCCAGTGTCGAACACGCCTATGAGCAGGCACTGCACCAGCAATTGCTGCGTTGGATAACCGCCCGACTGGACGAGCAGGTATATGCCAGCCTGGGAGATCGGGACCGGCTATTGGACAATCTGCGCGCGTATTTGATGCTCAACTTGCGCGAGCGCCGTGAGACTGCTTGGCTGGCACAACATATGGCGAGACTCTGGTCGGAGCGTTTTGCCGGGGACATGTCGACACAGAAGCGCCTGAATGATCACTTTGCGCGGCTGCTTGAGCGCCCGTTTGTCGGGCCGCTCAACGAGGAACGGGTGGCTCAGGCTCGCGAAGCACTGAGGGGCGAGTCATTGGCCGACGTGGTGTATCGGGTACTGCGCGAACAAGCCCGCGACCTGGAACCCTTGCGCTTGGCCGAGGGCAATGTATTCGCTGGTATCGCCCCCTCCGTACCGGGTTTCTATACCAAAAGGTATCTGCAGTACTTTGAGACGCAGGGCCCGCGGTTGGTTGACACCATTGCCCGGGATAACTGGGTGCTCGGTGAGGGTACCGACCTGGGCCATCAAGATCTGAGTCGGCTGATGGCGCAATTGCAGCAGCGCTATTTCAGTGAATATGCCGATGCCTGGAGCGATGTTCTCGGCCGTATCACGCTGCAAGAGACCGACAGCCTACGCCAGGACGCCGAGCAGCTCATGACCCTGACTTCGGCCCAGTCTCCTTTGATTCGGTTGTTGCAACAGTTGCGTGAAAACACGCGTTTGCTGCCAGGTCATGAGCTGCTCGATAAAGCAGTGCAACATCCCGCAGACGTTGCCAAGGCGGCGCTGGTGGCTGGGACTGATGCTGCGCGGCGGGCGCTGCAACAAAAATTCGAGCCTTTGCATCAATTGCTGGATGAGCAGAACAACCCCGGAGCAGAGTTGACCCAGGCTTTGCGTCAGTTGGATGAACTGCACTTGCAACTGACGGCATTGAACCGTGACAGCGCACCCGAGCAGGCAGCCTTCCTGCGTGCCCGGCAGCGTATGGAGGGGCAGCAGGATGTGCTGGGTAGCCTGCGTGATGCCGCTGCGCGTCTGCCGCTACCCGTTGCCGGCTGGCTTGAGGGCCTGGCCGACGAGAGTTGGCGGCATTTGCTGGAGCAGGCCTATGTGCACGTCAACCAACGCTATCAGAGCGATGTGCGTAGCCCTTACGCCAAGGCAATTGGACGACGTTACCCGTTCCATGCCAACGCGAGCAATGACGTAGCCCTTCATGATTTTCAGGAGTTCTTCAAGCCACGAGGGGTGATGGCGCGCTTTTATGAGAACTACCTGCGGCCTTTCATCAGTGTCGACGGCACTCGCTACCGATTGCGTGGGCTGGATGGCCAGAGCTTGCCGGTTTCGCGTTCGCTGTTGGAGCAATTGACAAAAACCCAGGCCATACGCCGCGGTTTTTTTACCGAGGACACGGAGGAGTTATCTGTGCGGTTTACCGTGGCGCCCTACAGCCTGGACCCATCGATCAGTCGTGCGATTCTGCGCGTGGGTGACCAGCAATTGGAATATCGCCACGGTCCCATCGTGCCCGTGGCGTTCCGTTGGCCCACCGATGCAGACAATGGGCGCAGCAGTCTCGTCCTGGAGAAAGGCACCGAGCAGCGACCCTTGGGAATCGAGAAGAACACAGGGGCTTGGTCACTGTTCCGGTTTCTGGACCAGCTGCAGAGAGAACCCGCCAGTGGGCAAAATGCTCAGGTTTTCAAGGCAGACCTCGCCGGCCTGCGCGTCAATTACCTGCTGACCAGCCAACGCACGCCTGTCCCGTTTGATGTGGATACGTGGCGCACCTTTCGCTTGCCGGAGCAACTGTGAAGATGGCAGCCCCCTGGCGCAGCGCTGGTCGTACACAGCAGGGGCAGGCGCGGCTGCGCAACGAGGATGCATTCCTGGACGACCCGCGCCGCAGCTGCTGGGCGGTTGCGGACGGCATGGGCGGGTATCGCAACGGGGATGTCGCCAGCCAATGGGTAATCAGGCAGTTGGCAGCCGTGTCGGCTCAGGGCAACCTCGATCAGCGTATCCAGGCCGTTCGCAGTTGTTTGCAGGGCGTCAACCAAGGGTTGAGGCGTGCATGGATAGAACCTGGTGCACCTGCTGATGCGACGATGGGCAGTACCGTAGTTGCACTGCTGCTGGAGAAAGGCCGGGCGGCTTGTCTCTGGGCGGGAGACAGTCGCTGCTATCTATGGCGCGGGCAGAGTCTCTACCAATTGTCGAAGGACCATTCGTTGCTGCAGCGGCTCATGGACGAGCGTCACCTCAGTGCCGCGCAAGCCCAGGCCTACCCCGATGCCAGGGCCTTGACCCGAGCCGTGGGCGCGGGTTCGCGGTTGCACCTTGAGGCATTGGAACTCAGTACCCGCCCAGGGGATGTATTTTTATTATGCAGTGATAGTTTGTATCAGGCCCTCAGCCATGTGGACCTGGGACGAGCGTTGAGTATGCAAACGCCCCAGCAGGCAGTGGAACGGCTATTTGCAGGGGCGTTGCGCAGGCCGGTACATGATGACCTGACCGCGGTTGTCGTGCAGCCTTGAGCGCGTCGCCACAAGCCTTGCGTCTGCTGGTTGGGCGTTATCACCTTGAGCATGTCTTGGGCAGAGGGGGTATGGGCGTTGTGTACCGTGCGCGCGACCTGCTGCACGAGCAATTAGGCGAGCGCTGTTCGAACGTGGCGCTCAAGCTGGTGGACGAATCCATTTCCCAATGTCCCGATGCGCATGTGTTGTTGTACAACGAGTTTGCGTTGACCCGCAGCCTTCGGCACGACCGCGTGGTACGGACGTTCTCGTTCGAAGTCGACACACACAGCCAGGTCGCGTTCTTCACCATGGAGTTGTTGCAGGGGCTGACCCTGGACCGTCTGCTGCTGGAATGCCCTTATGGGTTGCCCTGGCGCGAACTGCAACCCATCGCCGTGCAGTTGCTGGATGCCTTGGTCTACACCCACCAGCAAAACGTGCTGCACGGTGACGTCAAACCAGCCAATGTCATGGTGGGCGAGGAGGGCGTGCGCTTGTTCGACTTCGGGCTGGGCCATGCCGCCGGGCAGGCTGGGGTGGGTTTGCCGAGTGTCAGCCGCAGTCGTTTCAATGCCTGGACACCTGCCTACGCAGCCCCGGAACTGTTGGCCGGCGGGGCGTTGACCGCGGCCGCCGACTTGTACGGCGTGGCCTGCATCCTATACGAACTGGCCCATGGCAAGCGTGTTGGCGAACGTTGCGCAATGGACCGACTGTCCCGGCCTGCGCAGTTGCCCAGGCATTGCTGGGCGGCGTTACAGGCTGCGCTCGCGGTGGACCCGCAGCACCGAAGCATAACGGTCGCCGAGTTGCGCCAAGTCATGGGGCGCAACCGGCCACGCTGGCGCTTGTAGGGTAGAGGTCAAACGGCCAATCCGTGCAACTGGCAGTACTCCAGCCAGTCCATGCCCGCCATCTGTGCGACTTCTTTATGCACTTCACGGCGCTGGGCCTCGAAGGCTTCGGTGGAATCGGCCGTCAGCTTGAGGGTCAATTCCCAGGCGAACAGCTGTTGCTGTTCAGCGTGTGCCTCGAAAGCCTCATGCAGGCGTTCTGCGCGATACTGCGCCAGGGTTTCGCCCCTGGCCTGGGCTACCAGCGGGTTAAGACTGTCCAGCTCGGCAGCGACCTGCGGTTGTTCGCGCAGAAACCTGTCCAGTGCAAGCTGATAAGTATCGTTAAGCGTCGACACAGGTAGACACCTTAACGAGAAGGATGAGAGCTGCTATCGGACGTGCGTGCGTTGAGGTGATGGCGGGCACGCTTGCGCGACCTGCGTCGCATCCAGTTCTGCAACGGCGCCAGCAAGAAAAACATCAGATAGGCGATCAGCACCAGCGTCAGGTCTACCCAGGTTTCAGCCACAGGCCCGGTAAACAATTCAATGATGTTCTTGATCACAAACAGCAACACCACGCTGCACAACCACAGCACAATGGTGACGAATAGAGGACGCATGTTACTTGAGCGCTTGTCTTGCATAGTGAGGTTCTCTCCTTTGGCCTGTTGTCGTTCCAGGCAAGATTCCCTGAGTGCGTACCCATTATCAGACAGGTTGTAACATCGTTTAACACGCACAAACCGTGCGGATGATACCGACTCAGACAGCCTTAGGGGATGATTCAAGTCAGAAAGTTCGATAAATCTGTAGGGATTTAGTCTAGCAGCCAGGCATTCACTGGTAAAAAGCCGGGCTGGGGCGGGGATAAAGGCTTTCGCTTCGGCTATCAGGGCGTGTAGCGTTAGCGGTGTTTCCGGCCGCTGATCTTCAGCGGCAGTCGGTGACAGGCAGAGGACGGCCCATGGCGCACACCCTGTTCAAACTTTTCCTGACCCAGCGCCTGGCGGTCCTGGCCAGCACGGAGTCGTTGCGTGCGATTCGTGAGGGGCTGCTGTGGATTCTGCCGTGCCTGTTGGTGTCCGCCGGCTTCCTGATTCTGTCCGAATGCGCCCTGGCGCTGGGGTTCGATCCCCAAGTGGTGAGTTTCCTGGCGGGGTTGCATAAACAGATCAGTTCGGTGATCCCACTGCTGGTCGCGGCCTCCATCGGTTATATGTTGGCGATTCAACACCGTCTGCCACAGCTGCCGGTTGCCTTCCTGTGCCTGGCCCATGTGGTGGTCGCCACCTTCGTGCTGCGTGATTACCCGCGTGCTTCGGCCACGTTCCTGCTGTTTATTGCCATTGCTTCGCCCTTGATCAATGTGCCGGCCATTGCCTGGCTGCACCGCTTTCGCTGGACACGCCTGGTCAACCAAGACCTGGTCGGCCATAACCTCAAGGGCACCATCAACATGGTGATACCCGGCGCACTCACGGCCTTGTCGTTGGTGACGGTGTTGTCGTTGCTGCTGTTGATCCCCCATGTGGCGCAAATCCAGGGTCCGCAGGTGCTTGATGCGTTGCAGACGCCTTACGGCAGCGGGTTGTTTGTGACACTGATGAATTCGCTGCTGTGGTTCTTCGGCATTCACGGCGTGTATGCCATGCAGCCGTTATTCGATGCCCTGGACCAGGCAGTGGCGCTCAATGGCGCAGCGTTGGCGGCGGGGGAGCCGGTGCTGTACTTGCTCAATAACGGCTTGCTGGGCAGTTTTGCGTTTATCGGTGGTTCGGGGGCAACCTTATGCCTGCTGCTGGCGATCCTGCTGTTTTCCAAAAGCCAGTCCATGCGCTTGCTGGCGGTAGCGAGTTTGCCGTTGTCGTTATTCAATGTCAGCGAGGTGCTGTTGTTCGGTTTGCCGATCATCCTCAACCCGCGCCTGTTTATACCGTTTCTCTTGGTACCGGCGTTCAACGCGATGGTGGCGTTGATGGTGGTACAACTGGGCTGGGTGTCGCCGGCGGTGGCCAGCGTGCCGTTTACCGCCCCGGTGCTGCTCAATGCATACCTCAGCACCCATGGCGACGTGGCGGCGGTGGTGTTGCAGATCGTTCTGCTGGGGGCCGGGACGCTGGTGTATGCGCCCTACGTGAGAGCGATTCATCGCCAGTCCAGCGATGGCGGCACGGTGTATCTCAAATCTTTGGACATGACCTTTCGCGGCCTTGAGGAAAAAGGCCGTCTGCTAGAGTTCGACCCGGTGCTGGCCACCCACCAGACATTGGCCCGCCAGGCGGCTGAGTTGAACCGCATCCAGCAGATCAGCGATTACGAGTTCTATCTTGAGTTTCAACCCCAAGTCTCCACCCGCACCGGTTTGTGCACCGGGTGCGAGGCGCTGATGCGCGCCCGGGACAGCCAGGGCACGGTGCATTCGCCGTGGGAGTTCCTGCAATGGCTGGCGCACGCCAGGCTGATGCCGGACGTGGATGTGTGGGTGGCATCCCAGGCCGTGCGCCAGTATCAGAAATGGCAGAAGATGGGTTTTGAACTGCCGATGACCATCAATATTTCCAGTACCACACTGAAGGACGCCGCCTATGGCGACCGCCTGGTGGAAATTCTTGGCCAGGCCCGTGGGCAAGTTTCAGTGGAAATTACCGAAGACGCGCTGGTCAGCGACATCCCGGCCACCCGCCAGACCATCCAGAAGTTGCAAGCCATGGGGGCCAAGGTCTATCTGGATGATTTTGGCACTGGGTTTTCTGCGTTGAGCTATCTGCACCAGTTTCCTGTGGATTTCATCAAGATCGACCGCAGTTTTGTGGTTGCCCAGCACGACCCTAAAGGCGCCCAGGTGCTCACCGGTATGTTGCGCTTCTGCGAGGCCCTGGACCTGGGCGTGGTAGTGGAAGGGGTCGAGACGGCTGAGCAATTGGCCTTTTTGAGTAACGGGCCTGAGTTGTTTATCCAGGGCTGGTATTTCAGCAAGGCACTGCCTGGGGATCAGTTGCCGCGCTTTGTGCTTGAGCGCAGGGCGTTGGTCTGATGACCGACCCTATCTACCTGGCACCCCGATCCAACCGTGGGCGCTGGCTCGCCGGCGATGGCCATAGGTAACTACACAACTTTGGTGCGACGCTAGACCTGTGGCGAGGGAGCTTGCTCCCGTGACGGACTGACAGCCGACGCTGATCTAACTGACGCACCGCGATCTAAATGTGGGAGCTGGCTTGCCTGCGAAGACGGCCTGACAGCCGATACAGTTGGATCGTGTACATATCCATTCTTGCGGTAACGGCTACTTAGGGCTCCGCCCTGACGCCATCACCTCCCATCGCCAAGCCTTGAAAGAATTTTCCTACAGGTGTTGACCTTGCCACTACGGGAACCTTTAGGCTTTTTTCCGAGTATGTCCAACCACAAAAACAAAATTCAGGGGTTATCAATGGATACTGCTGCCCTGCAACAACGCTCGGATTCCGATCTGTTCACCACCGCCTCGCGGCTGATGACGAATGCCTTGGAACCCGGCGCCAACTACACCCAGGTCACCCGCGCGCTGGAAGCGCTGCTCGCACTGACTCGGCAAGGCCTGGCGGGAGACGCTGGCGCCTACGCGCACTACCAGTCAGCCCTGCTGCAACTTCACATTCCAGGTGACCCGCGCACCGAGCCGACCCGGCGCTGGATGGCCAGCGAGGTCTACCGCGTCGAAGATGAGTTCGCCGCCGACGTGCCGGGCTTCACCGCGTTGCCGGTGGAGGAGTTCCGTCAACAGGTCGACGCTGAAATCGCCGCACGCAGCCGGGTCAACCACCCGATGTCGGTGCACCTGTTCCAAGGTACGCCGCCGGTGCAGGATGTGCGCTTCTTCCTGGAGCATCACTGGACCCGTTCCTACAACTTCTACAGCCTGCTGGCCGAACTGGCTTTTCGCTTCGAAGCCATCGAGGACGCCTCGGTGTTTTACCGCAACCTGTACGGCGAAGCAGGGGCTGAGACACCGGAGCGTTCGCACCCGGCGATGCTCGCCCATCTGATGGAGTATTTCGATATTCCGCTGGCCATCGACTTTCCCGCGCTGCATCCGCTGGAAAAGGCCTACCTGAATAATCGTATTCGCTGTGTGCGCCACACGGATGTCGCCTGGGGCCTTGCGCTGCTGTATGCGGTGGAGTCTGTCAGTTGCGTCAACCATCGGCGCATCTACGAGCTGTTGCAGCGCCTCGACGTTCCAGAGCAGCCCAGCGAATTCCACCGCTTGCATGGCACCCAGGATGAAATCGACACCGAGGAAATGTGGGCACTGATTGCCAAGTTTGCCAGCGAGGAGGGCTTTCAGCGCACGTTCATGCGCGCACTCAAGCGCCACTTCGAAATCAACAAAGCCTACTTCGACAGCCTGTGGCAGCAGATGCAGGCCCAACGCCTGTCTGCCTGAACGACCTGCGATCCGAAAACAAAAATAATGGAGCACATGATGAGCCCACGTAATTTTTCCCTGCCGCAATTGCAGAATATTCACACGGCCGAAGCCCGTCTGTTGGCGGAAGCCTTGAAGCCGGACGCGACGTTCAATCGCATCGAAATTGCTGCCAATATGCTGCGCGCCCTGTGCGAGACCGGCCAACGTGGCGACGCCGCGAATGCAGCGCAGTGCCAGCAATTGCTGTACATCCTGTCGCTGAGCGATGACGTGGCCACCGCCTCGACCCGGCGCTGGCTGGCCAATGCCGTCTATAGCGTACAAGAGCGTTTCATGCCGTCAGCCGACCTGGCATCACCCTTGTCCGAGGCCGGTTTCCAGCAACGCCTGGAAGAGCAGATTGCCGCGCAGTCGCGGGAAAACCATCCGATGTCGCAGTATGTATTTGAAGGCAAAGCCTCTCGCGAGCAACTGCAGGTGTTTTTGCGCCATCAATGGTTCCGCACGTACCGCCTGTACCGGGATGCCGCCGACCTGCTGGTCAACCTGAGCGACGTGGACGAAGCGGCCGCCCTGGCGCGTTATCTCTACGGCGAGTTGGGCGAAGAAGACGAGCGGCGCTCCCACCCCCGCCTGTTAGCCAAGCTGCTTGCCGCCGTGGGCCTGAATGCCGATTTCGAGGCGCTCTCGACGATGCCCGAGGAAATCGCCTACCTCAACAACCGCGCACGCTGTTTCCGCAACCCCGATGTCGGCTGGGGCCTGGCGGTGTTCTACATCACCGAACTGGTGGTGCCGGGCAACCACGGCAAGCTGTACAACGCCCTGCGCAACGCGGGCTTGAGCCAGGATGACGCGGAGTACTACGAAGTGCATATCAGCCTGGTGCCGCCGCGGGCCAAGCGTGAATGGGCGCTGATCTCACGGCGTATTCCGGACCTCGGGTTTCAGAATGCGTTCCTGACGTCTTTGGCCGAGCACTTCCGGCTGGAGCGGGCTTATTACGATGCAGTCTGGGAAGAAGTACAACGCGTGAAGTAGCCCTCCCTGGACAACCCGAGTAACCCGACATGCCAAGTCATATCACTGAATCCCGTATCCACGGGGGCGCTTACTCGTCCCCGGAATTTGCTGCGATCTTCTCTGATGCCAATCAGGTGCAGAAGTGGCTCGATGTTGAAACAGCGCTGGCGGCGACCCAGGCGCAGATGGGCCTCATCCCCCACGAGGCCGCCCGGGAGATTGCCCGGGTAGCCAGCGTGGAACTGCTGGACCTCGACGCGTTGGGGCGCGAAGGCCTGGAAACCGGGCATATCCTGGTGCCGACCCTGCGCGCATTGCAGGGGTTATGCGCCGATGGGCTGGGCGAATACGTGCATTACGGCGTGACCACCCAGGACATCCTCGACACCGGGCTGATCCTGCAAATCCGCGATGCCTGGGGCCTGGCGGTGCAGCGCTTGCGCGGGATCCGTGGGCATCTGCTCACGCTCGCCCTGCGCCATAAGCACACGCCGATGGTCGCCAGGACCCATGGTCAACACGCACTGCCCACCACGTTCGGCTACAAGGTGGCGGTGTGGGTCGATGAGATTGATCGACACCTTGAACGCTTTGACGAAGCCTACGCCCGGGTGATGGTCGGCAACCTGACCGGCGCCGTGGGCACCCTGGCCGGGCTTGGCCCGCAGGGTTTGGAAGTGCAGCGCCGCACCCTGGAAAGCCTCGGCCTGTCGGCACCGTTGAGCAGTTGGCACAGCGCCCGCGACCGCATCCTGGAAGCAGCGTGGTTGCTGGTGCAGGCGTCGGCGACGTTAGGTCGTGTCGCCAATGAGATCTACCACCTGCAGCGCACCGAGATCGACGAAGTGCGCGAGGGGCGGCGAGCAGGGCAAGTGGGAAGTAGCACCATGCCCCACAAGCAAAACCCATCGACGGTGGACCTGATCAGCGCGCTGTCGCGGCTGGTGCGCGCGCAGATGGTTGCGCTGACGGACGCCGCTTTCCAGATGCACGAGCGTGACGGCACCACCTGGCGCATCGAATGGGCGGCCTTACCCGAGCTGTTCATTTACGCCGGTGCGTTGCTCGCTCGTATGGAAGGCTTGCTGCAGGCTGGGCTGCAGGTGCGTGAAGCGCGCATGCGCAGCAACCTGGACTTGCTGGGCGGGCTGATCCTGTCGGAGCGCGTGATGCTTGCGCTGGCGCCTCGGTGTGGCAAGCAGACGGCCCATCATCTGGTGCACGACATCGCCCTGCAGGCCCAGGACGCGGGCGTTTGCTTTCGCGATGCGCTGCTTGGCGACCCTCGGCTGCGCGGTTGTTTCAGCGCGCAAACGCTCGATGACTTGCTTGACCCGACAGCCTACACAGGGCTGGCGGCCGAGATGGTCGATCTGGTGGCAACTAAAGCAAGACCTCGCGCTTCAGGCGATGGCGCTGAAGCGGTGATGGCAACCCAAGGCAATACCAGTCAGTCCCTGTACGCTACGGAGGGTATGTGATGGATGCGCAAACATTGGAAGTGACAGCCCGTGCGTCTTGCACCGCACGTTCGGACCACCCGGGCTTTGATCATGACGGCGAGCAATGCCGCCACGAACACAGCCACATCCTCGATTCGAAAACCCACGGTTCGGGTTATGCCGGCCCGCAGAGCCGCAAGATCTTCTGCAGTCATTGTCGCCTGCAACGTTGGCTGGATGTGGAAGCTGCGCTGGCCATGGCCCAGGCCGATGTCAACATCATCCCGCGCGAGGCGGCCCTGGAGATCGAAAAGGCCGCGTTGCTATCGGGCATCAATGTGCGCCAACTGGCCGAGGGCGTGGCTGCCACTGGGCATTCGCTGATGCCATTGCTGAGCGCCCTGCAAAAAAATTGTAGCCCCAGTGCCCGTGAATACGTGCATTACGGCGCTACCACCCAAGACATCCAGGACACCGCCCAATCCCTGGAGATGCGCGATGTGCTTGATGCGATGGATCAGGCCCTGGAGACTTTGCTGGGCAAGTTGTCGACCCTGGCCGATGCGCACCGTGACTCGCTGATGGTCGCCAGGACCCACTCGATTCCCGCTTTGCCGACCACCTTCGGGCTGAAGGTCGCCGGCTGGATCGATGAGCTGTTGCGCCACCGGCAGCGCTTGGCCGAAGCCCGCCAGCGTGTACTGGTGGTGCAACTGTTCGGCGGGGTCGGCACCATGGCGGCGTTCGGCCCGGACGCCATGCCGATGCTGGAGCGTTTTGCCCAGCGCTTGTCGCTGCAAGTGCCCCTGACGGGCTGGCATGTGTCCCGTGACCGCGTTGCGGAGTTCGTCAGCACCCTGGCCATGGTCACCGCCTCGTTGGCCCGCGTAGCCGATGAAATCCGTACGCTCAATCGTTGGGAAATCGCTGAAGTGGAAGTGGGCTGGAGCGACCAGCAGATCGGCAGCAGCACCATGCCGCACAAACGCAACCCCGAAGGCTGCGAGCAGGTGGTGGTGTTGGCACGGCTGGCCAAGGCCCAGGTCATGCTCGCGCTGGACGCGATGATTCTTGAGCATGAGCGCGATTACCGCGGTACGCGGTTGGAGTGGTGCGCGGTCGCGGACGTTTCCCACTATGCACTGATGGCGCTCTCGATTCTGACCGAGACCATCGATGGGCTCACCGTGAATGTGCAGAAAATGGAATGCACCGCCCAGGCCTATGGCGATGCCATCTGCACCGAAGCGGTGGTGTTCGAAATGGCGCGCAAGCTGGGCAAGAGCAGCGCCTACCAGATCATCTTCGAGGTATCCCAGGCCAGCCAGCGCAACCACGTGTCGATCCGCGAGGCGATCGAGGCCGATGCGCGGGTGCTTGCGGTCATGAATGACGGCGCCCTGGCCCGACTGTTCGAACCTCGGACTCACCTGGGCATGTCCGAACGCATCGTTGACAACGTGCTGGCCAAACTCGCCGGCCACTGATCCCTTAACAGATTTGCATATTCATCAAGGAGCGACAGATGTCCAACGTTATGGAAGTTGATAAAGCCAAGGTCCAGCAATTTTCGGCGCGCATCATGGAGGATTACGGCAACACGCTGCGCGGCGCCATGCTCTACATCGGCGACCAGCTCGGTTTGTTCAAGGCTTTGGCCGACGGCCAGGCGGTGACCCTGGAAGAGTTGGCGCACAAGACCGGCTACAACGCACGTTACTTGCGCGAATGGCTGGGCAGCATGGCCACCGGCAATTATGTGACCTACGACGCGCAAACCCGCCGTTACCAAATGCCCGCCGAGTTTGTGCCGGTGCTGGCCGATGAAGATTCGCCGTATTTTGCCGGTGGCATTATCCAGCTGAGCGTGCCGTTCGTGAGCATGGCGCCCAAGGTCATCGAGGCCTTCCGCCATGGTGGTGGTTGCGCTGAAGAGGCGTTCCCGCTGGAAACCTGGAAAGGCATGGAGCGCATGACCATGCCCTGGTACAAGCACTACCTGGTCCAGCACTGGATTCCATCCCTGGACGGCGTCGAAGAGAAGCTCAAGACCGGCGGCAGTGTGCTGGATTTCGGCTGTGGTGCTGGCCTGGCGGCGATCACCATGGCCAAGGCCTATCCTGAGGCGCGCATTGTCGGCTGCGACTTCCACCTGCCTTCCATCGAGTTGGCGCGGGCCAACGCCGAGGCGGCTGGTGTGGGTGACCGGGTGCAATTCGAGGTGAACGACTCCGATGCGTTGCGCGGCCAGCAATTCGACTTCGTGACCACCTTTGTGGTGATCCACGATGCCACCGACCCTCAGCAGATGCTCAAGGATTTGCGCGCCGCCACGGCCGAAGACGGTACCTACCTGATGGTGGAGCTCAACCTGTCCGAGGAATTGCACGAGAACATGAACCTGTTCGGGCGCGTCATGTACCCGCAGAGCACCCTCTATTGCATGACCTGTTCGCTGTCCCACGGTGGGGCAGGGCTGGGGGCGTTCATGGGCGAGAAGCGTGCCCGCCAGATGGCTGAGGCAGCCGGGTTCAGCCGCTTTCGTAAAGTGCCTTCGCAGTGGCCACCGATGCCGGCGCTGTTCGAACTCAAGCCTTGATAGGAAGCATCCGCGAGTCGCTTTGCGCAGTAAGGCAATTTAATGGCCCCTTTGTAACAAAATCCTCGCCAAAATCACTTTTATTTTCAGGTGGTTAGGTGAGGATGCAAATGCGCTCTGTGGGAATGATGCTGATTGCCTGCTCCCTGGCCGGCGGCGCGACTGTCGCGCAGGCCAGGGAATTGCGCGAGGGTGACAAGTACATGTGCAGTTGGGGCGCAGGCACGGCCGCCAGGGCCCAGGAGCTAAAGTTATCCGGCGTTTCGCTATACGCGGCCCGGCAGAAGATCCAGACCCTCAAGTTCAGCAAATCGTGGATGCGCATGATGGCCATGGGCATCACCGAGCAGACCTATGACAGCCGCTCAAGGCTCAAGCCCGAGGCGATTCGTCAAAGCTTTTACCAGGATTGCCTGCGCTACAAGGTCGCGCGCAAGTAATCCGTAGCCCGCACCAGCCGTGGGGCCTTTACAAATCCACGACAAACCCCATGTGAGTATTTGCATACAATTGCGCACTTCTTGATGGAGGCGGGTATGCAAGTGCTGATTCGAACGGCGACACCTGATGACGTCGACACGCTGTGCGCGATTCGCACCTCGGTGGTGCAAAACCACCTGAGCCTTGAACAGATGGCTGGCCTGGGGATTACCCCGCAGGTATTGAGCGATACGTTGCGCGCAGCACCTTGCGGCTGGATCGCGGAAGTGGACGGCCAGGCGGCGGGGTTTTCCATGGTCGACCTGGATGAAGGTGAAGTGTTCGCAATGTTCGTGCTGCCCTCGCACGAGAAGCTTGGGCTGGGCCGTCAACTGATGGCGGTGGCCGAGGCGGCTCTGTTTGAGCACCACGACACGCTCTACCTGGTGACTGATGGGCGTGATGAAATCCGCGCCAATGGGTTCTATCAGCGCCTGGGCTGGTCCGTAGTGGGGCCGGTCGATGGTGATGACGTTCGTTATGAAAAGAGCAGGGCGCCATAAGGCCATGAATGCCCCAGAGCCTCCATCGTCCAACGGCTTGCGCTACCTCGCGGTGGGTGTGCTGGGCATCGCGGTGCTGCTGGGGTTCTATTTCATTCAACTCAACGCCAAGGTCGACCGCCAGCGCGAAGAGGCGGCTGAACGCCTGACGCTGTGTCGTCATCTGGAGGCCGTGGTGGGCGCCACTGCTTCCAGTCGAGAGGCCCTTCAAGAAACATGCAGGCAGTTAAGTGAACAGTTACTTGAAAGCGCTACGCCCGATTAATAACCATTTTTAATACAGGGACTTACTGTCGTTACTTGCACCAAAAAGTAGCACGACTACTGCCTTCTACCTTAAAAAATATGTGGTTATTGAATGACTTACGACGCTTTCAATCCGACGAAAGGATTAAAATAATCTTGTTACATGTTTTTACAATCGCTACTATAGCTGGGCGTTCACCTCCCACGGTTTATGCATTTTTAAATCCCAAGTTTCCATCAGCTACTTGGGATTTTTTTTGCCCGCGATTTAATCTCGGCCTGTCGTTCATTGCCGGTGACGCCCTACTAAAGTGAGGGCTGGCTAACACTTTTGCATTAATTGTCCGGCGGCCGGCAAAACCTTATCTATGCTGCTTGCATCACCTCAATCGGGTAGAACCCAGGGACGGGGGGCTGATCATGATTTCCATCACCGAATTCAACCGCATCATGGCCTCAGGCTTCCTGCCGCTTGCGTGTGAGTGCTGCCTCAATAGCGACGGCTCGCTGCGCATCAGCGTGTTCGAGCCTGCGTCCGGTCGTGTCGACTTGCTGCTGACCCGCGTATCACTCGAAGGCCTGGACAGCATCCGTGCCATCTCCAACCTGATTGGTGAGTTGCGTACCGAGATAAAGGCCGGGCGCCGTGGGTTTGCTGCGGTAGGTTAGCGGCCGTCCAGCGCGTCAGAGGCGCCGCAGGAAGGATTTGACGATGTGGCGGGTGGCGTCTGTGGTGTCCAGCTTGTCCAGGGCGCTGTAGGCATACCACTGGCAATCGACAATCTCGTTGCACGGCCGCGCCTCGTCGATATTGACCACCGAGGCCTCGAACACATGGTGGACGGTGTCGCGGGCCTTGAGCTCCTGCAGGTACAGCAAGCCGTCCACGTTTAAACCGGTTTCTTCTTCCAGCTCGCGTTCCGCCGCGCCTACCGGGCGCTCGTGCGCTTCTACTTTCCCGCCGGGCAATGCCCATTTTGATCTGGCCTTGCGTACGAAGAGGATATGCCCCTCATGTTCGCAAATGACGGTCGCCCTAATTTTCATCGAATGTGCCCCCGCGCCGGATGAATGTCATAAAAGTGTAATGCAATTGTCATGCTAAGTGGTTATGGCGCGCCAGGGCCTGTATGTGGATACTGCCCGATTGACGAATACGACCGAGGACATTAGATGAAGACCATACGCTGGGGCATGATCGGCTGTGGCAGTGTCACTGAATTGAAGAGTGGACCGGCTTTCTATAAAGCGCCAGGTTCGGCATTGGTCGCCGTGATGGGGCGGCGTGCCGAGGCGGTGTGCGATTATGCGGCGCGCCATGGCATTGCCCGTTGGTATACCGATGCCCAGGCCTTGATCGATGACCCCGAGGTGGATGCGGTCTACATCGCCACTCCGCCCGACAGTCACCTTGAGTACGCCCTGAGAGTGGCCGCGGCGGGCAAACATTGTTGCGTCGAAAAGCCGATGTCGCTGAATGCTGAACAGAGCGCGTTGATGCAGCGCACATTCGAGCGCGCCGGGCTGCACCTGTTTGTCTCCTACTACCGGCGTTCTTTGCCGCGCTTCCAGCAAGTGCGCACCTGGCTGCAGGAAGGCCGTATCGGTGAGTTGCGCCACCTGACCTGGACCTTGTGCAGACCCGCTGCCGTAACAGACTCCGACGCCACCAATTGGCGCACCGATCCGGCCATTGCCGGTGGCGGTTACTTTGCCGACCTGGCGAGCCATGGGTTCGACCTGTTCCAGTACCTGGCCGGGGACATCGTCGAGGTCTCAGGCTTTTCGGCGCGACAGGCTGGGCGCTACGCGGCAGAAGATGCCGTGACGGCCTGCTGGACATTTGCCAGCGGTGCATTGGGCATGGGCTGCTGGAATTTTGTGGCGGACCGACGCGAAGACCGGGTCGAACTGATCGGCAGTCGCGGTCGTATTCAGTTTTCGGTGTTCGAGGACCAGCCGCTGCGTCTTGAAGGCGAGACCACCGAGGTGTTGGACGTGCCGTGTCACACCCATATTCAATGGCACCACGTCCTGAACATGAACGCGCATATTCGTGGCGAGGCCGAGCATCCGTCGCTGGGCATCGAAGCGCTGAAGACCGATATCATCCTGGACAAGGTGTTACACCGTTACTCCCAGCATCCCTAGGCGTGGCGATAGCGTAAGGCTTTACTTTTTTAAAGGAATACCGGGATGAAATACTGGATGGTGGTGTGGCTGCTGATGGCCACCGCGGCAACGGCGGCGCCACGCAGCCAAGGGCAGGCGGGTGAGTTTGATTTCTATGTGCTATCGCTCTCGTGGTCACCCACGTTTTGCCTCACGCACCCAGGCAACGAGCAATGCTCAGGTAAAGGCTACGGCTTTGTGCTGCATGGTTTGTGGCCGCAATACGCGCGGGGAGGGTGGCCGGCGTCTTGTACACCGCAGACGCGCTTGAGCGAGGCAGAAATGGACAAGGGCGCGGCGCTGTTTCCCACCCGCACGCTGCTCAAGCATGAGTGGGCCAAGCATGGCACCTGCAGTGGGCTGGAGCCGTTGGAGTATCTGGAGAAGACCGATGTGGCGCTCGGTGCGGTTGCCATTCCGCAGCAACTGCAGCCGTTCAATACGCCGCCGTCATTGCAGGCCAACGAGATCGAGGCGCTGTTTCGCGAGAGCAACCCACGCATGGGCAACCACGGTATGGCGGTGATCTGCAAGGGCAAGGTGCTGTCGGAAGTGCGGGTGTGCCTGACCAAGGATCTCGCGTTCGCCGGTTGCCCGCGCAGTGTGAAGAGCCAGTGTCGGGGGGGCGATATTCGTATTCCCACCCAGCGCTGAGAGGTGCCCTGGATCCCACTATGAAAGCTGGCTTGTTGGGTCGCCGTATCGCTGCGATGGCGACGTGCCAGCCGATGGCTATCTACCTGACGCCCCCGCGATCCAACTGTGGGAGCTGGCTTGCCTGCGAAGACGGCCTCACAGTCGACACAGTTATACCGAGTACATATCCATTCCTGCGGTAACGGCCACTTAGGGTTCCGCCCTGACGGCGTCTCACTTTTGAAAAGCCGGAATGCCTGCCCAGACAAAAGTAAGCAAAACGCTCTTGCCCCACCACGTTACCCACGAATTCAAGCCTGCGTTCGGCCAGCGTGGTTTAACGGGGCGCCTGAGATCAAGATCACAAGCAGATCAAGATCAAGAGCGGCTGGCTCGCTTCGCATCGTGGTTACCTGTGGGCGGCACATTCGACATCTCTGTCGATTGAACGGCCGCCATCGCAGGCAAGCCAGCTCCCACAGTTGATCGCGGGGCACTAATCAGATAAGCGTCCGTTTCTGAAGTACCCAGGGGCATTTTCTTCAATACCCTCGTGTCCCTGCGCGGTACCGTGATCTAAAGATCGTTTGGGATCACAAAAGGAACTGCAATGAGCTTGATTCTCTCCATGGCCGCCTTTGCCCTGGCCACGTCCATCACGCCGGGACCGGTGAATGTGGTCGCTTTAAGTTCTGGCGCACGTTTTGGTTTCGTCGCCAGCCAGAAACATGTCTTTGGCGCCGCCGTGGGTTTTACCTTGTTGTTGGTGTTGATCGGCCTGGGTTTGCATGAAGTATTGGTGCGCTGGCCGATCCTGATTCAATTGATCCGCTGGGGCGGCGTGGCGTTCTTGTTGTATATGGCTTGGAAGCTGGCGGTGGATGATGGCCGGCTGGACGCTGACGGTGCGCACACAGCGCCGTCGATGCTGTATGGCGCGATCATGCAGTGGCTCAACCCGAAAGCCTGGCTGGCGTGTGTGGCAGGCATGGGGTTGTTCGTGGCCGATGGCGATGCGGCGCAGGTATGGTTGTTTGCCGCGCTTTACCTAGTGATCTGCTACCTGTCGGTGGCGTGCTGGGCGTATGCGGGGACGTTTTTGCGCCGCTACTTGAACAACCCCAAAGGTGTGCGCCTGTTCAACCGCTCAATGGCCGCGTTGCTGGTGGCCAGTGTGGGTTATTTGCTGATGGCTTGAGGTTCTCGCGGTATTGCCCCGGCGTGGCCGCGAAGTGTTGTTTGAAGGTGCGCTGGAAGTGTGCCTGGTCGGCAAAGCCCGCGGCCAGGGCGACGTCTGCAATCAGTGCGCCATTGCGCAGTTGGCTGCGGGCGAACTGGATGCGTCGGTTGACCATGAAGGCGTGGGGCGTCAAGCCGTAATAGTGCTTGAATGCGCGGATCAGATAAGACGGCGACAGTTCGGCGGCCTGGCAGATGTCTTCGAGTTTCAAGGCCTGCGTGCAGTGGGCGCGGATGTAGTCGGCGGCGCGTTCCAGTTTGTGGTTGACCTCGCGTACCGGCGTCAGCGAAGGGTTCAGGCGCTGTTGCACCTCGGTGAAGTAACTCACTAGCGCGCTCTGTTTTTGCAGCAGTTCGGCCTGTTCATCCACTAGCGTGCGGTACAGGTCGAGCAAGCCGTGGTACAGCCCGGTGTCGCGAGTATGGGGAGTGTCGAATGGCCGGTAGCCCTGGTCGGTACTGAACCCCAGCTGGTATTGCAGGTCGGTCAGCCAGGGCGTGTCGAGGTACAGCATGTGGTAGGACCAGGGCTGGTCATGGATGGGGTTGCACGCATGCACATCGCCGGGGTTCATCAGCACCACGGTGCCGGCGCTGATTTCGAAGGTGTGCGCGCCGTAGTGGTAATAGCTGCAGCCCGTGGTGATCGCGCCGATGGAAAAATGCTCATGGGCGTGTCGGGTATAGGTGACCTTGCGCCCGTCGGCGATGCTGCGGGCTTCGATGAACGGCAGGCGTTCGTCGCGCCAGAAGCGCGGCGTGTCTGCGGGACGGGTGATCGGGCTGAGCGACATGGCGTTATTTCTCCTGCATTCTCACCCGCGTTACCTCAGGCCGGTACCAAAAAAGCGGCCTTGAGCAACTGCCGGGTATAGGCATGTTGCGGGTCGGCAAAAATAGCCTGGGCATCGCCTTGCTCCACCACCTGGCCTTGCTTGACCACCATCAATTGGTGACTCAGCGCCTTCACCACCGCCAGGTCATGGCTGATAAACAGGTAGGTCAGGTTGTACTTGGCCTGCAAGCCGCGCAGCAACTCTACCACCTGGCGTTGTACCGTGCGGTCCAGGGCCGAGGTGGGTTCGTCCAGCAGGATCAGGCGCGGCTTGAGCACCAGCGCTCGGGCGATAGCGATGCGTTGGCGCTGGCCGCCGGAGAATTCATGGGGGTAGCGATGCCGGGATTCGGGGTCCAGGCCCACTTCCTTGAGCGCCGCGATAATCGCCGCTTCCTGTTCGGCGGGCGTGCCCATCTTGTGGATACGCAGGCCTTCGCCAACGATCTCGCTGACGCACATGCGCGGGCTCAGGCTGCCGAACGGGTCCTGGAACACCACCTGCATTTCCCGGCGCAACGGGCGTACCTGTTGTTGGCTCAGGCGATCCAGTTGCTGACCTTCGAAGCGAATCCCGCCCTGGCTGCCGATCAGGCGCAAAATTGCCAGGCCCAGGGTGGACTTGCCCGAGCCACTTTCACCAACGATGCCCAGGGTTTGGCCCTGAGGCAGGCTGAAGTTGATGCCGTCCACGGCCTTGACGTAATCCACGGTATTGCGCAAAAAGCCTTTCTTGATCGGAAACCAGACTTTCAGGTCGTCCACTTCCAGCAGCGGAGGGCCGACATCATTGTTGGCTGGCCCACCGCTGGGCTCCGCCGCGAGCAACTCCTGGGTATAGGGATGCTGGGGCGACTGGAACAGTATCTCGCAATCGGCCTGTTCAACGATGCAACCTTGCTGCATCACACACACACGGTGGGCGATGCGCCGTACCAGGTTGAGGTCATGGCTGATCAGCAGCAGCGCCATGCCCAGCCGCGCCTGCAGCTCCTTGAGCAATTCCAGGATCTTCAACTGCACGGTGACATCCAGCGCCGTGGTCGGCTCGTCGGCAATCAACAACTCCGGCTCGTTGGCCAGGGCCATGGCGATCATCACCCGCTGGCGCTGGCCGCCGGACAGCTCGTGGGGCAACGCCTTGAGGCGTTTGTGTGGCTCGGGGATACCCACCAGCTCCAGCAATTCCAACGTGCGCTGGGTGGCGACCTTGCCGGTCAGGCCCTTGTGCAGGCCGAGCACTTCGTTGATCTGTTTTTCGATGGAATGCAGCGGGTTCAACGAGGTCATCGGCTCCTGGAAGATCATCGCAATGCGGTTGCCGCGTATATGCCGCAGGGTTTTCTCTTTGAGCGTCAGCAGGTCTTGCCCTGAATACTCGATAGTGCCAGACGGATGCCTGGCCAACGGGTAGGGCAGCAGGCGCAGGATCGAATGGGCGGTGACCGATTTGCCTGAACCGCTTTCACCCACCAGCGCCAGGGTTTCGCCGCGCTTGATGTCGAAACTGACGTGGTTGACCACGCGGTGATGATGCTCGCCGGTGACGAACTCGACACTGAGGTCGCGGATTTCGATCAGATTGTCCGGATTCATCTCATTTCCTCGGGTCGAACGCATCGCGAGCGGACTCGCCGATAAACACCAACAAGCTCAACATGATCGCCAGCACCGCAAAGGCACTCATGCCCAGCCACGGCGCTTGCAAGTTGGATTTGCCCTGCGCCACCAGCTCACCCAGCGACGGCGAACCTGCCGGCAGCCCGAAGCCGAGAAAGTCCAGGGCGGTCAGGGTGCCAATGGCGCCGGTAAGGATGAAGGGCAGGAAGGTCATGGTCGAAACCATCGCATTGGGCAGGATGTGGCGGAACATGATCGCGCCGTTCTGCATCCCCAGCGCCCGCGCCGCGCGCACGTACTCCAGGTTGCGCCCGCGCAGGAACTCGGCGCGCACCACATCCACCAGGCTCATCCAGGAAAACAGCAGCATGATCCCCAGCAGCCACCAGAAGTTGGGTTGCACGAAGCTGGCCAGGATGATCAGCAGGTAAAGCACCGGCAAGCCGGACCAGATCTCCAGGAAACGTTGCCCGGCCAGGTCGACCCAGCCGCCATAAAAGCCCTGCAAGGCGCCGGCAATCACGCCGATGATCGAGCTGAGTATGGTCAGGGTCAGGGCGAAGAGCACCGATACACGAAAGCCGTAGATCACCCGCGCGAGCACATCGCGCCCTTGGTCATCGGTGCCCAGCAGGTTGACCGAGGACGGCGGCGCCGGGGCCGGGACTTTCAGGTCGTAATTGATGCTCTGGTAGCTGAACGGAATCGGCGCCCACAAGGTCCAGGCGTCCTTGGCCTTGAGCAGTTCCTGGATGTACGGGCTCTTGTAGTTGGCTTCCAGCGGGAATTCACCGCCGAAGGTAGTCTCCGGGTAGCGCTTGAGCGCCGGGAAGTACCAGCCGCCGTCGAAGTGCACCGCCAGGGGCTTGTCGTTGGCGATCAACTCGGCGCCCAGGCTCAGCACGAACAGCACCAGGAACAGCCACAGCGACCACCAGCCACGCTTGTTGGCCTTGAACCGCTCGAACCGGCGGCGATTGAGGGGGGACAGGTTCATCTCAATGCTCCCGGCTGGCAAAGTCGATACGCGGATCGACCAGGGTGTAGGTGAGGTCGCCGATCAGTTTCACGATCAGCCCCAGCAGGGTGAAGATAAACAGCGTGCCGAACACCACCGGGTAGTCACGGTTGATCGCCGCTTCAAAGCTCATCAGGCCCAGGCCGTCGAGAGAGAAGATCACCTCCACCAGCAACGAGCCGGTAAAGAAGATGCCAATGAAGGCCGAAGGGAAACCGGCGATCACCAGCAGCATGGCGTTGCGGAACACGTGGCCATACAGCACGCGGCGGTTGGTCAGGCCCTTGGCCTTGGCGGTGACCACGTACTGCTTGTTGATCTCGTCGAGAAAGCTGTTCTTGGTCAGCAGGGTCATGGTCGCGAAGTTGCCGATCACCAGGGCGGTGACGGGCAGCGCCAGGTGCCAGAAGTAATCGAGGATCTTGCCGCCCCAGCTCAACTCCTCGAAGTTGTTGGAGGTGAGCCCGCGCAGGGGGAACCAGTCGAAATAACTGCCACCGGCAAACACCACGATCAGCAGAATCGCAAACAGGAACGCCGGTATCGCGTAGCCGACGATGATCGCCGAGCTGGTCCACACATCGAAATGGCTGCCGTGGCGCGTGGCCTTGGCGATCCCCAGGGGGATGGACACCAGGTACATGATCAAGGTGCTCCACAACCCGAGGGAAATGGACACCGGCATCTTCTCCTTGATCAGGTCGATGACCTTGGCGTCTCGGAAAAAGCTGTCACCGAAGTCCAGTTGGGCGTAGTTCTTGACCATGATCCACAAGCGTTCCGGCGCCGACTTGTCGAAGCCGTACATCTTTTCGATTTCCTTGATCAGCGCCGGGTCCAGGCCCTGGGCGCCACGGTAGCTGGAACCGGCCACCGCGACTTCGGCGCCGCCGCCAGCAATGCGGCTGGTGGCGCCGTCGAAGCCTTCGAGCTTGGCGATCATCTGCTCCACCGGGCCGCCGGGAGCGGCCTGGATGATGACAAAGTTGATCAACAAGATCCCGAACAGCGTGGGAATGATCAGCAACAGGCGGCGAACAATATAGGCCAGCATTTAATCGCCTCCGCTCGCCGCATCGGCGCGTGTGTCCAGGGGGACGGCAGGTGTGACGTCGGGTTTGCTCCACCAGGTCGCGGTGCCGACGTCGTAGCGTGGCGAGACCTTGGGGTGGCCCAGGTGGTCCCAGTACGCGACGCGAAAGGTCTTGATGTGCCAGTTGGGAATCACGTAGTAACCAAACTGCAGCACACGATCCAGCGCCCTGGCGTGGGCGATCAGGCTTTGCCGCGAACCGGCGTCGATCAGCTCTTCCACCAACTGGTCGACCGCGGGGTCCTTGAGGCCCATGTAGTTGCGGCTGCCGGGCTTGTCGGCGCTGGAGGATTTCCAGAACTCGCGCTGCTCGTTACCCGGCGAGGTGGATTGCGGGAAGCTGCCCACCAGCATGTCGAAGTCGCGCGAGCGCAGGCGGTTGACGAACTGCGAGACGTCCACGCGACGAATCACCAGGTCGATGCCCAGGTCTGCCAGGTTGCGCTTGAACGGCAGCAGGATGCGCTCGAACTCGGTCTGGGCCAGCAGGAACTCAATGGTCACTGGCTTGCCGGTGCTGTCGACCATTTTGTCGTCAACAATCTTCCAGCCCGCTTCCTGCAGCAGTTGGTAGGCCTCGCGTTGCTGGGTGCGGATCATGCCGCTGCCGTCGGTGTGGGACGGTTCGAATGCCTGGGTGAAGACTTCGCCAGGGATCTTGTCGCGCAGCGGCTCGAGAATCGCCAGCTCGTCCGGACCGGGTAGGCCGGTGGCGGCCATTTCCGAGTTTTCGAAATAGCTGCGGGTACGGGTGTAGGCACCGTTGAACAGTTGCTTGTTGCTCCACTCGAAATCCAGCAGCAGGCTGATGGCCTTGCGCACCCGCACGTCCTGGAACATCGGCTTGCGCATGTTGAACACAAAACCCTGCATGCCGGTGGGGTTGCCGTTGGGAATTTCTTCCTTGATCAATCGGCCTTCTTTCACCGCTGGAATGTTGTAGGCATTGGCCCAGTTCTTGGCGCTGAACTCCAGCCAGTAGTCGAACTGCCCGGCCTTCAAGGCTTCCAGGGAGACAGTGCTGTCGCGGTAGTAATCGGTGATGCGGGTATCGAAGTTGTAGAAGCCCTTATTGACCGGCAGGTCCTTGGCCCAATAATCCTTGACCCGCTCGTAGCGAATCATGCGGCCCGGCTTGACCTCGGTCACCTGGTAAGGCCCGCTGCCCAGGGGAATTTCCAGGTTGCCCTTGGAAAAATCCCGGCTGGCCCACCAGTGTTTGGGCAGTACTGGCAGCTGCCCAAGGATCAACGGCAACTCGCGGTTGTTGGTGCGCTTGAACTTGAACAGCACGCGCAACGGGTCTTCGGCCACCACCTCATCGACGTCGGCGTAGTAGTTGCGGTACAGCGGGTTGCCTTCCTTGATCAGGGTCTGGAAGGTAAACACCACGTCTTCGGCGCGTATCGGGTGGCCGTCATGGAAGCGCGCTTCGGGGCGCAGATAGAAGCGCACCCAGCTGTTGTCCGGGGCTTTTTCGATCTTGCCGGCCACCAGGCCGTATTCGGTGATGGGTTCGTCCAGGCTTTGCATGGCCAGGGTGTCGTAGATCAGTGGCAGGTTGTCTGCCGGTACGCCCTTGCTGATATAGGGGTTGAGGCTGTCGAAGCCGCCCATGGCCGATTCGCGGAAGATTCCGCCCTTGGGGGCGTCGGGGTTTACATAGTCAAAATGCTTGAAGTCGGCGGGGTACTTGGGGGGCTCGTTGTAGAGAGTCAGCGCATGCTGAGGCGCGGCGTGCGCCGCGGTGCACAGCAACAGGCTGGCGAGCAGGGTAGTACGCAAGGACATCATTGGGCTTTCTCCGAAGCTTTCAGCCACCATGCGCTCAGGCCCAGGCTGTAGGGCGGCGTGGTGACGAAGGCGAACCGGTTGCGGTACGCCAGGCGATGATAGTTGAGGTACCAGTTGGGGATGCTGTAGTGCTGCCACAGCAGCACCCGGTCCAGGGCGCGGCCGGCAGCCAGTTGTTCTTCGCGGGTCTGCGCCGCCAGCAGTTGGTCCAGCAGGTGGTCGACCACCGGGTTGGCGATACCGGCGTAATTCTTGCTGCCTTTGATTGCGGCCTGGCTGGAGTGGAAGTACTGCCACTGCTCAAGGCCGGGGCTCAAGGTCTGGTTGAGAGTCATCAGAATCATGTCGAAATCGAATTGATCGAGGCGCTGTTTGTACTGTGCGCGGTCAACGGTGCGCAAGCGGGCGTCGATGCCGATGCGGGTCAGATTTTCGACATAGGGTTGCAGGATGCGCTCAAGGTTCGGGTTGACCAGCAGGATTTCCAGGCGCAGCGGTTGCCCGTCCTTATCGAGCAGGCGCTGCCCCGACAGTTTCCAGCCGGCCTCGCTGAGCAGGGCCAGGGCCTGGCGCAGGGTTTCGCGAGGGATGCCGCGACCATCGGTGTGCGGCAGGCTGAACGG
Organism: Pseudomonas sp. WS 5503; assembly: GCF_012985385.1. Classification (NCBI taxonomy): domain Bacteria; kingdom Pseudomonadati; phylum Pseudomonadota; class Gammaproteobacteria; order Pseudomonadales; family Pseudomonadaceae; genus Pseudomonas; species Pseudomonas sp. WS 5503. The sequence goes on from NZ_JAAQWI010000011.1 coordinate 192,944, forward strand.
TTGGGTAAACAGCGCAGCCGGCAGTTGGTCGCGGTAGGGCGAGAGCATCAACCACTCATGGCCCACGGGCAGGCCGGTGGCCGAGAATTCACTGTTGGGGTAATAGCTCATCGAACGCTTGTAGGCGCTGCTGAACAGCGTGCGGTTGGTCCATTCAAAATCGAACATCAACCCCAGGGCTTCACGCACTTTGGCCTGGCTGAATGCCGGTCGCCGGGTATTCATGAACAGGCCCTGGCTCTGGGTGGGGATCTGATGGGCGATCTGCGCCTTGATCACATCGCCTCGGTTGACCGCCGGGAAGTTGTAGCCGGTGGCCCAGTTCTTGGCCTGATGCTCGATATAAATGTCGAATTCACCGGCCTTGAAGGCTTCAAAGGCCACGTCGCTGTCGCGATAGAACTCCACTTCGACCTTGTCGTAGTTATAGAAACCCTGGTTGACCGGCAGGTCTTTGCCCCAGTAATCCTTGACCCGTTCAAACACCAGTTGCCGCCCAGGCGCAACCTTGGTGATGCGGTAAGGCCCACTGCCCAGGGGCGGCTCGAAGGTGGTTGCCTTGAAATCACGGTTTTTCCAATAGTGCTGGGGCAGCACCGGCAACTCGCCCAGGCGCAGGATCAGCAAGGGGTTGCCGGCGCGCTTGAACACAAAGCGGATACGGTGAGGGTTGAGGATATCGACCCGGGCCACTTCCTGCAGGTTGGTGCGGTACTGCGGGTGGCCTTCGGTCAGCAGGGTGCGATAGGAAAACGCCACGTCAGCGGCGGTGATCGGCTTGCCGTCGTGAAAGCGTGCTTCGGGGCGCAGGTTGAACACCACCCAACTGCGGTCTTCGCTGTATTCCACCGATTGGGCAATCAGGCCGTAGCTTGAGGTGGGTTCATCGCCCGACGGCGCGTATTGCCCGGTGCCCACCATCAAGGGTTCATTGAGCTCGTTGACGCCGTACTGCAGGAAGTTGGCGGTGGAAACCGGGCTTGAACCTTTGAAGGTGTAGGGGTTGAGCGTATCGAAGGTGCCAAATGCCATCACCCTCAATGTCCCGCCTTTGGGCGCTGCAGGGTTTACCCAATCGTAATGGGTGAATTTGGCCGGGTACTTGAGTGTGCCGAACTGCGCATAACCGTGGCTTTCGGTGATCGTCGCGTTCGCCGCAAAGCTCAAGGCCAGACTTATTAGTAGAAGGAGGGGACGCTTCAAGTCAGAGATCCGATCCAGGCGGCTTGGGCTTTATGATCGGTACAGTAACAGCTTGTTCCGGTTGGAAAAAGGCTGTCGGGAAGGCCATTTTGCGGACTGCAAGCTATTGGACGGTGTGAAGGTCAAATGTGGGAGCTGGCTTGCCTGCGATAGCATCACTGCGGTCTGACTGATAGACCGAGGTGCCTGCATCGCAGGCAAGCCAGCTCCCACACAAGCCAGCTCTCCCCGAGGTATTAGCGCGGCCCGGAAACCACCAGCATCTGCCCTGGTTTCAATGCCTGGCCGGTGCGCGGGTTCCAACGCTTGAGATGTTGCATCTCGACGTTGAAGCGTTTGGCCACCATGTACAGCGAGTCACCTTTCTTGACCTTGTACTGCACCGGTTTTTTCGCCGCGACTTTACGCGTGTCCTGCATCACCAGGGTCTGGCCGACCTTGAGGGCCTGGCCGTTGAGCTTGTTCCAGCGCTGCAGGTCATGCACATCGACCTTGTTGGCCTTGGCGATCAGCGTGAGGTTGTCGCCACTGCGTACCTTGTAGCTTCGGGTACGCCCTGCGACCGCCTTGGTCTCGACTTCGTCGAATACCGGCTTCTTGGGGCGCATGCTCAGCAATTCTTCCGGCTTCATCGTCGAAAGGGTGCTGGTCAGCAGTTGGGCCTTGGAGGTCGGCACCAGCAGATGCTGGGGGCCGTCCAGGGTGGTGCGTTGTTTCAAGGCCGGGTTGAGCTGAAACAGTTCGTCTTCGTCGATCTCGGCCAGCGCGGCAACCCGTGACAGGTCCATGCTTTGCTTGACTTCAACGACCTCGAAGTACGGCGTGTTGGCAATCGGGTTCAGGTTGACGCCGTAGGCTTCGGGCGCCAGTACCACCTGGGACAAGGCCAGGAACTTGGGCACATAGTCCTTGGTTTCCTGGGGCAGGGGCAGGTTCCAGTAGTCGGTGGGCAGGCCGAGCTTTTCGTTGCGCTCGATCGCCCGGCTGACGGTGCCTTCGCCGGCGTTATAGGCCGCCAGGGCCAGCAGCCAGTCGCCGTTGAACATGTCATGCAGACGCGTCAGATAGTCCAGGGCGGCGGTGGTGGAGGCGGTGATGTCGCGGCGGCCATCGTAGGCGCGGGTCTGGCGCAGGTTGAAGTAGCGCCCGGTGGAGGGAATGAACTGCCACAAGCCCACCGCATCGCTGCGCGAATAGGCCATCGGGTTGTAGGCACTTTCAATCACTGGCAGCAGCGCCAGTTCCAGGGGCATGTTGCGTTCTTCAAGGCGTTCGACGATGTAATGAATGTAGAGGCTGCCGCGTTCGCCGGCATTCTCCAGAAAGGAGGGGTTGCTGGCGAACCACAGGCGCTGTTGCTCGATGCGCGGGTTGACGCCGACACCGTCCTGCAATTGAAAGCCCCGACGCATGCGTTCCCAGACGTCCTGGGGTACTTCGGGGCTGGGCTTCTCTGATAGCCAAATAGGTTTTTGCTTGATCTTGGCAGCAAGATTCGGTTTGGGTTGCACGGTGGATTGTGCAGCGTAATGAGTCGATTGGCAGCCCGCCAGAGTTGCGGAAACGGCCACCGCCACGGCTTGAGCCAGGCGGGTCAATGCGTCTGAAGAAATGGATTTACGAATAGATGACGACATTGGCTGGAAGTAAGTTCCGGGCAAAAATGTCGGGCGATTCTAGAAAGCGCTTTGGTTCCGGTCAACCATTCAGAAATTACGTATCAGATTGCATCTGGTTAGAACTTATCTTTCCAAGCCCTCAAGCTAGCAAACACCTCGGCCCCAGAGCGGTTGTCGCGGCCGTTCCGTTCGTCCGCTTTTTGTTTAACGGATGTTTCAGCGGTGCGCAGAAAAGGGTTAGTACGTTTTTCCAGGGCCAGGTTGGAGGGCAGCGTCATCTCGCCACGGGCGCGAAGTTGGGCGACATTTTCCACACGTTCGGCGATGTCGGCATTGTGCGGTTCCACGGCTTGGGCAAATTTCAAGTTACTTTGCGTGTATTCATGGGTGCAGTACACCTGCGTATCGGCGGGCAGGGCGGCCAGGCGTTCCAGAGAGTTGTACATCTGTTCGGGTGTACCTTCGAACAGGCGACCGCAACCGGCGGCGAACAAGGTATCGCCACACAGCAATACGCCTTGGTGATAAAAGGCGATGTGGCCGAGGGTGTGGCCTGGCACGGCGTACACGTCGAAGTCCCAGCCCAGCACGCGGATATGGTCGTTATCGTGCAAGGCCACATCCCGCGCCGGGATCTTTTCGTTGGCAGGGCCATAAACCTTGGCGCCGGTGGCATTTTTCAGTTGCTCGACACCGCCTACATGATCATGGTGATGATGGGTAACCAGTATGTCGCTGAGGCGCCACTCGGCATTCTGCTTGAGCCAGGCCAGCACTGGCGTGGCATCGCCGGGGTCGACCACGGCGCAGCGCTGGGTCGTAGGGTCTTGTAACAACCAGATGTAGTTGTCGGTAAAGGCGGGTAGGGCACTGATCTGTATCATTCTTCGATTCGCCAAGCTGAACACATTGGTGCATCTTAGAACGTCTAGGCGAGTTGGAGAATGCAATGACTGATAAAGCGTTCGCCCAGGCCGATCCTGAGTGGCTGGCCCTGATCAGCGCGGCCCGCGAATGGTTGTCCGGGCCGATTGGGCAGTTTTTGCTGGAAGAAGAGCGGCGCATGCTCGAAGACGAGCTGGGCCGGTTCTTTGGTGGCTACCTGGTGCATTACGGACCGTCGGCCGACACGCCTCCATCGGCGCCGCAGGTGCAACGCAATGTGCGCCTGGGTGCACCGTTGCCGGGCGTGGAGATCGTCTGCGAGGAACAGGCCTGGCCCTTGAGCGAACACGCCGCCGATGTGGTGGTGTTGCAGCACGGCCTGGATTTCTGCTTGTCACCCCACGGTTTGTTGCGCGAAGCGGCGAGCAGCGTGCGCCCTGGTGGCCATTTGCTGATTGTCGGCATCAACCCCTGGAGCAGTTGGGGCCTGCGCCGTGTGTTCGCCCATGACGGACTGCGCCAGGCGCGTTGCATCGCGCCATCGCGTGTGGGCGACTGGCTCAACCTGCTGGGCTTCGCGCTGGAGAAACGCCGCTTCGGGTGCTATCGTCCGCCGCTTGCGACTGCCAAGTGGCAGGGCCGTCTGGCCGGTTGGGAACGCCGGGCAGGAGCCTGGCAGCTGTCGGGTGGCGGCTTCTATTTATTGGTCGCACGCAAGATCGTGGTCGGGCTGCGACCGTTGCAGCAAGTGCGCCGCGAGCCGATCGGCAAGCTCGTGCCGATGCCGTTGGCCAAGGTCAACCGCGAACAAGGCGAACCGTAAAACCTCTTTTTGATTTCAGGCCGAATAACCGATGACCGATAGCGTAGAACTCTTCACCGATGGCGCCTGCAAAGGCAACCCGGGCCCAGGCGGCTGGGGCGCCTTGCTGGTGTGCAAGGGCGTGGAGAAGGAACTGTGGGGCGGCGAAGCCAATACCACCAATAACCGTATGGAATTGATGGGCGCCATTCGCGGCCTCGAAGAACTCAAGCGGCGTTGCAACGTACTGCTGGTGACCGACTCGCAATATGTGATGAAGGGCATCAACGAGTGGATGGTCAACTGGAAAAAACGCGGCTGGAAAACGGCGGCCAAGGAGCCGGTCAAGAACGCCGACCTGTGGCAATTGCTCGATGAACAGTGCAACCGTCACGACATCACCTGGAAATGGGTACGCGGGCACATCGGCCATCCTGGCAACGAGCGCGCCGACCAGTTGGCCAACCGTGGCGTGGATGAAGTACGCGGCTACAAGCAGAGCTGAGTCAGCGACACCGCAGCGGCCCTTCGAGCCGCTGCTTCACTGCCGCCATCGCGTGGGGCGAATCTACCAGCACGGCATTGAGCTTCAGGCAGGCAGACGTTGGCCTGATCACAAACATCCCGTGATTGTTGACGCTTACAGAGCCAGGATCGCACGGGCGAGTTGTTCGTCCGTGTATCGCAGATCCACTCTCGTCTGGCGAATATGCCGCAAGGCTGACTCTAGTTGAGCACCGCGTATTGCACCTTCGCTTGCGACAAACGATGCGGCATCGGCCTTGGCCGCCAGCACAATCTTGTCGTCCTTGAAGCTGCTGCTGGTGCCGCCCGTGGCACTCATCGACAGGCTCACCAAGGCGTCAGTGGTCATCACGAAACTGGTGGCTTGCGCACCGGCAGCGCTGAACAGGCAGGGGATGAACAGCCATTTCAGGTTGAACATGAGTCAGTGAATTCCGTATCTGGAGGAGGCGCGCAGGTTAGCGACGAGGGACGTAGAAAACCGCAGCAAGTTTGCGAAACGTTGTAAATAACTGTTGGGTGTCCACCGGTGATTGGGTGCCATGGGCGCTTCGTTTACAGAGCGTGCTAATATCCCGCCCCTTGAACTGTACCGAACCGTTGAGAGCTGAACCCTGATGGCCATCCGATCTGTTGTACTCGATACCGAAACCACCGGCATGCCGGTGACCGATGGTCACCGGATCATCGAAATCGGCTGTGTCGAACTGATGGGGCGCCGCCTGACCGGCCGCCACTTCCACGTCTACCTGCAACCGGACCGCGACAGTGACGAGGGCGCGATTGGCGTCCACGGCATCACTGACGAATTCCTCAAGGGCAAGCCGCGCTTCGCCGAAGTGGCCGATGAGTTCTTCGAATTCATCAATGGCGCCCAGTTGATCATCCATAACGCGGCGTTCGACATCGGTTTCATCAACAACGAATTTGCCCTGATGGGGCAGACCGACCGTGCGGACATCTCCCAGCACTGTACGATCCTCGATACCTTGATGATGGCCCGCGAGCGTCACCCGGGCCAGCGCAACAGCCTCGATGCCTTGTGCAAGCGCTATGGCGTCGACAACTCCGGCCGTGAACTCCACGGCGCCTTGCTTGACTCCGAGATCCTGGCCGACGTTTACCTGACCATGACCGGCGGGCAGACCAGCCTGTCCCTGGCCGGTAATGCATCCGATGGCAGCGGTTCGGCGGAAGGGTCGGGCAACCGCCCTTCGGAAATCCGCCGCTTGCCAGCTGATCGCAAGCCGACGCCGATCATCCGTGCCAGCGAGCAGGACCTGGCCGAGCATGCGGCAAGGCTGGAGGCGATTGCCAAGGCAGCCGGTGCGCCGGCGTTGTGGACTCAACTCACTCAGCAATAACCGCTCATGTAGGAGCAGGCTTGCAGCCATGGGTACTTACACAGTTGCATCTGTGGCGAGGGAGCTTGCTCCCGGCCAGCCAACACCTATCTACCTGACGCTGCGCGATCAAACTGTGGGAGCTGGCTTGCCTGCGATAGCGGCCTGCCAGCCAACGCCTATCGACCTGACGCCCCGCGATCAAATTGTGGGAGCGGGCTTGCTCGCGAATGCGGCCTGACAGTCAACACGGTTGGATTGAGTACATATCCATTGCTGCGGTAACAGCCATTTAGCGTTCCGCTTTTACAGCGGGTCACTTTGGAAAAGCCGGAATGCCGGCCCAGCCCACCCACATTTGGATTGCGGAGCCTCAGGTAGATAAGTGTCGGCTGGCAGGCCGTCATCGCAGGCAAGCCAGCTCCCACAGTTTGATCGCGGGGTGTCAGGTAGGTATGGCCCGGCAGGCGGGCCGTCACAGGAGTAAGCTCCCTCGCGACAGGTTCAGCCCCGTACCGAAGTTATATAAATACCTCTCGACCACCTGTGAAATCTTCATTCGCCACTTTTGCTTCCAGCTTCTACCCTTGTGCAAAGCCTCCGGAGTAAGAGTGCTCATGTACAAAGACCTGAAGTTCCCCGTTCTGATCGTGCACCGTGACATCAAGGCCGACACCGTTGCCGGTGACCGGGTTCGAGGCATCGCCAGGGAGTTGGAACAGGAGGGCTTCAGTATTTTTTCTGCGGTGGACTACGCTGAGGGGCGGCTGGTGGCCGCTACCCATCACGGTCTGGCCTGCATGCTGATAGCCGCCGAAGGCGCCGGGGAAAACACCCATCTGTTGCAGAACATGGTGGAGTTGATTCGCTTGGCGCGCCTGCGCGCACCCAACCTGCCGATCTTTGCGCTGGGCGAGCAAGTCACCCTGGAAAACGCGCCCGCCGATGCCATGAGCGAGCTCAACCAGCTGCGCGGCATTCTTTATCTGTTCGAAGACACCGTGCCGTTTCTGGCGCGCCAGGTCGCCCGCGCCGCACGCACGTACCTGGATGGCCTGTTGCCGCCGTTCTTCAAGGCGCTGGTGCAACACACCGCCGATTCCAATTATTCCTGGCACACCCCCGGTCATGGCGGTGGCGTGGCCTATCGCAAAAGCCCGGTGGGGCAGGCGTTTCATCAGTTCTTCGGGGAAAACACCCTGCGCTCTGACTTGTCGGTATCGGTGCCCGAACTGGGCTCGCTGCTCGATCACACCGGGCCTTTGGCCGAAGCCGAGGCACGCGCCGCGCGCAACTTTGGCGCCGACCATACGTTCTTCGTGATCAACGGCACGTCCACCGCCAACAAGATCGTCTGGCATTCCATGGTGGGGCGCGATGACCTGGTGCTGGTAGACCGCAATTGCCACAAGTCGGTGTTGCATTCGATCATCATGACCGGCGCGATCCCGCTGTACCTGTGCCCGGAGCGCAACGAGCTGGGGATCATCGGCCCGATCCCCCTGAGCGAATTCAGCCCTGAGTCGATCCGCGCCAAGATCGACGCCAGCCCCTTGACCCGTGGGCGACCACCGAAAGTGAAATTGGCGGTGGTGACCAACTCCACCTATGACGGCCTGTGTTACAACGCCGAACTGATCAAGCAGCAACTGGGCAACAGTGTCGAGGTGCTGCATTTTGATGAGGCCTGGTATGCCTACGCCGCCTTTCACGAGTTCTTCGCCGGGCGTTATGGCATGGGTACCTCGCGCACGCCGGACAGCCCCTTGGTGTTCACCACCCACAGTACGCATAAGTTGCTGGCGGCATTCAGCCAGGCGTCGATGATCCACGTACAGGACGGCGGCGCACGGCAACTGGACCGTGACCGCTTCAATGAAGCCTTCATGATGCATATCTCCACCTCGCCGCAATACAGCATCATCGCGTCGCTGGATGTGGCCTCGGCAATGATGGAAGGCCCGGCCGGACGCTCGCTGCTCCAGGAAATGTTCGACGAGGCCTTGAGTTTCCGTCGCGCCCTGGCCAACTTGCGCCAGCATATCGCGGCCGAAGACTGGTGGTTTTCCATCTGGCAGCCACCTTCGGTCGCGGGCATTGACCGGGTCGCCACTGCGGATTGGCTATTGCACCCTGGGGATGAGTGGCATGGCTTTGGCGACGTGGTAGAGGACTACGTGCTGCTGGACCCGATCAAAGTCACGCTGGTGATGCCTGGCCTCAACGCCGGTGGGGCATTGAGCGAGTGTGGGATTCCCGCTGCAGTGGTCAGCAAGTTCCTCTGGGAGCGCGGGCTGGTGGTGGAGAAGACTGGGCTGTATTCGTTTCTCGTGCTGTTTTCCATGGGCATTACCAAAGGTAAATGGAGCACCTTGCTCACCGAGCTGCTGGAGTTCAAGCGTAGCTACGATGCCAATGTCAGCCTGGCCACTTGCTTGCCGTCGGTGTATGCCCAAGGCCCGGCACGTTATCAAGGCCTGGGGCTGCGCGACCTTTGCGACCAGTTGCACAGCTGTTACCGTAGCAATGCAACGGCCAGGCACCTCAAGCGTATGTACACGGTATTGCCGCAAGTCGCGATGAAACCCGCCGATGCCTACGACCAGTTGGTCAGGGGCGAGGTGGAGGCGGTCTGCATCGATGCCTTGGCAGGACGCATCGCCGCTGTAATGCTGGTGCCTTACCCGCCGGGCATACCACTGATCATGCCCGGCGAACGCTTCACCGAGTCAACACGTTCCATCATCGATTACCTGGCATTTGCCCGCACGTTCGATAGCAGTTTCCCCGGTTTTGTCGCGGATGTGCATGGGCTGCAACACGAAGATGACGGCAGTGGCCGTCGTTATACCGTCGACTGCATCAAGGGTTAAGGAAGTCTATGCAAGCTGTAATGAACCCGAAGTATCCAGGGCTCAGTGTGCGAGTCGCCGACGAAGGTTTTGACGCCTATGTGTGGGGCAATGATTTCAGCTTTGAAGTCAGTGCCTATGGGGTGCCGCAAATGGGCCAGCGCGTCGAACAATGGCCGGTGGAAAAAGTGCTGCCGTACCGCAAGTGCTATGGCATCGACCCGGAAGAATTCGCCAGTTTTCGTGATGCCGCCGACAGCTCGATCTTCATGGCGTACCTGGATGACCGCGCAGTGGGGCATATCGTGGTCAGCACCAACTGGAACGGTTTTGCCCATGTTGACGAGTTGGCGGTGGCGTTACCGGCGCGCCGACATGGCGTGGCCAAGTCGTTGTTGGACGTGGCGCAGTTCTGGGCCCGCAAGAAGAACCTGCCGGGCATGATGCTTGAGACCCAGAACAACAACCTCGGCGCCTGTCGCCTGTATGAGCGTTGTGGCTATGTAATGGGCGGCATCGATCAACTGCGTTATCGCGGGATTGACCCGCAAACCCGCGAGGTCGCGATTTTCTGGTATCGGTTGTTCAAGGCGCAAGTGGAGGCTGTCTGACCCCTGTAGGCGCGAGCTTGCTCGCGAAATACGCCAAGGCGCCGCGTTGCATCAGGATGAGCGTGTGATCGTTCACGTTCTTCGCGAGCAAGCTCGCTCCTACGGGGACTTGGTGTCGTTGCCAAGCAGGCTTTCGGCTTTCTGGATGACGATTTCCAGCAGCGCATTCAATGCCGGGGAGGGCGCAGCGTCTTTCAAGGTCAACGCATACAGGCTGACCACTATCGGTGGTGACACCGGGCACGCATCAAGCCCGGACTCTCGTGCACCCAAGGCGGTGAACGGGTCGACAATCGCCAGGCCTTCTCCGGCCTCCACCAAGCCGCGCATCATCGGGTAGGTTTGCACCCGCGTCTGCACCACGGGCAGCGGCCGCAGGGCGTGCAGCTTGGCATCCAGCAAGCGGCTGAGCGGGTCATGGCCTTCAAGGCCGATCAACGACTGGCCGGCCAACTCCTGCAGCGCAATGTATTTTTGCTTGGGCTTGAGCCAGCCATGGGGGGCCAGCAACTGCAATTTGCCTTGGGCCAGCACCGTGCTCTGGATCTGTGGATGTTCTGGGTCATGCAGGCTCAGGCCCACATCGGCTTCATGCAACAGCAGGCTGTTGATGATCTCGCCAACTGGCTGGCTCGACAGGTTGCACGGCATGTCCTGGAAGCGTCGACGCAGTGCAGCAATGCTCTGGGGCAACAGTTGGTTGGCCAACGGCGGCGTGCAGAGGGCGCGCAGGGGCGGCGCATGATGGTGTTTCAAGCGGCTGGCAAGGCGTTGCAACGGCTCCAGGGCTTCATACAGAGCAGTGATTTGTGCCTGCAATTCCAGGGTTTCCCGGGTGGCCTGCAAACGCCCGCGCACGCTGGCGAACAGCATGAAGCCCAATTGCTGCTCAGCGTCCTTGAGGATGGTGTCTACTTCGCCCACGGGGAGTTGCAACCACTCGGCGGCGGTGCCGAGGTGGCCGGTCTGCAAGATGGCCTGAATCACTTCGATATGACGTAAACGCATGGCCGGAGTCTATGTGCAGTGCGCAGGGGATTCAATGGCGCAGGCCTTCGTGCGCAAAAAAGACTGCCGGGGTCGTCCCGGCCTATGGCGCTCAGCCAGGACCCCATTAGAATGGCGGGTCTGATCAGCAACGACCCCTGCCGGTTTCCCGGTACTTAAAATAAAAAACAGGTCTGGTCTCATATGCCTCTACCCTCGACGTTCTTCGGGGTAACGGCCAAGCAACTCGTGGTCCTGGTGACCTTGGGAGGCCTGGCGGCTTACTTCTTCAATCATCAGGATGAACCGACGCCGGACAATCTCGCACTGGAGGCCTTTATTCGCTCCCAGCAACAGGTGGGCGAGCAGGTGGGCACAGTCGTGGGGATCACCCTGGTCAGGGAGGTGGAGGCTTACCCCGCGTACAATGCGGCAGGTTACAAGCGCTCGATGTTTACCGTGCAAGGGGAGCACGGCCAGGTGCTGGTGACGCTCAAGCAAGACGAGCAGGGCATAGAGGTGACGCAGATCCGCCGCCCATGAACGTCCCCAGCCCAGTCCCCAGGACTGAGCAGGTGAACAAGGCAAGCGCTTACGATGCCAGAGTGGTTTCAGACTCGCGCACGAGAATAGTGCCCGACTGGATCAGTTTGAATTCATCACCTTCCAGCTTTTCTACACGGTCGCCAATGGCCAGCTTGTAGGTCGTGGTGGGCGTCGATCCGGCCAGGTCGCCTTGCGCCGGGTTGGATTCCTGAAACTCATGCACCGAATAAACGCGGCCTTCCGCGTCTCTGGCATGAAACTGTCCAACAAGTACTGCAGCCATCTGTTTAGAACCTCTGGAGATAAACACTCGATTTGCGGTTCTGTAGACCGTCAGGGAGCGGGGTAGTTTACCTATAAGAAAAAAATACTATTCGCTGATATTTTCAGACGCTTCCTACGCAAGTGCTTGCACGGAAAACGGCGAGGGAATCCGCACAACCCTCTGGTGGACGCGTCGCGAAGCCTCTATAACTACAAGCTCCTTTATTCAGAAGTCGGGAAACCTCAATGAGCAAGGTCTACACGATTGCCGTCCTGGTGGGCAGCTTGAGAAAAGAGTCGATCAACCGCAAGGTCGCCCTGGCCCTGGCCGAACTGGCCCCAGCCAATCTCAAGTTGAACATTGTTGAAATCGGCGACTTGCCGCTCTACAACGAGGACATCGACGGTGCAACTCCGCCCGCAGCCTACAGTACTTTCCGCAAACAAGTGAGTTCATCCGACGCGGTGCTGTTCGTCACCCCCGAATACAACCGCTCCGTGCCGGCGGCCTTGAAAAATGCCATTGACGTGGGCTCGCGCCCATACGGGCAGAGCGCCTGGAGTGGCAAGCCGGGGGCGATCATCAGCGTGTCGCCGGGTGCCATTGGCGGCTTTGGCGCCAACCACCATTTGCGCCAGTCCCTGGTGTTCCTGGATGTGTGGTGCATGCAACAGCCGGAAGCCTATCTGGGCGGGGCAGGCAGTGTGTTCGATGAGGCGGGGAAGGTGTCGGACAAGACCAAGCCGTTCCTGCAGGCATTCATCGATGCCTACGGCAAGTGGGTGGAAAAGCAGAAAGGCTGAAATTAGCCCGGCACCTGTAGGAGCGAGCTTGCTCGCGAAAAACTCGACGACAACGCGTTCATTCAGGATGTCAGCGTTACCGTTAGCGATCTTCGCGAGCAAGCTCGCTCCTACAGTAGGGGGTTATCGCAACCAGTTGGTGCGTGCCAGTTCGATAACCTCATCGCCACGCCCGCTCATCACCGCCTTGAGCATGTAAAGGCTGAACCCCTTGGCCTGTTCCAGCTTGATGCTCGGCGGCATCACCAGTTCCTGAGTCGCGGTCACCACATCCACCAACACCGGGCCATCGTGGGCCAGGGCTCGGCGCAGTGCCGGCTCCAAGTCTTCGGATTGCTCCACACGTATGCCCAAAATGCCCATGGCATTGGACATGGCCGCGAAGTCCGGGTTTTTCAGCTCGGTGCCGGTGTCCAGGTAACCCGCAGCCTTCATCTCCATCGCGACAAAGCCCAGGGACGAATTGTTGAACACCACGAGTTTGACCGGCAATTGCAGTTGCGCCAGGGAAATGAAATCCCCCATCAACATGGTGAAACCACCGTCCCCGGACATCGAGATCACCTGCCGTCCAGGGAACGCCGCCTGGGCGCCGATAGCCTGAGGCATGGCGTTGGCCATCGAGCCATGGTTGAACGAGCCGATCAGCCGGCGCTTGCCGTTCATCTTCAGATAACGCGCCGCCCACACGGTGGGTGAGCCGACATCGGCGGTAAAGATCGCATCATCATCGGCCAGTTCGCTGAGCAAGCGCGCCACATACTGGGGATGAATCGGCCGGCCGGCCTTGGACGGTTGCGCCAGGTCATCCAGGCCTTGGCGGGCTTTTTCGTAGTGCTTGAGGGAGGTTTCGAGGAAGCTGCGATCGGTCTTGCGGGTCAGGCGCGGCAACAGCGCGTCGATGGTTTCACTGACATCGGCGGCGATGCCCAGGTCCAAGGTCGCACGGCGCCCCAGGGCTTGAGGGTTGCGGTCCACCTGGATGATCCTGGCGTCGGTCGGGTAGAACTGGCGATAAGGGAAGTCGGTGCCGAGCATGACCAAGGTGTCGCAATCGAGCATGGCGTGGTAGCCGGAGCTGAAACCGATCAGGCCGGTCATGCCGACGTCGAACGGGTTATCCCACTCCACGTGCTCCTTGCCCCGCAGTGCGTGAACCACCGGCGCGCCGAGGGCGTCGGCCAGCGCCACCACTTGATCGTGGGCACCGGCACAGCCGCTGCCACACAGCAGGGTGACTTTCTCGCTGCTCTGGAGCATGTCGGTGAGGCGCTGCAAGTCCTGCTCAACCGGCAGGGTGCGCGGTGCGTGCAAGGCCGGCCAAGGCTTGAGCTTATCTTCCACCTCCAGCAGCGAAACATCTCCCGGAATCACCACCACCGCCACGCCTCGGTTGAGAATCGCCGAACGCATGGCACGGTGCAGCACCTGAGGCATCTGCTCGGGGTTGCTCACCAGCTCGATAAAATGGCTGCACTCCTTGAACAGTTCCTGGGGATGGGTTTCCTGAAAGTAATTCAGGCCAACCTCCGAGGACGGAATTTGCGCGGCAATCGCCAGCACCGGCACATGGTTGCGATGGCAATCGAACAAACCATTGATCAAATGCAGGTTACCCGGCCCGCAACTGCCGGCGCACACCGTCAACTCGCCGGTGGCCGCCGCTTCGGCACCGGCAGCGAAGGCGGCGACCTCCTCGTGGCGCACATGCATCCACTCGATGCTGTCCATGCTGCGCAGGGCGTCGGTCAGGCCATTGAGGCTGTCGCCGGTGAGCCCCCAGATACGCTTGATACCCGCTTGTTCCAGGGTGGTCGCCAACTGCTGGGCCAGGTTGATTTTCGCCATGAGGAACTCCAATCGTCAGTGAGGTTGAAAAACTGCTGATCAGTAGGGGACAGTTCAATCACGGCGAATGCTCCGCCATTAATGTGAAGATTGCGTCATGCTCGCGCGATACTGCCGCGTACGCCGCGCGATAAACCACTGGTCACAGGCCAATGCCAGCCAGGGCGCAACGTTGGGGTTGGGCAGACGGCCGCGGCTCAGGCGCCGCATCTGGTCGCGCACCACGGCGAGGGTGGCGAGGGCGGCCAGCGGTTTGCGCTTCCATTCCATGGGCCGCAGTTGTGGGTTGAGGTCGCGACCTTCACGCCACTGTTTGATCAGTTGCGGCTCCAGGGTCAGGGCGGTGGCGATGCCGGCCATGGCGATGCCGCTGTCCAATACTTGCTGGACCACCGGCAAGCGGCGAATACCTCCGGTCACCATCAGTGGCATGGTGGCGATGCTCGCCATTTGCGTGGCGAAATCCAAAAAGTAGGCTTCACGGGCCAAGGTGCGGCCGTCCCGCGCTTCACCTTGCATGGCCGGCGCTTCATAGCTGCCGCCGGACAACTCAAGCAAATCGATCGGCAGTGTATTGAGCATTTCCACTACAGCGCGTGCATCGGTCTCATCGAAGCCGCCGCGCTGGAAGTCTGCGGAATTGAGCTTTACCGACACACAAAATGAAGGGCTGACATTGGCCCGCACGGCACGGATGACTTCTAGCAGCAGGCGTGCCCGGTTTTCCAGGGAGCCGCCCCAACGGTCGGTGCGATGGTTGCTCAAGGGCGAGAGGAACTGACTCAACAAATAGCCATGGGCGCCGTGGATCTGCACCCCGGTGAACCCGGCTTGCTCGGCCAGGCGGGCGCTGGTGGCGAAGCGCTTGATGACGTCCTGGATGTCGTCTTCGGTCATGGCCTTGGGTTTGGCGAACATCTTGGAAAAACTGCCCACATCCAGCGCAATAGCCGAGGGTGCCAACGCTTGTTGACCGAGGTTGGCCATGGTCTGGCGGCCCGGATGGCTGAGCTGTACCCAGAAGTGCACACCTTTGGCCCGGGCTACGTCGGCCCATTCACGAAAACTGGCCAGGTGTTGCTCGTTTTCCAGCGCGACACCGCCAGGGCCGGTCATGGCGCGGCGGTCGATCATCACGTTACCGGTCAACAGTAAGCCGGGCTCGCCGTCGGCCCAGGTCTTGTATAGCTGCTTCAATGCTTTGGACGGTGCCTGATGCAGGTCCGCCATATTCTCTTCCATCGCGGCCTTGGCGATGCGGTTGGCGATGACTTGGCCGTTGGGCAGTTGCAGCGATTCGAACGGTGACATGGGTTAACTCCTGAGCAGGGGAGGCCTCAGGCTAAGCTTAAAGTTAACTTTAATGTCAAGCGGCAGTCGATCACACAGGATTGACGGGGCGATGGAACTGTAGGAGCGAGCTTGCTCGCGAAGAACGCGAGGGCGCCACTACAGCCAGGCGACCTGCGTTATCGTTCAGGTTTTTCGCGAGCAAGCTCGCTCCTACAGGGACAAGGTGTCAGCGGCGGCGGAACAGCGGCAGTGGTTCATCGGTGGCCGCTTGATAGGTCACCGAGAAATCCTTGAGACTTTCCAGCGCTTCGTACGGGTCTTTGTCAGCGCGCAAGGCGAAGGCATCGAACCCGCAGCGGTGCAGGTAGAACAACTGGTCACGCAGCACGTCGCCAATGGCCCGCAGTTCACCCTTGTAGCCATAACGGTCACGCAGCAGGCGGGCGTTGGAGTAGTTGCGCCCGTCGGTGAAGGCCGGGAAGTTCAGGGCGATGACCTGAAAATACTGCACGTCATCACCGATTTCTTCGGCTTCTTCATCGGCGTCCAGCCATACACCCAAACCGCCGTCGCGGGCCTTGAGGGCGTGGCCGTGCTCACGCCACAGGGCCAGCGGCACGATCAGGTCGTCGCAGTTGGAGATGCCGTCGAAGCTCGCGTCCTTGGGCAGCAGGTGCCAGGTTTCGTCGACGACTGCGTTGTTCTTAATGATTCGCTGCATAGACACGCTCCTTGAACAGGTCGATGCCAATGCGCTGGTAGGTGTCGATGAAGCGCTCATCTTCGGTACGCTGTTCGATATACACGTCGATCAGCTTGCCGATCACCTCTGGCATGGCTTCCTGGGCGAAGGATGGGCCGAGGATCTTGCCCAGGCTCGCATCGCGGCTGGCGCTGCCACCCAGGGACACTTGGTAGAATTCTTCGCCTTTCTTGTCCACGCCCAGGATGCCGATGTGGCCGACGTGGTGGTGACCACAAGCGTTCATGCAACCGGAGATGTTCAGGTCCAGCTCGCCGATATCGAACAGGTAATCCAGGTCGTCGAAACGGCGTTGGATCGACTCCGCAATCGGGATCGACTTGGCGTTGGCCAGGGAGCAGAAGTCGCCGCCCGGGCAGCAGATGATATCGGTCAGCAGGCCGATGTTCGGCGTAGCAAAGCCGCCTTCGCGCAGTTCGCCCCACAGGGTGAACAATTGGCTCTGTTCAACGTCCGCGAGAATGATGTTCTGCTCGTGGGAGGTGCGCAGTTGGCCAAAGCTGTAGCGCTCGGCCAGGTCGGCGACGGCATCCAGCTGCTTGTCGGTGATATCGCCAGGTGCAACGCCGGTGGGCTTGAGCGACAGGGTCACTGCCACGTAGCCGGGCTTCTTGTGCGCCAGGGTATTGCGCGTGCGCCAGCGGGCGAAGCCTGGGTGTTGCTGGTCGAGTGCGGCCAACTCGGCGTCCTGATTGCTCAGGCCCTTGTACTCAGGGTCGACGAAGTGCTTGGCGACGCGGTGCACTTCGGCTTCGGTCAGGGTGGTCTGGCCGCCGCGCAGGTGTTCCATTTCGGCATCGACTTTCTGGGCAAACACCTCAGGGGTCAGCGCCTTGACCAGGATCTTGATCCGGGCCTTGTACTTGTTGTCGCGACGGCCATAGCGGTTGTAGACCCGCAGGATGGCGTCGAGGTAGCTCAACAGGTCCTGCCACGGCAGGAACTCGTTGATGAACGCACCGACCACCGGCGTACGACCAAGGCCGCCACCCACCAGCACACGGAAGCCCAGCTCGCCTGCAGCGTTGTACACCGGCTCCAGGCCGATATCGTGGACTTCGATGGCGGCGCGGTCCGAGGTCGAGCCATTGATGGCGATCTTGAACTTGCGTGGCAGGTAGGCGAACTCAGGGTGGAAGGTAGTCCACTGGCGCACGATTTCGCACCACGGCCGTGGGTCGATCAACTCGTCGGCAGCGACGCCGGCAAATTGGTCGGTGGTCACGTTGCGCAGGCAGTTACCGCTGGTCTGAATGGCGTGCATCTGCACGGTAGCCAGTTCAGCCAGGATATCCGGCACATCTTCCAGGGCCGGCCAGTTGAACTGCACGTTCTGGCGGGTGCTGATATGGGCATAGCCTTTGTCGAAGTCGCGGGCGATCTTGGCCATCATTCGCGTCTGGCGCGACGTCAGTTGGCCATAGGGCACGGCCACCCTCAGCATCGGCGCAAAGCGCTGAACGTAAAGGCCATTTTGCAGGCGCAGAGGGCGGAACTCTTCTTCGCTCAGTTCACCTGCTAAGTAGCGTCGGGTCTGATCACGGAACTGCTTGACGCGGTCCTCGATGATGCGCTGATCGTATTCGTCGTATACGTACATATAGGTCCTGTTCTCGGCAAATCTGCGCGCACGGCCGCGCACTCCCAACGGAGCCGGCGCACGATACCAGTTTGCGTATATGCGCAAAAGTGATGTTTGGGTATATGCACATAACCAAACTGACTAATGAGAACAGTTATCGCGATACCCACATTTGTCATGGGGGCAAGACTGGTCTTTACTGTGGACGAGTCTTAGTGCAGTCACCTATAAAACCGACAAGAGGCGATGCGATGAGTAATTCCACCAAAGCCCGTAAACCTGACAGTACCGTTGATGCCTGGGCCATTTTGTTTCTGATTATTCTCGTGGTCGGCACCGCTGTATTTTGGGTCAGCCACCAGTAATAAAACCGTTGATTGAGCAGCGATCGATATTCAATGTTCATCTGAGCGCCTGCGTTTATCAGCGCCGCCAGCGCCGGTGGATTCCGTGCGCTGGCGGTCGTTGGCAAACCGGCGTCCTGTTTATGCGTTCAGTCTGCATTGGCGGCGGCGTTAAACACCGGCCAGGTACAGCACCAGCTTGACGATGCCAAACAGCGTCAAGGCAAACACCACCGTGAACGCAACGCCCAGGATCACAAAGTGGCTGGGTTTGCCATGGGTGAAATCGCGGGCGCGATTCTTGCCGCTTTGCACACCGAACGCGGCGGCCGTCACGCTGTGCAGCATCTGCCGGAAGGTCGGTGGTTTGTCATCGATTGGATCGTCCATAAACCCCTCGTCAACAAGGTTCTCATGCAGAGTATAGACAGTCTGTCGAGGCTCATTTGGAACCCAGTACCTCCAACCCCAGGAATAGGCGCTGATCAAGCGGTGGCTTGATCTCGGCTTTCTCCAGGTTGACCACGGCGCGGTTGTCGGCACGCGCCTGTTCAATCAGTTCCCGGCGCGTATATCGCTGTTCACTCGGGGTTTTAAGGTGACCGAAATCAGGTTGGGAGGGCGCTTGATCGACGGCCGAATAATGAAAATGCGCGTACCACAAAACATTGTCCTTTCCCTTTATACCCGCCCTGATTTTGCTTTTATCGCGTACTGCATACTCGGTGAGAAAGTCACCGGCCTTCAACGGCACGCGGCTCTTCACCAGGTTGATATCGACAAAACCGTGTTTCCACAAGTAATCGACGTGGGAGGCTTTGGGGCGTTGCAACTTGTACCCTTCGCTGCAACGCTCACGTGCCTGTTGCGTTGCCTCGGCCGCCAGGCTGCGGTACTGATCGATCAACGTGCGAGCGCCGGGATCGTTGGCGTGATCGCGCTGGAGTTCTTCGGCAAGGGTTGTGAATTTCGCTGCGTGCTGGGTCAGTATCACATCCCACTCAAGGGGATCGAGGCTTTCCAGTCGGCCCGGGTCGCGTAACTTTCGTTGTTGGAAGGCGATGCTGCTGTCAATGCCGGTGCGCTCGTCCCTGACGGTTTGCGCCTGTGCTTCTATGGTTTTCAGCGAACGCTTGATTGCCGTCGGCGCGGGCGCTGAGGGCCCGACCTCTTCAACCACGTTCCATACACCTTCGCCGGGGTGTTCAAGGTAGGTGGCGAGGGTTTTTCCGGTAAGCGGGTCCTTGATATCGACGAAGTTACCCGGTGTGTCGCGCTGGGCAGGGCGCACTTCACCCACCAGGGTCCTGCGGTCACGGGTCTTGATCACTCTTCGGTTCGGTGCTTTCTGCCGTGTGATGCGCTCGGGCGTTGGCAGTGGCGCGAAGCCTTCTTCCACCAGAATCAAATTGGCCAACTGCGCTTCAAGGCTGGTGCGGGCATAAGCCAGATAGTCCAGAAAAGGTTGGCGATGCTCCTCGCGAATGAAGCCGGAATTCATTTCAGCCAGCGACGTGACAGCATTTTCCAATTGCTCATATCGCTCCAGAACGTCCTTGAGAACGTCGATCTGCTCTCGGGCCGAATAGCCGGTAGTGGTGAGCATTTCCGTATGCGCCATCAAGCTGGTTGCGGTTCTCTTGTCGGTCAGCTCGCGTACGAATGGAAATTCCGTTGGGTTGCGCGAGTCATTCATGCGATTGAACACCAAGTCCATGAACACCAGCAGGGCGTGCTGTTTGATCGCGACCGAGCGGATGTTTTGATCAGAGGGCTTGCCTTGCAAGAGTATCTGGCGCAGGGCCGGGTCTGCCTCTTTGAGTAACGTCTCGATCTTTTCAGCGGGCTCGACCATTTCCGTAAGCGCGGCAAGCTGGCGTTTTTTGGTGATGATGTAGTCGTCGTAGGCGCCGCTGATGTTTTGCGGCAGCTCCCGTGATGCGCGGGCGCTGAGTTCAGCGTCGGTTTCTCCACGATCGGTTTCCAGGGCGTCTGCCATTTTTTGCGACACCGATTCGTAGATGCCTGCCCAGAAGTCAAAATTGCTTTTGCTTGCCCTGTTTCGCTCCCTTACATAAGTGGGGTCAGTCCTGTCGACAGCCATCAGTTCGCTGGTCTTGGCTTCGACTTTTTTCATCAGCGTCATTACCTCGCGGCCGTACTGCTGGAAGTTATCGAGGGCGATATTCCACTGCGTCCTGGCTTGGGCCGCCGCGACGCGCCGTTTCTCATGACGGATAAGAACTTCTGCGTGCAACTTCGGTATGTTCGCGGAACTGGCCAGCAATAACCAATCCTTGCGCAGGCTTTTGCTTTGTTCAACAAGTTGGGCACGGGCTGCGTTCAGAGTGCTTTGTAGCGAAAGCGAAGTGGGTATCAGCGAGAATATTTCGGCATTCAGTGCTTGCAATTCGGCCTTTAATACACCCAGTTTTTCGGCACGTTCCTTCTGCCATTTACTCAAGCGTTCCCGGGGCATTCCGCCCTCCAGCCTGGCGTGAGTGTCCAGGCGCCAGTGCCCCTGGTGGTCGCTTATCAGCTTGAAACCGGGGTGTTGCGGATATTGCGGGTGTACCAGATAGACCTCGTTGAATCCGGGCACGACATTGACCTGGAACAGCAACCCGCCGAGGCTGGCGTGCCAGGTGCCATTTATGCGGTAAAGGCCTTTGAGCGGGCCGCTGCCTTGCGCAGTCGGCAAGGGTTCAGGCCACGGCACATTGATGTCCAGCATCGCCCTCAGTCGTTCGCTTGCGTGTGGGCTTGCCAGCGAGCGAATGAAGTCCAGGGCGGTGTGGCCTGATGCCGGGGGTTCTCCCGGCAATGACACTGCGCCAGAACGTATCACTGGCGCATCCTGTGGTGGCGGCAGGCCTGGTGCACGGCGCCAGGTTTCAAGGCGCAACGCGCTGTCGGTTGCACTCGGTGGCGACAACGGTTTGGCAGAAGGCGATGCGCCATGCAGCAACACCATCGCAGTATTGAGCAGCAAATCAATCAGCGCCAACTCGCGGGTGGTGGGATCGTTGCTGTCCAGGCCTGCCAAGTCCTGCTCCAGGCTGGCAACCAGCACCAGGAACCAGCCGGCCAACATGGCTGGGCCCTGTATCAAGGGCAGCAGCAGTGTATTGAACAACAGCCAGGCACCCTCCATCACAATGGCCCATCGGCTTTCGGTGTTGGAGATCGACTCGCGGTCCGCCAGGTCGACCAGTGCCCGTGCGGTGCTGCCAAACAGATGGTTGGGCAGTTGGCCGTTGAGCTGGGACTGGAGCCATTCACCGGCGCCGTCATCGACGGCCAGGGTCGCGGGCGCTGGTTTCTCGGGTCGGTTGAACTCGTCGCCGGGCAAGAAGCGGATGATGTGCGGCTCTTTGATGCCGCCGTGTGCATAGATGGGGCGCGCCTTGTCCGACAGCCAGGTCAGCACGCTGTCCTGCAACGCACCCGGTTCGGCGATGGCCTCCAGCAGCGCCTGGCGCGTGGGGTATTCGTTGAGGGACTCGGCGTACAGCGGTCGGTACAGCAAGTGTGGGCCGACCTGGGAGTCGCGAGGCTCGATGATAAACATATTATTTACTTCGTCCGGTGTGGCCCCGGCTTTGCGGCACAACGCCAGTGGGCGCAGGACGATTTCCTGATCGTTGACGAGTCTGAGCGAAGGCGTTTCTCCCATGAGTGCCTTGACATACTGGTAACCCGTCACGGTCATGCCATGCTGCTGGCGGACCTTGAATTCCAGCGCCTGCATCGGCAGATGAGCCTTCAGTTCGCGAGTAAACAGCAACTCGCGGCGACGCGCCTCGACGGTATCGGACAGCAGCAGATCTTTGAGGGCATTAGGGTAGGTGGTGCCGATATCGACGCGCTGGATCAGGCCGTTGCTGCCCATCAGATAGTCTTCATTCAACCAGCCAGGCAGTGGCGTGGCTGTTGTGGAAGACAGCTTCAACGTACCTTTGGGCTTGCCGGCCAGATTCTTCAGGGCCAGCTCCGTCAGCGACATGCGCACGTGTTCGATGATTCCCGCGCCGCCCGGATAACCTGCCGCTACCGCAAAGTCCAACAGCACCGCATCAGGGTCGAAATCGCCGTGATCGGCTTGCATCTGCTTGCGCAATGCGCTGCGGCTGAATGTGTGGATGTTTTCAATACCCTCGTTGAACGATCGCCCCTGGTTTTTTTGCAGAACATGCGCCATATCCTGCAAGTGGCGGTGATAGGCGAAACGATCCGCGGGCTCGGCTTGCTTGAGCCATTGCGGCAGTTGCTGGCTCACGATGCCAAGGCGCTCGGTGTCGGGCAACTTGATGTCGGTAAAATACCTGGCCGGGTTGGTGATCATGTCCAGGCGTTGATCGAGTTCTTTTTCGTCTTGCCCCTGGAACGATAGGGCTGCCAGGTCTTCGAGTTGTTGGTTGAGGATCAGCCCGGCCTGTTGTTCAAATACGTTGGCGGCAGTTTCGTTGCGTTGCCAAGTGAGGCTGTCGAACTGAAACTCGCGTTGCATCCTGCTCCCCCAGGCCTGGCTGAACGCCTCCAGCGAATCAAACGCCTGGATTGCGCCGGCTACGCTGTAGAGCAACACCTGTTTATCGCGTACCAATAACAGGTCCGGGGTCAATACCCGCACCGTCTTGCCGAGGCGGGTGAGTGTGCTCTCGATGAAATATACATAGGTGGCGGGTGAGGAACGGGGCAGGCGCTCACGTTGCGCTGGCCAGGCGGCGACTACCGCCAGCATATCGCGCTGCACGTCGCTCAGCGGTGACTGGCTGGCCGCAGTGGCAATCATCTGACCATTGAGAAACTCTGCAAGCCACTGCCAGCGGCTGTTGCCATGATTGTCGACCTGGCTCCAGTAGTCGGCCAGATCGTGTTGCATGTACAAGTAAAGGGACGCGGGAAATTCGTCAAGAATCTGGGCGACCACCTGCATGTCGAGCGGCTGGCCATCCCCGGTCTTGAGCGCGGCGGGGGGCTGTGTCGTGAGGAAGTACGGACGCTCGCGTACGGCGCGCAGGTCAAGTAACTGTGGGTTCAGTACATGGGCGACAGCCACCTCCATGAGTGCGGGGTAGGTGTATTCGCCATTGGGCTGAGGGCTGGCCAGTTTGACCGCAAGCCAGTCGAGGTCCAGCGACGGGTAGTGCTCCAGCATCCGACTGCGCAATGCCTTGAAGACGACGGAATACAGCGCCGGCCGCGTAGCGAAGCGCTCATGCACTGCCTGGGCGGGCAGTTGGCGAAAGGCTGAGTTTGACGAGGGAGTATTGGGTTCGGTCATGATGACATGCGTTTCCTGTATAAAACCGGTTGTGCTGAGCTGCCGGTTCAGCGGACCGAGAATCGGTCCGACACAGGAAATCGCATTGAGTCATCGTAGGTGCGGTAAACGGTTACCGCAGCCAGTAGCAGCGTTACCTCAGTTGTCGTAGCCCAGGTTCGGCGCCAGCCAACGCTCCGTCACGCTCAGGTCCTGGCCTTTGCGTGCCGTGTAGCTGGTGACCTGATCCTTGTCGACCTTGCCCACGGCGAAGTACTGCGCCTGTGGGTGGGCAAAATACCAGCCGCTGACCGCTGCCGCCGGGAACATTGCGTAGTGCTCGGTGAGGAACACGCCGCTGCGACCAGCGTGCATTTCGCGGGCTTCGGGGTCGAGCAGTTGGAACAGCTGGGCTTTTTCGGTGTGATCCGGGCACGCCGGGTAGCCGGGGGCAGGGCGGATGCCGCTGTATTGCTCCTTGATCAGCGCCTCGTTGTCCAGTTGCTCGTCCTTGGCGTAGCCCCAGTGTTCTTTACGCACTTGCTGGTGCAGCCATTCGGCGCAGGCTTCGGCCAGGCGGTCGGCGAGGGCCTTGACCATGATCGAGTTGTAGTCATCGCCCGCGTCCTGGTAAGCCTTGGCCACTTCCTCGGCACCGATGCCCGCGGTGGTGATGAACCCACCGATGTAATCGGTCACGCCGCTGTCCTTGGGGGCGACGAAGTCGGCGAGGGAGAAGTTCGGTTTGCCGTCGGTCTTGATGATCTGCTGGCGCAGGTGGTGCAGCCTGGCAATAGGCTGGCCGTCGTCGCCGTAGACTTCCAGGTCGTCATCCTGCACTTGGTTGGTCGGCCAGAAACCGAACACCGCCCGGGCGCTGATGAGTTTCTCGTCGATCAACTTCTTGAGCATTTCCCGGGCATCGGCATACAGCGCGGTAGCCGCTTCACCTACCACCTCATCGGTGAGGATGCGCGGGAACTTGCCGGCCAGGTCCCAGGAGATGAAGAACGGCGTCCAGTCGATGTACTCGGCCAGGACGTTGAGGTCGATATTGTCCAGTACCCTGGCGCCGGTAAAGGTTGGCACCACCGGGGTGTAGCTGTTCCAGTCGAACTGCGGCTTCTTGGCGATTGCCGCCGGGTAGCTCAGGCGCTCGGTGCGCGCACTGCGGTTGGAGGTGCGCTCACGTACGTCGATGTATTCCAGGCGGGTCTTCTCGACGAAACCGGCCTTCAATTCCTTGGACAGCAACTGGGTGGCCACGCCCACGGCGCGGGAGGCGTCGGTGACGTAGATCACCGCGTCGTTGCTGTACTTGGGCTCGATCTTAACCGCCGTGTGCGCCTTGGACGTGGTGGCGCCACCGATCATCAGCGGCAGGTGGAAATCCTGGCGCTGCATCTCGCGGGCCACATGCACCATTTCATCCAGGGACGGGGTGATCAGACCGGACAGGCCAATGATGTCGCATTTCTGCTCCTTGGCCACCTGCAGGATCTTCTCCGCCGGCACCATCACGCCCAGGTCGACAATGTCATAGCCGTTGCAACCCAGCACCACGCCGACAATGTTCTTGCCGATGTCATGCACGTCGCCCTTGACCGTGGCCATCAGGATCTTGCCCTTGGCTTCGGGTTTGTCGCCTTTTTCCAGCTCGATGAACGGAATCAAGTGCGCCACCGCCTGCTTCATCACCCGGGCGGATTTCACTACCTGGGGCAGGAACATCTTGCCGGCGCCAAACAGGTCGCCAACGATGTTCATGCCCGACATCAACGGGCCTTCGATCACTTCGATCGGGCGTGCGAACGACAGGCGCGACTCTTCGGTGTCTTCGACGATGTGCGTGGTGATGCCCTTGACCAGCGCATGTTCCAGGCGCTTGTTGACCTCCCAGCCGCGCCATTCCTCGGTCTCGGCTTCCTTGACGCTGCCGTCGCCCTTGTACTTGTCGGCAATCGCCAGCAGGGCGTCGGTGCCCTCGGGTGTGCGGTTGAGTACTACGTCTTCGACGGCGTCACGCAGCTCGGCGGGGATCTGGTCGTAGATCTCCAACTGGCCGGCGTTGACGATACCCATGGTCAGGCCCGCACGGATCGCATGCAGCAGGAACACCGAGTGGATCGCTTCGCGCACCGGGTTGTTGCCGCGGAACGAGAACGACACGTTGGACACGCCACCGGAGGTCAGCGCATACGGCAGTTCGTCGCGGATATAGGCACAGGCGTTGATGAAATCGACGGCATAGTTGTTGTGCTCTTCGATACCGGTGGCGACCGCGAAGATGTTCGGGTCGAAGATGATGTCTTCCGGTGGGAAGCCGACTTCGTTGACCAGGATGTCGTAGGAGCGTTTGCAGATTTCTTTCTTGCGCGCTTCGGTGTCGGCCTGACCGGCTTCGTCAAAGGCCATCACCACCACCGCCGCGCCGTAGCGCTTGCACAGTTTTGCGTGGTGAATGAACTGCTCCACGCCTTCCTTCATGCTGATGGAGTTGACGATGCCCTTGCCCTGGATGCATTTGAGGCCGGCTTCGATCACTTCCCACTTGGAGGAGTCGATCATGATCGGCACGCGGGAGATGTCCGGCTCGCCGGCGATCAGATTGAGGAAGGTCACCATGGCCTTCTTCGAATCCAGCATGCCTTCGTCCATGTTGATGTCGATCACCTGGGCGCCGGCTTCCACCTGCTGCAGGGCGACTTCCAGGGCTTCGGTGTAGTTGTCTTCGCGGATCAGGCGGGCGAACTTGGCCGAACCCGTGATGTTGGTACGTTCGCCGACGTTGACGAACAACGAACTGCGGTCGATGGTGAACGGCTCCAGGCCCGACAGGCGGCAGGCCTTGGGAATGTCCGGGATCGGGCGCGGCGCATAACCGGCCACGGCCTTGGCGATTGCTTCGATATGCCCCGGCGTAGTACCGCAGCAACCGCCGACGATGTTCAGGAAGCCGCTTTGGGCGAATTCTTCGATGACCTTGGCGGTTTCTGACGGCAGTTCATCGTACTCGCCGAACTCATTGGGCAGGCCAGCGTTCGGGTGCGCCGACACATGGGTGTTGGCCTTGTTCGACAACTCCTCCAGGTAGGGGCGCAGTTCACTGGCGCCAAGGGCGCAGTTCAAACCGACCGAGATCGGCTTGGCGTGTGCCACGGAGTTCCAGAACGCTTCGGTGGTCTGGCCCGACAGGGTACGGCCGGACGCGTCGGTGATGGTGCCGGAGATCATGATCGGCAGTTCCACGCCCAGTTCCTCGAACACCCCTTGCACGGCGAAGATCGCGGCCTTGGCGTTAAGGGTGTCGAAGATGGTTTCGATCAGGATCAGGTCGGCGCCGCCTTCGATCAGGCCCTTGGTGGCTTCGGTGTAGTTTTCCACCAGCTCATCGAAGGTCACGTTGCGGTAGCCGGGGTTGTTCACGTCCGGCGACAGCGAGCAGGTGCGGCTGGTCGGGCCCAGCACGCCGGCCACGAAGCGCGGTTTGGCCGGGTTCTCGTGGGTTTTGGCGTCGGCCACCTTGCGCGCCAGGCGTGCGCCTTCCACGTTCAGTTCATAGGCCAGTTCTTCCATGCCGTAGTCGGCCATGGAGATACGCGTGGCGTTGAAGGTGTTGGTTTCAAGAATGTCGGCGCCGGCGTCCAGGTAGGCTTTTTCAATGCCGCCGATCACGTCCGGGCGGGTCAGCACCAGCAGGTCGTTGTTGCCTTTGACGTCGCTTGGCCAATCGGCGAAGCGTTTGCCACGGTAGTCCTGCTCCTCAAGCTTATAGCTCTGGATCATCGTGCCCATGCCACCATCAAGGATCAGGATGCGTTCCTTGAGGGCTTGGTGAAGGGCTTGCAGGCGAGCGCTACGATCGGGCATGGGACTACTCTGGTCAGGCATTACGGAGGGCGTGAATCATAGCAAACCTGTGCCGATTTGGAGCATGTCCGGGTTGTGCATGAATATCGCTCATGTTGCTGGCGGTCATGGCCCGGTAGAATCACCGCCATTTCACAGACCGCACGCCTTGAATCGGGACCCGATACATGTCACTTCGTTTGATCGTCAGCGCCGTCCTGGCCTTGATAGCCAGTACTGCGCAGGCAGGGGGTCCCGCTTCGGCGATTTCCTATACCCGCGATATCCAACCGATCTTCACCGAGAAATGCGTGGCCTGCCACGCCTGCTACGACTCCGCCTGCCAGCTCAACCTCGGGAGCGCCGAGGGCGCCGCACGCGGGGCAAGCAAAATGCCGGTGTATGACGGCGAGCGCAGCCAGGCCACGCCAACTACGCGGTTGTTTTATGACGCATTCGGTAAGCAGGCGTGGCAGCAGAAGGGCTTCTATTCGGTGCTGGACGCCCAGGGCAGCCAGGCTGCGCTGATGGCGCGCATGCTGGAGCTGGGGCACAACGCGCCGCTGGCGCCCAATGCCAAGCTGCCCGACAACATTGTGCTGGGGCTCAACCGCGAAAATATGTGCGCAACGCCCGGCGAGTTCAATGCCTATGCCGGCGCTCACCCCAAGGAAGGCATGCCGCTGGCGGTCACCGGCCTGACCGATCAGCAGTACCAGACTTTGCAACGCTGGCTGGCCTCCGGCGCGCCGATTGACGAGCAGGGCCTGGCGCCGAGCGCCAGGGAAGCGTTGCAAGTGCAACAGTGGGAAAACCTGTTCAACCAGCCGGGCGCCCGGGAAAGCCTGGTGGCGCGCTGGCTGTTCGAGCATTTGTTCCTGGCGCATATCTATTTCGAGAACGGCGAGCCGGGGCATTACTTCCAGTGGGTGCGTTCGCGTACGCCCAGTGGCCAGCCGATTGACCTGATCGCCACCCGCCGCCCCAACGACGACCCCGGCACCCAGGTGTACTACCGCCTGTGGCCGGTGCAGGGCGTGATCGTGCATAAAACCCACATCACTTACCCCTTCAGCGCGGCGAAGATGGCGCGGATCAAGGCATTGTTCTACGCCGCCGACTGGCAAGTCACGGCCTTGCCAGGCTACGGCCCCGGCAGCCGCGCCAACCCGTTCGCGACATTCGAAGCCATCCCGGCTAAAGCGCGTTACCAATTCATGCTCGATAACGCTGAGTACTTCGTGCGTACCTTCATTCGCGGGCCGGTGTGCCGTGGGCAGATCGCCACGGACGTGATCCGCGATAACTTCTGGACGCTGTTCCAGGACCCCGACCACGATCTGTACGTCACCGATGCGCGTTATCGCGGCCAGGCCACGCCGTTGCTGGCCATGCCCGGGCAGAATGACGACGTGGGCAGTGTGCTGAGCCTGTGGCTGGCCTATCGCGACAAGCGCAACCAGTACGAAGCCTTGCGCCGTGACAACTATGCAGACCTGCCGGCGCCGAGCTGGTCGACATTGTGGGCGGGCAATGACAATGCCTTGTTGAGCATTTTCCGCCATTTCGACAGCGCCTCGGTGACCAAGGGCCTGATTGGCGAGGTTCCGCAGACGATGTGGCTGTTCGACTACCCACTGCTGGAACGCACCTATTACCAGTTGGCGGTGAATTTCGATGTGTTTGGCAACGTCTCGCACCAGGCCCAGACCCGCCTGTATTTCGACCTGATCCGCAACGGTGCCGAGCAGAACTTCCTGCGCCTGATGCCCGCCGACACCCGCGAAGACTTCATGGACGACTGGTACCAGAACAGCGGCAAGCTCAAGCTGTGGCTGGACTACGAAGCGATTGACGATGACAAGGCCAGTGGTTTGCACCTGAGCGAAAAAGACCCCAAGCGTGACTTCGCCAACCAGTTGCTGACCCGCTACGGCCATTTGAACGCCAGCCCCGACCCGATCAACCGCTGCAGCGGCGCGTTCTGCTCCCGCGACGGCATCGACCCGGCCTTGCAGGATGCCGAACAAGCGCTGAGCCGCCTGACCTCGCGGCCGGCCGCGGGGCTCAAGGTGATCGAGCAATTGCCCGAAGCCACGATGCTGCGCATCGAAACTGCCAGCGGCAAGCGCGAGGTCTACAGCCTGCTGCGCAACCGTGCCCACAGTAACGTGGCGTTTCTGCTGGGTGAGGCGTATCGCTATCAGCCGGGCCTGGACACTGTGACCATTTACCCTGGCGTGCTCAGCAGCTACCCGAACTTCATGTTCAATATCCAGGCCCGGCAAGTGCCTGAGTTTGTGGCGCAGATGGAGCAGGCCAAGGACGCCAAGAGCTTCGAAAAAATCGTCGACCGCTGGGGTGTGCGCCGCAGTCACCCGCTGTTCTGGCAGTACTTCCATGATTTGTCGCGGTACATCCACGAAACCACGCCGGTGGAAGAGGGTGTATTGGACATGAACCGCTATGAGAACCTATAACTATCGTTATTGATCCAGTCATCTCTCCAATCAGGTGCTGAAGCGGTCGGATATTTACCAACAGACTGGAAAAGGTTCTCCGACGATGTTGATTTCAGTGCAGGCGCTACGTGCCTTGGCGGCGTGGATGGTGGTAGGCCACCATTTCATGCAGTTGTTTTTCGACTTTGAAGCCCACAACGCGCTGGAGTATCTGCTCGCCGATAAAGGCGGTATCGGGGTGGATGTGTTCTTTGTGATCAGCGGCCTGGTGATTTTCCTGGCGAGCGCTGACAAGGCACTGACCCCCTGGCGTTTCATGCTGATGCGCGTGGCCAGGATCGCTCCGGCGTACTGGTTTTACACCTTGCTCTTGGCCCTTCTGGTGTCAGCGGTGCCCTCGATGTTTCCAGAGGTGCGACTGGAACTGAGCCACGTACTTCTGTCGATGCTCTTTGTGCCTGCGCAGAACCCCGGTGGGTACGGCATCTATCCGCTGTTGGATGTGGGGTGGACATTGAACTTCGAGATGCTGTTTTACGTGCTGTTCGCCTGTGCCTTGCTGGTTCACCGGGACTATCGGCTATGGATGGTAGCGGTGCTGTTGTACCTGGTGTGTGACCTCATCGGGCCGGCCTTCGACCTGGCCGGTGGTTTTTACCGCGATGACATTGTCATCGAGTTTCTGATGGGTATCGGGATTGGCATGCTGTATCGCCGCGGCCTGTGTCGGGCCAAACCGTGGCTGCCGTTGCTGGGGATCATGGCTGCCCTGGCGGCGATTTATCACGGGGCCGATGTTCCCCGCGCGTTGGAGTGGGGCGTGCCCAGTGCACTCTTGGTCATCAGTTGCGTGACATTAGAGCCCTGTTTCAAGGGTTCCAGGGTATTGAAGATGCTCGGCGATTGCTCTTATTCGGTGTACTTGATCCATGTGCTCGTACTGGTCGCCGGGCGATGGGTTGTCGAGCGAACGGGTATGGATCCCTACGCAGTCCTGGCGGTTTGCATCGTACTGATACTGTTGGGTTCCTATGGCAGTTACCAATGGTTGGAGAAGGGAACCTATCGGATGCTCAAGCGTTGGTGGGGTATTGAGGGCCCGGAAATAATTTCCCGACAAAAATACTAGGACTTTGTACCTCTGTAATGATTTGGCGTAAACTGCGGGCAAGCCTGTGAGGAGTTTCCATGACTGCCATAACCATTACCGACGCCGCCCACGATTACCTGGCTGACCTGCTGTCCAAGCAGAACACCCCAGGTATCGGCATCCGCGTCTTTATCACCCAGCCCGGCACCCAGTACGCCGAGACTTGCATTGCCTACTGCAAGCCCGGCGAAGAAAAGCCTGAAGACACTGCTCTGGGGCTCAAAAGCTTCACCGCGTATATCGACGCCTTCAGCGAAGCCTTTCTGGACGACGCCGTGGTCGACTACGCCACCGACCGTATGGGCGGCCAGTTGACCATCAAGGCCCCCAACGCCAAGGTGCCGAACGTCAACGCCGACAGCCCGGTCAATGAGCGCATCAACTATTACCTGCAAACCGAGATCAACCCGGGGCTGGCCAGTCATGGCGGCCAGGTGAGCCTGATCGACGTGGTGGATGACGGTATCGCCGTACTGAAGTTCGGCGGCGGCTGCCAAGGCTGCGGCCAGGCGGACGTAACCCTGCGCGCAGGTATCGAGCGCACCCTGCTCGAACGCATCCCGGAGCTCAAGGGTGTACGTGATGTGACCGACCACACGCAGAAAGAAAACGCCTACTACTGAGTAAGGTGTTCACTGCGAGCATAAAAAACGGCGCCCCGTGAGCGCCGTTTTTTTATGCGCTCTTTGTAGGAGCGAGCTTGCTCGCGAAAAGCGTCAACGATAATGCATGCTTGCTGAATAAGCGCGGCGCCTATGGGGTTTTCGCGAGCAAGCTCGCTCCTACGGGGATTAGGGCAAGCCACCCCACATAATCAGGGTCTGTAAAGGTGGGCATGCCCGGCCCGATACAGCGACGACTCGCCGAAACTGTCGCTGGCCAGCACCCGGCCCACCACAATCAGCGCCGTGCGCCGGAACCCCTTGGCTGTGACCTTGGCGGCAATATCTGTCAGGGTGCCGACAACCCAATCCTGATCCGGCCAGGTCGCTCGGTGCACCACGGCAATTGGGCAATCAGCGCCATAGTGGGGCAGCAGTTCGACGACGATCTTTTCCAGGTGATTGACCCCCAAGTGAATCGCCATGGTCGTACCATGGCGGGCCAGGCTGTCGAAGCTCTCACCGGGCGGCATGTTGGTTTTGTCGGCGTAGCGGGTCAGGATCACGCTCTGGGCGATGTCCGGCAGAGTCAGCTCGGTTTCCAGCAACGCGGCGCAGGCCGCTACTGCCGTAACCCCGGGAATGATCTGAAAAGGAATACCCACTTCCCGCAAGTGGCGGATCTGCTCGCCAATCGCCCCATACAGGCTGGGATCGCCGGAGTGCACCCGCGCCACATCCTGGCCTTTGGCATGGGCCGTCTTGATCAACTCCATGATCTGTTCCAGGTGCAGCTCGGCACTGTTGACCACCTGGAACGCCTGATGACCTTCCAGTACGGCGGCGGGCACCAGCGAGCCGGCGTAGATGATCACCGGGCAACTGCGGATCAGTCGCTGGCCTTTGACGGTGATCAATTCCGGGTCGCCGGGGCCGGCGCCGATAAAGTAGACGGTCATGGAGAAGTCCTGTTCAGAAACGGGTGAGCATGAACACGGCTCATGCTCAAAAGCGGCAATTATCGGGATTTTAGCCCGCGCAGGCCAATGCAAGGGTGGCCTGTGCGCTTTTCTGGCGGGTGATCAGCAGGCGCGCGGGGCCGTTGGACAGGTGCTCGGCCAGGGCCAGGGCGGCGCTTTCGGCCACCCCATAACAGCCGGTATGGGCAAACGCCAGCGTTGAGAGATGACTTAGCCGATGCTCATAGTCCGCCAGTCGCTCGGCGCTGAAGCACTGCAAGGGCAGGTTCAACCGCTGGGCCAGCGCCAGCAGCCCAGGTTCATCGCGCTTGCGATCAATGCTTGCCAGCGCAGTTATGCGTGAGCGATCAATGCCTGCCGCGACCAGGGCTCCGTCCAGCAACGCCAGCAGGCTGTGAACCTCACAGCCACGCTGGCAGCCCAAACCGACAACCAGCATCATGCCGAGTATTGGTCGTCGCCGTTGCGGCGGAACAACCAGGCGCTGATCAGGCCCAGGGCCAGCCAGAAGGCGACGTTGGTCAACTGCGAGGCGATCTTGAACTGCGCTTCGAGCGCCTCCGGGGCCAGCATTGAATGTACCTCAGGTTGCGGAGCGCCGATGACGTGGGGTACGGCAAGGATCGCCAGCCCAAGGCCTTTCAACAGCCAGTTGCGGCCGAACACGATCAGCGCCAGGCCTGCAGCGGTGGAGGCTGCGGTGCCGATCCACCAGGTCTGGCGTAGCGTCAGGTCAGCCGCCGCAGTGCCGGGCAGTTCCGGTGGCAGGCCCAGGGTGGGTGCCAGTACAAAGGTCGCGTAGCCGGCCAGGCCCCAGAGCAGGCCTTGGGCGGCGCGGGTCGGCGCGCGCAGCGTGTAGAGGCCGGCGAGCATCAGTGCAAAGCCTACGGCCACCACCAGGTTGCCTCCAGTGGTGGACAACACACGCTGCCAGCCATCTTCCGGCTCCCAGGCTTGGGCATCGTGGCTGTGGGCAGCAGCGCCAGCGGCGTGCTCGTGCACCACTTCAGCGGCTGGCGGGGCTTTTTCAAAGCTTTCCGCCTGCAGGATCAGCGGTGCCACCCAGAAACTTTGCAGCAGGGTCAGCAGCAAGGCAGCCAAAAGCCCAGTGAACCCTGCGGTTTGCGCAATACGCTTGATCATGTCGGCAGCTCTCAATGGCACGGGAACGCGGCGCTGTGGCGGGTATCGTGGGCGGCGTTGTGCACCGCCTCGATATGCGAGAACCCGGCGAAATACACCAAACACGCGCCGAGTATCGACGCACCGATGGCGGCGGTCAGGCGTTGGCTGAGGGTGGCGGTGCTAGTAGCGGTGTGCGAAGTGCTGCTGATGATCGACATGGCGCGTCCCTTTCAGGTGTCAGGGTGAAACGAGCGCATGAAAACCCCACGCGCCAGGCACGCAGGGTTCTGAACAGCGCCCGCCCACCGCGGGTTTGTTATCTGAATTTTTCGGGCCGGTCTCCGGGCTTGCGAGGGGCGGCTCTTGAAAGAGTCCTCCTGAAAGCATCGCCTTCCCATGCATAAAGCACAGTGGCCGTGACGCTTCGCTCGCTTACCGTTGCGGGGGCAGCACCGGACTGGTCATAGGTCTATGACGCACCGGTTTCCCGTTTCACCCTGTGAAGGGCACCCGAAACAAGGCGTGTAGGAGAGCATGGGCCGGGACGGTAGTCAAATGCTGCAAGCCACTGTAGCCTTGCACCTTCGAGGTTCTTCGGCCCAGGCCGAAGCTAAGAAGGGAACGCGGTTCAAGCCGCGGCTGCCCCCGCAACTGTGAAGGGTTCAGTTGACTGCCACGCCACTGCCGATAGGGCGGGAAGGCGCAGTCAGCGTTGGTCGCAAGACCTGCACACCCCAAGCCAGGAGACCTGCCTCGCAACCGATTTTCCAATTCAACCGGGCGGGGTGATCCGGTGACGAAATCCGCTGCTGCGCGCTGCCGCAGGGCCTGTCGTCCCGTATGCCCGCCCCAAAGGGCATCCGATGAAAACACTGGCCAAACTTCCCGTCACCATCGTTACCGGCTTCCTTGGCTCGGGCAAAACCACGCTGTTGCGCCATATGCTCGACAACGCCCAGGGCCGTCGCATTGCGGTGATCGTCAACGAGTTCGGCGAGCTGGGCATCGACGGGGAAATCCTCAAGCAGTGTTCTATCGGTTGCACCGAAGAAGAGGCCAATGGCCGCGTCTACGAGCTGGCCAACGGTTGCCTGTGCTGCACCGTGCAGGAAGAGTTCTTTCCGGTGATGCGCGAACTGGTCGCCCGTCGCGGTGACCTGGACCATATCCTCATCGAAACCTCGGGCCTGGCCCTGCCCAAGCCGTTGGTGCAAGCCTTCCAGTGGCCGGAAATCCGCAGCGCCTGCACCGTTGACGCGGTGATCACCGTAGTCGACAGCCCAGCCGTGGCCGCCGGTACCTTTGCCGCCTTCCCGGATCAGGTCGACGCCCAGCGCAAACTTGACCCCAACCTGGACCACGAGTCGCCGTTGCACGAGCTGTTCGCCGACCAACTGGCCAGCGCCGACCTGGTGATCCTCAACAAAGCCGACCTGATCAGCGCCGAAGACCTGGCCCGCGTGCGCCTGGAAGTGGCCGAAGAACTGCCGCCGGCGGTGAAGATCATCGAAGCCAGCAGCGGTCGTCTGCCCCTGGACGTGCTGATCGGCCTGGGCGCCGGTTCCGAAGAGCATATCGACGGGCGTCACAGCCATCACGACCATCACCACGAGGGTGAAGACGACCACGATCACGATGCCTTTGACTCCATCTCCATCGACTTGCCCCAAGCCGATGAGGCGCTGCTGCTCGACGCCCTGACCCAATTGGTGGTGCAGCACGGCATCCTGCGGGTGAAAGGTTTCGCCGCGATCCCCAACAAACCGATGCGCCTGCTGATCCAGGGTGTGGGCACGCGCTTTGACAAACACTTCGACCGTGCCTGGGGCGCTGACGAAGCACGCACCACGCGCCTGGTGCTGATCGGCCAGGAACTGGACGCCGCTGGCCTCGAAGCGCAATTGCGCGCTGCCCTCAGCGTTTAACCATGCACCTGCTCAGGACCCAACCCGGTGGTTTCGTCGCGGACGACAATATTGCCGACCTTGGCCAGACCCCCGCTGAACTGGTGATCCTGTGCAGCGGCGACTCCAGCCTGGCGCTGCTCGCCGAAGCCGCCCAGCAATTGCCCGAGGATTACCCCAGCCTGCGCCTGGCCAACCCGATGCAGGTGCAGAACCATGCCTCGGTCGACCTGTACGTGGACGAGGTATTGCGCCACGCCAAGGTCATCCTGCTGTCATTGCACGGCGGTATCGGGTATTGGCGCTACGGCATCGAGCGCCTGGTGGAGTTGGCCGAACGCGGCGTCACCCTGATCCTGGTGCCGGGTGACGACCGTCCGGACCCGGAACTCAGCGGCCTGAGCACTGTTGCTGCCGAACACCGCGAGCGCCTGTGGCACTTCCTGCGCCAAGGTGGCCTGGGCAATGCCCTGGATTTTTATCACTGCCTGGCCAGTGCCCACCTGGGCCGCGACTATGCCTGGGCCGAGCCGCAAGCGCTGCCGCGCACGGCGATCTATCACCCGCACAACGCCAATGCCCGCCTCAATGACTGGCAGGCCGATTGGCAGCCCGATTGGCCTGTGGCTGCGGTGCTGTTCTACCGCTCCCATTTACAGGCTGCCAATACCGGTTTTATTGATGTGTTCTGCCAGCGCTTACAGGCGGCGGGCCTCAACCCCTTGCCTATCGCGGTGGCCAGTTTGAAAGAACCCGGCTGCCTCTCGGTGGTCGAGGACCTGTTGGATGACGTGCAAGCCGCGGTAATTCTGAACACCACCGGCTTTGCCCAATCGAGCCCGGAAGCGCCGCATTTGCGCCCGTTTCGCCGCAATATCCCGGTGATCCAGGCGATCTGCGCCCAGGACAACCAACCCGGCTGGCAGGCCAGCGAACAAGGCCTGGGGCCCCGCGACCTGGCGATGCACATTGCCTTGCCGGAGCTTGACGGGCGCATCATCAGCCGGCCGATCAGTTTCAAGGACCTGGCCTGGCGCAGCGAGCGCAGCCAGTCGGACGTGGTGTGCTACCGCGCAGCGCCCGAACGCATGGATTTTGTCGCTGAGCTGGCACGCCGTTGGGTCGAGTTGGCGCGGGTGCCCAATGCCGAGAAACGGATTGCGTTGATCCTCGCCAACTACCCGACCCGCGACGGTCGCATCGGCAACGGCGTAGGCTTGGACACCCCTGCGGCAGCGCTGAATATCCTGCGCGCCTTGCAAGCCGAGGGCTACCCGGTGGCGGAGCGGCTGCCCGACAGCGGCACCGCGCTGATCCATGAACTGCTCGGCGGCGTCACCAACGATCTCGACAGCCTCGACCTGCGCCCCTGCCATCAAAGCCTGAGCCTTGTGGAATACCAGGCGATGTTTGATCGTTTGCCGGCCTCCAATCGCCAGGCCGTGCTGGAGCGTTGGGGCGCGCCGCAAAACGATCCGATGTGCCGCGATGGCCGCTTGATGGTCGCCGGCCTGCGCCTGGGCCTGACCTTTGTCGGCATCCAGCCGGCCCGGGGTTACCAGGTAGATGCCAGCGCGGTGTACCACGACCCGGACCTGGTGCCGCCCCATGGCTACCTGGCGTTCTATTTCTGGCTACGCCATACCTACCGCGCCCACGGCGTGATCCATGTGGGCAAGCACGGCAACCTGGAGTGGCTGCCCGGCAAAGGCGTGGGCCTGTCGGAGCACTGCTGGCCGGATGCATTGCTGGGGCCGCTGCCGAATGTCTACCCGTTTATCGTCAACGACCCGGGTGAGGGCGCCCAGGCCAAGCGGCGCACCCAGGCGGTGATCATCGACCACCTGATGCCACCGCTGACCCGCGCCGAAACCTACGGCCCGCTGCGTGACCTTGAGTTATTGGCCGACGAATATTACGAGGCGCAATTGCTCGACCCGCGCCGTGCGCTGGAGCTGCAAAAAGACATCCTCAAGCTGGTGCGCGAAACCCGTATCGACCAGGAGCTTGAACTGGGCAGTGAGGCGGATGCGGCGGTGTGGCTGCCGCGCCTGGATACCTACCTGTGCGACTTGAAGGAATCGCAGATCCGCGATGGCCTGCATATCTTTGGCGAGTCGCCCGAGGGCCGTTTGCGTATCGACACCTTGCTGGCGCTGTTGCGCATTCCCCGTGGCGATGGCCGGGGCCCGCAGTCGAGTCTGCTGCGTGTGTTGGCCAAGGCATTCGACCTGGGGTTTGATCCGCTCGATTGTGCACTGGCCGAGCCCTGGACGGGGCGGCGCCCGTTGGTGTTGCAGAAGATTGACGATCAGCTGTGGCGTACGGCCGGGGATACCCGTGAACGTCTGGAGTTGTACGCGGCGCGCTTGATCGAGCAGGCATTGGAAGGCCCCATCGAACAGTTGGAAGAGCCCGGCTGGCAGGAGGTGAAGTCGGTGATCGAAAGCCTGCGCATTGTCGTCGCGCCACGCCTGGATGCTTGCGGCCCCGCAGAGATGCGCGGCTTGCTCGATGCCTTGAATGGGCGTTTCGTCCCGGCCGGGCCCAGCGGTGCGCCGAGTCGCGGTCGGCTGGATGTGCTGCCTACGGGGCGTAACTTCTTTACCGTGGACGTACGCAACCTGCCAACCACCACGGCGTGGCGTCTCGGTTTCCAGTCGGCCAACCTGATTCTTGAGCGGCACCTGCAAGACCATGGCGACCACCTGCGCCAGCTCGGCCTGTCGGTATGGGGCACCGCGACCATGCGCACCGGCGGTGACGATATCGCCCAGGCCATGGCACTGATGGGCGTGCGCCCGGTATGGGCCACTGGCAGTCAGCGGGTGGACGATTTCGAGATCCTGCCGATCAGCTTATTGGACCGCCCGCGGGTGGACGTGACCCTGCGCGTATCCGGGTTCTTCCGCGATGCGTTTGCCAACCTGATCCGCCTGTTCGATGCGGCGGTGCAGGCGGTGGCCGCCCTGGATGAACCCGACGACATGAACCCGCTGGCCGCCAAAGTACGCAGTGAACGCCAAGCATTGCTTGAGGCGGGCCTGGATGAAGGTGCCGCGGCCAAGCAGGCCGGCTGGCGCATTTTCGGCGCCAAACCGGGTGCCTATGGCGCGGGCGTGCAGGGCGCGATTGACGGGCGCTTGTGGCAGAGCCGCGAGGACTTGGCCGAGGTCTACCTGAACTGGGGTGGCTACGCCTATGGTGGCGCTGACGAAG
Source organism: Pseudomonas sp. WS 5503 (assembly GCF_012985385.1). Classification (NCBI taxonomy): domain Bacteria; kingdom Pseudomonadati; phylum Pseudomonadota; class Gammaproteobacteria; order Pseudomonadales; family Pseudomonadaceae; genus Pseudomonas; species Pseudomonas sp. WS 5503. Next base: position 231,772 of record NZ_JAAQWI010000011.1, read on the forward strand.
GCACTGCGGCCCGCGAGCAATTTGCCCAGCGTTTGAGCCAGGTGAAGGCGGTGTTGCAGAACCAGGACAATCGCGAGCACGACTTGCTCGACTCCAACGACTACTACCAATTCCAGGGCGGCATGCTGGCCGCCGTGGAAACCCTGAGCGGCGAAAAGGCCGCCAGCTACCATGGCGACCACAGCCAGCCGGACGTGCCGAAAATCCGCACCTTGAAGGAAGAGCTCAACCGGGTGATCCGTTCCCGTGCGGCCAACCCCAAGTGGATCGAAGGCGTGAAGCGCCATGGCTATAAAGGCGCGTTTGAAATGGCCGCGACTGTGGACAACCTGTTCGCCTTCGACGCTACCACCGCGCTGATTGACGATCACCAATACGCCTTGCTCGCCGATGCCTACCTGTTGGACCCTGACACCCGTGCCTTTGTGCAACAGCACAACCCCGATGCCCTGCGCGACATGACCGAGCGCATGCTCGAAGCCCAGCAACGTGGCTTGTGGCAGGCACCGGGGGCGTACCGCGAAGCCTTGGAAAACCTGTTGCTGGACATAGAAGAAGACAGCTGAGTGCTCGTTCCCGCGCTCCGCTGATCATTCCCTCGCTCCGCTGACCGTTCCCACGCTCCGCGTGGGAATGCAGCCCGTGACGCTCTGCGTCACAAGAACGGACGCCGAGCGTCCAGCGAAGCGTTCCCACGCGGGAGCGTTTGAACGCGTTATTAAGAGTTGACTATGACTGATATTCCCCATTTTCCGCTGGCCGCCGTGGTCGGCGCTGATGACTTGAAGCTCGCGCTGTGCCTGGCCGCCATCGACCCGAAGATCGGCGGCGTGCTGATCGAAGGGCCACGCGGCATGGCCAAGTCGACTCTGGCCCGTGGGCTGGCAGACCTGCTGGCCAGCGGGCAGTTTGTAACCTTGCCCCTGGGGGCGACCGAAGAGCGCCTGGTCGGCACCCTGGACCTGGATGCCGCGCTGGGCGAAGGCCGTGCGCAATTCTCCCCCGGTGTGTTGGCGAAGGCTGACGGTGGGGTGTTGTACGTGGATGAAGTCAACCTGCTGGCCGACCACTTGGTGGACCTGCTGCTGGACGTAGCCGCCAGCGGCACCAACTTGATCGAACGCGACGGGATTTCCCATCGCCATGCGGCGCGCTTTGTACTGATCGGCACCATGAACCCGGAGGAGGGCGAGTTGCGCCCGCAGTTGCTCGACCGCTTCGGCTTCAACGTGGCCTTGAGCGGGCAGACTCTGCCCGCCGAGCGCGGGCAGATCATCCGGCGTCGCCTGGATTTCGACACTGACCCGGCTGCGTTCTGCGCGCAGTGGGCGCCAGCGCAAGCTGCCTTGCGCGAACGCTGCACCCTGGCACGGGCACGGCTAGACAGGATCGCCCTGGATGACCAGGCGTTGGCCCGCATCACCGAGCGCTGCTTTGCCGCTGGGGTCGACGGCCTGCGTGCCGACCTGGTCTGGTTGCGTGGCGCCCGTGCCCATGCGGCTTGGCGTGGCGCCGCTGCTATCGAGCAGGAAGATATCGACGCGGTGGCGGAGTTTGCCTTGCGCCATCGACGTCAGCAGCAAGCGCCGGCAGGCGCGCCGCCCCCGCCGAATGACGGGCCGTCGTCGTCACCTTCTGAAACCTCGCCCGGCCAAGGCCAGTGGGGCGATATGCCCGCCCCCGCCTTGCCCACGGGCGCACGCCGCGATGTACCCACCTGGCCAAAAAAGCCCTAGGCATCCGCCCCCGACCTGACGCGGGGGCGGATGCCCGGCCCCAGGCGGGGCGATTGAACACCGGCCGGCAGGGCAAGGCCCGCAGCGCACAGCGCGGGGCGATCAATTGGCCGGGCACGTTGCTGGGTGGGCGGCCGCAATGCCGTGAGGACCTGCTGTTCCACCTGCGCAGCCGGTCGGCTCCTGAACTGTGGCTGGTGATTGTCGATGCCTCGGCGTCCACGCGGCGCCATCGGGCACTGACCGATGCCAAGGGGCTGCTGGCCCAGCTGTTTGATGATGCTTATCGCCAACGGGCGCGTATGGCGTTATTGACGGCCAGCGGGCAATCGCCGAAGTGGCAGGTGCAAGGTTTGAAGGCGGCGAAAGGCTTGTCCGATTGGTTGGAGCAGTTGGGAGCGGGCGGCGGGACGCCGTTGCTGGCTGCGCTGACCGAGGCGGGGCATTGGTTGGCGGCGCGACGCAAGCGCTATCCTGCCGAGCAACAGAAGTTGCTGGTGGTGACCGATGGGCGGCTAAAGGCGATGGGCGCGCTGCCGCGATTGGAGTGTCCAGGCATGTTGATTGACATCGAGCGTGGGCCGATCAGGTTGGGGCGGGCTGAGGAATTGGCGGTGGGTTTGCAGTTGGAGTATCAGCACATCGATAAGCTGTAGCGCCTGGGCTATCGCCATCGCAGGCAAGCCAGCTCCCACATGGAATCGGCGCTGCGGTCAATTCTGTAGGAGCGAGCTTGCTCGCGAAAAACGTCAACGATAACCCGTGTTTGCTGAATGAACGCGGAGTCAGTGAGTTTTTCGCGAGCAAGCTCGCTCCTACAAAAGGCAAGCCAGCGGCGCGGTCAAACTGTGGGAGCTGGCTTGCCTGCGATGAGGCCCTCAAACACCCCACACCTATCAGCCTGTCCCCGGCACATTCGGCCAAAGATCGGCCACCAGAAACAACCGCTCGGCTTCCTCCCACTCCTCACCGTTCGGCACCATGCGCACCAGCAACTGCGCCGGGGCCATTGGGTCTAGCTCTGCCAGCCAGTCTTGCATCTGCACCTCACTCCACACTTCATCGGCCGGGTAATGCGCGGGCGCCAGCCAGGCATGGCGGGGCAGGGGTTGCCAGCGACCCTCTGGGCGGGTGCTGACAAAGTCCGTCCAGTCGCGCTGATGCAACCAGCGCCCACGCAGATGCTGCGGGTGAGCGCCGAGGGGGGAGTGCGCCGCGCCGGGCCAGGGGTAGAGCAGATAGCCGCCGAGCCACAAGTGCGCATCGAACGCTTGGATATCCAACGCCGCCAAGGCTTCGCGGCTTTCTGCCCGCGCGGAGATCGGCAGTTGATGCTGGGCAAGGTGCGCGAGTTTGCGGTCCAGCCGATCATGGCAGCCAGGCCCCAGCCATTGCGTAGCGTCCTGGCCGTTGCCGTCCTGCGGGCCGAGGTAGAGTTTGATCGCCAGTTCCAGGTGATGCACCCCATCGCGGTCGCGCAGCAGCATGTCCAGTTCGCCCAGCGTGTGCCCGGCACGGCGGATCGGCAGGTTGGCGGCCAGCAACTCCACACCCGGCGCATGCTGCACCGCAAATTGCCACAAGCGCTCGTAGTACAGGCCCAGGCGCCGGGTACGTGACAGGCTCAGCCACTGCTGCAACGCGCTGCTGTCCTGGTCCAGCTGGCGCAGCCAGGCTTCGAGTTGGTGAGGAGCTTGCACCCAGTCACTGCCCGCCAGCGGATGGCGCTGCGGCCAAGGCGTCTGCGCCAGCATCGGCGGCGCGAGCATCACCCACGCCAGGTCGCGCACCTCGGGATGGCGCAGTTGGCGGGGCAGGGTGTGCAAGTCGGGGAATGGGGTCATGGTCCGAGCATAGCCTTTTCAGCGTGCAGAAGGTGCCTGAGAACCATTGTCATCAAGGCTTGGCGGCGACAAAGGATTTTGCCTGAGGCGGCCTTTCGCCCATAATCGCTCTTTTTGCCTCACCCCAGATCCCGCAGGAGCCCCATGGAGCAATTTCGCAATATCGGCATTATCGGTCGCCTGGGCAGTACCCAGGTGTTGGACACCGTCCGCCGGCTGAAGAAGTTTCTGCTCGAGCGCCACCTGCATGTGATCCTCGAAGACACCATCGCTGAAATCCTCCCTGGCCACGGCCTGCAAACCTCGTCGCGCAAGATGCTCGGCGAGGTGTGCGACATGGTCATCGTGGTCGGTGGCGATGGCAGCCTGCTCGGCGCTGCCCGGGCGCTGGCGCGGCATAACGTGCCGGTGCTGGGCATCAACCGTGGCAGCCTGGGCTTTCTGACCGATATCCGCCCCGATGAGCTGGAAGTCGAAGTGGCCAAGGTGCTCGACGGCCATTACCTGGTGGAGAACCGCTTCCTGCTGCAGGCCGAAGTGCGCCGCCATGGCGAGGCGATCGGCCAGGGCGATGCCCTTAACGACGTGGTGCTGCACCCCGGCAAGTCCACGCGCATGATCGAGTTCGAGCTGTACATTGATGGCCAGTTCGTCTGCAGCCAGAAGGCCGACGGCCTGATCGTCGCCACGCCCACCGGCTCTACCGCCTACGCGCTGTCGGCCGGCGGCCCGATCATGCACCCCAAGCTCGATGCCATTGTGATCGTGCCGATGTACCCCCATATGTTGTCCAGTCGGCCAATTGTGGTCGATGGCAACAGTGAGCTGAAAATCGTGGTGTCCAAAGACATGCAAATCTACCCGCAAGTCTCCTGCGACGGGCAGAACCATTTCACCTGCGCCCCCGGTGACACCATCACCGTGAGCAAGAAGGCACAGAAGTTGCGCTTGATCCACCCGCTGGATCACAACTACTACGAAGTGTGCCGCACCAAGTTGGGCTGGGGCAGCCGCTTGGGAGGTGGAGGCGACTGATGCTCGATCCCGCGCGTAGCTACGACCTGATTGGTGACGTGCATGGTTGCGCTCATACCCTTGAGCACTTGCTCGACCAATTGGGTTACCACAAGCAGGGCGGCACTTGGCGCCATCCGTCACGCATGGCTGTGTTCCTGGGCGATATCATCGACCGTGGCCCACGCATCCGTGAGGCGCTGCATATCGTCCACGATATGACCGAGGCCGGCCAGGCGCTGTGCATCATGGGTAACCACGAGTTCAATGCGTTGGGCTGGACCACGCCGGCACCGCCGGGCAGTGGCAAGCAGTTCGTGCGTGAGCACAACCCGCGCCACGCCCGCTTGATCCAAGAGACCCTGACCCAGTTCGAACACCACCCGGCCGACTGGCACGACTTCCTCGGCTGGTTCTACGACATGCCGCTGTTTGTCGACGCCGGGCGTTTTCGCGTAGTGCACGCGTGCTGGGACGACAGTTTTATCCAGCCGCTGCGCGCCACCTTCCCGGACGGCTGCATCGACCAACACTTCCTGCAAGCCGCCGCCGTACCGGGCAGTTTCGCCTGCAATGCATTCGATCGCCTGTTGCGCGGCACCGATATGCGCCTGCCCGATGGGCTCACCCTGACCGGTGGCGATGGCCTGACGCGGTCGTTCTTTCGCACCAAGTTCTGGGAAGACGACCCCAAGACCTACGGCGACATCGTGTTCCAGCCCGACGCCTTGCCAGAGCCGGTGGCACGCACGCCGTTGTCGTCCACGCAAAAGAATTCCCTGCTGCGCTATGGCGTCGATGAACCGCTGTTGTTCGTCGGCCACTACTGGCGCAGCGGCAAACCGGCGCCGATCCGCCCGAACCTGGCCTGCCTGGACTACAGCGCGGTGCTGTACGGCAAGCTGGTGGCGTATCGGCTGGACCAGGAAACCCAGCTGGATCCGCGTAAATTCGTATGGGTCGACGTTGAGCGACCAGAGGCCATTCCATGAGTACCGTAGCTGTATTGCGCTTGCCCCTGAGCGTTGACCTGGGTGGTTTCGTCAAGTTGCTGCACCGCATGCAGGTGCCGCACCGCGTCAGCGAGGAGGCCGGTGAACAGGTGCTGTGGGTGCCCGAGGCCATCAGCGACGATGTGCGCGTGTTGTATCAACGCTTCCCCGCTGGCGACCCCGACCAGCAACTGGATATTCCCGAGCAGGCGCCGGTTACGCGGCCAGGTTTTGTCCAGCAGGTGCGCCACAGCCCAGTCACCGCACTGGTGCTGTTGGCCAGCCTGATTGTGGGTGCGGTGACCCTGCTGGGTGAAAACCTGCAAACCATGGCCTGGCTGACCTTCCTGCCGTTCCGGGTGCTGGGCGAGTACATCCAGTTCACGCCGTTGGCCGACACGCTGGCCTCGGGGCAGTGGTGGCGCCTGGTCACGCCGATGCTCATCCACTTCGGCACCCTGCATCTGGCCATGAACGGCATGTGGTACTGGGAGCTGGGTCGGCGCATTGAAGCGCGCCAGGGCAGCATCAACCTGCTGGGCCTGACCCTGTTGTTCAGCCTGGTCTCCAACTACGCGCAATACGCCTACGGTGGCCCCGGCTTGTTTGGCGGTTTGTCCGGCGTGTTGTACGGCCTGCTCGGGCACTGCTGGATCTTTCAATTATTGTCGCCCAACCCGGCCTATCGCCTGCCCCGTGGGGTGCTGGTGATGATGCTGGTGTGGTTGCTGCTCTGCCTGTCGGGGCTGGTCTCGATGATCGGTTTCGGCGAAATCGCCAACGCGGCCCATGTGGGCGGGTTGGTCATCGGTTGCTTGACGGGTTTGCTCGGTGGTTTGTACAACCGTCGCAAAGCGTCTCTTTGATAAGGAAGAGCCTTATGTCCTCTTTTGCTGAAATGATCGAAAACATCACCCCGGACATCTACGAGAGCCTCAAGCTCGCGGTAGAGATCGGCAAATGGTCCGATGGCCGCAAGCTCACCGCCGAGCAGCGCGAATTGTCGTTGCAAGCGATGATCGCCTGGGAGATCCAGAACCTGCCCGAAGAGCAGCGCACCGGCTATATGGGCCCGCAGGAGTGCGCGTCCAAGTCAGAACCGGTGGCGAACATCCTGTTCAAGTCGGATGCGATCCATTGATTGAAATTGGTCGCGGTGCAGTCAGCAAAATGTCGGCGCAACTCGGTGAGCCGACCGTTCAATACGCCTTTCGCCTGGGCGACACCGAGGTGCCGGTCAATCCGTTGATCGGCACCCATGTACGCCTGGAATACCTGGGCGCGATTCATTGCAGCCATTGCGGGCGCAAGACCAAGACCAGCTTCAGCCAGGGCTATTGCTACCCGTGCATGACCAAGCTGGCCCAGTGTGACCTGTGCATCATGAGCCCCGAGCGTTGCCATTACGACGCCGGCACCTGCCGCGATCCGGGTTGGGGCGAGACATTCTGCATGACCGACCACGTGGTGTACCTGGCCAACTCGTCGGGGATCAAGGTCGGTATTACACGCGCTACACAGTTGCCCACCCGTTGGCTGGACCAGGGCGCCAGCCAGGCGTTGCCGATCATGCGCGTGGCGACGCGCCAGCAATCGGGCTTCGTCGAAGATCTGTTTCGCAGCCAGGTGGCCGACAAGACCAACTGGCGTGCCTTGCTCAAGGGCGACGCGCAATCGGTGGACCTCAAGCAGGTGCGTGATGAGCTATTTGCCTCTTGCGCCGAGGGCTTGCTGGGTTTGCAGGAACGCTTTGGCCTGCAAGCCATCCAAACTATTGCTGACATCGAGCCGATTGAAATCCGCTACCCGGTCGAGCAGTATCCGACCAAGATCGTCAGCTTCAACCTGGACAAGAACCCGATTGCCGAAGGCACGCTGCTGGGGATCAAGGGCCAATACCTGATCTTCGACACCGGCGTTATCAACATTCGTAAATACACGGCCTACCAGCTCGCCGTGCATCAGTAGAAGGATCCCAAGCATGCGCACCGAACAACCGAAGATGATTTACCTGAAGGACTATCAGGCGCCGGACTACCTGATCGACGAGACGCACCTGACCTTCGAGTTGTTCGAGGACCACAGCCTGGTCCACGCGCAGTTGGTGATGCGCCGCAACCCCGAGCGCGGCGCCGGTTTGCCTCCATTGGTACTCGATGGCCAGCAACTTGAGCTGTTGAGTGTCAACCTGGCCGACCAGCCGCTCACGGACGCTGACTACCAGCTGACCGACAGCCACCTGACGGTGCAGCCAAAGAGTGAGACTTTCACCCTCGACACCACCGTCAAGATCCACCCGGAAACCAACACCGCCCTGGAAGGCTTGTACAAATCCAGCGGTATGTTCTGCACCCAGTGCGAGGCCGAAGGTTTCCGCAAGATCACCTATTACCTCGACCGCCCGGACGTGATGAGTGTGTTCACCACCACGGTGATCGCCGAGCAACACAGCTACCCGGTGCTGTTGTCCAACGGCAATCCGATTGCCAGCGGCCCTGGCGAAGACGGCCGGCATTGGGCGACCTGGGAAGATCCATTCAAGAAGCCGGCGTACCTGTTTGCGCTGGTGGCCGGTGACCTGTGGTGCGTCGAAGACAGCTTCACCACCATGACCAACCGCGAAGTCGCGTTGCGCATCTACGTCGAGCCGGAAAACATCGACAAGTGCCAGCACGCCATGACCAGCCTGAAAAAATCCATGCGCTGGGACGAAGAAACCTATGGTCGCGAGTACGACCTCGACATCTTTATGATCGTGGCGGTCAACGATTTCAACATGGGCGCCATGGAGAACAAGGGCCTTAACATCTTCAACTCCAGCGCCGTGCTGGCCCGCGCCGAAACCGCTACCGATGCCGCCCACCAGCGCGTCGAAGCCATCGTCGCCCACGAATACTTCCATAACTGGTCGGGCAACCGCGTGACCTGCCGCGACTGGTTCCAACTGTCGCTCAAGGAAGGCTTCACCGTGTTCCGTGACTCGGGCTTCTCTGCCGACATGAACTCGGCCACGGTCAAGCGCATCCAGGACGTGGCGTACCTGCGTACACACCAGTTCGCTGAAGATGCCGGCCCCATGGCCCACGCGGTGCGCCCGGACAGCTTTATCGAGATCTCCAACTTCTACACCCTGACCGTGTATGAAAAGGGCTCGGAAGTGGTCGGCATGATCCACACCTTGCTCGGTGCCGAGGGCTTTCGCAAAGGCAGCGACCTGTATTTCGAACGCCATGACGGCCAGGCCGTGACCTGCGATGACTTCATCAAGGCCATGGAAGACGCCAATGGCGCCGACCTCAGCCAGTTCAAGCGCTGGTACAGCCAGGCAGGTACCCCGCGCCTGGCGGTAAGCGAGGCCTACGATGCGGCGGCCAAGACCTACAGCCTGACCTTCCGCCAGAGCTGCCCGCCGACTCCGGACAAGGTCGAGAAATTGCCCTTCGTGATCCCGGTGGAGCTGGGCTTGCTGGACGGGCAGGGCGCCGGCATTGCCTTGCGCCTGGCCGGTGAAGCGACGGCGGGCGACACTTCGCGGGTAATCTCGGTGACCGAAGCGGAGCAGACGTTTACCTTCGTCGACATCGCTGAAAAACCCTTGCCTTCGTTGCTGCGTGGTTTCTCGGCGCCGGTGAAGCTCAGCTTCCCGTACAGCCGCGATCAACTGATGTTCCTGATGCAGCACGACAGCGACGGTTTCAACCGCTGGGATGCTGGCCAGCAGTTGGCGGTGCAGGTATTGCAGGAACTGATCGGCCAGCACCAGGCGGGCCAGCCGCTGAAGCTTGATCAGCGCTTGATCGACGCGCTGCGCACGGTGTTGAGCGATGAAAGCCTGGACCAGGCCATGGTCGCCGAAATGCTCTCGCTGCCGAGCGAAGCCTACCTCACGGAAATCAGCGAGGTGGCGGACGTGGACGCTATCCACGCTGCCCGCGAGTTTGCCCGCAAGCAACTGGCCGACAACCTGTTCGAAGGCTTGTGGCTGCGCTACCAGGCCAACCGCGAGCTGTCCAAGCAAACGCCTTACGTGGCAGAGGCCGAGCACTTCGCCCGCCGTGCGCTGCAGAACATCGCGCTGTCTTACTTGATGCTCAGCGGCAAGCCAGAAGTGGTGGCGGCCACCCTGGATCAGTTCGACACCAGCGATAACATGACCGAACGCCTGACGGCGTTGGCGGTGTTGGTGAACTCGCCGTTCGAAGCAGAGAAAGCCCAGGCCTTGGCGGTGTTTGCCGAAAACTTCAAGGACAACCCGCTGGTCATGGACCAATGGTTCAGCGTACAGGCCGGCAGCACCTTGCCGGGCGGGCTGGCGCGGGTCAAGGCGTTGATGGAGCACCCGGCGTTCACCATCAAGAACCCCAACAAGGTGCGCGCACTGGTGGGCGCATTTGCCGGGCAGAACCTGATCAACTTCCATGCGGCGGATGGCTCGGGCTATCGCTTCCTGGCGGACCTGGTGATCCAGCTCAATACGTTGAACCCGCAGATCGCCTCGCGCCAACTGGCGCCGCTGACACGCTGGCGTAAATACGACAGCGCACGGCAGGCGCTGATGAAAGCGGAGCTGGAGCGCATCCTGGGCGCGGGTGAGCTGTCCAGCGATGTGTTTGAGGTGGTCAGCAAGAGCCTGGCGTAAACCTTATTGCTTTATGTAGGAGCGAGCTTGCTCGCGAGGAACTCACAGGCGCCGCGTTCATTCAGGAAGCACGCGTCATCGTTGACGTTTTTCGCGAGCAAGCTCGCTCCTACAGGCGGCAGGGTTGATCCCTGGCACTAGGCCGATTCATAGCTGCGGCGCGTGCGCTCTATCTCTTCGACCAACCGGTCAATGCCCGCCAACCGTGCTCGGTTGTCATGATCCCAAGGATGAAAGCCCGGCTTGAAATAATGCAGCCACGGCCGGAACATCCGTGGAAACACCCCCTTGGGCCCATACAAGAACTTCACCATGCGCCACAAGCCCTTCAGCGTGCCGCCCGAAGTGCGGTCGGCAATCAACAGGCGCACGTGAAAATCCAGCACCACCACCCAGAACAGCACGCTGGTGGTCAGCATGGTCCCCGTGCGCAGCAGGTAACGTGCAGGCCCTGGTTTGATCACCCTGTTCCACACATCGAACGCCACGGCTTTGTGTTCGGTTTCTTCCAGGGCGTGCCAGTACCACATCTGCTGGTAACCCTTGAGTGAGTCGCCAAAGCGCGACGGGTCGCTCAGCAGGATTTCTGCGAGCATGGCGGTGTAGTGTTCCAGGGCGATGGTCACCGCCAGGTTGAACGATGGCGGCAGGTGTTTTTTCTGCAGGTCGAGGAAGAACTTCAAGCGTCGGTCAAGGGTGTGCGCCGGCAGGCCGGCCGCTTGCAGCAAGTCGTTGTAGGCCACGTGCTCACGGCTGTGCATGGCCTCCTGGCCGATAAACCCCTGGATCTCTTTTTTCAGTTCGGCATCGTCGATCTGCCCACGGTAGTGGCGCACGCTGTCCATGAAGAACAGCTCGCCCTGGGGAAACAGCAACGACAGGGCATTGAAGAAATGGCTGACTACAGGCCCTTGTTCGTGCCAGTTCTTGATGCGCTCGGCAGGCAAGGCAAAACGGATATCGCGACGGATCGGCAACATGGTGCGTGCTCCTGTTCAGAGTCGGGGCTCGTCGTTGGTTTCAAACACTGGCGTGCGCGGCTTGGGCGCCATGCGCTTGCTGGCAAACACCACCAGGGCCTGATAGGCCGCCGGCAGGCAACGGGCGAGCAGATCGAGGAAATAGGCATCGCGGCCAATCAGCACGCGGCGCTTGTTTTTGCGTACGCCTTGCAAGATCACTTTGGCGGCCTGGTCGGCGTCGGTGATGAAGAGTTTTTCGAAATCGGCGCGGGCTTGTTGCTCGCTGTGGATGAGAAAGCCGGTCATGTTCGCGTCGATGCGGCTGCTGCGGCAGATATCGGTACGAATGCCGCCGGGGTGTACACAGGTGGCCGACACGCCGCAGCGTTGCAGGTCGAGTTCCTGGCGCAAGGCTTCGGTGAAACCGCGCACGGCGAACTTGGTGGCGTTGTAGCCGCTCATGCCGGGCTGGGCGAACAGGCCGAACACGCTGGACGTATTGATGATATGCCCGTCGCCGCTGGCCTTGAGGTACGGCAGGAATGCCTTGGTGCCATGCACCACTCCCCAGAAGTTGATGCCGACGATCCATTCCAGGTCGGTGTAATCCATGCCTTCGACGGTGCTCGACAGCGCCACCCCGGCATTATTGAAGACCAGGTTGACCTGGCCGTGCTCGGCCGCGCAACGCGCCGCCCAATCGAGCATGGCCTGGCGGTCGGACACGTCCAGCACTTGGGTGGTGACAGTGACGGGCGACAAGGTCGAGGTGCGGATCAGCGCCAGGGTCTGTTCCAGGCCCTGGCTGTTTTTGTCTGCCAGCGCCAGGTGACACCCTTCCCGCGCCAGCGCCAGGGCCAGTGCGCGGCCCATGCCGGAAGCCGCGCCGGTGATCGCCGCGACGCGGCCGTTGAATGACTTCATGACAGGCTGCCTTCTGTGGTGGAGTGGGGCGTTGCAACCGCTCGAGGAAGGGCGGGCGCCGGCGCCTGGCTAACGCTGTAGTCCTTGAGGGCAAAATGCCGGGTGACCTGTTTGAAGCGCCAGGTTGAGCCGGGCCACAGCGTGGTGTTCTTGCCGGTGCGCGGGTCGAGGTACCAGCTCTGGCAGCCGCCGGTGTTCCAGATGGTGCGCTTGAGCTTGTCCTGCAACTGCTGGTTGTAGGCGTGCTCCACGGCGGGCTTGATCTCTACCGTGGTAAGGCGCTGGCGCTGCATGTGTTTCAGGGCGTCGAGGATGTACGCGACCTGGGCCTCGATCATCAGGATCATCGAGTTATGCCCCAGGCCGGTGTTGGGGCCCACGATCAGAAACAGGTTCGGGTAGCCCGGCACGGTGGTGCCTTTGTAGGCATGGGCGCCATCGCGCCAGGCGTCCATCAGGTCGATGCCGTCACGGCCGATGATGCAGCCACGGGGCAACGGGTCGCTGGCCTGGAAACCCGTGCCGAAGATCAGGCAATCGGCGGGGTGCTTGATACCGTCGGCGGTAATCACGCCGTCGGCTTCGATGCGCAGTACGCTGTCGGTGACCACCTCGACATTGCTGCGCGAGAGTGCCGGGTAGTAATCGTTGGAGATCAACACCCGCTTGCAGCCGATGGTGTAGTCCGGCGTCAGGGTTTTGCGCAGGGAAGGGCGGGCCACTTGTTTGCGCAGATGACGCAGGGCGATTTTCTGCACCATTTTCATCAGGCGTGGATGCAGGGCAAAGCCCACCACACGGCCTTCCAGCGCCCAGTAAAGCGTAGCGCGCACCAGCTTTTGGGTGAGTGGTACATGCTTGAACAACCAGCGCTCGAACGCTGAAATCGGCCGATCAGGCTTGGGCATGATCCACGGCGGTGTGCGCTGGAACAGGTCCAGGTGCGCTACCTGCGGGGCGATCTGTGGCACGAACTGGATGGCGCTGGCACCGGTGCCGATCACCGCCACGCGCTTGCCCTTCAAGGAGTACTCGTGATCCCACTGCTGGGAGTGGAAGCGCTTGCCCTTGAAACTGTCCAGCCCTGGGATGTCCGGCATTGCCGGGCGCGACAAGCCCCCCATGCCCGACACCAGCACCCGTGCGCTGACCTGGCGGCCGTCGCTGAAGGTCAGTTGCCAGCGCTGCTGCTGTTCATCAAACACCGCATGTTGCAGGCCCATGCCAAAGCGCAGATAGGGCGCCAGCTCGAAGCGCCTGGCGCAGTCTTCCAGATAGGCGCGGATCTCGGGTTGCGCCGCGAACTGTCGCGTCCAGTTCGGGTTGGGCGCAAAGGAAAACGAATACACATGGGACTGCACGTCGCAGGCGCAACCTGGGTAGTGGTTGTCGCGCCACGTGCCGCCGAGGGTCTGGGCCTGTTCGGCGATAAAGAAGTCGGTGAGCCCGGCTTCCTTGAGTTTGATCGCCATGCACAGGCCCGCGAACCCGGAGCCAATGATGGCGATGTCGATTGAGTCACTGGGGGCATTCATAGGGCTGCCTCGTCAATAAAGCGCTTGGGCATCGGATGTGCTCCTGTTTTTGTTTTGTCTTTTAGATAGAACACCATTGCAAAGGAAAATTGAATTATTTATTTTAAAAAAGATTTTAAATAATCTACCTGAAAAATTCGCCTACGCTAGGGCCTTGTTACGCATGAGCGATTTGTCCGACGGACGAACGTGGTATGCATGAAGTCTAGGTCCAGGGTGTGGACGATGGCTGGGGCCAGATCAATTCCGGTCGGGTCGCCAGCAGCAGGGAAGCAGAGGACCGAGCTATGGCTGTCGAATGGGTTGTCGCTGCGGGAGTGCTGGCAGGCGCCAGTGCTGCGTTGTGGGGCTTGAGTGCCTGGATGACGCGGCGCATTGAAGCGACTGTGCCGATCAACGGGCGCTTCGTCGAGGTGGATGGCGAGCGCTTTCATTATGTCGAAGAGGGCAAGGGCCCGCCGCTGGTGATGATTCACGGGCTGATGGGCAGTAGTCGCAACCTGACCTATGCCTTGTCCGGTCAGTTGCGTGAGCATTTTCGGGTCATCAGCCTCGACCGGCCGGGCTCAGGCTATTCCACCCGGCACAGCGGCACGCCGGCAGACTTGCCGGCCCAGGCGAGACAAATCGCGGCCTTCATCAATACGCTGGATCTGGGTAAACCGCTGGTACTGGGGCACTCCCTGGGCGGCGCGATTGCCCTGGCGCTGGCCCTCGACCATCCCCATGCCGTATCCGGGCTGGTGCTGGTTGCGCCCTTGACTCACCCCCAACGCATGCTGCCGCTGGTGTTCCTGTCTCTGGCCGTGCGCCCGGCCTGGCTGCGGCGCTGGGTAGCGCACACCTTGACCCTGCCCATCGGCCTGCTGACCAAAGACTCGGTGGTGAAGGGCGTATTTGCCCCCGATCCTGCGCCGCCGGACTTCGCCACCCGTGGCGGCGGTTTGCTGGGCATGCGACCCGACAATTTCTACGCGGCGTCCACCGAGATCAACCGGGCCAACGACCATCTGCCGGAGATGGTCAAGCGCTACTCCCGATTGACCCTGCCCATCGGCCTGATCTACGGGGCGCAGGACAAGGTGCTCGACTTCCAGAAACACGGCCAGGCCCTGGCCAGCAAGGTGCCAGGGCTGAAAATGCAGGTGATTGAAGGCCGTGGGCATATGTTGCCGATCACCGCCACCGAGCGCGTGGCGGCGCTGGTGGAGCAGGTGGCCAAGCGGGCTCGACCCGGCGAGAGCGTCCGGCCGATAAACCCACCTGTCGCCCTGGCGAGCCAGTAACAGTGCCACCTGACTGCGGCGCCTGGCGTTGACGCCTGCCCCTGAGTACCTGACCAAACGGCTGAAAAGAGACTGCTCGGTCACGGAAAAAAGGGCTGGAGAAACTAGTTGACGACCTAACGATTCCGCGCTATTTATTTAAAAAAATTATTTCAATGTGTAATTTGAAATTATTTTTGAAATGCCTAAGAGCGAATAAAATAATGAAAAAAACGCCTTTTATCGCATGGTTGATTTCCCGGAGCAGTCAACGCTCCGTATACCTGTCGTCTGTCTCGTTGCCCACCGAATGCGTTCGGAGGCTGCCATGAACCAGACTCTGGCAGCCCCGCATGTCTGGGCCGACGGCAAACGCCACCTGTGGTGGCTCGGCATCATGCCGCTGGCGACGCCCTTGCTCTCCGGCGCCCTTGCCATCACCACAGGCGTGCAACAACTGTGGTGGGTGGGCGTGCTGGTGATCTTCGGCTTGATCCCGCTGATTGACGGCCTGCTCGGCGAAGACGTCAGCAACCCGCCCGAATCTGCGGTCAGCCACCTTGAATCCCAACGCTACTACCGCTGGATCGTCTACACCGGCGTGCTGTTTGTGATTGCCTCGGTGGTCATCACCGGTTGGCTCGCTGCGGGCGGTATCGACTGGATCATCAACGGCGGCCTGTTGCACGCCACGGCCACCCTGGAACCTTCTAACTGGCTGGCCAGGACCGCCGCGTTCATCACCGCACGCACTGAACTTCACGGTGCAGTCAGCTGGTCGACTTATGTGGGCATGGCCATGTCCACCGGTGCCGCCACCGGCATTGCCATCAATACCGCCCATGAACTGGGGCACAAACCCAAACCCCTGGAAGTGTTCCTGGCCAAGGTCACCCTGGCGCCGACCTTCTACGGTCACTTCTACACCGAACATAATCGTGGCCATCACGTACGGGTCGCCACTCCGGAAGACCCAGCCAGCTCGCGCCTCGGTGAAAGTTTCTGGGCATTCCTGCCGCGTTCGGTGTGGTTCAGCGCTGTGTCGGCCTGGAACCTGGAGCGCGAACGCCTGCGCAAACTCGGCCTGCCGGCCCTGCACTGGAAGAACGCCGTGCTCAGCGCCTGGATGTACAGCGTGGTGTTGTGGGGCGCGATGATTGCCTGGCTGGGGGCGGCGGTAATTCCGTTCCTGATTATCCAGGGCATCTACGGGTTCTCGTTGCTGGAAGTGGTGAACTACGTCGAGCATTACGGCCTCAAGCGTCAGAAGTTGCCCAATGGCCGTTATGAACGCTGCTCGCCGCGTCACTCGTGGAACAGTAATCGAATTGTCACCAATATCTTTCTGTTCCAGTTGCAGCGCCACTCCGATCACCATGCCAACCCCACGCGTAGTTATCAGTCGCTGCGTCACTTTGATGAATCACCGCAACTTCCGTATGGCTACGCCAGCATGATTGTCTGGGCTTATGTGCCGTACTTGTGGCGGCGTCGCATGGACCATCGTGTACTGAATCACTATGCCGGCGATATCAACCTGACCAATCTTCAGCCGTCAAAGCGCTTGAAGTACCTGGAGAAGTACAGCGGCACTGCCAAGCCGTTTTGAGATGAAGTAAGCCTTCAGGGTGTACTCGGGATCTGTGTATCGCGCAGGTCCCTGTCGCCCGGCGTTTTGAGTGCAAGAACCTGGTTTGACCCTACAACAATAATTTCAAGGGAAGGACGTACACCATGCAAAGTTCTGCCAAGTTCACCGCCCACATCCTGTTGGCGGCCATGGGCCTGATTGCTTACCACCAGGCCCAGGCTGCGCGTATCGAACCCCCTGGCAGTGCCTTCACCGCCCAAGGACCTATCAGCTTTTCCAAAGGCAAGCTCATCAGTGCCGACTGCACCATCAAGGTAGCCGGCAAGGTTGCAGCCGATGGTTCATCGGTGAATGTCGACAAAGTCGAGTTCGACGGTGGCCTCAAGTGCAGCCGTGTCGAAGCCATCAACTTGCCTTGGGTGTTAATCGCCAAAGATACAAAAAGCGGCTCCATGTCGAAGATCAGCGTGGACGTGCATGCCTTTGGCCTGGGCGGCAAGTGTGGGCCGTCGACGGCCGACGGAACTTGGGATAACGCCACCGGCAAGTTGGAAGCCGTTGATGTTGCGATTGGCGAAGACTGCAAGATCAAGACGGTGTCGATCAAGATGCCGCCCAACTTCAAAGTTGTCGAATAACACGTTCCGACAGTTGTAGCGGTAAATGCATTGAAATTTGGCTGGAAAGGGAAGTTCTGCAGTTTCACCGTGACCTCTCGATCATGGCCATTACCCCTGGCGAAATGAATCGCCATAACATGTGAGGAAAAACAATGAAAAGCTTGAAAACCCTCGTTTGTGCAACTTCGTTTGCTCTGTGCTTTGGCGCTGTTTCAATGGCCAATGCGGCAACTATTGCGCCTGCCGGTAAGGGATTCACCACTGCGGGGTCCATCACGGTCACGTCGCCCGCTTCGTTGAACCTGCCGGTGACGTGCAACATCGTATTTACTGGCTCGGTCGCCGCCAACGGGGCGAGTGCCTCGATTACCGGCGCGCAGGTCAGCGGTTCCAACGCGCTCTGTGGTGTCCCTCAGTTGCTGGGCTTGCCATGGACATTGAACGTGGCAAGTGGCGGTCCTGATGCCTTCAACGGTACGGTTTCAGGTGTGAACTTCAAAATTCTCAACAACTGCTCCGCCTCGCCAGTGACCATCAATGTCGGCTTCAAAAACTCCACCAATACCCTGACCGTACCCAGCGCCCAAACGGTTGGCTCCTGCAAAATTACCGCTCTGACCGCTACCCCAAGCCCGGCCTTTACCGTGACCCCGTAAGTGCCGTGAGTGGTTGACGTGATGATCACACGTTGAAAACACCAGTGCCTCGCAAGAGGCACTGGCTGCGGGAACCCAGGTCGGGAAAACCGATCCTGGAGGATAAAAACAATAAGGAGTGGAGCATGAATAATAAGAAACAGCAGGCACGCACGTTATTGAGCCTGGCGATTCTTGGCGGCCTGATCACGGCAACGGGACACGCACACGCGGGCGGTTTTTCGACGCCGACCTTTGGTGCTCCAGGATGGGGGCGTGCCTTCGGCGGTGGCTCACTGTTCCAGAATGACCCCTCCGCGGCTTACAACAACCCGGCCGGCATGGCATTCATTGATAACACGATCTCCCAATTTACCGTCGATTACGCTCGTATCAATGTCAAATACAAGGGCACGGCGAAGGATTACGCAGGCAACGCGCCTGTGGCCGTCGACCCAACGGATTTAAGTTCTACGCCGCGCACCGGCGATGGCGGGCAAGGTGGCTTCACCGCTTGGCTCCCCACCGGCTTCATGGTGATACCGCTCAACGACCGTTTTGCGTTCGGGCTCAGCCAAGTGGTGCCGATGGGCGCACGCACGACCTGGGATGACGACTGGATCGGTCGCGACTTTGCCGTCGATACGCGCATTGAAACGGTAGGGGTGACAGGCTCCTTGTCGTTCAAGGTCAATGATGAGTTTTCGGTGGGGGCCGGCGCGATTCTCCAGCACACCAAAGGCTTTGTAAGCCAGAATCTCGACTTGTATTCCGCAGCAGCGTTGTCACCTGAAATCGGCATACCGTTCCCCTCGGGAGTGGGCTCATCGCTGATGCGGGTCAAGGTGGATAACACCTCGGTCGGCTGGTTTGCGGGCGTGGTCTGGAAACCCACCGAGTTCGATACCCTGGGCTTGAATTATCACGCGAAGATCAAGAACAAACTGGAAGGCAAGTACAGCATTTATGCTGACGAGGCCAACAAGTCACTTATCGAAGGTGGCCTGCCAGCCTTGGCATACCCGGGGCTGGACCTCAACGTCAATGGTGCCAAGGCGTCAACGCAACTGGATGTGCCAGCCAACGCTTCCATCGACTGGGTCCATCAGTTCAACGATCGCCTCACGCTGGGCGCCAGCGTCACCTGGACCCAATGGTCCTCGTTCAAGGCGTTGACATTGAAGTCAGAGGGGACGCAAATCGTGTCGATTCCCTACAACTACAAGGACGCCTGGATGGTGTCGCTCGGCGGTGACTACAAATTCACCGACGACTTTACCTTCCGTGCGGGTGTCGCAACCGACCAGACGCCCACGCGCAATTCCACACGTGACCCACGTATCCCAGACGGTGACCGGATTTTCGCCTCCCTGGGGTTTGGCTACAACATTCGCGCGATTCCAGGTTTGAGTATCGACGGTGCCTACTCACGGCAATTCGTTGAGAAAGCCAAGCTCAGAACCCACAACCAGGATCGCCTGGGTGGGGCCACGCTCGATGGAAAAGCCGATGCCAAAGGCGAAGTAGTCAGTCTCTCAGCGACTTACGCGTTCTGATCCAGTGCGAGCGCAAGATGGCTTGAAGGCTGGAAGCGGGGTCGCATAGGCGACCCTGATTGATCCCATCCAATCATGACGACCGAGGCGGGCCTGTTCAGCCGCTATTTTTTTCGCTCAGCGATTAAATAAAAATTTCAAAACAAAATTTGAATTTACGCTTTGAAGTTTGTAGTGTGATTTTTAGCCGCAGTTCATGTCGAGCTGCTCATGCGTTTGCCACACCCTGAATCAAGTAGAGGTATCCCCATGCTTATCTGGTTATTGGTGGGTCTCGCCGCCGCGATTACCCTGGCGTATCGACAAGGCGCCGCTACCTTGTGGCTGGGCGCTGGCCTGGTCTGGTTGGTGGTGGGTTACCTGTTCAACGCAGTGGCCGTGCCAGGCATTGCCTTGGCGGCAGTGTTGGTGGTGCTGCCCGCCTTGGTGCTGGCAATCAAACCCCTGCGCCGCAAGCTGCTGACCACCAAGGCTCTGGGCCTGTTTCGCACGATCATGCCGGCGATGTCCGATACCGAGCGTGCGGCCATCGAGTCCGGCACCGTGTGGTGGGATGCCGAGCTGTTCAGCGGCAAGCCCGACTGGCAGCGTCTGCTGCAAGCCGCGCCGGCCAGCCTGAGCGCGGAGGAGCAAGCCTTCCTCGACAACGAAGTCGAAACCCTGTGCGACATCGCCAACGACTGGGAAACCACGCAGGTCTGGCAGGACATGTCCCCCGAGGGCTGGCAGTACACCAAGGATGCCGGGTTCCTCGGCATGATCATTCCCAAGCAGTACGGCGGCAAAGGCTTCTCCCACTACGCCCATTCCCAGGTGGTGATGAAGCTGTCGACACGCTGCTCGGCGGCAGCGATTTCGGTGATGGTCCCCAATTCCCTGGGCCCGGCCGAGCTGCTGCTGCATTACGGCACCGACGCCCAGCGCAACTACTACCTGCCGCGCCTGGCACGCGGTGACGATATTCCGTGTTTCGCCCTGACCAGCCCCTATGCCGGCTCCGATGCCGGCGCGATCCCTGACCTGGGCATCGTCTGCAAAGGCATGCATGAGGGCGAGGAAGTACTGGGTTTCAAAGTGACCTGGGACAAGCGCTACATCACCCTCGGCCCGATTGCCACGGTGCTGGGCCTGGCGTTCCGCGCCGAAGACCCGCAGGGCTTGCTTGGCGCGCCTGGTTCCCTGGGCATTACCTGTGCGTTGATCCCCACCTCCCATCCAGGGGTAAACAGCGGCCGGCGTCACTGGCCGTTGAATGCGGTTTTCCAGAACGGTCCTACTACCGGCAAGGATGTGTTCATTCCCTTGGAGTGGGTGATCGGTGGTCGCGAACAAATCGGCAACGGCTGGCGCATGTTGATGGAATGCCTGGCGGCAGGCCGGGCGATTTCCCTGCCATCGGCCAACGTCGGCCTGGGTAAAGTGGCGGTACGCGGTACCACAGCCTATGCGGCGATGCGCAAGCAATTCGGCCTGCCCATCGGCAAGTTCGAAGGTGTACAGGCGCCGCTGGCGCGCATGGCCGGGCATCTGTATGCCTGTGATGCGGTGCGCAAGGTGTCGGTGGCATCCCTGGACGCCGGCGAGAAACCGTCGGTGATCTCGGCCATTGCCAAGTACCACGTCACAGAGCGGGCGCGCATCATCGTCAACGACGGCATGGACATCGTCGCCGGCAAAGGCATCTGCATGGGCCCCAATAACTTCCTCGCCCGTGCCTACCAGCAAAGCCCCATCGCCATTACGGTGGAAGGTGCGAACATCATGACCCGCTGCCTGATCATCTTTGGCCAGGGCTTGATTCGTTGCCATCCCTACGTGTTCCGTGAGATGGAAGCGGCGCACAACCCCGACCGGCGCAAGGCCCTGGAAGACTTCGACAGCGCAATGTTTGGCCATGTGAGTTTTGTCGTGGCCAACACCGTACGCGCAGCGGTGCATGCCCTGACCGGCGGACGCCTGATTGCGTCCCCGGCCAAGACCGACTCGGCGCTGGCTGCCTACTACCGCCAGGCCAATCGGCTGTCGGTGGTGCTGGCGCTGATCTCGGATATTTCCATGGGCGTGCTGGGAGGTGCCCTCAAGCGCAAGGAAAGTATTACCGGGCGCCTGGGGGATATTTTGTCGCAGTTGTACATCCTGTCTTGCGTGCTCAAGCGCTTCGAGGATGACGGCAGGCCCCAGGCGGACTTGCCGCTGGTGCACTGGGCGGCCCAGGACGCCTTGTTGCGCGCCCACGAAGCCTTGGCCGAAGTGCTCGACAACTACCCTTCAAAACCCGCAGCAGCAGTAGTGCGCACCTTGAGCTTTCCGTTTGGCATCCCGCTGCGCAAACCGTCGGACCGCCTGTTGGCGCAGGTGGCGGAGGTGGTGCAGACCCCTGGCGAGACCCGCGACCGTTTGCTGGCCAACTCCTACATCCCACATCCGGAAGTCGACAAGCTGGCCTACGGCGAATTGGGTTTCCGTTTGCTGCCACAAGTGGAGCTGATCGAGGCGCGGCTAAAGCCCGCCATCAAGCAAGGTCTGCTCGGCCCGCTGCCGATTTCTGCCACGGCCTTCACCGATTGGCGCGTGAAGGCGCGGGCGCTGGATTTGATCAGCGACGACGAAGACGCCTTGCTGGCGCGCTATGTGGAATACGCCGACCACGGTATCCAGGTGGACGACTTTCCCCAGGACTTTGGTTTGCTGGAGGCTCTGCAGCAGCGTAAGCAGGCGCTCGAGCCGGTGGCCAAACGGCGCAGCGTCCCGGTCAATTAAGAGAAAACCCGGTCCACAGGTGGGAACTGCTTGCCTTGAATACCAGGCAGAAGGCTTTTTGTAGGAGCGAGCTTGCTCGCGAAGAACTCACAGGCGCCGCGTTGATTCAGGAATCCAGCGTTATCGTTGACGTTTTTCGCGAGCAAGCTCGCTCCTACAGAGGGCGATCCAGTTCCCCACATTTGACCGGTTTATCAGGCAAGAACTGTGTTGTGAGTGGACTCCTTATGAGTGACAGCTACCTTTCGTTCGTCAATTCCCCCTGGGGCCGGCGTCTGGCCCAGGCGGTCGGCTTGCCGCAACCCTTGCCCCTGCAACGGCATCGCAGCGGCCAGGCCGGCCTGGCTAATCCTGTGATCATCGCCGGGGCAGGGCGCCTGGTGGCCTCGGTGCAGCGCGTGTTCAGCGCCACCGACACCGTCGCCGCGAGCCCGGCGACGCTCAAGGCACCGTCCACGGTCAAGGTGCAAGGCGCGGTGTTCGACGCCAGCGGCGTGACCGACCTGCAACAGTTGGATGAGCTTTACCTGTTCTTTCACAGCAATGCCAAGCGCCTCAGCCAGCATGGCCGAGTAGTGGTGCTCGGCACGGCACCCGAGCATTGCGACGACTTGCCCCAGGCCATCGCCCAACGCGCCCTTGAAGGCTTGGTGCGTTCGCTGGCCAAGGAACTGCGCCGCGCGATCACCGTGCAACTGCTGTACGTGGCGCCGGGCGCGGAAGACGCGCTGGACAGCAGCCTGGGGTTTTTCCTGTCGCGCCGTTCCGCCTATGTCTCGGGGCAGGTGGTGCGCCTGGAAAAACCGGTCGATGGCCATGCCGCCATCAACTGGGACAAACCCTTTGCCGGCAAACGCGCCCTGGTCACCGGCGCCTCCCGTGGCATCGGCCTGGCGATTGCCCAGGTGCTGGCGCGGGACGGTGCCCATGTGGTGTGTGTGGACGTGCCCCAGGCCCAGGAAGCCTTGCAGCAGGCGGCGACCAGCGTGGGCGGTTCGGCGTTGCCTCTGGATATTACCGCCGCCGACACCGCCTCACTGTTGCAAACCCACGTCAGCCAATACGGCGCCTTTGATGTGGTGGTGCACAACGCCGGGATCACCCGCGACAAGACCATCGCCAAAATGACAGAGGGCGCCTGGCGCAGTGTGCTGGCGGTCAATCTCGAAGCGCCGTGGCAGCTCAGTGAGGCCTTGCTCGACAGTCAGGGTTTGAACCCTGGTGGGCGCATTGTGTGCGTGTCGTCGATTTCCGGTATCGCCGGCAACCTGGGGCAGAGCAACTACGCCACGTCCAAGGCCGGTGTGATAGGCCTGGTACAGGGCCTGGCACCGCGTGCGGCAGCCCGGCAGGTCACGGTGAACGCGGTGGCGCCCGGCTTTATCGAGACCCAGATGACCGCGAAGATCCCGCTGATGATCCGCGAAGCGGGGCGGCGCATGAATTCGTTGTCCCAGGGCGGGCAACCCATCGACGTGGCCGAGACCATCGCCTGGCTGGCGCATCCGGCGTCGGGCGGCGTCAATGGCCAGGTGGTGCGGGTGTGCGGCCAAAGCCTGTTGGGAGCCTGACCGATGGACTACTTGACGCAGATTATCGACCCACCGCCGTCGCGCACGCAGTTGTTGCTCGACGGCCTGCGCGCCTTGCGCAAACCCAAACTCGACGGTGCGCCGCCATTGCCTGCAGCACGCCTGGTGCGCAGCGCGGTGGAGCTTTCGTCGGCCGGTATCGCCGCTTACGCACGGGCGTGCGGTTTTCGTCGCGAGCAGGGCGTGCCATTGTCCTATCCCCATGTGCTGGCGTTCCCACTGCACCTCATGCTGCTGACTCGGCCAAGCTTCCCGTACCCGGCCAGTGGCATGGTGCACCTGGCCAATCGTATTCGTCAGAACCAGCGCTTGCACGAGGGCCAGGCGCTGCGCCTGGAGGTGTATTGCGAGCGCTGGGTGGCCCATCCAAAAGGGCAGGCCTTGAGTATCGCCACCCGTGCCTACAGCCAGGAAACCCTGGTGTGGGAAAGCGACAGTCTGTATTTGCGCCGTGACGTCAGCAATCCGGTGGGTGAACCCTGGAATGACCCTCTGCCGCTACAGGAAGACGGCCTGTTACGCACCCAGCGCTGGGTACTGCCCGCCGACCTGGGGCGACGCTTTGCCAAGGTGTCGGGGGATTTCAATCCCATTCACACGTCGGTCATCGGTGCCAGGCTGTTCGGCTTTCGTCGCGCCATCGCCCATGGCATGTGGACCCTGGGCCGCGCATTGGCAGCGCAACAGCCGCCCGGTGGCCTGGACCAGGCCGAGGCCCATTGCGACTTCAAATTGCCGATCTTCCTGCCCGGCCAGGTAGTCCTGTGGGGCCACCCCGTAAGCGGGCCACGGCGCGAGTTCGAAGTGCGCAATTTCGCCGGAGACAAGCCCCATATGCGCGGGCTATTCATTTGGAAAGAGAGCCAGCAATGAGTGACTACAGTTTTACCCCAGCCCCGTCCCGCCGCGTGGCGATTATCGGCGGCAACCGTATTCCATTTGCGCGCTCCAACACGGTGTATGCCCACGACAGTAACCAGGACCTGCTGGTCGCCGCCCTGCAAGGATTGGTGGAGCGCTACAACCTGCACGGCCAACGCCTGGGTGAGTTTGCCGCCGGAGCGGTGATCAAGCACTCACGGGATTTCAACCTGGCCCGCGAGGCGCTGTTGTCCACCACGTTGTCGGCGCAAACCCCTGCCTATGATGTGCAACAAGCCTGTGGCACAGGGCTTGAAGCCGCGCTGCTGGTGGCAAATAAAATCGCCCTCGGCCAGATCGAAGTGGGCGTTGCCGGTGGTGCCGACACCACCTCCGACGCGCCCATTGGCATCAACGAATCCTTGCGCCATACCTTGCTTGCGGCCAATCGCGCCAAAAGCCTGGGCGGCAAGCTCAAGGCCTTGATGAAAGTACGCCCATCGATGCTGTTCAAACCGTTGCTGCCGCGCAATGGCGAGCCGCGCACCGGCTTGTCCATGGGCGAGCACTGCGAAGAAATGGCCAAGCGCTGGCAGATCAAGCGCCTGGCCCAGGACGAGCTGACCCTCACCAGCCACCAGCGCCTGGATGCGGCTTATAAACGCGGCTTCTTCGACGACCTGATCAGCCCCCATCGCGGCTTGGCCCGTGACAACAACCTGCGTGCCGATATCAGCCTGGAAAAGCTCGCCGGCTTGTCGCCGGCCTTCGACCGCCAGAACGGCACGCTCACCGCCGGCAACTCCACGCCCCTGACCGATGGCGCCTCGGTGGTGCTGCTGGCCAGTGAAGAATGGGCCGCCGCCAATGGCTGGCCGGTGTTGGCCTACTTGCGCACCGGCGAAACGGCTGCGGTGAATTTTGTCGACGGCACCGAGGGCCTGCTGATGGCGCCGGCTTACGCCGTGCCACGCATGCTTGCGCGGGAAGGCTTGAGGTTTGCCGACTTCGATTTCTTCGAGATCCACGAAGCGTTCGCCGCCCAGGTGCTGTGCACGCTCAAGGCCTGGGAAGACCCGCAGTATTGCCGCGAGCGACTCGGCCTTGACGCCCCCCTGGGCGCCATCGACCGGGCCAAGATGAACGTCAACGGCGGCTCACTGGGCTGCGGCCATCCCTTTGCGGCCACCGGTGGCCGGCAACTGGCGGCGCTGGCCAAGGCCATCCATGAACGCGGTGGCGGTCGCGGCCTGATTTCGATCTGCGCGGCGGGTGGGTTGGGCATCACCGCCATCGTCGAAAAGTAGCGCTATCAAAAACAACAATAAGGACACTGCGATGAACGCTATCAGCCTGGAACACACCGAACGCATTTGGTTGAACACTTACCTGCCCGGCGTGCCAGCGGACATTGACGCCGGGATCGAGGATTACCCGTCGCTGCGCGAAGTGTTCCTGGAGCATCTGGAGAAGTTCCGTGAACGGGTGGCCTACGTCAGCATCGGCACGCAAATGACCTATGCCGATTGGCGCACCCAGGGCATTGCCTTTGCCGCCTGGCTGCAGAACCAGGGCGTGAAGAAGGGCGACCGCGTGGCCCTGATGATGCCCAACTGCTTGCAGTACCCGATCTGCCTGCTGGGCACGATCCTGGCCGGAGCAGTAGTGGTCAACGTCAACCCGTTGTACACCGCCCACGAACTCAAGCACCTGCTCAAGGACAGTGGCGCCGAAACAGTGGTGATCTTCGAAAATTTCGCGCATACCCTGGAAAAAGCCATGGTAGGCAGCAGCGTCAAGCGAGTGGTGGTCGCGGCCATTGGCGACTTGCTGGGCACCTTCAAGGGCGCGGCAATGAACTTCATCCTGCGCAGCGTGCAGAAGCAGGTACCGGCCTTCAGGCTGCCCGGTTCGCTGCGTTTCAACCAGGTGCTCAAACAGGGCAGGGCCATGCACCATTTGCCGGTCAGCCTGCACCGCGATGAACTGGCCTTCCTGCAATACACCGGCGGCACCACCGGCGATGCCAAGGGCGTGATGCTCAGCCATCGCAATATCATTGCCAACCTGCTGCAAGCCAAGGCCTGGGTCGGTGACCAGTTAAACCTGCACAAGCAGGAAACCAACGTGACCTTGCTGCCGCTGTACCACATCTTCTCACTGACGGTGAACTGCCTGATGTTCATGTGCCTGGGCGGGCGCAATATCCTCATCGCCAACCCTCGGGACGTGAAGCGCGTGCAAATGATCCTGCGCAAGGAACGCTTCAATGGCATCGCCGGGGTGAACACGCTGTTCAATGGCTTGCTGGAAAACAAGGAGTTCTGTGCACGGGACTTTTCCGACCTGCGCCTGGTGATTGCTGGCGGCATGGCCACCCACACCGCGGTGGCCAAGCGCTGGAAGGAAGTAACCGGGCTGCCGATCATCGAAGGCTACGGGCTGACCGAATGCTCGCCCGTGGTGAGCATCAGCCCCATTGATATTTCCCGCATGCGCGAGATGGAATTCACCGGCAGCATTGGCGTGCCATTGCCCTCTACCTGGGTGCGCTTCGTACGCGAAGACGGCGAACTGGCGGATATCGGCGAGCAGGGCGAGTTGCAAGTACGTGGCCCGCAAGTGATGCAGGGCTACTGGCAACGGCCGAAGGAAACCGCCGAGGTGCTGGATGCCGAGGGCTGGCTGTCCACCGGGGACATCGGCGTGATGGACGCACGCGGGTATATCCGCCTGGTGGACCGCAAGAAGGACATGATCCTAGTCTCGGGCTTCAACGTGTACCCCAATGAAATCGAGGACGTGGTGGCCATGCACCCTGGGGTTGCTGAAGTGGCGGCCATTGGGGTCGAAGACCCAGTGACCGGGGAGAAGGTCAAGATCATCGTCGTGCGCAAGGACCCGACCCTGACACAGGAGCAGATTCTTGCGCACTGCCGGGAGTACCTGACGGGGTACAAGCTGCCAAAATATGTGGAGTTTCGCACCACGGAACTGCCCAAGACCACGGTGGGCAAAGTGCTGCGTCGGGCCTTGCGCTGATTGAATGGTTCAGATGACCAAATGTGGGAGCGGGCTTGCTCGCGAATGCGGCGGTTCAGGCACTGAAGGTGCCGACTGACACAGCGTATTCGCGAGCAAGCCCGCTCCCACTTTTAAACCGTGTCCACTTTGACCCAGCGTTCCTCAAGGGCGGCCACTCGAATCGCCGTCGCCAACCGCTCCACCTCCCACGCCGCCTCAAAGTCCGTCCCCTGGGCCCCTTGGCCGGCCAGCGCCATGATCAACTCCTGCACTTCCAACGTCTTCAATTCGTTGTAACCCAACTGATGCCCCGCCGCCGGGCTGAATGCCGCATAGCCGGGCAGGGCAGGGCCAGCCAGCACGCGCTGGAAGCCGTCCTGGCCGATGCGGTACAGGCGCAGTTCATTCAAGCGTTCCTGGTCAAACGCCAGCGTGCCTTGGGTGCCGCTGATCTCGAAACTCAGATGGTTCTTGTAGCCGTGCTTGAGCCAACTGCTGCTCACCGTGCCACGGGCGCCGTTGGCGAAGCGCAACAGGGCATGCACCTGGTCATCCACGGCAATGGCTTTTGAGGTTGGGCTGCCGGCGGTGGCGGGGCGTTGGTTGTGCACGGTCTGGGTATCGGCACAGACATGGGTCACGTCGCCCACCAGGTAGCGGGCCATTGACAGCAAATGGCTGCCCAGGTCAGCCAGGGCGCCGCCAGCATGCTCCACTTCGCAGCGCCACGACCAAGGGGAGGCCGGGTCCGCCATGAAGTCTTCGCTGAACTCACCTTGGAAACTGATGATCTGGCCCAGTTCGCCTTGGGCAATCATCTGCCGGGCCAACACGATCATGGGGTTGTGCTGGTAGTTATAGCCGACACGCGTCACCACCCCGGCGGTATGGGCTGCGCGGCGCATGGCGTCGGCTTGTTCGAGGCTGACGGCCAGGGGTTTCTCGCAATACACGGCTTTGCCGGCCGCAATCGCGGCCATGGCCATGGAGTAATGCAAATGGTTGGGGGTGGTGATGGCCACGACGTCGACCTTTGGGTCGTTGATCAGCGCTTGCCAGTCACCATGGGCCTGGGCAAACCCCCAGGCGCTGGCGCAACGCTGGGCGCGTTCGGTGTCGGCATCGGCCAGGGCGGCCAGCTTGAGCTGCACCGGCAGTTCAAATACCGCCCGGGCGTTGTTGAACGCCAGCGCGTGGGCGCGGCCCATGAAGCCTGTGCCGATCAAGCCGATTCCGAGTTCACGCATCGTCGTGGTCCTTTGGATTATTGTTTTCAGGAAAGCTATTAATGGAATAAAAATTCACTAAATTCAATAGATAGAATAAAAATTCATTTCTCCTGATCGTTCCCACGCTCCGCGTGGGAATGCCGCCCGGGGCGCTCTGCGCCCCGCTGTTTGCGCGGTGAGGACGCAGAGCGTCAGGGGATGCATTCCCACGCGGAGCGTGGGAACGATCACGTGGGGCCATCATTTCAGCTGATATAGCTATATTCAGCACATGGCCAAACGCCGCCAGTTAACAAAAGATAACGTAGCGCCGATTGTCAGACGATTCCAAAGCCCGATAGGATGGCTCCTGCTTCCTCCAGGCGCTCTAGATTGCAGGTTTCAAGGTCCTGGCAGAGAAGACGACCTAACAATAATAAATGGGAGAAAGGTCTATGAGTGAGCCTGTCATGGGTTGGGTTGTTTGCCGCCCACGCGCCGCACGCAGGGTTGCGTTGCTGGCCACAGCGCTCTCGCTGCTTGCTGGCAGCGTATTGTCGCTGCCGGTTCTGGCCGCCAGCGATACCTCCGCCGCCGCAGTCTTTGCAATTGAATCCCCCAAGGCCGCCAAAGGCTTGATGATCGACGTGGTTCACGCGGGCAAGCGCCTGGTGGCGGTCGGTGATCGGGGGCATATCCTTTATTCCGATGATCAGGGCAACACCTGGGCCCAAGCCAAAGTACCCACCCGGCAACTGCTCACGGCGGTGTTTTTCGTTGATGATCAGCACGGTTGGGCCGTCGGCCACGATGCGCAGATTCTTGCCAGTACCGATGGCGGCGCCACGTGGACCCAGCAATATCAAGACCTCAAACGCGAAGCGCCGTTGCTCGATGTGTGGTTCAACGACGCCAACCACGGCCTGGCCGTGGGCGCCTACGGTGCGTTGATCGAGACCACCGACGCCGGCAAAACCTGGAACGATGTCAGCGAGCGCCTCGACAACGAAGACCAGTACCACCTCAACGCCATTGCACACGTCAAGGGCGCCGGCCTGTTTATCGTCGGTGAGCAAGGCAGCATGTTTCGCTCCAGCGACGACGGCCAGACCTGGGAAAAACTCGAAGGCCCCTACGAGGGTTCGCTGTTTGGCGTGATCAGCACCGCACAGCCGCAAACCCTGCTGGCGTATGGGTTGCGCGGCAACCTCTACCGCTCCACCGATTTCGGCAGCACTTGGGAACAGGTCCAATTGAACGCAGCGCGTGGCGCGTTGGAGTTTGGCCTGTCGGGGGCGACCTTGCTGGAGGACGGTTCCATTGTTGTGGTCGGCAACGGCGGCAGCGTGGTGGTCAGTCATGACGACGGCCAGACCTTCAGTGTGTTCAATCGCCCGGACCGTATTTCACTCTCGGCGGTCACGGCGGCCGGCAATGGCAATTTGATCCTCGCGGGGCAGGGTGGCGTGCGGGTTGCCACATCGGCCGGCGCAGAGCTCTCACAATAATAAGAAGGCGGGGATTCAATGAGCAGTCATCACAACGATAAAGCGACCTTTCTTGAGCGTCTGATCTTCAACAATCGCCCGGCGGTGATCGTCATCTGCCTGCTGGTGAGTATCTTCCTGTTCTGGCAGGCGACCTTGATTCGCCCGTCCACCAGCTTTGAAAAGATGATCCCCCTCAAGCACCCCTTCATTGAAAAGATGATGGAACACCGCAACGACCTAGCCAACCTGGGCAACACCGTGCGTATTTCGGTAGAGGCCAAGGACGGCGACATCTTCACTAAGGAGTACATGGAGACCCTGCGCCAGATCCACGACGAGGTGTTCTACATCTCCGGTGTGGACCGCTCGGGCCTCAAGTCGCTGTGGAGCCCCAGCGTGCGCTGGACCGAGGTGACCGAAGAAGGTTTTGCCGGCGGGGAGGTCATCCCGCAGAGCTACAACGGTTCGCCGCAGAGCCTCGACCAGTTGCGCAATAACGTGCTCAAGTCCGGCCAGGTCGGGCGGCTGGTCGCCAATGACTTCAAGTCGAGCATCGTTGATATTCCGCTGTTGGAGTCCTACCCGGACCCGCAAGACCAGGGCAAGTTGCTGGCCCTGGACTACCGCAAGTTCTCTCATGAACTCGAAGACAAGATCCGCGACAAGTTCGAAACCCAGAACCCCAACGTCAAGATTCATATTGTCGGCTTTGCCAAAAAGGTCGGCGACCTGATCGATGGCCTGGTGATGGTGGTGCTGTTCTTCGGCGTTGCGTTCGTCATCACCCTGATTCTGCTGCTGTGGTTCACCAACTGCCTGCGCAGCACCATTGCGGTGTTGAGCACGACATTGGTGGCGGTGGTCTGGCAACTGGGGTTGATGCACTTCTTCGGTTTCGGACTGGACCCGTATTCGATGCTGGTGCCGTTCCTGATCTTCGCCATCGGCATTTCCCATGGCGTGCAGAAGATCAACGGCATTGCCCTGCAATCCAGCGAGGCAGACAACGCCCTCACCGCCGCGCGGCGCACCTTCCGGCAACTGTTCCTGCCGGGGATGATCGCCATTCTGGCGGATGCTGTGGGCTTCATCACGCTGCTGATCATTGACATCGGCGTGATCCGCGAACTGGCTATCGGCGCGTCCATCGGCGTGGCGGTGATCGTGTTCACTAACCTGATCCTGCTGCCGGTCGCGATTTCCTACGTGGGCATCAGCAAGCGCGCCATCGCCAAGAGCAAGAAAGACGCGAACCGCGAACATAGCTTCTGGCGCCTGCTGTCCAAATTTGCCAGCCCGAAAGTCGCGCCGGTTTCGGTGTTCCTGGCGTTGATCGCCTTTGGTGGCGGCCTCTGGTACAGCCAGAACCTGAAGATTGGCGACCTGGACCAAGGCGCACCGGAACTGCGCCCGGATTCGCGCTACAACAAGGACAACAACTTCATCATCAGCAATTACTCCACCAGCTCCGACGTGCTGGTGGTGATGGTCAAGACCAAGGCCGAAGGCTGCTCGCGCTATGAAGCCATGGCGCCCATCGACCAGTTGATGTGGAAGATGCAGAACACCGAGGGCGTGCAGTCGGCGATCTCGTTGGTGACCGTGTCCAAGCAAATGATCAAGGGCATGAACGAGGGCAACCTGAAATGGGAAACCTTGTCGCGCAACCCGGATGTGCTGAACAACTCCATCGCGCGTGCCGATGGCTTGTACAACAACAATTGCTCACTGGCGCCGGTGCTGGTGTTCCTCAACGACCACAAGGCCGAAACCCTCGACCGTGCCGTGCATGCGGTGCAGGAGTTCGCCAAGGAAAACAACAAGGACGGCCTGGAATTCATTCTCGCAGCGGGTAATGCCGGGATCGAAGCAGCCACCAACGAGGTGATCAAGGAGTCGGAACTGATCATCCTGATCCTGGTGTACCTGTGCGTGGCGACCATGTGCATGATCACCTTCCGCTCTTGGGCGGCGACCCTGTGCATCGTGTTGCCGCTGGTGCTGACCTCGGTACTGGGTAACGCACTGATGGCGTTCATGGGCATTGGCGTCAAGGTCGCAACCTTGCCGGTGGTAGCCCTGGGTGTGGGGATTGGCGTGGACTACGGCATCTACATCTACAGCCGCCTGGAAAGCTTCCTGCGCGCTGGCTTGCCTTTGCAAGAGGCCTATTACCAGACGTTGAAGTCCACCGGTAAGGCCGTGCTGTTTACCGGCTTGTGCCTGGCCATTGGCGTGTGCACCTGGATCTTCTCGGCCATCAAGTTCCAGGCCGACATGGGTTTGATGTTGACCTTCATGTTGCTGTGGAACATGTTCGGCGCGCTGTGGCTGTTGCCGGCGCTGGCGCGATTCCTGATCAAGCCTGAAAAGCTGGCAGGGCAGAAGGGCAACTCGTTGTTCGCGCACTGATCCTGCTTCCAAAAGGCGGGAGCAGGCTTGCCTGCGATAGGCATAGCTATCTACACAACGTTGGCGCAAAGCTGGACCTGTGGCGAGGGAGCTTGCTCCCGTGACGGCCTGACAGCCGAAGCTGATCCAACTGACGCACCGTGCCAAGTGTGGGAGCTGGCTTGCCTGCGAAGACGGCCTGGCAGCCAACTGGGATGTTGGATCAGAGCGCGTAGATGTCTGTTACCGCAGGAATGGATATTTACCCGGTATAACTGCGTCGGCCGTCAGGTTGCCATCGCAGGCAAGCCAGCTCCCACAGTTTGATCGTGGGGGTGTCAGGTAGGCGGGCGTTGGCTGTCAGGCCGTCACGGGAGCAAGCTCCCTCGCCACAGGTTTAGCGTCGTACCGAAGTTGTAGAGACCTATGCTGCGATAGCATCACCGCAGTGTTCAACCTCTAGGTTACAGCCTGGGCTATCATTGCGGCTTTCCCCAAAATGATTACTGCCATGACTGCCGACACCCTGACCTGCGTCCTTGCCACCAGCGATATGCTGATCATCAATGGGCTGCACGCTTTTGACTTCGAGCTTGATCAGCAACTGCAGATCCAAAGCATGGATGGCCGGGAACTCAAGCGTTGGACCTTCAGTCCAGAACAATTGCAGGCGGCTACCTTTGACGAGAGCTTGCAAAGCTGGTTGCTGATCAACGACGACGGTGAACACCGTCTGGTCTGCTTGAGCGCCATCCAGGGCGACAACAATAACGACGAGGACGAAGCAGATGATGCGTAAATTCTGGCCCCTGCTGATGGCAGGCAGTGTCGGTGCGATGTCGGTGCAGGCCGCGCCGGCCGATATCCATGAACTGTTGGTCGGCAGCTATACAGCCGGCACCAGTGAAGGGATCTACCGCCTGCAATTCGACAGTAGCACCGGGCAGTTCAGCGGCAAGCCAGTGCTGGCGGCGAAAACCGCCAACCCTTCCTGGCTGACGATCTCCAAAGACCAGAAGCAGTTGTTTGTGGTCAATGAGAACGGCCCCGGCCAGGCAGACCCGGTGGGGCGTGTCAGCAGCTATAGCATCGACCCCCAGAACCACCAGCTGACCCTGATCAACCAGGTGCAGAGCCTGGGCAATGAGCCGACCCATTCCAGTGTGGCCGCCGATGGGCGCTACCTGTTCGTCGCCAACTATTCGGTGGTGGAAGACCCGGGTGGCAGCCTGGCGATCCTGCCGGTGGATGCCAGCGGCAAGCTGTCGGCACCGGTGCAGTTGAGCGGGCACCCGGCCAGCCGTGTGAACCCGGAGCGCCAGGCGTCCAACCATGTGCATTCGGTAGTGTCGTCGCCGGACGGCAAGTATGTATTCGTGCAGGACCTGGGCGCGGACAAGGTGTTTGCCTACCGCTACGACCCCAAGGCCAATCACGAGCTGCCACTGACAGCGGCCGACCCGGCGTTGGTGCAGTTGCCACCGGGCAGCGGCCCGCGTCACTTGCTGTTCAGCGCGGACGGCAAACACGCCTGGCTGACCACTGAGATGAGCGCCCAGGTAGCCGTGTTCGATTACAACGAGGGCAAGCTGACGCAAACCCAGTTGCTCGACTATGCCGCCGGCCAACCGGTGTCCGACAAGGCCGGTGCGGCGTTGCATGCGTCAAACGACGGCAAATTCCTGTACGTGAGCAACCGTGGCACGGCCAATCAGATGCTGGTGTTCAGCATCGATCCAGCCACCGCGCACCTCAAGGAAATCCAGCGGCGTTCTGTCGAAGGCGACCATCCGCGTGAGTTCAGCCTCGACCCTAGCGGAAAATTCCTGCTGATCGCCAACCAGAAAAGCAATGAAATTGTCGTCGTCGAGCGCGACCCCAAGACCGGCCTGCTGGGTAAAACCGTGCAGAAATTGCCGATCGATGCCCCCAGTGACCTCAAGTTCCTGGTGCGTCAATAAGCCACAGGCCCCGCACTGCGGGGCCTGAGCCTTTGTATTAATCGCAGTGATAACGGCTACTGTTTCAAAGCATTTCTAAGGTTCAACCCTCGGGCGTAAGTTGGGTTCCAAGGCCTTCCCAGGCCACCCAACCAAACGAACACAAGGGTTACCGCCATGAATTTCAATCTCTTCTCGATCATCGCTGCTTCTGCTGTTTCCGCCACCGTGGCCTTGCCTGCCGCCGCCAGCGTGGAAGTCACCGGCAAAAAATCCAATGTCACGGCTTATACTCAGAAGTACCTGCAACAGAGTGCCAACTTTTATGCGGCGCTGGATCACAAGATTCAAAACTGATTGTCGAGCGACTCAAACCCCAAGCCACTCGCGAGAGTGCCTTGGGGTTTGACGTATCTAGCTGATGGTCAACATCCGACGCAAGGATTCATTCAGGTCTATTGCGCGCGCGCGGGTGAAGCTGCTTGAGATCACGTAATAGAACTCGAAGCTGTAGCCTTTGAACTGGCGCAATTGTTCCCAGTAAAACACCTGCTTGACCGGCGCACCGACGGGCCAGGATTGGCCGACGATTTGTGTCTCGGTGTGGAGGATCACCTCGTTCAACCCTTTTACAAGTCGAAAGATCCACAGAATCTCGTCGGTGGGTTGCCGCCAGGCATAGTAGGGGCAGCGTGCGATGACATGCGCCGGGTCGTTACTGATGTGATCGTCTGGGTAGCCCTCAAGGTCCGGTGGCTCCAGGCGAACCACTGAGCCTCTGACCTCGGCCGCGGTTTTCTTGGAGTACACCTCGTAGGGCGGGCCGGACTTTCTCAATACGAAGCTGGTCTCCACCCGGCCTTCAGCGGCCATCCGTACATCCAGGTAATCGATGAACACTGAATAGACCTGACCACCTCGCCTGATCTCGACAAATTTGTGAATGATTTTGACGCCACCTTTAGGCGGGTAGATGCGGAACATCACATCATAAATATCACCCACACCGCCCACGCTAGACGGCGTGCGAACCTGCAGCTCCAGGGGGTTTTCCCCCACGACTTCAAGGTCGATATAGCCAGGTGGCCCGCCATTGACAATGACGGGGCCATCCGTAAGGTGCTGGCCCAGGTTCACCGAGACCTCCACGCTGGCCGAGCCGGGCGTCGAGACATTCCCCACCAGGTCCCGCACCTCCAGCCAGACGTACCGAAGATCACTGTCGCCGGCTTCAAGCAAATCCGCATAGGTCACCAGGATCACTGTGGGCTTGAGAGCCCCCGCAATGTTTTGCGTCTTGATTACCGATCCCCAGTGAAGATCGACTTCATCGGTTGGGTTGGTGTTTGGGGGCGGCTGGAGCGTGATAGTGACGCCTTTGCTGGCATTGCCTGGGACGATGACCGTCTCGGATACGCTGAATTTCAGTCCTGAATGCCCGGGTACTGTAGGGCCGTCGTCGTCGTTACCGGCGGGAAGGTCGGTCTTGACCAGCGTCAGCAGCGGGTAAGACCTGTCGTAGTCCGTGCCTCCGGCATAGTGGACCACATACACCAGGGCATACGGGCCGTCGGGCAGATCCTTCTGTTCGGCGGCGAAAAAGTAGGCGTTGTTCAGCTCCTCGCCAGGTTTGAGCTGCTTGGTGGCGAGTACCGACACGGTGCCGTCGTCGAGTAGTTTACCGACCGTGATGACATCGCCCGGGGCCGCGGCCCAGCCTTTGTCTACCTGAATCGTCATGCCTGACTCAAACAACCACTTCGGGACGCCAGCGTCGTAGCCTTTGACGTTCTCACTCATGCCGGGAATGTAAAGCCGGTCGAGGTACTTGGGCGCCTTCTTTTCCTCCAGCGTCATGATGGTGTGTGATAGGGCCGGAACCTTCTGTTTGGCAGAGGCTTTGGTTTTGGTCTTTCCCTCTGCCGCTGCTGGCTTGGTCGCAGGCGCGGATGTCTGGTTTTTTTTGGCTGGCATGGCTGTTCTCCTGTTCCTGCGAAGTGTGCTGTTGGCGCTATCAAACACCTGAAACCGGGCATTGCCTACTGTCAGAATTAACAGGTACCGATCCAGGGGCATCCCGCACGACCTGTTAATTCTGACAGTAGGCACGCCGCGATTTAAGGCGTTTGATAACGGTAAGCCAACAGCGCACGACCGTGAGGACTCTCGCCATGCCCAAGGACAAAACACTTAACCCCCTCCTGCCGCCCATCGTTGTTCCGCTGATGGAACCGGCCATTGATGGTGATATCGAAGGGGCGCATGGCGGTATCGGCCTGCGGCATACCGAGGTGCCGTTGGTGGTCTACCTGATCAACCCCAAAGATGGCGTCACTCCGGGCAGTG